>JBDRQO010000006.1:0-32906 GCA_043826275.1 Pseudomonadota bacterium
TACAAGCAATCAAACATTGAAATTTAAAAAATGGAGGTTAAAAACGGCATTTGGAAATTGGATAAAATTTGATCGGATAATTCATCCGATTTTGACGCTTAATTTGGACAAAAAACTGTCTTGACATTGGGGTCCACTATAAGCCCCTGTAGCCATGATTGGGGCTTCTAATCATTTTGAGGTCGCAATAGCCACCTCTGTTATGCTGTTTGGACTTTCATCAGGAGCAGCATTGGCAACGGTTGTGGGTGTCCTTATTGAGGTGCCGGTGATGCTGATGCTGGTAAAGATCTGTAAAAAAACAGCCGGATGGTTTGAAAATAAATGACCGGTGAAAGATTAGCTGAAGCCGGAAAAGATTTTGCCGCATCATTATTGCAAACATATAAAAATCCAAGCCCGAATTGAAAATCTCATGGATACCAACTTATCAGACATCTCTGACGCGGAAACTACCAGCTGAATATGCCCGTCAGCCGGAAAAATGCTGCCTGAATTTAAGATAAGAGGTTTTTTTTGTCACCTGCAAATTTATTAATCATATTGTTACTGCTTTGTGATGCAGGCCACACCCTGGGGAAGAACCGCTCTTTTGCCGTTACAAAAAGCAGTGGCGGCCCAAAAGTGCTGCACTCCCGGCCGGTTTATTACGGATCTTTGACAGCCCTGTGGTGTGCCATTCCCGCGCTGATCATTTTTTGTGTCTGGCTGACAGGTGAATCCGGGGTGATTGCTGACATGGAGTTGCTGCTGTTTCTGGTTACCATGAACGCGGTAGCCGTTATATTAAGAAAAAAATAAAAAGAGTACTTTTAACAGTTTTAGCCCTTGGTTTTATCAGCTCAATCATCGGCCTTGGCAATGCCTGCGCCGAATCCAGGGATGCGGTTGCCAACCATGAGGATACCACTGAACAGCATTGCCTGGATGCCTGGGAAAACAGCATCACCATTTCGGAATTTCCCACAACCCTTGAAGCGGCCCAAAAAGCCAGACAACTGGGAATGGATAACTTGAATCTCCTTTGTTATCTTTTTTCCTAACCTAATAAAAACGGTCAACTAATCTTGTCCAAACAAATCTGCCGTATGATGTTTAAATAGGCTCAGCTTACTATTCTAAACACAATGCCGTAAAGGAAAAAAATGATTCAAATCAAAGATCTAAAAATGGTTTATCCAGGTGGCTTTACAGGGTTACACCCCACATCCATTCAATTTAAAGAAGCAGAATTTACTGTGTTGCTTGGATCTTCGGGTGCTGGAAAATCCACCTTGCTCAGGTGTTTGAATTTTTTAAATACCCCCACATCAGGCCAGGTAATGGTCAAAGGGCTGGGTGCCATCACCAGAGATAAGAAAAAAATAAGGTCCCATCGAAAGCAGACCGGAATGATTTTCCAGCAGCACCAGCTGATTGAAACCCAAACAGCTATTAAAAATGTCATGGCTGCTTTTCTTGGCCGGTACACGATAACAAGATCCCTTTTTCCTCCCAAAAAAGAAGACATCCGCTTTGGTCTTGAATGCCTGGAACGAGTGAATCTGTTAGACAAGGCCTTCACCCGGGTGGACAGTCTGTCGGGCGGACAGCAGCAGCGGGTAGGTATTGCCAGGGCTCTGGCCCAGAGGCCCCGGCTGATTCTTGCCGATGAGCCAGTAGCCAGCCTTGACCCGGAATCCTCCAAAGAGGTGCTTTCTTTTCTCTTCAAGATCGCCAAAGAGGATGGAATTTCTGCCATTGTAAGCCTGCACCAGGTTGAGCTGGCCATGAAATTTGCAGATCGTCTGATCGGTGTTGCCGGCGGCAGGGTTGTTTTTGATGATACCCCGGACAAGATTAATAACAAGATGCTGGCTATCATTTATCCCAAAAAAAACAACATCCAGCCCGAAATTATTCCGTTCATCAATGCCCGTGAGGAAATCCGAGAAGCCCTCCGGGCATAATTTTATTATTATTTAAAGGAGAAAAAAATGAAATCGTTAATACGCTTAGCAATCTGTTTATCACTGGCCCTGATTCTTTCAAGCCAGGTTTATGCCAAAAACTCAGCTGACCCGAAGACACTAAGGGTGGCCCTTCTGCCGGATGAAAGTGCGGCAACCATTATTAAAAAGAATGAGGGGTTAAAGGCGTATCTGGAAAATATCCTGAATAAAAAAATTGACTTAGTGGTGACAACGGATTATTCGTCAATGATCGAGGCCATGCGCCATGGTCGTCTCGAAATGGCCTATTTTGGACCACTTTCCTATTTAATGGCCAAAAGCAAAAGTGATATTGAAGCCTTTGCGGCCAGGGAATATAAAGGAGAAAAAACCTATCAGGCAGTGGTCATTGCCAGCCGTGTTTCAGGCATAAAAAAATACCAAGAGATTAAGGGAAAAAATATGGCCTATGGAGATACCGCCTCTACATCAAGCCATCTGATTCCCAAGTCCATGCTTAAGGTTGCGGGGCTGGAACCCAAAACAGATTACAGCGAACATTTCCTGGGCGCCCATGATGCAGTGGCGATGAGTGTTCAAAACGGGAAAGCAGATGCCGGCGGACTGAGCCGTCCTATTTTTGAGTCCCTTGTGGCCAAGGGCACTATTTCCATGGATAAAGTCAGGATTTTGGGATATTCCAACCCCTTTCCCGAGTATCCCTGGACCATGAGGTCGGATCTTGACCCGGCTCTCAAGGAAAAAATAAAAAATGCCTTTTACCAGCTCAAGGATGAAAAAATTCTCAAGGCGTTTAAAGCCACTGGTTTTGCTGTCATGACAGACGCAGATTACGATGTAGTCCGGGATCTGGCCCAAATTTTAGATCTTGACCTGGCAAAGATGTAATTGAGCATACTATAAAAATAAGAGATATATTATGGAAAAATATGACCAAGAGATTGCTGGAATTAAAGCCAACTTTATCTTAAGAGGTGCCCAGTCCGCCTTTGCCCTGGTGGTGATTTTTGCTGGATTTTTTTATACAGGGCTTTTGGATCTGGAGCGCTTAAATGAGGGGATTCCAAGTATCCTCCTTTTGTTTAAGGAAAGCATGCCACCTGATTTCAGTGAGACCCTGACATGGATATTACCCATTCTGGACAGTCTGGCCATGAGTATTGCCGGAACAGCTCTTGCCATCATATTTTCTCTTCCCATGGCACTGCTGGCGGCCAGGAATACCACCCCTCATCCGGTTGTGTACCAGGTCGCCAGAGCCATACTCAATTGTTATCGCTCTGTTCCAGAGCTGATTCTTGGGATTTTGTTCGTGGCGGCTGTGGGTTTCGGATCCCTGCCAGGTGTGCTGGCCCTGGGGCTTCATTCCATCGGCATGGTAGGAAAGTTTTTTGCCGAATCCATTGAACATGTGTCTGAAGGACCTGTGGAAGCCATTCGTGCCACAGGTGCATCCCCCATGCAGGTTATTCTTCATGGGGTTATTCCCCAGGTGTTACCCCAGATCGTGGATGTAAGCCTGTATCGTTGGGAATACAATTTCAGGGCATCTACTGTTATGGGCATGGTAGGAGCCGGAGGGATTGGTTTTGAGCTCATGGCCTCTTTGAGACTGATGCAGTACCAGGAGGTCTCAGCCATTTTAATTCTGATCCTGGCCATGGTTACACTGGTGGACGGCCTGGGCGCAAATTTACGGAATCGGTTTAAATAATTCTCTTGAAAGGAAAACAAATGCAGTCCAAAACCGTTATTACTCAATGGGTACACCCTGAAATAATTGATTTTTTATCTCCAGTCACAACAGTTATTGCCAATACAACAAAAGAAGTCTGGCCTTTGTCAAAAATAATTGATCTGACCCAGGATGCCGATGCCATCATGGTGTTCATGCCGGACACCATAGATGTCTCTTTTCTGAGCCAATGTCCCAATTTAAAAATTGTCAGTGCCGCACTCAAAGGATATGACAACTTTGATGTGGACGCCTGTACAAGCCATGGGGTCTGGTTTTCCATTGTGCCTGACCTTCTGACCATCCCCACGGCTGAGCTGGCCATCGGGCTGATGATCACCATGGCCCGTAACATCCCCCAGGGCAATGCCCTGGTAAAGTCAGGTCAATTTCATGGCTGGCGACCCTGGCTTTACGGCAAAGGCCTGGATGATTCCATCGTGGGCATCATCGGTATGGGACAGGTGGGTCGGGCCATTGCCAAGCGCCTGTCTGGATATGAAACCCGTATTCTGTGCACAGATACCGATCCGATCCTTCGGCAGGGCCTGGAAAGCCTTGACCTGGAGCAGGTTGACCTGGATACTCTTTTGTCCCTGAGTGATTTTATTGTGCTCGCCACCCCTTATGTTGATTCCACCCATTATCTCATCAACAAAGATCGGCTGGATCGGATAAAACCAGACACCTTTTTGATCAACATCGGCCGGGGATCCTGTGTGGAGGAGTCTGCCATTGCACATGCCCTGGATCAGAACCGTCTGGCCGGATATGCTGCTGATGTCTTTGAATTTGAAGACTGGGCAAGGCAGGATCGACCCCACAACATACACCCTGAACTCCTGGCCTCGGACAGTACAGTGCTGACGCCGCATATCGGATCTGCAGTGGATCGAGTTCGTTTTGAGATAGCCATGGAAGCTGCCCGAAATATCAGACAGGTCCTTGAAGGGGAATCACCCAAAGGGGCCATTAATCAGCCGGCTCGCAGTTGACCCGTGACTGGTCCGCTATCGATTTATTGATGTGATGCCACATATTCAGTTACAGCTTGAGTCACAAGACCGGAGCTGCTTGAACCATACGTTATCAATTTTTCCGGCATTGTACTAATAAGAGTTTGCTGATATCCACATCAACCAAGGCCCAGAGACCATCCTTAAAGTCGGGTTTGAAGCGTTGCTGAGGTTTCACAAGGAAGCCGGGTTTTTGTCCATTGATGATCTTTTCGATCAGGCATGGCAGGACGGGGTCCTGCATCAAATAGATCTGTACCTGCGGCAGAAAGTATTTTTTAAATTTGCCGGGTTTAAACACAATCAACGCATCAAGTTATTCTATAACCTGGATAACCGATTGTTCGATTCAAAAGATTACGACTCTGGAAAAACAGCAGACCTGCTCAAAGAATATGGGAAATGACCCCAAAAAAAGGCTGGAACCAAAAACATTTACCGCCGCCGGGTTTAACGCCCAGCTTGCAAAACCGATCTATAAAAACCACGTTCTGGACTGTCTGGCCCAGGCCCATGGATTGAAACCCGCCCAGGAGACCCTCAGCACCCGATTCAGCCTGGAAGAACCCAAAGCGGCTTCCGAGCTGGCAAATACCACCTTAAATATTCTTCTGGCAGAAGACAATAAAATGAATCAGAAGGTGGCAGCCAACATGTTAAAAAAGCTGGGACACGAGGTCACCATTGCCCAGAATGGGGAGGAAGCCGTCAACCTGTATCAGGCAGCGCATTTTCACCTGATCCTCATGGATGGACAGATGCCCGTCATGGACGGGCTTGAAGCCACCCGGGCCATCCGGGAACTGGAAAACAATTTTCCGGCACCCAAACCCCATATTCCCATCATCGCCCTGACCGCCAATGCCATGAAAGGAGACAGGGAACTCTTCCTGGGATCGGGAATGGATAATTATATCACCAATCCCATTAAACGAAAGGCCCTGGAGGATGCCATCCTCCATTCCATGTCCACACTAAAATCTTCAAAACCCACGGACAAAGGCCAGATCATCAATCTGGATGAGCTTATCCAGGCAATGGGCGGGAATAAGCATTTGATCAAAGAATGCTTTGATACCTTTTGCGACACCCATACGCAGATCTTAACCCAGATCCAAACACAGATGGAGACAAACGCTTTTTCCGCCATCTCCCTGGGCGTAAAAATAATCCTTCTTTCAACCGGCCCCCCTCCCGAGGTCATCCTTCCTTTTCTGGAGCCCGGCCATGAAACCTGCATGGAAAAACCCGTTACAAGGGAACTCCTTGCCAAAGCATTCCAGCAGATCCACTATACCTGATGCCTGCCATTAAAATCCAGGTCCGGTATCCCCGGTTAAGGGTCACAAAGACCCATAGCCTGATGTGGGCTTACAAAGATAATGACCGGGTGGCCATGGAACTTGAACCTGCTTTCTAATGATAAGGTTTTTCTTTACTGCTTAATAATAATTGCGCAATTTCAGTTCAAAGGGATGGGGGTTCAGATAGGTCTGAGTCTTCAGCCAGGGCTGGTCATATTTCATGACATAATGCTTGATCAAGGTAATCGGGACGATGAGGGGGACATATCCCGAGCCGTATTGATCAATGATATCCAGCAGCTCCTGTTTCTCATCTCCGGATAGATTTCGTTTAAAATATCCCATGACATGTTGCAGCACATTGATGTTCTTCTTAACTGTGGTTTTCAGAGCCAGCACCTTTAGCAACAGCTGTTCATAGGCATCAAACAATAGGTCGGGGGCCTGTTTTTTCCCCTGGGCAACCAGCCGTCCCATCTGTCTGTATATCTCCTGGTTGTGGGAAAGGATAAGCAGCTTATTCTGTGTATGAAATTCAACCAGGCCGCCCAGGGTACGATGGGTATCCAGCAGATTTCGCCAGCGCTGAAGCGAAAAAAGCCGTTCAATGAAATTTTCCTGTTCAAGATCTTTTATCAGCATAAAATCCTCCGATTTTTTTGGGTTGAGATCCGACTGTCGAATACCCCCTTTTAAACGTGCAGGGCATTGACATTCTTCCAAGGAGTATATAGATTTTATTCATTATTGGTACTCTTTTTTTTGCCCTGACTTTTTTTAGCATCCTTATTTTTTACCATCCGATGTTAACGACATCTGCTGCAAGGAAAGGATGTATTCGATTTCACAGCCCTTTTTGACAATGCGTAATGAACAGGGAAACGACATATGACGTCCACAAATGAGCATAAAACTGATGAGAATAAAATTAAGCAACGACCTGTGCTGGTAACCGGTGCCACCGGATATGTGGCCGGTCGCCTGGTCCCTTTGCTGCTGGCATCGGGATACCGGGTCAGAACCATGGGTCGGTCCATTGCGAAAATGGCCGACCGTTCCTGGGGCCTTCATCCCAATGTGGAACTGGTCAAAGGGGACATCATGGATGTCAATTCCCTGCGGTCAGCGGTGGCCGGTTGCGGCACCCTTTATTACCTGGTTCATTCGATGATCTCCCAGAAAAAGCAATACCGAAATGCCGATAAGATCGGTGCCCGAAATATGGTGATAGCGGCGGCCGAAGGCCATGCCGAACAGATCATCTATCTGGGGGGCCTTGGGGATATCACCCACAAAAACATCAGCCGTCACCTTATTTCCAGACACGAAGTGGGACAGATTTTGAAAACAGGTCCTGTGCCGGTCACCATCCTGCGGGCCGCCATGATCCTGGGGTCGGGCAGTGCCAGTTTTGAGATATTAAGATATCTGACCGAACGACTGCCCGTAATGGTCACTCCTAAATGGGTGCGCTTGCCCACCCAGCCCATTGCCATCACCAATGTGCTGGGGTATTTAAAAGGATGTCTGGAACAAAAAGCGACACGGGGGCGGACATTTGATATCGGCGGTCCCGAAGTGGTTGCCTACCAGGACCTGTTCAAACTCTTTGCCGGGGAAGTCGGTCTGCCAAGCCCGTTGATGATCAAGGTTCCGGTATTAACCCCGCGCCTGTCTTCCCTGTGGATTCACCTGGTGACACCGGTGCCGGCCGCCATTGCCCAGCCCTTGACCGAGGGGTTAAGCCTTCCCACGGTCTGTACGGAAGACACCATTAAAGATATCATCCCCCAGGAGCTGATCTCCTGCCGCCAGGCCATCCGAAGAGCTGTGGACCGCATCCGCCAGGAACAGGTGGACACCTGCTGGGCGGATGCCGGTGAGATGGTCCATCCGGAATGGGCCCATTGCGGTGATTCGGATTATTCGGGCGGCACCCTTCTCCAATGCGGATACCGGGCAACCATAAACGGAAGCGCCGATGCCCTGTGGCCCGCCATCCATAAAATAGGCGGCCAAACCGGCTATTATGCCGCAGACATTCTCTGGCAGATCCGGGGGGTGCTGGATATCTTCACCGGCGGAGTGGGGCTCAACCGGGGACGGCGCTCCAAAGATCATCTCCAGGTGGGGGATGCCCTGGATTTCTGGCGGGTTCTGGAAGTCAAGCCGCCCTCAAAGCTGCTGCTCCTGGCCGAGATGCGAACACCGGGAGAAGCGCTGTTGGAAATCCGAATTAACGCCATGGATGATACCCGCTGCAAGATAACCCTGCTCTCCCGATTTTTACCCAAAGGATTGCCGGGCATTGCCTATTGGTACATTCTTTATCCCTTTCATCAATATGTATTTTCCCAGATGCTCAAGGGCATGGCCGAATCTGCAGGCCTCACACTTGCATCCCCACCGGAACGATTTACCCCCAAAATAAGCCGATCCTGCACCCTAACGGATACATAAAAGCCTTCAAAGGAATTGCCATGGAGACCCCAGCCCCATCACACGCCCCTGCCCTGGAAACCATCCGAAATATGTTTGACTCCCAGGATCTGTCGGTCTTGTCCACACAGAAAAACGGCCAGCCCTATGCCAGTCTTGTGGCGGTGACCGTCACCCCGGATCTCAAACAGATCATTTTTTTAACCCCCGAAACCACCCGGAAATATGACAACCTTGTGGCCAGTCCCCGGGTGGCCATGCTGATCAATAACAGCCGAAATCAGGCCGAAGATATCACCCAGGCCATCTCCGTAACCGCCACTGGCAAAGCCTTTCCGGTTACAGGCGAAGAAAAATCGCAGTTGCTGGCCTTATATCTGAGTCGACACCCCCATATGAAATCCTTTGCCGATGACCCCACCACGGCAGTTGTCTGTATGACGGTGAACGCCTATATCATGGTCAGCCAATTTCAAACGGTGGTGGAGATCAAGGTGGAATCATGAAAAAAGGCTGGCAAATGGCGGCATTCAGCCTGGTGTCTTTGCTGTTAACGCTTTGTTTTTCTTCCTGCTCCTCTTCGGAAAAACAAAATTTCTCCGAAGGCAAATGGGCCCAAAGCGTAAAAGAAACAAGCACACAAGATTTATATGCCCCCCATGAGAAGGAGGGCCGTTTCTTCGCCCCCTGGATGGAGATGGGGGACAAAAGCTTTTTAGATGTGCTCGGCTGGAAACTTTTTTCAACCACGAACTACACAGACCCGGAACGCACCTTCCTCCCCCGGGTCCTACCCGACACGGCCGGACGGCTTAAAAAAAACACGGGCGATTTTATTCTGTGGATCGGCCATAACACCTTTTTAATCCGTGTGAATGGTATCTATTGGTTAACCGATCCCATTTTTTCCAAACGCGCCCTGCTGCCGGCAAGACTGACCCCACCGGCCCTCACCCTGGCCCAATTCAATGCCCTTATAAGCAATGATCGGAAAAATAATAAACCGCGAAAGGCGCTGAACATTCTGATTTCCCACAATCACTATGATCATCTGGACCGGACCAGCATGACCGGCCTGCCCGCTTCGGCAGTCGTTTTTGTCCCCAAGGGTCTCAAAGACTATGTCACGAAGATGAACAAACCACAGGTTAATGAAATGGACTGGTGGGAAACCATTGATTTGGGCGATGGGACCCGATTGATCTGCCTGCCGGCCCAGCACTGGTCCCTGCGGATCAACCAGGGACGGAACCGATCCCTGTGGGTCTCCTACCTGCTGATAACCCCTAAAGCCACCTTTTATTTTGGCGGAGACTCGGGGTATTTCAAAGGATTCCGGGAATTCGGACAAAAATTTCCCAACATCGACTATGCCTTCATGGCCACCACGGCCTACCACCCCCGGTGGTTCATGCAATACCAGCACATGAATGTGGAGGAGGCTGTCCGAGGATTTGAAGAGATGGGGGCCCGCTACTTTATCCCCACCCAATGGGGCACCTTTCATTTGGGCAGTGAGCCTGCGGGATATCCGGGACTGGATCTTGGCCGCCACATCGAAAAAAACCAATTAAATCCGGACCGCTTCAAGATAATGGATATCGGCCAGATTATCCCCATTAACGGGTCAAAGTAACCCATTAAATTAACCCGTTAATTAACCCGCCAAAGAGACCCCCAGGACAATCAGGAGATCTAATATCCGGTCAGCTCCACATATCCTTCCCCTTGTATCTCTTTTTTATGGATCCCCTCCACCCGCACCGCCCCTTCCCAATAGACGATCAAATGCGCATGCTCCTGGTCGGGAATGACGGGCACAACCCTTATGGCAAGATCCTGACCCGGCAGGTGAATCTCCCATCGTCCGGGATATCGTTTGCCCGTGGACGGACTGGTCCAATATTCGGTTGGGTGGATGGTGAATTGATCCGATGTCAGGATTTCATTGGTTCCGTCGGGCCGGGCGAGGCTGCCGAACCCATATCCATTGGGACGGCCATGGGCATCTCTGATCTGACAGACCATCAGATCCCGACCGTCTTTCAGGTGGAATGAAAACCAGTCCCACCCGGTCACATTCCGATCCAGGGCAGTGGTGCTCCATTCATGGTCAAACCAGGAATTACCGGTAATCTTGTGGGTCTGGGACCCTATTTTCAGGGTTCCCCGGGTGATCAACCGGGGCAGGGAGTAATAATAGGAGGCATTGGTCAATTGCGGACCCTTCCGGCTGAACCCCTGGTCTCCCTGCAAAAGAAGCGGCCCCTTTTGGATCAGTCGAAGGTTGAGGAGGATGTCGTTTTCAGTGGCCGTTAACATCAGCTCGCCGGATTTCTCCTCGACAGACCAATTGTCAACCCATACCCGGAAAGGAACTGCCCTGGCACCTGCAATCCCCAGGCTTTGACGGTTCATGCGCGAACTTGCATAAAACCGATTGTCCCGGGTATCTGTCACGGCAAAATGGGCAAAATAGATCTGTCGTGTCCGCCATCGGGAGGCGCCTGAAAGCAGGTCTTCGCCGGACTCACAGGCCACGGCCCTGCGAAAAAAAGTCAACTGATACCCGAAGTGCCGGTTCTCTTCTGTCCTGAGGTTGCCGGTATAATACCACCATTCAGTCTGAAAAGAAGGGTGGGAACCGTGATCCTGGGGAAAACCAAGGGCGGCAGGAAGGGTGGCGTTGTCAAAGCAATCACCCCCCACGTCAGCGGAAAGGGCTTGAACAATATTGACCCCTTGTGTTTCCGCTGGCCCACAGCCCCCCAGGGCCAGAACAAAGAGGAGGGGCAGCAAGAAAAATAAGTTTTTGAATTGTTTCATCGGCTTTACTCCATGTGAAGGGCTTGACCAATATCGGTTTTGCCGGCGGATATTCCGGGAAACACCCCGGCAGCAACCGCGGAAACACTTGCCAACAAAAGCGCCTGAACAAAAATCCCCGGGGAAACCACCATTTCATAGGTCCAACCAAAGGACCACAAATTCACCACATGAACCAGAATCCAGGCAAGCCAGGCCCCTAAGGGCAGGGCCATCATCCCCGCCGCAAATCCGCAGCCGGCGCATTCCCACAGCAGCAACCGAAACACCTGGTGGCGCTCGGCACCACAGGCCCTAAGAATTCCCATCTCCCGGGTCCGTTCCAGCAACAGGGCCATGAAGGAATTCAATATGCCGGTCAGGGCGACAATGGCGGTGAGAATCTGAAGCGCTGAGGTAATGATAAAAGTTCTGTCAAACACCTTCATAATACTGTGTTTGATCGAGGTACCCGAGACCACCCGAACCATGGCGGCTTCCGGGATAAACCCGTTGATCCGGTCAATTATCGGGTTCACTCGCGTCCCTGGCGCCAAAAACACCTGAAGTGCCGTTACATCATCATGTCCCCAAAAGGCGGTCATCACCTTTCGGCTGACAATCACCCGTCCGCCCCCCATGAAAAAATCCCGGAAAATACCGGCAATTTTAAAGGCGACAGGGCCTTGTTCGGTCTCAAGAACCACACTGGCCGAAGGGTTAGGCACAATATTGTTTTGCCGGGCAAAAATTTCAGACACATAGATCCATCCCTGGTCGAGCAATTGGGGAAGCGCTTCCGGCTCTGCAGCCGTCCAGGTCCAGTGTTTCTCGGACAGATCCCTCACATAGGAAAAAACATGAACCTCCCCGGACGTTCGGGAAAAAATCCGGTGAATATTATAGGCGGAAACATCGACCACTTCGGGCAGATTGCCAATCGCCTCCACCAATAAAGGATCCAGGGAGGGATGGATCTGATCGGCGGAAAAGACATGGACATCACCGCCGATATGACCATCCACCCAGTCCTCAATCGAAGCCCTGAAACTTGTCGTCATGACGTCCATCCCGATGTACACCGATGTGACCACGGCAAGCGCTGCAATGAGAACACTTGTCCGGCTCAGGGACCGGACAATGTTTTTCATGGCCATCCTGACAATCCCCTGAACAAAGGGACGTCCCGCAAACAGTACACCGCTGATGAACGAGAAAATCAAAACAGGTGCCAGAAACGAATACCCGATAAAGGCCAGAAACACACCGATAAAATCAGATCCCCGGGACCCGGAAAATCCAAAAATAATCCCCAGGGCAACCCCAATGATCAAAAGACCGCCAAGGGTGAACATCGGCAATCGTTTTTTCAATAACCTTTCCGATGCAGATCGCTGCATCAACGTGATGGGCCGGATGCGAGCGGCGGTCACGGCCGGGAAAAAAGCCGCCAGAACACAGCTTGCCATACCGGCCAAAAGTCCTTTTACAAGCGTATATCCCACAATTTCCACCTGGCTTACGGTCAATACAAAATACATATATGACACTGTGCTGCAAACAGCCTTCACCACCCCATGGCCCAGCAGAACGCCCAGCAACACCCCCAGAACCGATCCTGCCAGGGCATAGATCATCACCTCGATCATCACCGCCCAAAAAATCTGGCTTCGGGTGGCCCCCAAAGCCCTCAAGATGCCGTTTCGCTTTCTTTGCCGGGCCACGGAAAAAGAGACCGTGTTATAAATTAAAAAAATGCCCATGAACAATGCCAGCATGGAAAAAGCGGTCAGACTGGTTTCAAAGGAGGTGGAAAGGCTGCGGACCACGCTGTTCTGCCGGCTTGTTTCTACCAGAACGGCCCCTTTGGGCAAAATTTTACGGATATTTTCTGCCTGGGAAGCATCGGTTAAAATCAGATCAATCCGGCTGATATTTTCCCCCATTTCCAAAATTTCCTGGGCCAGGGAAATATCTGCCAGAATGACCCCGTCCAACATCTTGTTTGACCCCCCATCGGTGTCCAGAAATCCTGCTATCCGGGTCTGTTTTTGATGGGCCCCAAACAAAAGCGTAAAGGTGTCCCCGTGCCTCAAACCGTATTGCCTTGCCTGGTTTTTCGACACAAACACCCCGTTTTCACCGGTTAACAGCAAGGAAAAATTTTGGTTGGCTGATCCGTTCGGGTCCCCAATTTTCAGGCTTCTAAAATGGGTTTCGGAAAAAGGATCCACCCCCATCAATGTCAAAACCCTTGACCCCATCTCCTTTACCTTGACATGGGTTGAGATGACCGGGGCAGACCGGACAATGCCCAGGCCGGTTCTGACCTGGGTAAAAATAGAGTGGTCAATTTCAAACCGGCTGCCCTTTATCTGATGGGTGGTTCCGGAGGTAAGGTCTGCCAGGGACAATTCAAAGGATCTACTCACACTTGTTTTGGCGATATCAATGGCCACCACACAACTGACGCCCAGGGCAATTCCCGCCACCAGCAACACCAGCCGCAAGGGGTGTTTGAGGCTTCCCAGAAAAAAGAGCTTTATCAGACGCGTTGACATCATGGGCCCAAGGGCCTTTTGGGGCGGACCTTCAGGGTATGGTCTGCCACCAGATATACCTGATCGGCATAGGCAATGGCTTCGGGGCTGTGGGTCACCATAATAAGGGTTTTACCGCTGTTTTTCGCCAGATCGGTCAGCAGTTTGAGAACCGTACCGCCGGTTTCCTGGTCCAGATTCCCCGTGGGCTCATCGGCCAGCAAAATTGTTGGATCATTGACCAACGCCCGGACAATGGCCACCCGCTGCTGCTCCCCGCCGGAAAGATTGTCCGGATGGTCGTGGCAACGATCTGACAGCCCCACCCTGTCTAACAATGAAAGGGCTTTTTCCCGCGCCACACCGGGCCTTACCCCGTCCAGCTCCGCAACCAGCGTCACATTTTCCAGAACGGTGAGCACTGGGATCAGATTAAACGACTGATAGACAAACCCGATATGCTGTCGCCTGAAAACCGTTCTTTGAGTATCGTTCATTTCCGAAACCCGATGGGGTCCGATGCGAATGCTTCCATTGTCTGGCAGATCAATTCCGCTGATCAGATTCAGCAGAGAACTTTTCCCCACCCCGCTCTTGCCCATGATCACTGAAAACTCACCAGCGGGAAAAACAGCCGTCATGCCGTCGAATATCATCCGACGGTCACCGCTGTCATCATATGATTTGATTATATCACTGAGCGAAATATCCACGCCAGCCCCTCCATAAATCTGCCAGTGTCTCGTCAAGACACCGGCAGATTGTGAGTATTACTTATCCGATTGTTTATCCGGCGACGTCTATGCCGGGGTCACATCCCAAACGCGAATCGGGTGTTTCACATTCAAAGTTTTTATGCCTGGTATCCACATGACCTTCGTTGCTTTCTCTTTCACTTTCAACATAATCTTCAATTCTATGGTCCGTCATTTTATCACCTCGCGTATCTTTTGGTTTTATCATGGGCCTTCCCGGTGGAAGGCGATTATTGTCTTTCTATCTTGTCTTTCTCTTTTGGTTTTTTCTATAAATATAAGTTAAGACGGGACAATCAAATGGCAATGAGAGTTAAAAGCGGGTTTAACGATAGGACAAACCTATCATGAAAGATCAAGACATGGATAGCAGAAAGGAGCGAAGATTGGTCTGTTTATTTTTCAGCCCCAATTTTGACCGCAAATTTTTCCGGTGAAAACTGACCGTTGCCTCGGAAACAAACAGGACCTGGGCAATTTCAGAGGTGGTTCTGCCGTCCTTGACCAAGGCTGCAACCTGCATCTCCTGGGGTGTCAGCAGGAGATGGGCATTGGATAATCGCTGAATCAAGGGGGACATGAGATCATTAAGCTGGTCTTCTAATATGCGGACCAGGGTGCGGTCCGTTTCACTCAGCCGACTTTCCTGGAGCCGTTTAATATAGGGCAGCACAAAGGACTTTAGATTGGTTAAAATTTTATTTTCCATATCGGATTTGTCGGTTTCCCGCTGGGCAATCACCACCTTCAAGGCAATATTGACCTCTTCCAGGCTTTGATTTTTATCCTCTAACGTCCGCTGATGCGCGGTTAATGACGTCTGGGCAAGTTTCAATTCCGTGATATCTTCATGACTGATGATCAAGTGCAAAACCCCTTGATCGGCCATGGGAACCACCCGCATGTAAAACCATCGAGGCCCTTTTGGCGAATGACAGGGATAATCGTATCGGAATTCATTGATCGTTCCGTCGATGACCCGCCGGATCCCTGCCGCGACCTTGGCGGCATCCTCGGCACCCTCGAAGGTGGCGGCCTCACAGACATTCAGATAGTTCATCTGGTTAAAGTTTATATTTTCCGGCAGCCCATTGGCCAGGGAAAATTGTTTCCAGGCTCTGTTGGTCTCCAGGATGAACCCCTTTTCATCAATAATGGCAATATGGGCGGACAGGGAGTCAAATATGGTCCGAACCAGTTTGTCTGAAAAGGAAATGTTATTGTTCTGCTGCAACCCCATAAGCGTTCACCCGGTTTCCCCAAAGGATAAATAGACACGCCACAGTGTCATACGTCCCTTCTTAAAAATCAAGCCCTAATATGGAGGAGACGCGGACGAACCCCTGTTTAATTCTTCCATCAGCTTTATGACAGCCAATTCCTTGGCTTTTGCTTCAACCTCAACGGTGACGTCCATGGAACGCCATAATTCCGGCAGATCCGTCACATCGATATAATCATGGTGCTTTCGGATGTCGGGTGCGTCCCAACCGTTTTTAGGTGAAGAAAGATGAAACACGGGTTCCCGGTCCCATGTTTCCACACTCATGCGTGTGGCTTCCCGGATGGTAAGTCGGTCTTTTAAACATCGATGATGGTGGACGTCATACGCCAAGGGGATCCCCATGCGAGTACAAAGGGGCAAAAGATCTTCCGGGGAATAGCTTTGGTCATCATTTTCAAGGGTCAGGCGTTTCCGGATCGGTTCCGAAAGGGTGTTGATGGTTCGGCCAAGGCGATTGAGTGCGGCACTCTTATCCCCATAAACACCACCGGCATGGATATTGATGACATCTGCGTTGACCCATTGGGCCACCTGGGCCTGATATTCAAGGTCGGCAACGGATCGACTCACCACATCCGGGGTTGGAGAAGACAAAACAATAAACTGATCCGGATGAAAGGTGGTGCGAATATTATGGTTCCGGCTGAATTTGCCGCAGGCCATAAACCTGTCGATAATCTGATCTGAATCGGGCAAATCGAAAATGTCGTACCCCACCTCCGGATGGGTTTTTACCGGCAAAATCTGGCTGTTAATACGGAAGTCACCGATATGATGTTCATGGCAAAATTCCAATGCGCCCATTAAACTCCTGGCATTGGCCGAACAAAGCGCGGACAATCTGGCCCGCTGATCGTCTGAAGAAAACTGTGAAAGATAACGGGCGGTGGTCTGCCTGAATTTGATGGGGTGTTCCTTAAATATGCAGCACAGTCCGAATCTGATCATCTCTCTGGCGGATCCTCTTTTTGAAATCTCCCATGGTACACCCGCAAACCGTAAATATCAAGTTTACCGAATTTTTATATAATTGATTGGATTGATCCGTGCGATATGCACAGATTTGTTCTTTAGACGTTCTGACAGTTCTTCATAATCCCGTGTTACAATTGCGGTAAATGAATCACTACTTTTTCCGGTAAGATAATCGGCCATAATTGTCATGGGTAAAATCATCTTTTTATGATCATTTGATGGGTAGACTGCCAATTTATAACTATCAGCCAAAGCCAATGAAAAAAAAACATAAGACAAAGATGATGATTAAAATTATTCTTTTCACCACTGGGAAAAACAGCAGACCCACCAGCTTCCCTTTGGAAAAGGAGATTCTCACATGCCCGTGGGCTGGGGCAGCATACCGATAAAAGAGATCCTGGATATTCTCCTGCCGGAATACAAAGGATTGCTCATGATGGAACTTCGCAGCCGGTATTTCAATTATATTCGAGAATCAAAATACAACCTTGAAAATCTAATACGTCCCTAATACGATCCATACAATCAATCTATAAAATCATGTCATATCGTCTGTGTATTGAATGTGACCGGCAAATACACGACACAGGACCATGACCCATAAAAAGATTGAATACAAATGATCAAACGCATAGGTAAAAACTGGCTATCCCGGCTGTCAAAAATTGATTACGCCTTTCAGCCCATTGTCAACATCCATACCGGAAACACATTCGGGTTTGAAGCCTTGCTGCGATTTCACAAGGAAGCCGGTTTTTTGTCCATCGATAATCTTTTTGATCAGGCATGTCAGGACGAATTACTGCATCAAGTGGATCTGTCTTTGCGGCAGAAAGTATTTAGTAAATTTGCTAAATTTAAACATAACCAGCGCATTAAATTATTCTATAATCTGGACAACCGGTTGTTTAATTCAAAAGATTTTACTCCGGGAAAGACGGCAGGCCTGCTGAAAGAATATGGCTATGCCCTTGATAATATTTGTTTTGAAATTTCTGAAAAACATCAATTTCATGACAACATCGATATCTCTAAAATCATGGACCTGTATCGCTCACAAGGGTATAAAATAGCAGTGGATGACTGCGGAACCGGTTTTTCAGGTTTTCAGATGCTCTACTATACTGAACCGGATTATATCAAAATTGACCGGTTTTTTATCCAGAATATGGAAAATGACCCCAAAAAAAGGCTGGTGGTATCAACCATTGTTAATTTTGCCCATTTCATGGGAAGCCTTGTGATTGCAGAAGGAGTCGAAACCAGGAATGAATACTCCCTGTGCAAGGAGATCGGATGTGACCTGATACAGGGATATTTTATTCAAAGAGTATATTTTCTCAAAATTCGGCAGACAACTGCTGGAGAACCCATCTTTTGGAAAAGACATATCACGGTTTATTTCCCGGATACCCGTTGCCGATATTCATTCATCCGTTGAAAAGCTCATTGAAACCTATACCCAGTATAATACCAATGAGGGCCTGATCATGGTGGATGATATGAAATATATTGGTATTTTGAGTACAAAAGCCCTGTTAAAACTGATCAATGAAAAAAATATCACCCTTGCCAGAAACCAGAATCCATTGACCCGGCTGCCCGGAAACACCATGATCCATGAATATTTCAGTAAAAGTTTATCAGATTTTAAATCAACTTATCATTTGATCTATTTTGATTTTGATAATTTTAAACCTTACAATGACCTGTATGGATTCCGAAATGGTGACCGCCTGATTTTAATGTTTGCCGATTTGTTAAAACAGGCAGGCTTTAATGACAATCGGTTTATCGGTCATATCGGAGGAGATGATTTTTTTATGGGTATTCAATCCGGTGGTTTTTCCATAATCGAACCTGAAATGAAAGAACTGGCCCGGCAATTCCAAAAAAATGCTGAAAGTTTTTATGACCGGGATGCCCTGGAAAAAGGATTTGTAATTGCTCTGGACCGTGGCAACAACACCATTAAAATACCATTAATAACGGTGAGTATCGCTATCCTTGAACTTCCGGGAAATATGGAAAGACCGTGTTCAATAGAAGATGCTGCCAACATGATTGCCCAACTGAAAAAAGAGGCCAAACAATCTGAAACACGAATTGCCAGTGCCGGAATCATGGAATTTTTAAACCTGGAATCGGATTCGGAAACAACTTCATATGTCCTTGACTTAAGTCCGCCGGCAGGTCCGGTTTCAACATTCAAAAGGAGGCATAATGCATACCATTTACCAGACAGCAGAAAACAATGAACTGGTTGAAAAAAAACTATCCAAAAAACCGTTGATCCATCCTTCCAGCACGGTTATCAACGGACGGTTCGGAGAATATACAGAGGTTGAGGCAGACTGTTTCTGCAATGATATGGTTCTGGATGATTATTCCTATCTGTCCACATCCGTCCGTGCCCTGTACTGTGAGATCGGAAAATTTACCTCCATTGCCTCCCATTGCGTCATCAATCCGGGAAATCACCCCTATCATCGGGTGACCCAGAACCACTGCACTTACCGGCCAAAACAATACGGATTCGATGACATTGATGACCTGTCCTTTTTTGAATGGCGAAAAAGTCAGAAGGTTGTCATCGGCCATGACGTATGGCTGGGGCACGGCGTCTATGTCATGCCCGGAGCCGTTGTTGCGGCAGGATCGGTGGTCACAAAAAGCCGTCCCATAGGCCCCTATGAAATTGCTGTTGGCTCCCCTGCAAAACCGATTAAAAAACGATTTTCAGATCAAACCATTGCCCGGCTCCTTGATATCCAGTACTGGAACTGGAGCCGGGAAAAACTTGAACAGGTATTTCATGATTTTAAGGATATGGAACGTTTTCTCAAAAGATGCTAAACACGCCTCTATTGCTGGAGTTCAAGATCTTCCAGGGCTTCAACTGACAGGGTGGCAAACGGAAGCACATCCAAACGCTTGAGCCCGATCCGGTTTCCTGTAAACTGGCAATACCCGAAACTGCCCCTGTCAATTCGTTTGAGTGCATTATCAACCTGACACAGCAGTTGACTGTAACGGCCATAATTTCTGAGTTCATGTTCAATTTCCAATAAATAATTACACTGGTCCAGGATATCGGACTGAGCCGCTTTAAAGGTTTTCAGCTTTTCCTTTTGATTTGCTGTTTTCTCAAGCAGTTCTGCTTTTTGAATGATCAGCTTGTTTTTAAAATATTCAAGCTGCTGGGTATTCATATAAGGTTCGTGATCAGATTGCATATCGACCGCATTCATTGTTGTTACCATAATCAATCTCCATTTATAGTGTTTATTGAGTGTTAATTTTTAAATTCACAGATTCAGGGGAAACCTGAAAAGTAACTGTATTTGCGTTTAATTCCATGTATCTTGAACCAGTTTTGATGTATCTGACCAGTTCCCGTCCATGACCCATTGTGAAATATGGTCTGCCACATCAGGATACTCTTTTTTTTCTTTTGATGGCTTTAACAGCCATGTCTCCAGACAATGCCGATCCAATGTCGTCATGACCGTGCCAAGATCCAGACGTTCCATGGCCATGGCGTTTGAAACCTGTTCAAACTGGCCTTTTAATGGTTTTACCAGAATTTTTTTTCCCAGGGACAAGGCTTCACTGGGCAGCTCAAACCCGGCATTGCAGATCACACCTGAACAGGTGGCCAGATCCTTAAAAAAAGATGTTTTTGAAAACGGATGCCACAGGATATGATGGTCTTCTTTTATGGGATCTCTCTGATTCTGAGCATACACAGCAAACCGCATATGCCTGAACGGCTGCAGCATCTGTCTGACCTGGTCACGATTTTCAA
The DNA here is from genome assembly GCA_043826275.1 of Pseudomonadota bacterium. GTDB lineage: Bacteria > Desulfobacterota > Desulfobacteria > Desulfobacterales > Desulfobacteraceae > Desulfobacula. Next base: position 20,618 of record JBDRQO010000006.1, read on the forward strand.
ACGGCAGGTAAACAAGGACAAGCGCCGGGTCCGTGGTATCTGATAATGTCACACCATCCGAAATAACCGGTGGCACAATGGGCTGATCAAAATGATGCCAGTGCATGCCAATGGAATGATCAGCCACGGCAAAATGCTGAATGATCCACCTGGACAGCAGATTGGACCGGTCCATGGGAATATCATGTATAAACGCATACTGATGGCCAATCCCGATACACGGAAGCTTGTTTTTTCCGGCAATTCTTGAACTGACCGGTTCAAAATCAGTGATGACCAGATCGTAAGCGCTGGCATTAAAGGACTGCACATCCTTTATAAATTGTCTCAGCGAAAGCTGTTGAATAGTATTGATATACTGGATGCGGCCATCCCCGACACTGAAAGTAAACCCCTTGAAAAAGGCTGGCTCGCTGATCACGGAGTGATCATACACCTTGTCTGTGTCGCAGCCGCTGAAAATTACATCAACTTTTATTCCGCGCCTCTGCAGACAGTCAATAATCCGGGTGGCGCGACTGACATGACCATTACCGGTTCCCTGTACTCCATATAAAATCCTCATATTGTATCCTTTTTATGCCACCCCTTTGATGGGATCGCAGTATAAAATATCCTCTTCCAGAGCACTGATATGATGCCATTTTTGAACAGAACAAGGCTCTCCCAGGATATCAGCCAGAGCATCATCCCAGTTGTATGTTTCCCGGATATGGTTCTGACAGGCGGCCCGCAACATGGCAAATTCATTGGGCTGTTCTGTCTTTAACCGGTGAATGGCTTCAATCTGTGCCACCCACGCATGGATATCAGATAAACTCAACACATGACCGGTTTCTTTGTTTTTAATCAATTCCATGGGACCGCCCACATCTGTTACCAGTGCCGGCAATCCTCTTGACTGGGCCTCCAGAATCACCCTGCCAAAAGTGTCAGTGGTGCTTGGAAAAACAAAAAGATCAGCAATGTCATAATAGTGGCACAGCTCATCCTGGGGAACCGCTCCGGTAAAAAGGATTCTGTCATACATCTGGTATGCGGTCTTGAATGCATTAAAATCCGGGCCATCGCCGCACAGCACCAGGTTCAATTGCGGATTGTGTCTCAGCGCTTTTATGTAAACTGTCATCAAAAACTCAATATTTTTGTCGCGGCTCACCCGGCCGGCCCACATCAGCGTTGTTCCGGGTTTGATGTGGTGCTGCTCCTTAAACGCCTTTTTCCAGAGAGGACCCGGCTTAAACGGTTCCACTGCAATACCCCGTTTGAACAGGCTCATTTTATCCGGGTTGTAGTTCTGCTGTTCAAGAATACGGATATACTCATGGGTTGGTACTTTTATCCGGGTGGCAAATGAATAGAACCGGTTGATAAACGACTGGATCAGCCCGGCCATGGCTTCATCCTTAAAAATAAATTCTGCCTGGGCTGAAAAATCCGTATGATAAATACAGACGCTCTCAATACCCAGCATGCCGGCCATGGCCATTCCTAAAAGCCCCACAGGACCGGGCGTGGAAATAATCATCTTCTCGGGCCGGGTGTGATAGATCATTTCCATGGATGACAAAAGCGATGGAAAATTCAAGGAATAAGACGGATAAAACTCCGGCGTAATGGCATCAATCCAGGGAAGATACATGATATTGGCAGAATCTGTCCTGTTTTGGTCTGCTTCAGGAACACAGGCCACAAAGGTAATATCCAGCCCTCTTTGTATAATCTCTTTTCTAAAGCTGTCCAGGGTAACCGAAACCCCGTTCAGATCATTAAGGGTATCAGTAAACCAGAGCACCTTTTTTTGAGAGATCCTGTCTTTTCCATGATACTTTTCCTTGAGTGCCAGGATCACATCCCGGTCCTGGGACAGGTGGCGCAAAGACGAAAAAAACGGAATGCTGATAAATAATGCCGGAAAACAGGACATCAGGTTCCGGAAAAGCTTGCCAAGGTCTCCTTTGGAAAAGTCTGTGGCAAAGGAGTCCAGAAGCATCTTAAAAAATTCATCCAGCAAAAGGCCCATGCTATGATAAATGTTTGCAAGACGGGTGTCCATGTCCATGTTTTTGCTGTGGGACCAGTTATACACATCTTCAAAAAATGTGAGTACGATTTTGTCTTTAATCTGTTTTCCTTTTTTCACCCTGCGGAGGGTGACCCACTTTTTCAGCCGGCTTTGCCGCTCCTCAAACACCACTGTATTAATAAAGGCTAAAATCCCGCCCGGAGCATTCTTTCTGGCATGGGACGAATAATCGCAGAATATTTTATAGATTGAAAAAGCAAAGGATTTATAATCGTTGCACCGGCCAATACTCTGGGTTTTCCTGTCTTTAATGCTCTGGATAAACTCTTTTTTTGAGCGACGACACCCGCTCTGGGTGGCGGTCTGCCCGATAAACAGACCGGCATGATCATCTGATCCGCCTGTAAATCCTTTGATCCATGGATCATAACTCATGGGTTCAATATTGTACCGGACCATCAGATCCTTGACCTGTCCCGGGGTCAGATTTTTGAGAATGTGTTGCCAGGTTTCATTATAGTAGCGATTCCGTGCGCCATTAAGCCCTTCAAACACATCAAACAGCAGGATCAACTTTTCGAGAACCTCAAGCGTGAGCCGACAATTGACACTGTAAAACCCGTGGGCAACTGAATACGCAATATCCTGAGTCCGGATCAATTCCCTGAGCTGGTAAATATTGTGCCGCACCGATTCAATCTTCTCAAATTGCTCCACTGTAATGTCATATAACAGAATATGGATTTTACAATTGTCTTCCGGAAAATAGGTGGTGGTTTCCACACTCACAAAGGTATCGTCCGGATGGGCGTTAACCAGTTCCAGAGCCCCTTCAATGGTGTTGTGATCGGTGAGCGTCACAAAATCCATGCCGCTGGCTTTTGCACTGGCATACACCATTTCAGTATCGGTATAGGATTCGCTTGCCCCTACTTTTTTTAAAAACCATTCCGATGGCCGTTTTGATGCTTTTGAATGCACGTGTAAATCTGCACGTATCATATTTGCTCCTTAAAACAGGGTGAGTTTTCCCTTTGTTTTAAACAAAAGATATGAGAATTTAATTAAGGAAAGATTTGAAATGTGTGAAAGTTGAATTCAGGTTATTGGATTAATCTTAGCTTTAGAAAAGATTTGTTTTCAACGAAAAAGATTATCAACTTGAATAGGGAAACATGGCCGGTCATAAAGTCTTTGGCTCATATAATTGAACAGCAATGTTTGTTCAAAAAAACCTGACATACCATATATAGGGGGACGTAAATTTTGATTGAACTGACTGTTAATAGTCTTAAGTTTTGATTTCCAGATTTTGAGGCAGGCCTAATAGACATAGTCAACAGGGTATGATGGTACATATTTTATTCAGCTTTTGTCTGTATAATCATTCCTATTGCATTTTTCAGACCGCATTACAAAGCACAACAAAAAGCTTATGGCTTGTTAAATGATATGGAATTTCCCAACACTCATATCAATATTAAAAATTTTGAAAAAGATTTATACACCATGAATCAGTATCTGCTATAATAATATGAGCGTACACCAGACAAAAATCGGCCGGATTCTGTAAAATTTACTCTTGGAGAATATTAAAAATGAAATGGAATCGACTTTTTGAAGCAGTCGGGATAATTATGATTGTTATAGGCATCTTTAAGCTTTTCTTAGGAGAAGACGGGCTTGAGCTCTATTTCGGAGGCGGATTTATGGTTTTTATAATCGGCAAATTTTTATAAAAAAATACACATACAAAATCCCAAGGGCCGATAAGCAAGCTTTTGATTCGAAACATGGGCATGGATCATGTCGTTCGTCTTTTGAGCGATATCCACAAGAATAATGTTTTGTATGTATAAAATTTAATATTGCGTTTTCAGGTCAGGAGTGAGTATCTCCAATAAGGATTATTATCAGATTGAGATTTTGATTCAACATTATGTATTATGTATTATATAAACTTGAAGTTGATTCAGGAATATGCCTAATGATTACGTCCAATAGTTTTGTGGAATATGAAAAAGCTATAATTAGATTTTTTAACCTAAATTTATCCTTAGCTTGAGGATCAACATTTACTGTCACTCCCCCTGCACGAGTAACTTTAGTAAAGCCTACTCCAACATCCCATTGAGGTCCACATAATGAGAAACTCACTCCTTTTTTAATACTATCTCTTTTATTCTTAAAATCTTTGAACCAGTCAATGTAATTATCAATAGATGCAACTTGATTATACATAGGTTTTGGTTGTTTTTTAAGACACTTATTCATGCTAGAGTATGCTCCGGCTTGTTGTCCATTTAAATTTAATAAAATCCCATAACAGGCGTCGTGGAAAGCGCGAATAAAAAAGAAATATGCTTTGTATACTGCTTTGAGTTCATTGGTCGATTCCTGAGATCGGGTATAGGCTTTTGATTTCGTACGATTTACCATTTGTTGGACAGACTTCTGACTTTTTTGAATATATTCTTCTATTTTTTGGATTGTACATTTATCAAAGTCGCGGTCTCCTTGAAGATATTTCATGTAATCCTCATGAGAGATATCAAATTGAATATGGTTCTTATTTACCTCATATGCATCATCAATGAGCCACATGGTTGCATGAATATGTTTCCGGATAAAGCTTTCGCCAAAACCGATCATATCAAGACCCAGATCATTCAACCTTTGTCGTTGAATATGATCAACATCCGGCCATTCAGCCAAAGATTTCCCACACTTTTTTAAGGATGCTTCAAACACCTCAACTATCTGATAGAATTCTGATAACATAGTTTACTCCTTTGAGGATAATTATAACTGACGCTGATCAGCATATATTTAAATGTAATTTTTTTTATATACAACATAAACTTAATAGACCCTTTACGCTTTATTTTTTAAAAAGCTGATTTATTGTAATTTATTTACAGACATCTGGAATATTGATACGGTAGTCTTAATTCAGATTTAATTTAACTGGTTGGATAGGGAGCATGAATTGAGCTCAGAAAAAATAACGAAATGTACAATTGTCCTTACAGCGATAATTTCCGTAGTTTCAATTTTAATTTCATTCTATTCAGTTAGGCTGTCGCATAATTCAGATAAAAGAAATATGAATTTATACCAAGCACAAAAGATGTCAGAGATTCAAGTTAACCCCATATCATTTATGACATTTACCCGACCGAAAACCAATGAACATATGGCAAGACTATATTACAGCATAATCAACTATACTGGTTTCAGAGCTTCGAATGTTAGAGTTGATGCTAAATTTTCTAGTAACAGTGACTGGATACATGAATGGATAGCTGTCGCCGCGGAGGGCCTTGAAAGTATGAAGAAAAATGGTGAACTGCTTACGGAGGACCAAAAAATCGAGCTTGATTCATATAAAAAGAACATCGAAACTTTCGCATCAGAAAGGTTAGATATGGAACCTGATAGCACGGGAAACGGTTCTTTACAAGGAGCTTTTAAGTATCAACCAGATAAAGAAAACGTACTCAAAATTCGATTATCTTGGGAAAGTGAAAATAATGCACATTTCGATAAAATATTTATTTTTAAATTAGGACTCACTGAAGCTTATGGTGCCAGGTCTTTTATTGTTATTCCAATAACAAATTGAAAAAATATAGATAGAAATGAAAACACAGACATGTTTTCCTGACCAACTGTATAAAACTGATCGACCATTTTATCTGATTATCCCGATGATTAAAAGCCGTATTGATTAGGAACAATTGTTGGCCACCTTTCGGCTATTCGTTAAACTTTAATTCCTGCCAACATTAATCAAATTTAGTTTTTCTAAATTACACCTTCGAATATAGAATCTATCTCTCTGACAGATATTATTTATTCATCTTTATAGGATATAAAATTACTGAGCACTTCTGGCTATAGCCAACCCTTTTGAGATTTCAATAAAGAGAGTAGACTGTCCCTGTTATGCTGCTTTGAAATAGGCCGGGGCGATCGATCATACCATTATAATTTCTTTAGGTTTTGTTTGACTTTTTGTATTCGATCGATTACATTTCCTATATGTATACGGTTAAAACATTACCCGAATTTGACAAATGACTTAACGGCTTGAAAGATCGTATACGCGGCTTCGCCTAAGCCGCCGTCTCGATAAAGCACAGCGTGGCAACCTCGGTGATGTAAAACCAGTGGGCGAAGGCATCTTTGAAATGAGGGAACATTTCGGTCCAGGCTGGAGAATGTACTACACCAAGCGAGGTGAAACTCTGATCGTCATGCTTGGTGGGGGAGACAAGAGCAGCCAGGAGAAAGACATTGCCAAGGCCAAACAGCGGGAAACCGCTTTGGAGGATTCAAACATGAAAAAACGAATTGCAGATCTGCCAGATTTTGACATGGCCGAGCAGCTTAAAAGCGAAGAAGACATTGCTGCTTACATCACCATGGTGATTGAAGACGGTGATGCCGCCGAGCTGGCGCACGCTCTGGGAGTAGCTGCCAAAGCTCGTGGTATGAGCGAAGTGGCGAAATCTACAGGAATAACCCGTGAAGCCTTGTATAAAGCGCTTCAACCAAACGCCAAGCCTCGATTTGACACAATTAATAAGGTGTGTGCAGCCCTTGGCGTTCGTTTGGTGGCTCAACCTGTCAAAACTCATTGAGCGACGATCCATTTTCAATTTAAAAAACTCTTCGGCGTTTCCCGAGATTGCTGATTTTTTTGTTATTGGGGCGTGATATATAAAATATGGCGGATCAAACCAAGGTGTTTGAGGCGAGGACTACTTGGGTGACAGGTTCTTTTTTTAACAAAAGAGACACCCCAGACTCTCCCTGTCAATCGTCTCGTGGCAGCCGAAAAGCGGAACAATGGTTTTAAGTGTCTGGGGATAAACCATCTTTTATAAGAACAATGCTATATACGCTTGAGATACATGCCTGTGCTATATACTTCATATATAATAAATTAAATATAGGAGATAAAGTTATGGATGCAGGACTGATGTGTATTAGTTCAATCACGCTGGCAGCATTATTACATGGTGTTGAAAAAAGCGCTATGGTGTCTCACAACCTGCGCAAAGTTGTCGAGGGCTTGCGGTTGGAAAATTGGATTGAAACAGAATAGGGATAGGGGTTCTAAAGCGATCAAGCCTATCTATAAACTCTCCGATCTTTGTTATTGAAAGCTGCTTTTTTTAATGATTACCTCATTCGTTTCAAACAATTAGACTGCGAATTCAATGGTATCGTAGTTATTTAAATCAATTTCTTTTCGCGCTTTCCATAGATCATAATTATCTTGCATGAGCAACCAGCTTTCAGGTGATCTGCCTAATACAACAGACAGTTTTAATGCCATGGCGGGGGAAACATCTGTTTTTCCATTAATTAGCCTGCTTATTAATCCAGGACTTACCTGTAATTTCCGGGCCACTTCATTTGATCCAATGTTGAAAGGGTCTAAATATACTCTTTTTATAAATGTTCCAGGATGCATTGGGTTATGTTGTTGGATAGTCATTTTAATCCCTCCTAATGATAATCTTCATAATTGACAATATAAGCATGGCCATCTTTAAATTCAAAAACAATCCGCCAGTTACCACTTACATTAACTGCCCATAACCCTGCTCGATCTCCCGTAAGCGAGTGCAATCGCCATCCTGGGATGTCCATATCTTCGATACATAGAGCCGTATGCAAAGCTTGCAATCTTTCTTCTAACCTTAGGGCATGTTTTGGATTAATACCTGCAGTAGTTCCTGTGGTGAAAAAACGTTTTAATCCTTTATGTTTAAAACTTTTAATCATAACAATAAAATATCACAACGATTACTGTTGCACAATGGTGAATATTGTTTTGTTATAACAAAGTTTAGCCAGACCCCCTTAATGAAATTTACAGGTGTTGACTTCCATCTATTTGGATTTGAATTCATGGAATAAAAACGCCATAGACTCCCTGTTTTGGCTGGCTTGAAATGTTAATATACCCGTTATGATCCTTGATGGTTCCCCAGACCACGGACATTCCCAGACCGGAACCGCTTTTGCCCATCTTTTTGCAGGTATAAAAAGGTTCAAATATTTTCTCGATATTCTCCTTTAATATACCAATGCCGTTATCAGAAACCGAGAGCACCACATAATCCCCCTCGTTTACAGAATCATATCCCTGCAATGGCTGGTCTATATATTGGTTCCGGGTGGTAATCAACACCTCGCCCTCTCCCTGGATGGCCTCTGCTGCATTGTTGGTCAGGTTCATCAGGGTTTTCATCAAATGAACCTTTGACCCTTCAATGGGGAGAAGGTGGGGATTGATCTGCTTTCTGATTTTAACATTGGAATGCTCTACTTTCAGCGCCAGGGATTCCGGAGAATCAATGTACTCTTGAACAATGGCATTCAGGTCCAGCCGGTCTTTTTTCATAACCCCCCGCCGGGCCAGGGTGAGCAGATCCTGAACAATGGCGGCAGCCCGTTCACCAGAGGCCTGGATGGTTTTAAGCGAAGGAATCAATTTACTGTCATCTGGCAGATCCATCATAATCAGCTCAGGATAATTGATAATTCCGGACAGGATGTTGTTCAGATCATGGGCAACTCCGCCGGCCAGCCGCCCGATGGCTTCCATCTTCTGAGCCTGGCCAAGCTGCTTTTCCAACTGGAGGCGTTCATTATCAGCCTGAAGCTGATGGGTGATATTCTGATAAAAACACAACACGCCCACTATATTTCCGGACCGGTCATGCAAAGGCCATTTACTGGTTTCCAGAAACCGTTTTTCGCCTTTTGAATTGGTCTGTACCTGACGGCGATGATTTTCAGGTTGATTGCTTTCCATTACCCGCTGATCCTGATTTTTGAAAAGCATGACTTCCTTATGGGTCCAGGGAAGATGATCATCACTCAGCCCTTTAATATCCTCTGTTTGCAACACACCGGCATCGTCTGCAAATGTCCGGTTGCATCCCAGATAAATACTGTTGCGATCTTTCCAGAAAATAGCATGGGGAATAGCATCAATCACCAGTTAAAGCATTTTTTTTGATTCCTGCAATTCCTGAATCGCAATTTGCCGTTGAGCATCTTCCTGTTCCAGCTTGGCTGTATATCGCTTCTGGATATCGGCAAGCGCTTTCTGGGATTCGACAAGGGCATTCAGTTATGGTTCGGACTGCAACAATGCCGAATAAAAGATTGTTTTTTGTCACAATGATATGATCATAAAGCCTTAAATTTTCCCGTTTCATTGCGGTTTGGGCCACCTGATCAATACTTTGCGCGGCATCCACGATCATGGGATGGGTATCCATGATTTCTGAAACCAATTTTTTATAAAACAGGGAAAACCCATACTGGTGGCTGAGTATTAAATTCAGGTGAATATTCATGACCAGGCCTGAAATGGTTGAGTCCTGGGTCACTACCACAGCACTGATGGGTGTATTGGTATCAAATATTTTTTTTATATTGTGAACCGGTTCATCCGGACCTACGGTATGCGGTGTTTTACAGATTGATCCAATGGTATTGAACGAATCTGGAGAATTTGGTTTCATCAGATTTTACCCTCCCTGACATGAAAAGAAAGTTCAGACCCGGTCACGGTGCTTGTTCCGGTGTGAACAAAGGCCATGACCCATATACATTGAATTAACAGAATCATCCCCGGGGTCCAGACAGCGGACAGACCGGCTTTCAAAACCGGGAGAACATCCTGTGCCGGAAACAGAAAAACCACGCCTGCAGAATAAATCACTGCCCCGCCCGACATGAGCTGGTAGGGTGTGATTGTTTGATTGCCCCTGAAATCTGCCCGAAAAAATTCAGACACAAACCGCCACGCCTGGGTGATCAACAACGATTCCACAAGGGCTGCGCTGAAATGGCCGTTTAAAAACAGCCAGGTGCCAAAAAGAGCTGTAATGGAATACAAAATTGCTGTAATAATCTGAACCGGAATAACCGGTTCTCCATCCAGGCCGGAGGCATAGGCAATTTTTTTGGTTTTTCCGGAAAAGACCAGGTTAAAATGTGAAAACAGTTTTTGGACCAACGGACTGCACTGATTCAGCGGTTTTCCATAGCAGCATCCGAAACTGATGCAGGCAAGCCGTCCAAGCCCTTCTCCGTAAGCATAGGACACACAGACAGCCGATAAAAAAACAGTGGCGTTGATATGAAAATGAAAGACCTGGCCCAGGGTCTGGTTGGCCAGATAAACCAGCCAGGGAGTGATCAGGGTACCAATAAACACAGCACCGCCAACAGTAAGGGTTCCGGATTTTTTTTCAACAATCCTGGCAATGATTTTTGATGCCGGCATGCACACGCCAAGTATGGCCAGGACCAGTATACAAAGCCCTATAATCGGGATCTGTGCAGATGCACCCAGAATAAAGAACATGACCACGGCAAAGGCGTAAGCACTGGCTGACAACAGGCCGTAATAGGTCAAGTTCAGCCCATTCCATTTTCCATGAAGATTTTTTCCTTTCGGCACAACCGCCAGGATCTGCCATTGCTCTTTGGGAAGGGTTTTATATCCCCACCAGATGGCAGCAACCATCACAACAGCAAGAACGCTGATAAACCAGATCTGATCCATTACACAGCCCTCCCGATGGTTTCCCTGACATTCAGTTCGGTTTCAACCAGTGGAGTTCCAAACCCTCGGGTAAACCGGCTGTGGACATCATGCCGGTTCTGATTGGCCAGCAGATCTGGTGAAAATTGAACCCGGTTGTTCTGAAAAATGAGCACGGTTGTCGAACTGCCCGGCCGAAACAAACTTTTGGGCTGTCCTTTTTCCATAAAATCCTTTTTTTGCAGCAGCGGAGCAGGTTTATACCCTTCCGGGCTGTAGCATTGGACAATTCTGCCGATCATCAGGGCCACGATTTCCACCATGGCCACCAGGCCGACCCTGGTTCCGTACTCCACGTCCGTATCAATCAGGGTGATCACCCGCCGGTTTTTGGAAAACGGTGTGACCGACCTGACCACTGCACCGGGATTACAGGAATGATATTGTCCATCAATCTCGTACATATCCAGAATTCTGCCGGAAACCGGTGCATGGTTGTAATGGTATTTTTCCGGGGTCAGCCGGAAAACCGCATAATCCCCATTATCCAGTGCTGCTGTCCATTGCGGTTTATCAATTCCGATCAATTCCTGGAAATTGAAAAATTTTTCCTTGATAAACACCTCTTTATTCTCGGTGAATGATCCTGTCAGGACCCTGGCATCTGCCGGTGACACCACACAGAAAGGATCTGTTGTCATGGGCCGGCATTCCCAGTACCGGATCTTCCGTTCAAATACTTTTCGATAGGTATTGAGCTGTGAAATTCTGTCAAAGGTCTCATCCGGATCAATGCCCAGACTTCTGAGCAGGGCAAGGGGGTTGGAAAAATTTGTCTTTCCAGGGCCGTCATAGTTTAAATAACCCAGAAACGCCGATGCCCTGGCTGATACCAGCAGGTTGAAAATAAACGGCGCATTTTCCCTGAGCGTTGAATAGAGTGTCCGGATAACCCGATCAGCAATAAGGCTTTCGGTCCGGACACAGGTCGTGTTTCGTTCAATATACTGGTGAACTCCAGAATAGATGGCAGTCATGGTTGATTATGGCCTCTCAAAGTTTTTGGTTTCTTTGTTGGTATACAGAATCATCAGAAAAATTAGTTGTTTTGATAGTTCATGGGGCATGGTTTCATCCAGGCAGGAGTGTTTCACCCCGGCCAGAAAAGAGATCAGGTCTTTTCCATTAAGAATCGTGTTGATGACCTCCCTTAAAGCCGGGTCCCTGTATCCAGCCCACAGATCCATTTTGGCAAATTCCTCTGTCAACACCTTAAACCCTTGATCCATCTGTTGTTTTCTCAAATCATGGATATAATATTTTTCCGCTTTTTGATTAAATGCATTGCTTCCCATCTTCATGGGATCCTGGCTTTTCTGGCCGTCAAGAATTTTGTTGACCAGTTTACCGCTGGTTGAATATAAAACCGGATCATTGATCCGGGCTTCCAGATCAGACAGGATGTCCTGCATGTTCAGCACCTGGATCAGATCCTGGCCGTCTTGTATTATCAATTGGATCAACGCTTTTTTATAGTCAACCACCTTCACCCGGGTATACCCGGGATATCGCCTGCTCATGCGGGTTTTGGAAATCTTTGAAACAATTTTTTTCAAGAAAAAATTTTTTGTTCCGGTTTTAACATAAAAGGTGGGTAAGTTGATGGCGCTCCCAAAAAAAAT
>JBDRQO010000007.1:0-2673 GCA_043826275.1 Pseudomonadota bacterium
CAGCCGGCTCCGATTTTGATATTTTTTACACATAAAGGAGTTTAACGTGCCTCCATGGATTACAGATGTTATAAAACAAATCGGCAACCCTTTTTTATTATTTTCACTCATTGTTTTATGGTTTATGTATAAACTTCTTCAACGCAGGGACATGGTTGTCGAAAAACTAAGCGAGGCTATCGGCAAAGTATCATTGGCGCTTGAAAAACAAACCACCCTGTTGGAACTTTTGGTGCAGGGGCGCATAAAATGAAACTTTTTAAATAGAAAGGCAAGTATATGGAGTCGATCTTAGGAATCCGGCTTGGAAGAATGCAAGATGTGTCTAAATATGAAAAACAAGCGCAGATCGTTATTAAAAAGGCTGAGGACATTATCGCTCGATCTGAAGTTATGACAGAAGCCACACTCGATGGTGAGCACGAATGGTGCTTAACTTTACAGAAAAAGGAATCTAAAAATGGATGCTATCCGTGACCACGCTTTCGTTATCTATCTGCTCATCTCGTTAATATCATTATACACATGTCTCTTATTGTCGTACACATGGTATAAAAAAAAAGGTGCATCTCCAGTTTACATATACGTTTGCCTGATGGTATGGGGCGTTTTTTTTAATGCCGCGCCCCTTACCGTTGCCAGATATTTTTCAACTTGCAATATTTTATTTCGGGATTACATCATATCGTCTTGGATGTGGCCGGTAAGAGCATACCCGCTGCTGATTAGCTTGGCCGCAATAGCCCTTCATATGACATATAGAATCATCACCGGAAAAGCCGGTGAATATCCATTTGGGATAAAGGCGTTTAAAAAATGAGCATTTGGCTTAAAATAGACGTCTGCGGAGATCTGCAGCCGGTTGTGGCAAAGGCAAGGGGCAGGGTAGCTCAGCTATATGATGACAATGGCGAAGACCTGTACATCACGGCCAAGCGCGACGGACTCCATGGTTTGGGCTCACTCCACTATGAGGGTTTGGCCTTTGACTTCCGATACCCGAAAAAAGAGATCTCAGACTTCATCAGTAAAATCAGATCAGCAGCAGGTCCAGGGTTTGACGTTATCGCCGAGGGGAACCACATCCATGTGGAATGGGACCCCAAGCAAGTGTCCTAACTGCTGCCGGATAAAGAGCCCACGTGACCTGTGTGACTGCTGGGTGTTTGGCAGAAATGGTAAGATTAAACTAAAAGAAGAATGATAATGGCTAAAGGAACGAGTTTTTGGGAAAGGCTGTTTAGTGTGTTGAACATTCTGTCCGATTCTAAAAAAAGAAACCCTGCCGTGTATCTTAAAAGACTGTAAATATCTGAACACCGAATGGTGCAATGTCAGGGGGTTGGGCGTATCTGGAATTAAAGAATGTTCTAAATATATTCAAAAATAAGGAGTAGTCATGTTTGAAAAATCTTTTGAGCACCACGGTATCAAATACACCCGCATTGGTGGTTGGCATCTCTTAAGTAACTCCTATATCCTTGATCGTGAGTATAGATTCAAGACAAATATTCTTGGTTACTCTTTTGATACTGCCTCATATGCGATGTCCCCTGATGGATGGGCAACACTCAAGGTAGGGTTCAGGTGGGATGGACCTTCTGGGCCTACAATAGATACTGAGAACTTCATGAGGGGATCTTTACTGCATGACATGATTTATCGTGCCATTCGTGCACTTCATCTTCCCGCTTGGATTCGACCTGAAGCAGACATGCTCCTGTATGTTATCTGCAGGTCGGATGGAATGTCAAAATTCAGGGCAGGGTATGTGTATAAGGGAGTAGCAGATTTTGCGGAAACATCGAGCCTTCCAGAAGGGCCATATAATTTTTAACACGCACAGAAAATGATTTTGTTTTTGGCACAATCCTTGCATCTACGCTGGATTTTTTCGCCCCGCAGCCGCGCACTTATTATAAGTAAGCGTTTTTTCAGCGTTTAAATTTTTCTTTGTTTTGATAAAAATAATCCTTGACAAAACTTACCTATAAGTAATATTATGCGTTCATGAAAAAAATAAAAATTATAAAAATAATTTGTAAACGGTGTGGACACAAATGGATTCCGCGTATTAAAAAAGTTAGGATATGTCCAAGGTGTAAATCACTATATTGGCAGACTCCAAAACGGAATAATAACTGTGTCCTGTAACTTCTTCTACCCGCGCAATGGAAAATGCACACATCTGATTGAAATGGGAGGTAAATCAAACCTGTGCAGCATGGCGGGACATTTCTTATGCACACTTGGGGAGAACGAAGAAACACAAATGAGAGGAGGTGCAATGCATTTAAGTCATAGTAGTAGAATAGATTTTTGTAAATGTAGGAGGCTTTATTATTACAGAAAGATCGAGGGGATAACTGTGCGCCCAACCATGCTATCTCCAGCTATTAAGATGGGCATCATCTGGGATAGATATATTGAGTCCAGATACCTTGGCCTGCCATTTAAGGATAAGTTCTGGGAGCTTGTTGATGAATACGCCGTTGAGGATATGGAAGTAGCCAAGATGCATGGAATGATACAAGCCTATAGAACCATTGGGATTGAGCCATACTTTGAAACCAAGGATGGTGGCATGTTCAGAGGGTGTCAGCACAAGTTTTCGATTGAAGAAAACAAGGATTTTACTATCATTGGGTTCCTTGATCGTGCCTACAGTGATCA
>JBDRQO010000008.1:0-110630 GCA_043826275.1 Pseudomonadota bacterium
GAATAACGGCTTTGCAGGCCGTCGCCTTACCACTTGGCCAAGCCGCCTTGTTTATGGAGCGGGAAACGGGAGTTGAACCCGCGACTTCGACCTTGGCAAGGTCGCACTCTACCACTGAGTTATTCCCGCTCAGCAAACAAATGGAATTTATATACGTGAATGCCGTTTTTGTCAATATCAAATTTAAAACAAAATCTATCTCACAAAGCTATTTCACGAAACTATTTCACGAAACTATTTCATTGACAGGGCAACTATTGTTTAGCTGTTCTTTTTATTCCAGTCCGCCATAAAGGCATCTATCCCTTTATCCGTCATATGATGTGATGCCAGTTTCTTTAACACACTATAGGGAATGGTCGCTATATCTGCGGCTAAAAGCGCAGAATCCAGCACATGCAATGGGTTTCTGATACTGGCCACTATCACCTGGGTCTTAAAGCCGTAATTGGCAAAAATCCGGACAATTTCTTCAACCAGCCCCATACCTTCCTGGGCAAGGTCATCCAGCCGGCCTACAAAAGGGCTGACAAAGGTTGCACCGGCTTTGGCTGCCATCAATGCCTGCAGGGCAGAAAAAACAAGGGTAACATTGGTTTTTATCCCTTCATTAGAAAGGGTTTTAACCGCTTTTAATCCTTCAACAGTCATGGGGATTTTAACCGTAATATTATCGGCAATTTTGGCCAGTTCTCTTGCCTCTGTCACCATGCCGTCATATTCAAGGCTGATGACTTCGGCTGAGACCGGTCCTTTCACGATCCTGCAGATATCTGCAATAATCTGTTTAAACTCGCCTTTTTCTCTGGCAATCAGGGTTGGATTTGTGGTTACGCCATCAACCATACCCATATTATTGGCATCTATAATCTCGTCAATATTTGCCGTATCAATAAAAAATTTCACGCTAGGCCTCCTCATCCAGAAGTATCACCTTCTGGGTTTCTTGTTTTTCTATTTGTTCCAACAGTTCTTCTGATTTTAACTTTAAAACCGGGTGAACTTGTGTTGCACCTATATCACAAAGGGGAACCAGAACAAAACACCGTTCATGCATTCTGGGATGCGGGATTTCAAGGTGTTGAGTTTTCAAGATCATATCATCATAAAAAATGATATCAAGGTCAATCATCCTGGGACCGAACCTGAATGGTTTGCCCCCTTTATCCATCTGTTTTTCCAATGTCTTTAAGACCGCAAGCAGCGGTTCAGGCAAAAGAGAGGTTTTGATTTTCAATGCTGCGTTGACAAACCAGTCTTGATCAATGTAATTTTGCGGTTGGGTCTTGTAGAAAGAAGATATTGCTTTAAGGTCTATCATATCATGGGCCTGCAAGCAAGAGATCGCCTGTTTGAGGTTATTTTTCTTATCACCGATGTTAGAGCCAATGCTTAGATATACTGTGTGAAGATCCATATGGTCAATTTTTATTTCCAGGTTTAATCACGTAATATCAATCAGTTATATTCAAACTGAATCGTTTTTGAATACGAACTTTTAAGGTTATCTTTACCTATAGCCTGGATTCTGAAATAATACTTATATCCTTTTTTAACCTGGATGATTAATTGTTTTTTCCGAACCGGAACCGAGCTAGCCAGCTTGAATTGGAAAGGACAATCTTCGCACGCATCAAATGTTTTTTGGGCCATGAAAACATCAAAGCTTTCAGGCTTTATCTGGGCATCTGTGGAATCAACTCTGTGTGACCAGGTTAAAAACACTGTATTTTCTTTATACGTCAGTTTTAAATCATACGGCTCTGAAATTTTTTGTCCCATAACCTCAGGCGGTAATGGCGGCCCTTTTTGTCCACATCCCATTAAAGCTAGTGTTAAAAGAGCGCATAAAACAAGTAACCCACCCATAACCCTTGTTTTAATAGTCATTGTTTTTATCTTCATTTCAGACCCAGCTCCCTGGCAGCCTTTTGTACCGCCTCTTGTACATTTTTCAAACCCGTTCCGCCGTACGAGATCCGTCGTGAAATCATCTGATCAATGCAAATAAACTTGTAAATGTCGTCCTGGATCAGTTCAGAAAAATTTTTAAACTCTTGTACGGTCAGATCATCAAGTTCCTTATTTTTGTTCAAGGCATAAGCCACTGCTTTTCCAGCCACTGAATGGGCATCTCGAAAGGCCATTCCTTTGGATACCAGATAATCAGCAAAGTCGGTTGCATTTAAAAATCCCTGTTTGCAGGCAGATAACATCCGATCTTTATGAATTGTGATATTTTCAAACATCCGGGTATAGACATCAAGGCAGATTTTAAGGGTATCAACAGTATCAAACAAGGGTTCTTTATCTTCCTGCATGTCTTTATTGTATGCCAGGGGTAATGATTTCATCAAGGTGAGAATACACATTAAATTTCCCACCACCCGTCCGGTTTTACCTCGAACAAGCTCTGCCACATCAGGGTTCTTTTTCTGGGGCATGATACTGGACCCTGTGGTAAAGGCATCTGAAATAGTCACAAAAGAAAACTCTGAGGACGACCATAATATTAATTCTTCGGACATTCGTGACAAATGAATCATACAAATGGATGCATGGGAGATGAACTCCATGACAAAATCCCGGTCAGAAACCGAATCAATACTATTTTCCGACACCTTGGCAAATCCCAGCAACTGGGTGGTGTATTCACGGTCCAGAGGATAGGTGGTGCCGGCAAGGGCTGCGGCACCAAGGGGCATGACATCAATGCGTTTAAGACAGTCTTCAAACCGCTCAATATCACGTTTAAACATTTCAAAATAAGCCATTAAGTGATGGGAGAACAATACTGGCTGGGCTCGCTGCAAATGTGTGTATCCGGGCATGACCACATCAAGGTTTTTTTGTGCCATTAAAACAAGATTTTTTTGAAAGCCGAACAAAAGGCTTATAATGGCCCTGGTCTCTTGTTTCAAATAGATCCTGACATCCAGAGCTACTTGATCGTTCCGACTTCTGCCGGTGTGAAGTTTTCGGGCAACATCTCCTGACACCTTTGTTAAAGCATCTTCAATATGCATATGGATATCTTCAAGCGCAACAGAAAACTCCATCTCATTGTTTTCAATTTTTTCTTTAACTTTTCCAAGCCCTTTGATCAAGATATCGGCTTCGTCATGGGTGATGATCTTCTGTTTGGCCATCATTTTTAAATGGGCAATACTGCCCTGAATATCACTGTCATACAACCGCTTATCAACATCTATGGATGCATTGAATATTTCAACCAATTCATCTGTTTTCTGGGAGAATCTTCCCCCCCATAGTTTTTCATTCATAGCGTGTCAACTTTCCTTAATTGCATCATTTAATTGGATCATTTAAAATCAGGCTTTCGAGAATGGCCTTATGCATATGCCGTTTATTTTCAGCCTGATCCCAGAAGACTGCATTTTTATCTTCCAGCACATCTTCACAAATTTCTTCACCCCTGTGGGCCGGCAGGCAGTGCATCACCATCACATCATCTTTGGCACCTGCCAGAAGTTCTTTGTTCACCTGGAATCCTTGAAAATCCTTTAACCGGATAGCATGTTCATCTTCATCCCCCATGCTGGCCCAGACGTCGGTATATACAACATCTGCATTTTTCACGGCCTCTTTTGGATCATTTGTAAACTTAATATTGGTTGTATTGCCCAGGGCTATAGCTTCAATTATCTCAGGATCAATCTGATATCCATCCGGACAGGCCAGGACGATATCAAGTCCTAATACACTGGCTGCATTAACCCAGGAATTGGCAACGTTATTCCCATCTCCCACCCAGGCGATTTTAATATTCTCATACCCATTCTTGTGCTCGATAATGGTCATGATATCACTTAAAACCTGACAGGGATGGCTTGAATCGGTCAAAGCATTGATCACGGGTATGGTAGAGCTTTGGGCAAACTCTTGAACCAACGCATGATCAAAGGTTCTCATGGCCAGGCAGTCAATGTAACGGGAGAGAACCCTGGCCGTATCTTTGGCAGGCTCTGCTCTGGATATCTGGGTATCTTGTGCACTCATGTAAATGGCATGACCGCCCATCTGGATCATGGCTGTTTCAAAAGCCACCCGGGTTCGGGTGGATTTTTTATCAAAAATCAATCCAAGGGTTTTGCCTTTCAGCAATGTATCAATAATGCCTTTGGCATATCTATTCTTCAAGTCAATGGCACGCTTGAAAAGATGATCAAAATCCTGCTTTTCAAGGTCCAGTAAAGAAAGTAAATCTTTTTTCAAAACAATAATTCTCCTAACATCATAGCAGGCTGTCCAATGCAGATATCAGCCTGTCTATCTCCTGGTTTGTAATAATCAATGGTGGTACGAACCTGAGGACTTTATCCTGAATCCCATTAATTATAAAGCCTTTTTTCATCAACTCAGCCACAAAAAAGCCGGCATCCGAGTCCACTTCAAGACCCAGCATCAACCCTTTTCCTCTGACTTCTATGGCTCTTGAATGTTTTGCCGTTAATGTTTCAAGCTGTGCTTTAAAATATTTCCCCTTTTCAATAACCTGAGATAGAAATGACTCTTCACTGATAATCTTCACCACTTCCAATGCTGCGGCTGTGGCAAGCGGTGTCCCGCCAAAGGTGGTGGCATGGCTGCCGAAATCAAATCCGCTGGCTGCATTTTGGGTTGCCAGCATGGCACCTATGGGAAGCCCGTTGCCAAGCGCCTTGGCAAGGGTCATAATATCCGGGGTTACTCCGTAAAGCTCATGGGCAAACAGTGTTCCGGTTCGTCCCATGCCGCATTGGATCTCATCAAAAATTAAAAGGATACCCTTTTGAGTGCACAGCGCTCTGACTGCCTTTAAATAGTCAGGATCTGCCGGGATAATCCCGCCCTCACCCTGGATGGGTTCCAGCATGATTGCACAGATTGTATCAGCATTTTCCTGTTCCAGTTTTTGTTCCAGGGCTGCAAGATCATTAAATGGAACATAAGCAAATCCTTCAAGAAGCGGATAAAACCCCTCCTTGATCTTATCTTGTCCCGTGGCTGTCAGGGTGGCCATGGTCCGGCCATGAAAGGACTGTTCCATGGTGATGATCTTGAAGCGATTTTGTTGGCTTTTTTTTTGGCCTTTTTTCTGAAAATACCGTCGGCTAAGCTTTATGGCCGCTTCATTGGCCTCGGCGCCGGAATTGGCAAAAAAGACCCTGTCTGCAAAGCTCTTCTCGCATAATTTCGATGCCAGATCAGCCTGGGGCATGGTATAAAAAAGATTGGAGACATGAACCAGGGTTGAGGCCTGGTCGCAAATAGCCTTTGTGATTCTTGGATGACAATGCCCCAAACCACACACGGCAATGCCGGCTAAAAAATCAGTGTATGCTTTGCCATCTTCATCCCAAAGGGTTGTGCCCTCACCTTTTACAAAGGCTTTGCCCTGGCGCATATAGGTTTGAAATACAAAATGATCTGTCTTGCTAATCGAGTCCATTGTTCTTTTCCTGATTTTATAAAATAGATTTTATTAAAATAGATTTTAATCCACAAAAACCTGAGTGCCGATACCGGAATCAGTAAACAACTCCAGCAAAACAGCGTGGGACAGTTTACCATTAATAATATGGGCTTTTTCCACTCCGTTTTTTAATGCGTCCAGCGCACATTCAACCTTGGGGATCATACCGCCCTTGATCCGGCCTGAGTCAATCATCTTTTTTATGGTTGCTGCATCCACTGATGAAATTAATTTGTTGGCTTCGTCCAACACACCATCAACATCCGTGACCAGCATCAATCGTTCAGCCTTCAATGCAGATGCCACCTTTGATGCGACCACATCGGCATTGATATTATACGTTTCTCCATTCTTTCCGAACCCGACAGGTGCAATCACCGGGATAAAATTATTAGCTGTCAGGGTATGGATAATATCCGGGTTGATACTGACCACATCCCCTACCATGCCAGGATCAATAATTTCCGGTGGTTTATTTGCATCTTCCTGAAGATAAATTGTCATTTTCTCAGCAGAAATCAACATGCCGTCTTTGCCGGTCAATCCAACCGCTTTTCCGCCCTGTTGATTGATTCTTGCCACAATGGATTTATTGACCTTGCCGCCCAGAACCATTTCCACCACATCCATGGTTACATCATCGGTATATCTCATTCCACGAATAAAAGTGGATGTTATACCCATGGAATCCAGAACCTTATTAATCTGGGGACCGCCGCCATGGACCACCACCGGATTCACTCCAATGTATTTGAGCAATATGATATCATTGACAAAATCCTTTTTAAGGGTCTCGTCTACCATGGCATGACCGCCGTATTTGACAACAATGGTCTTGCCGGAAAAACTTTTAATATACGGCAATGCTTCAATCAGTATGTCTGCAACACTATTTTTCATAAGATATACCTTGATAAATCTTCATTTTTAACAATATCCATTAATTGCTCTTCAACAAACAAGGCATCAATGACAATCCTTTTTGTTTCAATATCCGGTGCATTGAATAAAAATTCTTCCAAGAGTTTTTCCATCAGGGTATGAAGCCGTCTGGCACCGATGTTCTCTGTAGAAGCATTGACCTGAACCGCTATGTCTGCAATCTTTTGGATTGCATTGCTTGTAAATTCCAACTCGATCCCTTCTGTTCTTAGCAGAGCAATATACTGGAGGACAAGCGCATTTTTAGGTTCTGTTAAAATCCGGGTAAAGTCATCGGCCCCTAAAGAATGAAGTTCCACCCGTATGGGGAACCTGCCCTGGAGTTCAGGAATCAGGTCAGAGGGTTTTGACACATGAAAAGCGCCGGATGCAATAAACAGGATATGGTCGGTTTTAACCATGCCGTATTTGGTGGGCACTGAGCTGCCTTCGACAATGGGCAAAAGATCTCTTTGAACGCCTTCTTTAGAAACGTCAGGTCCGTGACTGTTAGCTTTTCCGGCAATTTTATCAATCTCATCAATAAAAATAATCCCGGACTGTTCCACCATGGAAACTGCCTCATTTTTTACCTGATCCATATCCACCAAATGGGCTGCCTCTTCCTGGGTTACCAGTTTTAAAGCATCCTTGATTTTCACCTTGCGGCGCTTGGTATTTTTGGGCATCAGATTGCCCAGCATATCTTTTATATTAATTCCCATCTCTTCAATACCGGAATTGGAAAAGATTTCCACCATGGGAGAACTGGTGGCAGCCACTTCAAGGTCAATTTCTCTTTGGTCCAGTTTGCCTTTGCGCAGCATTTTTCTTAATTTTTCCCTGGTTGAGGAACTAGTTGAAGAACTGGTTGAGGGCATGGTGGCATCTTCATTGTGTCCGGTTTCAATGATATCCAGATCATTAGAAATATCAGCGCCCATGGGAGACTGGGGAGGCAAAAGAATATCCAATATCCGTTCTTCGGCAATTTTTCCTGCTTTTTCCTGGACCTGCTCTTGTTGACGGGCTTTAAGCTTGTTCACCGTCAACTCAACAATATCCCTGACCATGGACTCCACATCCCGCCCCACGTATCCCACCTCGGTAAATTTGGATGCTTCCACTTTATAAAAAGGAGAATCCGTTAAATTGGCAAGGCGTCTGGCAATCTCGGTTTTCCCCACACCGGTCGGGCCGATAAGAATAATGTTTTTAGGTGCAATCTCGTCTTGAAGATCCTTTTCCACCTGCCGGCGCCGCCACCGGTTTCTCAATGCAATGGCAACCGACTTTTTTGCATCATTCTGGCCGATAATATATTTATCCAACTCAATAACTATCTGAACGGGTTTTAAATCTTTCATTTTTTTTAGTGTTTCCTGATTCATATCTAATTTTAATTACAATTCTTCCACAGTAACATGGTGATTGGTATAAATACATAAATCTGCTGCTATTTTCATGGCTTTTTTAACAATCTCAACCGTTGTCAGATCTGTGTTTTCAATCAATGCCTTTGCTGCGGACTGGGCCGCTGTACTTCCTGAACCGATACTGATCACCCCGTCATCGGGTTCAATCACATCTCCGTTACCGGACAACAGATAGGTATTGTGCTGATCTGCTGCAATCATCATGGCCTCAAGCCGCCTTAAATATTTATCTGTCCGCCATTCTCTGGCCAATTCCACGCTTGCACGGGTCAAGTTACCATTGTATTGTTCCAGTTTTTCTTCAAGTTTTTCAGACAGGGTCAACGCATCAGCCGTGGCCCCTGCAAATCCGGTGATAATTTTGTCGTTGTAAATCCGCCTGACTTTTTTGGCCTTATGTTTTGTCACAATATTGCCCAGGGTGACCTGACCGTCACCAGCTACAACCACCTTACCTTTATGTCTCAAAGCAAGAATCGTTGTCCCGTGAAAAACTTCTTTGCTCATTTTGTGTCTTTTCCTTATGCTTTGGCCTTATGCTTTGGCCTTATTATTTGACCTTTTTTGGTTTGATTGGTTTGCCTGATCTTTTGCCGGTTTAACTTCTCGGATGAGCCTTGTCATACACCTGCATCAGCCGATCCATACTCACATGGGTATAGATCTGGGTGGTTGAAAGACTGGCATGACCTAAAATCTCTTGAATCCCTCTCAAATCAGCACCGGAATCAAGCATATGTGTGGCAAATGAATGCCGTAACATATGAGGAGACACCGGAACATTCAACTGGCATTCTTGAACCAGTTTGTCCAGAGTACGCCGTATTGACCGGGCACTCAACCGGGTTAAATTTTTATTTAAAAAAACAGGCCCATGGTTTTCTTTTAAAACCGCCCTGTAATTGTTTATCGCATCCAAAGCCCGTTTGCCAACCGGTATAATTCTCTCTTTAGACCCTTTTCCCAAGACCTTAATCATTTGCCTTTCAAAGTCAATGTCGTTGATATTCAACCCTTCCATTTCAGAAACCCGCATACCCGTAGAATAAAAGGTTTCAAACATGGCAAGATTGCGCTTATCCATCCAGGTAGTGGTTTGAATGGAATCTAAAAGCTTAAAAAGATCATCAATATTTAAAAATTTAGGAATGGTCTTTTCAAGCTTTGGAAAAGGAATGGCATCTGCCGGATTAATTGCTAACTTTCCAGTGGTCACCAGATAATCAAAAAATGATTTCAAAGCAGATAATTTTCTGGAAACAGTGCGTTTGCTTTTTCTTGCCCTGACCAGATAGGCCAGATATTTTCGAATGTCTGTTTTATCAATCCCTTCGGGTCTGGATGCCATGTGTTCTTGGAAACTGATCAGAATTTTCTCGGCTGTTTTTTCCTCAGGTTCTTCATGTGGTTTTTCATCATTATCTTGATTGGAAGCATCCGGATTGGAATCAACTGGATCAACAACAAACCGGATAAAAGAGAAAACATCTGATTGATATGCTCGAATGGTGTGGGCAGAATATCCTTTCTGCGCCATGAGTGTATCTAAAAACTTATCAAGCATCATGGTTCAGCCCGGCATAGGTCATCACCTGTTTCATATCTTCCCAAACCTGCCGTTTGTATTGAGCATCCTTAATCAATAAAGAAGGATGAAAGGTAGGCATCACCTGGATACCATGGAATTTAAAAAATTTTCCCCTGAAAGATTCCAAAGACTGATCCGTATTCAGCAAAAGTTTCCCCGCTTTTGAACCCAATGTGATAATCACTTTAGGGATATTATGATCAATTCGTTTACACACCGCTTTGATATCATCCACATTACAGATAAACACCTGATCGATTGACAGGCTCATGGCCTTCATAATTTTAACTAAAAGCTCACCGCTTTTACCCTTGAAAAACCGGCCCATACTGTCCAGTATATAAATACTTGCAGTTTCAGATCCTTGAGAGAAAAAAAGGTCTTCCCCATATGAATCACCTGATAAATCACCAGATAAATCGCCTGGAGAATCATATCCCCACTCATTCATCAAAAGTTCAGATTCCTTTGAAATGCCGGGAAAAAAGCCATTCTCCTTTTTTATTGAAAAAAGATGTCCTTTAAAGTCCTGGATTGTTTTTAAAAACTCTGATCTGATGTGACTTGAAGGTGTCCTGGCGGGCGTGGCAGAATGTTGTGATATCTTACCTGAATTATTCGAAAGATCTGCCCCCATCTTTCACCTATCCTGCCTGATTCATGTTTGGATCAATGTTTGTATCAATATTGAGTTTAATTCCCTGGTCGCTAATATGCTCAATAATATGATCAAAAATAATGTGGGCCACTTTCTCTTTTGTCATTAAAGGGATATCCTGTGAGGAGCCATTTTTAAAAAAAAGCGTCACTTTGTTGGTATCAGCTGAAAATCCCGACTCTTTTTTTCCCACAATATTGGCAACGATCATATCCAGATTTTTCTTTGCCATTTTTCTGGTTGCATATTTTTCAAGGTCATGGGTCTCTGCTGCAAAGCCCACAAGAAACTGATCTTTTGATTTCTTTTCACCGATATATTTTAAAATATCAGGATTCTGGGTCAATAAAAGGCAAAGTTCTGCTCCATCCTCTTTTTTCTTGATCTTGGATAACTTTGGATCTGCTGGTTTATAATCTGCCACTGCTGCCACCTTGATGATAATATCTGCCTGCAAAAGATTATCCATCATGGCATCAGCCATATCATCACATGATATGACATCGATTCGATTCACATTTACAGGTGTCTGTAAATGGACAGGTCCTGCAACCAGAGTAACTTGCGCCCCTCTTTTTTCCGCAGCCGCAGCTATGGCAAACCCCATTTTACCCGATGAATGATTGCTGACATATCTTACCGGATCAATGGCTTCCACGGTTGGGCCTGCAGAAATCAAAACCTTTTTACCCATTAAATCCTTTTTTGTTAACATGGCCTCAACCCGGTCAAAAATAAACCATGGTTCGGGCAACCTGCCGGCACCAATGGTTTTACAGGCAAGCGCTCCTGAGTCTGGATCAAGAATAACCCAGCCGTCCTGTTCCAGGATATCCAGATTTCTCTGCACCCGAATATTCTGATACATGTCCGTGTTCATGGACGGGCAGATCATCACAGGACAGGTTACAGCCAGCAGGGTTGTTGTCAGAGCATCATCTGCAATTCCGTGGGCCAGTTTTCCCACCACATTGGCTGTTGCCGGAGCAATCACCACAGCATCAGCACCATTAGCAATATCAATATGTTTAACCTGGGATGCTGTGTCAAAATACAGATCAGTAAGGACTGGGTTCTCGGAAAGCACCTCAAAGCTTGTTTTACCCACAAATTGCAGGGCACTTTGTGTCAATACAATTGTCACATTGGCACCTGCTTTTTTAAACAGCCTGAGCAGCTCAACAGATTTGTAAGCGGCAATCCCGCCGGTCACGCCCAACAGGATATTTTTATTTTCCAAATTCATTATCCCACCCGGTTTTATTATCCCATCAGGTTTCATTCTTGCGTTTATTCCCTCATCTGGTCCCATAACCCCTATCAGGTTCCATTATTCCATCAGGCTGGATTCACGAAACGCGCTCTCTCCTGTAACAGTTGGGGCCACACCCACCTCCACATAAGTGTAGATCTGTTCATCACGAATGGTAATCACACAGGTACGAGTGGTTTTTTGAAAGACCATGATCGTGGTCCCGGGAGACTTAATCTGGCTGATCACGTTCCAACCGTCTTTTTGCATATTATTGTTAAAAAAATTAAATAGCGACCGTCTTTCCACCCGGCCTTTAAGGGTGATAATCCCGGAGATAAATCCTGGAGTAGAGATCACAACTGTCCGTTCTTTAACCACTTTTAATTCCATGGGAAGCAGCACCTCCTCAAAGTCATAATAAACAGCCGTGGTTTTCTTGGATTTAGACTGGGCAGCATCACTCACCTGCCCGTCTTCAGGTTTTGAAGAGAACATATCGCCCATACATCCGGAAAACAAAAAGGTCAGTAATACAATAATACCAAGGTTTGCAGCCAATTTAATATTCGCTTTCATTTATCCTCCTAAAGTCATGGATTTTTATTTGATTTATGAATACCCTTCTTCTAAAACGATTTATGATAAATGTCAATTGCAGGTAAACCTCTTTTATAAATGATATTGCTTTTACAAATTTACAAAAATTGTCACCAAGCAAACAACAATTGTTATTTTTATTATTTAATCATTATACATCCGCTCTACTGAAATCGGCTAATATGAACATAAGTATTTGAAATCATGTGATAACAAAAACACACTGCGGTCTTGGCACGTCCTTTGCTCTTAAAGGCTTCACAAGCATTCAATTTAAACGAATCAAAGCAGCAATTAATAACAACATAACCAGGAGGTCGCCCCATGCAAAAGAAACTTAACAACAAAGGGTTTACATTAATCGAATTGATGATCGTCATCGCAATCATTGGTATTCTGGCAGCCATTGCTGTGCCGCAGTTTTCAGCCTACCGGATGAGATCGTTTAATGCCGGTGCCAAAGCCATTGCCCATAATTTGAAAGCTGATCAAGCAAATCTTAATTCCGAACTTGGGGTATACGGACATACCGAAGCTGCAAACGCTCTTTTGACTGCTGCTGATGGTGGCTCAGCCGCTGCAGACACATTTACAGTGCCTCTACTACAAACCGCTGCGACCGCCGGTGCCGCAGGTGTAACAGGAGCCAGACTAGCAGGCTCAACTACCAGTCTTCCAGTAAGATCCTTTGCCATTGGAATTTCTCTTGGCGCAAACATGGTGGCATGGGCTGATGATGTTAATAATGTTGCTGACGATTCCACTTTTCATATTTTCACAAGGCATTACAAAGGGGATACTGCCTATGCCATTGATGAGGAAGTTGAAAATGTATTATGTAGTGTTTCAAATGCAATTGCATGGCCGAATGTTGCAGGGCTTGGAGCTACTCCATTTGCTCCTGTTATTGGTGGCGGGGATGATATCGATGGTGCAGCCGGTGGTGGCGCGCCAACAGCCACCTGGACAAGAGTGCGTTAACCATCATCTAACTTAAAACAAAAATCTTCCCCTTTTCATTCTGAAAAGGGGAAGATTTGAATTGATTCTGATCATGACAATGACGGCTATTTTATTTCAAGACATCAATAAAACATTTCAAACCGGCTTTAAAAAATACCCGGTTTTACATGATATTTCCTTCCAGGTAAACAAGGGTGAAATTTTTGGTTTTTTAGGCCCCAACGGTGCCGGTAAAAGTACCTGCATCAAGATTTTACTCAATTTTATTCAACCCGGTTCAGGGCAAATTTTTATTGATGACATCCAGGTAGGGAAAAACAATTTTCAACATCTGATCGGTTACCTGCCGGAAACCCCCTGCTTTTACGAAAACCTTACCGGACTTGAGACCCTGGTTTTTGCAGGAAGAACATCTGGTATGAAAAAAGACCTGATCCATGATGCTGCACAAAACGTACTCAAGCGCCTTGATCTGGACACAGCAGGTGATAAACTGATTAAAGCCTATTCAAAGGGAATGAAGCAACGTCTTGGTATTGCCATGGCATTAATTCATGACCCGGACATTTTTATTCTGGATGAACCCATGAGCGGACTTGATCCCATGGGCAGAAAACTTGTCACAGATGTGATACTGGAGTTGAAACAAAGGGGTAAAACCGTTTTTTTCAGCTCCCATATCTTAAGCGATATTGAAAAACTGTGTGATCGAATCGGCATCTTAAACCGGGGGAAGCTTTTATATACCGGATCAACAAACAATATTACAGATCATAATGATAATGATGTTGAAAAAGCATTTATCAAACTGATTGAACTTGATGAGAATTAAAAATGATCAATAAAATATGGCTGGTTGCTTGGATAACGTTTAAGGACTGTCTTCGGAACAAAGCATTATACGGCATTTTATTCATGGCGCTGGTTCTGTTTGGAGCAAACATTATCTTTACGGGTATGTTCTCCTTTGAACTTGGTAAAGTTGCCGTTGACATGGGACTTTCCACGGTATCATTTTCAGGACTGATTTTAATTTTTTTCTTCAGTATCAATATGATGTCCAACGATATCGAGAAAAAAACCATTTACCTGATCCTTTCACGGCCCATCAGCAAATCTGAATACATTATTGGTAAATATACCGGATTAAGCCTTGTAATTATTATTTCAAGCCTGGCCCTTGGTATCTGTGCAGCATTTTCCATATGGTTTGCAACCACGGCTGTGGGCATTGCCGGTGCCAATGCCTTTTCATGGCCTGTGTTCTGCCTTTCCATTACGCTTCAAACCCTGTCATTATTAATACTGCTTTCGCTGGCCCTGTTATGGGTCATGATCTCAACACATCAGTTTACAGCGGTTCTTTTAACCCTGATGACCTATTTTGTAGGTCAGAATATGGAAAATGTTAAAAATATTATATTATCAACAAAATTAATAAGTCCGGATGCCCTGTCCATAAAAGCCATAAACGTGGCATCCTGGATTTTCCCCAACCTTTCAGTATTCAATATTAAAACAGCCATTGCCCACGGATTACCCATCCAGGCAAGTTCTACTGTTCTAATCGGGTGTTACGGCATCTCATATATTGGCATATGTTTATGCCTGAGTATCTTTGTTTTTAAAAAACGAGAAATTTGATGGGACTTTTAAAAAAAAACCTAACTCCCTTTTTTTTATCTTTATTTATCATTGTTTTTATTTTCTCCAACCTTTCAATTAAAGAGAAACGAAACCAATTAAATGCAAACTATTCCATTGAAATTTCATCCCTGCCAGCCAAAGCGATAAAAATATTAGCCACAGAATTTTCCGGTCTTTTTGCCGATTATCTGCTGCTGCAGATCGGCTCCTATGTGGGAAGCAACAGCCATATTTCCAAGGATCAATGGAAAATTATACACAGGGGTTTTGAACAGGCCTTTGAGCTAGACCCCTATTTTGAACAGACCTTTATCCAGGCCCAGGCGTTCATTGCCTGGGAAGCAGAAATGCCCAAGGCTGCTATCAAGCTTTTGGACCAGGTAATTCCAAAAAGACCATGGGACTGGAGGCCAAGATATTATTCAGGATTTGATTATTATTATTTTTTAAATGATTATCAAAAAGCATCTGAAATTTATCTTGAAACTTCGAAGATAAAAGATGCCCCGCTGATTATTGCAATGCTGGGCAGTCGGTTTGCCATTAAAGAAAAAAGAACCCAGGCATCAATAGATATTCTTAAAATTATGCTACAGGAACCTGGGTTAGATGAAAATTCTATAAAAGAAATCACCAACCGTATCCATATTTTAAAAAGCATAGATGTAATTAACAATGCCCTTGAACGATATAAAATGTTTTTTAACGAATACCCATCAACTCTTGATGAATTGATCACCAGCCGATTTTTACATCAACTTCCTGAAAATCCATATAAAAAACAATATCATTACAATCCGAAAACCGGGGAAATAAAATTTGACTGAACGTATTTATGCCACATGCCAGATAAATCAGTTTTAAACAATGGTGAAATAAAACCATTCCTTCCTGAATATATAATGATCTGGTCCCTATTTGATTATATTTCACCAATAGAATTTTCCCAAATACCTTCATTACAAAAATATTTTCCATATATAAAAAGAGCTAATTAAACATTTTTGGGCCTACATTGAACATTTTTTGTTATTAAACCGATACCTGTGACAATAAATAAACCCGTCCACAATCACATAAACAGGGAATCTAAAAATTGTGTCGTTAAGCTATTATTTAAGATTTCAAATTCCATGCCAAAATCCAAAACATAGAATAATTATCTTCTTTTTCAGGTGTGGCGTTTTTCTTGCATCTTATTTGTCAAAGGTAGAATATCAATTGACTTTGCCCGGTTTGAATTGATAATTTAAATGATACAAAATCAATTTTTTATTCTATATACCCAAAGGGTTCAGAAAGTTTAACCCTTTAACCGGAAAACAGGCCAGGATGACGTATTTAATGGCGTTACAAAAAAAATCACAGGCAGGATTTTCACTCTTCGAATTGATGATTGCAATTGCCTTAATTGCTATCCTTTCTGTTATAGCTGCCCCAAATGTCATTAACTTCCTACCTGGGTATCGGCTTAAATCCGCTGCCAGTGATTTGCAATCAAATATGCAGAAAGCTAGAATGCTGGCCGTTAACACCAACTCTCCTGTTCAGATGCGGTTTAACCTGGGTGTTGTACCGGGATTTTATTATTTTGATGACGATCAGGATGGTGTATGGGATGCAGGTGAATTCAGGGTTGATCTGAGCACCTATGGCAGCGGGGTAGATTTCGGCAGAGGCACAGCCACTGCCAATTGGGATGGAACTGCTTTTGCAGCAAATACGACTCTTATTACCTTTGGTACCCGGGGTACTGCAATTGCAAGAACAGTCTATCTTCAAAACCAAGATCTCACGACATGCTATGCCATTACCACCAGCATCGCAGGTACTGCAAAAGCCAGACATTATAATGGAATGACCCCTTTTAACGTTAACAACTGGATTCAATAAAGGCGCCCTATGAAAAGAATCAACCATAAATCCTGCGGCTTTACCTTAATTGAAATCATGATAACTTTAGCCATTTCAAGTATTGTCATGATCGCCCTTTATTCGACATTCAATTCCCAGCAAAAAAGCTATACCATTCAAGAAGGCGTTGCCGACATGCAGCAAAACATCCGGGCTGCCATGCTGCTGATGACCAATGATATTCGCATGGCAGGTTATGACAAGAACCTCACTGGTAATTTCGGCATCACCGATATCAGACCCAGGGACATTAATAATATTATCGATGTTACTGCCACCGGCCACAGCAGTATAATAATGACAGAAGACCTGGATGAAGATGGTGCTCTGGGAGGCGGAGAGACCATTCAATACACTGTCTATGATTTTATTGCCACAGATCAAAGCCTGGATATTGCCCGGGACAGTGGAGCTGGCCGGCGTCTTTTGGCTGAAAATATCAGAGGCTTTGGTATCGCCTATGCCTTTGATGATGATCTGGACGGGAATCTGGATACCTATAATGCTGCTGGCGCGGCAAATCCTGGAGCCATACAACCCATTATCTGGGCCATTGATGCTGATGGTGACAATGATCTGGACACCAACCTGGACACCAACCTGGACGGGGTAATCGATATCAATGACAGTCCAGCCATTATTGTCGGCGGCACTGTCATTATTGGCGGCGTTGCACTGGCCACAGATGTTCCCATTACCAGTATCCGAGCGGTCAGGATCTGGTTGCTGGCTGAAACTGACAGGGAAGATGCCTCATTTAGCCAGCAGAACACATTTGTTGTCGGCAAATATGTCATCAATCCCAATAACACTAAACGAATGCGACTTTTAAGCGCCATCATCCACGGCAGGAACCTGGGGTTATGAAAAACAATATGACAAACACAGATAAACAAAGAAAAGGACAAAGCGGTTTCAGTCTGGTGGAAATCTTGATTGCCATGGCTATTTTGTCTGTTGGAATGATGAGTATTGCTGCCATGCAGATATCAGCCATCCGGGGAAATACCCAATCAAACAATTTAACAGACAGGACCACCAGCGCATCCAACCAGATTGAACACCTGCTGAATCTGCCCTTTACATCCACAGACCTTTTAGCAGGCAATCATAGCCCACAAACAGATGGAATTGATAATGACGGAGATGGAATCGTTGATGAAAATGATGATGACGGTTCATTAAATTATATAATCTCCTGGGTGGTAACAGATGTCACAGCAGATGAAAAAGATATTGTCCTGACTCTGGTGGGCGGTTCATTTGGACAAACCCGTACCCTAACCATGAATACGAAAAAGACCCAATAATTAAAGATGGAGGAAACGCAATGACCACAAAAACAATCACCAATGAAGATGGATTTGCTCTGCTTGGTTCCATGCTTTTTCTTGTGGTATTAACTATTGCAGGTATTGCAGCCACCAATACAACATCCATTGAAAGCAGTATTGCAGGAAATGAGCGGGTATATAAACAGAGTTTTTACATAGCCGAAGGAGCAGCCAAAGAGGCTGCTAAACAAAATCTTGAATCTGACTGGGTGTACGAACCCAATAAAAACGATCCACCTCCCATGATTGGCGCAGATGAAGATATCAATGCAATATGTACACAAGTATCTGCATTGGATCCCGGGGCATCCTTTGGTGTGGTGGACAATGATATTCCCCTGGGTGTTCTTGGATCAGGGCATTCATTAAAAGTGCAGGGCACCAGTCCTGGCGGTCGGATGAATTTTTTCGATTTGTACGGCCAGGCCACAGAAGGAAATTCTTCAGTCAGAATTGTAATGGGATTTACTAAACGGTTATAAAAGAGGTGTATCATGACGTTTAAAAACAATTTAGATTCTATTTTTTCTAAAAAACAATTTATTTTTCTCGCAGTGATTTTCCTTTTATTTGCCGTTCCTTTTTTTACTGTTTCAGGTTTCTGCGTGGACATCAGCGATGATCCCATGGACACCAAGGTCCAGGCGGCTCCGCCCAACATCATGTTTATTTTAGACAATTCCGGGTCCATGGACTGGGAGTTCATGACCACAGAAAGCAATGGTACTTTTAGTATTAGTGGCAGCAGCCATGAATACTTGTTTACAGATCCCGGTGATAATACTTATTCATCCGGCGACTCCAATGGTACGACACTCTCTGCCAGCGACAGGGCCTATTGGAAAGGTCAATGGTCCGGGTATAATAAAATGTATTTTAACCCGAACTCCCTTTATACCCCCTGGCCTGACACTGGCACATACACAATGGAAGATGCCAGCCTGATCACCCCGTTTTCAAACCCCATTCGCACCAGCGTTGGTGATCCGTCTATTACTCTGAAATCCACATTTAACACTGTTGGTGGTCCTGCAGTACAGATTATTGTGGATAATGAGGACGCAGTTTTCGCAGGCACCTGGTCAGAATCCGGGTTTGAACCGGAATGGGCTAAATCTGAAGCCATTGTCACCTCAAAATTCACCAGTGCCAATGGTACAGCAACCTTTACCCCCACCTTTGGCGTAGGCCAGGGTGGTCTTTATAATGTCTATGTCTGGTGGAATTGTTATACTGATCGGGACACCAATGCACTCATCACCATCAACCACGCTGGAGGTGCTTCCACCTACCGCAAGTCCCAGAAAGCCACTGTTAATAATGCTGAAGAAACTGGGGTTTGTGGGCAATGGATACTTATTGACCAAAAAACCTTTAATGACGGGGTTGGCGGAAATGTTGTCATTGAACGTGATGGCGCCAGCACAAATGGATCAACCATAGCAGATGCAGTAAAATTTGAATCCACAGCCCTTGTGGCTGCAAACGTGGATATAGCCAATGCCCATTATTATACCTGGTATGACAAAGATGCGGACTCAACCGTTGACAATGGAGAAATATATCTGGTGACCTGGGAAGATTCAGATTCCAACGGCACTCTGGATAACCGCCTTTTTTTTCAACTTGACAGTGCTGGTAACGACATTGTTGAAGCAACAGAACTCAAACCCCTGGTTCATTATGAAGGCAACCAGGCCAATGATGAGGTTCCAAATGATATCCAATCAAAGATTTATGACGATGATGGTGTAACGTTTACCTATAAAACCGATGAGCAGGATCTTCAGAACTTTGCCAACTGGTATTCGTATTATCGCAGAAGAGAACTGACTGCCAAGGCAGCGATTGCCAAATCCATCCTGGACCTGGACTGGGTTTATGCCGGGTTTTACACCATTAACTCCGGAGTTCGTCAACCCGTACTGCCCATTAATGTGGAATCCAATTCCATTGTTATCGACAACAAGAACAGTGGCTTTACAAAAAGCGGTACCTGGAATGAATCCAGTGCCCAGAATTATGGCCAGGAATACAATTCAAGTTCTTTGTATTCTTACACCGGGACGGCCAAGTGGACACCTTATCTTACGGCAGGTACCTATAACGTATATGCCTGGTGGGGATATGCAGGCAGCCGGACCACAACTGCTCAATATACGATCAGTCATAATTCAGGAACCGCAACCGTCACCAAAAACCACAATGTTCAGACCGATGCCTTCCAATGGCAATTGTTGGGAACCTACACCTTTGATGCAGGGTCCAGTGGGTATGTCACTGTCCAAAATACCGGCTCCTCCAGTTTGTGTGCCAGTGCCGATGCCATCAAGTTTGAAAAAACCACTGGCGGGGTCACGGTTGATGATACCGAGACCCTCCTGGATTTATTGTACAGCATTAACTCCAACAGTGGTACGCCACTGAGAACAGCATTGCGTGATGTGGGTCGATACTATGACCAGGATGACGGCCTAACCGGAAATCTTGGCACGTCTCCGTTTAAAGATGAAGCAAATGGCGGTGCCTGCCAGCAGGCCTTCACCATCCTTATGACCGATGGATATTACAACGGAAGTGATCCGAATATCGGGAATGAAGACGGCGGAGAAAATGCACCGTATAAAGATACTTATTCCGATACCCTGGCTGATATGGCGTTCAAGTACTATAACACGGATCTGTCAACCAGCCTGCCCGACAACCTGCCTACGAATGCTTATGACACTAAAAAATCCCAGCACATGGTAACCTATTCGGTCTCTTTCGGGGTCAGCGGTACAATTGATCCCACAGACATGGATAATGACGGCAATCCTGACAGCCCATCCTATGCCGAAGATCCATATTTTCTGAATGTAAACACACCCCGACCGACCTGGCCCAATCCCGACAGTGGTGATTCCCAGAAAATCGATGACCTCTGGCATGCTGCGGTTAACGGCCGGGGAGAATTTTTCTCTGCTGATGACCCTGAAGAGCTGGTATCTTCTTTGAATTCTGTTTTTGAAAACCTGACTTCAAGAATCGCTTCAGGTGCATCTGTTTCAGTGAACGGAGATGAACTCAACACCGGATCCGTTCTGTATCAATCCACCTACACATCAGGCGACTGGTTAGGGGATGTTACTGCCTACCCCATTGATCCTATCACAGGAGAAATCAAAACCGAAGCCACTGATATTCTCTGGAAAGCATCAGAAAGACTGCAGTCTCAGGACTGGGATACCGGCCGGAGAATCGTCACATTTAACGGCACAGATGATATCCTGCCGTTCCGGTATGATAGTTTGACTGCCGCCCAAAAGGCCGCATTGAATGCCACTGAAGCCACTGCACGAGATATGGTTGATTATATCCGTGGCAAAGAAATCTCTGGATTCAGAGCGCGAACTAAAAAACTGGGTGATATTGTTCATTCAGCACCATTACTGGTAATAGGTGATTCCCAGGATAATGATTTTGATGGAGCCATAGATGAATATGCAGATAAGGATATTGCTAACATTGACGAAGAAAACGGTATTATCTTTGCCGGCGGTAATGATGGCATACTTCATGCTTTTGATGCCAGCACAGGAGATGAAATCTTTGGGTACATCCCCCATCTTATATTCGATAACCTAGATAATCTGACAGCAGTGAACTACAGCCACAAGTTCTATGTGGATGCTACGCCATTTGCCCAGACAATCACCATTAATACCAATAAAAAAGTACTTTTAACCGGTGGATTTAAAAAAGGTGCCAAAGGATATTATTGCCTGGATATTACCAATATTCTCTATCAAAACAGCTCAACTTTTTCAGAAGCAGAACTATCCACCCCTGCCCATGTTGACGGGATTGATGTCTTATGGGAATACCCCAAACTCGACACTCCATTAGAAACCGAAGAAGATGGAGTCCCTGGGCTTGATGATATTGGATACAGTTTTTCAGATATCTTTATTGTTGAATCTTATAAAACCAATAATGCTCCAGATAATCATAACTGGGTGGCCATTTTCGGCAATGGATATGATTCAATCAATGGCAGTGCTGTTCTTTATGTGCTCAATGCTTACACAGGTGAATTAATTCGAAAAATTGACACTAAAACCGCAGGCAACAACGGACTTTCAAGCCCGGCTTTAATCGATTATAACAATGACGGTAAGGTGGATTACGCCTATGCCGGTGACCTGTTGGGCAATCTGTGGAAATTTGACCTCACCAGTGATGACCCGACTCAATGGAAGGTTGCATATACCCATGCAGACAGCAGCCCGGCTCCGCTGTTCACCGCTCCCAACCAGCCTATCACTTCAGCACCCGATGTTATGAATCATTGTAGCGAAACCTTTGGTTATATGGTCCTTTTTGGTACAGGCAAATTTATAGGTGAAACTGACCGGACCAACATAGACCAGCAGACTATTTACGGTATCTGGGACACAGGGTATGCGGTCGGCGAATGGGATGCGGGCGCAAAAACATTATCCGAAATGGCCGGGGGTACCTTACTTGAACAGACCGTGATTGATTTTCAGTTTTTGAACGGATCTTATTTAAGGACCTTAAGTGATAATACGGCAGACTGGGTCACCCTCAATGCCAGCGGCGGAGTCTCCACTGGTCTTCATCTGGGATGGTATTTTAATTTGCCCATGGACCTTGCTAATGACGGCACTCTGGACGGAGAACGGGTGATCAAAGACGTTATGATCCGAGATAAAAACCTGATTGCCATCACCTTTACACCGGATTCTTCACCCTGCACCGGTGGTGGTTATTCCATGGTCATGGAAATGGATGCCTGCGATGGCAGCCGTTTGACGACGCCCCAGTTTGATATCAATGGTGATGGTTTAATTAATAACGAGGACTTAATTCCAATTGATGACCCGGATAACCCCGGACAAAAGATATGGGTACCACCAACCGGCAAGTTATATGATGGGCTATTACATCCGCCTATCATCGTCACCATGCCAGGAAAACCTGTTGAAATGAAAATTTTCTCCAGTTCAGCCGGTACCACGGAAAGGATGTTTGAAAAAGCAAGCGGTGGATTCTATTATTGGAAAGAAGTTAAATAAATCAAACTAAAACTTATGGAGAACAGGATGAAAATTTTTAAAAGCGTTTTGATTGTTATCAGCTCTTTAGCTGTTGTATTGATAATCCTCACTGCTGTTGCAACTGCAGAAAAGCCAGTTCATCCGGGCTATCCATATGTATTTGATATGACAGGAAAACTGGATAGAATATCAGATAACAAACTGGTAATTGATGATGTGTTGTGCCGATTATCTTCATCCACAGCGTTTCATGCACCAGATACCATTTTCACCAAAGCCTCATCATTTAAAAAGAACGATCTGATCGGTGTTATTTTCAGTGATAAGCAGAAGCGTGAAGTGGTATCGGTATGGCTGCTCAATCGATCAGATTAAGATAATCGGGATGTTGTTGTTCTGCTGGCCGATATAGCTTTCGGCCAGCCAACAGAAACGATATCGAGTTATTCAGACATGTTATTCTGTCTTATCTAACCGGTAACGCATGGACCGAAGGCTCAATTTTAAATAGTCTGCAGCCTTGCTCTTGTTTCCGCCGGCAAGCTCCATGGCCTTTTTAATATAGGCCTGCTCAATGGTGGACATGATATCATCTAAATCCACGCCCTGTTCCACATCAGCCAGGTCAAACCGATGGCCTTTGATCCCTTCAACCCATCGGCGTTTTTTGTGCATGGAAATAGTCAGGCTTTCAGGCAGAATAATATTGGTGGAAGAGAGTGCAACAGACCGTTCAATTAAGTTTTCAAGCTCCCGGACATTTCCGGGGAAACTATATTTATTTAAAAAATCAATGGCATAAGAAGACAGCTTTGAAATATCTTTTTTCATTTTAATTGAATATTTTTCAGCAAAATGCTTGGCCAGCAGTTTAACATCCCCTTTCCTGTCCCTGAGTGGTGGAACCTTGATGGGGATAACATTGAGCCTGAAAAACAGATCTTCTCTAAAATTGCCTTCAATGACCTCTTGTTCAAGTTTTTTATTGGTGGCAGAAATAATCCTGACATCCACATCAATCTCTTTGGTTCCGCCAACCGGTTTAAAAGAAGTCTCCTGTACAGCACGCAATAATTTGACCTGCAAAATGGGAGACAGTTCGCCGATCTCATCTAAAAAAATAGTGCCCAGATGAGCAGCTTCAAATAACCCTTTTTTATCACTCACCGCCCCTGTAAATGATCCTTTGACATGGCCAAAGAATTCACTTTCAATCAGGGTATCTGGGATACCGCCACAATTGACAACAACAAAAGGATTGCCTTTTCGATCTGAATTCTCATGGATGGCCCGGGCGATCAATTCTTTTCCGGTTCCACTTTCTCCAGTGATCAAAACATTGGTTTTTGTGGGACTGATCTGCTCGATCCGCTTATAAATAGCAAGCATTCCAGGGCTTTTGCCGATAATTCGGTTAAAATG
This sequence comes from Pseudomonadota bacterium, assembly GCA_043826275.1. Taxonomy (GTDB): domain Bacteria; phylum Desulfobacterota; class Desulfobacteria; order Desulfobacterales; family Desulfobacteraceae; genus Desulfobacula. The sequence goes on from JBDRQO010000008.1 coordinate 24,275, forward strand.
CAGATTATCTTGATTCTCAACTGAAATATTTTCTTTTTCCTGGTCCAGGGTTTTGAGCGCCATGGCTTTGGCAATGGTCTGTTTGAGTTCAATATTATCGAATGGTTTGGGAACAAAATCATACGCCCCTGCATTCATGGCTTCCACAGCAATTTCAGTGGTTGAATACGCAGATATCATGATCACAATAATGTCTGAATTCTTTTTTTTAGCTTCGTTTAAGACGTCAAGACCGGTGATATCTCCCAGACGAATATCAGACAGGATCATATCATAATTGTTTTCTTGAATCATTCGAACAGCCTGTTTGCCGTTCTTGGCGTCAGAAACCCTATAGCCTTCTTTGGATAATAAAACATCAAGAAATTCTCGCATACTGGCTTCATCATCGACCACAAGAATACTCTGTGCTTGAGTCATTTTTAAACCTCTTTCAGGAAAAAACTTTAATCGTGTTATCTAAATTTTAACATTTTAATCACATTTATAGATTATCTTTCCATCCACTATCGTCATAAAGGCACAACCTTTAACAGAATGCCCGCCAAAGGGAGTGTTACGACTTTTGGATCTGAATGTTTCAGGATCAATCATATAGGCTTTTTCAGGATCGATAATGGTCAAATCTGCTGGATTTCCAGGCTTGATATCATTGTTTTTTCCAATCACTTTTGCCGGATTCTTGGCCATCTTTGTGATCAGTTTTTCCATGGAAAGCAATCCATCCTGTACCAGTTTTAACGACAGACACAAAGAGGTTTCAAGACCGATAATGCCAAAAGCTGCCCGGTCAAACTCAAGGTCTTTTTCCACCACGCTGTGGGGGGCATGGTCAGAGGCAATCAGGTCAATGGTGTCATCACAGAGACCTTCAATAATAGCCTGTCTGTCTGCTTCAGATCGCAGGGGCGGATTCATTTTAAAATTGGTATTATAGTCTTTTACATCTTCATCCGTTAAAGTAAAATAATGGGGTGCGGTTTCGCAGGTCACGTTTACCCCTCTTTTCTTGGCGCTTCGGATGGCTTCTACAGATTCTCTGCAACTGATGTGACAAAAATGGACAGGTGCGCCCGTCAGTTCACTTAAAGCAATATCCCTGACCACCATGACACTTTCTGAAGCATTGGGGATTCCTTTGATTCCCCAGAAGGTTGCGAACTGGCCTTCATTCATGGAACCATTGTCTGCCAGGCTTAAATCCTCGGCATGAACAAAAATCGGAAGCTCCAGCCCATTGCAATATTCCAGGGCCCGGCGCATGAGATTGGCATTTTCCAGCGGCCTGCCATCATCTGTGACCGCAACGATCCCTGCCTGTTTCATATCATATATTTCACAAAGATTGGTGCCCTGTGATCCAACGCTGATGGCTCCTGCTGGATATACCCTGGAAAGGCCCAGTTCATTTGCACGATTAATGATAAACTGGGTGATCTGAGAATTGTCATTAACCGGACTGGTATTGGGCATTGAGCAGATTGCTGTAAATCCACCCCGGGCAGCTGCCAGAAGACCTGTCTCAATGGTTTCCTTATATTCCTGACCCGGCTCTCTTAAATGGACGTGAATATCGATCAGCCCGGGAACCACAATCATTGATGCGGCATCAATAATTGTGACATCTGAGGGACTTTTTTGCCCGGATTCAATAATAGCCTCAATCCGCCCGTCTTTGATCAGAATATCCTTGTGGTCATCAATATTTCCCGGATCAAGAACCCGTGCCCCTTTAATCAGAATCTGCATTTCTGCTGCCTCCTGCTACCAGATAAAATAATGCCATGCGCAATGCCACACCATTGGTGACCTGGTCTAAAATAATCGAAGAGGCAGAATCAGCCACTTCACTTGATATTTCAATCCCCCGGTTCATGGGACCCGGATGCATGACAATGGCATCTTTGTTTGCCAGGGCCAATCGAGACTTGTTTAACCCGAACAAGGTGGCATACTCTCTTTCCGAAGGAAAAAGGATGCTGCCCTGGCGTTCTTTCTGGATTCTGAGCATCATGATCACATCAGATCCTTCAATACAGGACTCCATGGTCGGTGCAATGGTGCAACCCAACTTTTCTATGCCCTTTGGAATCATGGTTCCGGGCGCACAGATAGAAACTATTGCTCCCATTTTTGAAAACCCGGTAATATCGGACCGGGCCACCCTGGAATGGGCAATATCACCAATAATTGAAATTTTCAGTCCTGCTATCTTACCCTTTTTCTCCCTGACACTGAGCATATCCAATAAGGCCTGGGACGGATGCGCATGTATGCCGTCACCGGCATTAATCACCGAGGCCTTCACCCGTTTGGCAATCAAATGAGCTGCACCCGATGACGGATGCCGCAGGACAATCACATCCGGACGCATGGCTTCAAGATTTTTAGCCGTATCGATTAATGTTTCACCTTTGACAATACTGGAAGAACTTTTTGAAATGGAAATACTGTCAGCCGACAACCGCTTGGCTGCCGTATCAAATGACAATTTTGTCCGGGTAGAGGGCTCCTGAAAAAAAAGGACAATGGTCTTTCCCCTGAGGGTGGGAACTTTTTTTACCGGACGTTCTGAAATCTCTTTCATTCCCTGGGCAGTATCCAGGATCATGGAAATTTCATGGGGTTCTAAAGAGTGGATATCCAGGATATCCTTTTTTGTAAACCGCATTATGATTCCCTTATCTTAAAATATCACCGATTCTATTCCACCTGGGGCGGAATTTGTTTTTATTCCATGACCAGTATATGATAAATGCCTTACCCCGCACGGCCGTCAGGTCGACAAACCCCCAGAACCGGCCATCATGGCTATTATCTCGATTATCCCCCATGACGAATAATTTATTTTCAGGTACTGTGAATTTTTCTATATTATCTCTTGGGCTGTATCGGCCGGGATATACTTTATTGTCTTTATGAATCGCATAGGGTTTGCCTTCTGCCAAAACGTCATTAACATACACCTGTTTATTTTTAATCTCTATTGTATCACCGGCTGTGCCGACCACCCGCTTGATAAAATCCTTGGTAGTGTCTTCCGGATATATAAATACGACAATATCCCCTTTTTCAGGATCTTTGACCGGGATAAGGACTTTTCCATTGGTAAAGGGAATTTTAACCCCGTATATAAATTTATTAACCAGAATCTGGTCACCGATCTGAAGAGTTTCCAGCATGGAACCGGACGGGATCTTGAACGCCTGAAGAATAAAAGTCCGAATAAACATGGCAATAATGACAGCAATTATAACTGCCTCGGTATTTTCCCGCAATGACCCCCTGGTTTTCTTTTGTGTCATGGATTATCCTTATCGATCAATATCATTCAGCATGTATATGGGCTACTTGAACATGTGCACCGGTTGAGTTAAAAAGAACTTTGACTTTTGTATTGATTTTTTTAACAGTTCTGCCACTTTCCTGGCCTTGACCATACTCGACAGCGGCACAGTTGGAACCTTTTTACCTTTTATGGTAATGGAACCGCTTTTTAACTCTTTATAGCTGACCTGACCATAGGACTTTGACACAGCATTGGGATAGTCATAACCATAATCTACAATCTGCGTAAATAGTTCCTCATCTGAAACCGAAGCATATTTTAAAACTTCCTCGTTCAAAATGGGAATGGGAATTCCAAACCCAATGGACAAAGACACCCCATACCCCCTGATACTCTGGCCCACCAGCCACTCAGGCGACATCTGTTTTAAATCTCCCTGAACAGAAAGCGTGCCCGAAGGCGCAAGCGGTACGCCGTTTAGTCCTCTTGAAACCTCACTCTTATGCTGGGTACCGGTCCAGGTGACATAGCCCTGGGCACCGCCTAAAAATATCCGGGTGCCCACACCAATGGTTTTAAGATACGGATCATTGAGCAGCGGGCTCAGTTCCCCGGCTGAGCAATAATTGGCATTGCCCATATCAGGCTTCAATGTCCCCATATAGGTATACTTAATCTTGTCGGATCTATTAATGGCACAATTATAATTTTGATAGGCATTTCTCGGATTACATAACATGGCATAGGGAAGGTCCTTTAAAGTGACCATCTTTTCAATTGTCCGATTGGGATAACAATCCGTACCGTAGCTTTGTGCTTTTATCTGAATTGTTTTGCCTGCAACCAGATCCTGGATCACATGGCCGCCGCCATAATTAAATTCTCCCGGATGCCGACTATTTAACGGATCACCTTCAATGATCTGGGTGGCTCCCAGATAACAGTCAACTGCAGCAAGACCTGAATACGCCTGGACATTGTTAAACAGGGTATGGGTTGTCCGGACCACGGGTTTGGATTGCCCGATATTGATAAAGGCCCCTGACGAACACATGGGAGCAAAGGTGCCCGTGGTCACCACATCAACTTTTTTAGCTGCCTCAACCACCCCGTCCTGCCTGGCAATATCGATGATTTCTTCAGCAGTCATGACCACTGCCTTGCCAGCAGCAATTTTTTTGTTGATCTGTTCTATTGTTTTATTAACTTTAAAGTCACTCATATCTATCCTTTGATCATGATATTTAATGCTTTGGCATCTGATTAACTTCTTCAATTTTTGAGGTAATATTATTTTTAATCCATGACCGATCCCACCATTCCACCGGATTGACAAACACATTATGAACAATCATTGAAAAATGCAGATGATCTCCGCCGGCAAGACCGGTCTCACCTGTATAAGCAATTGTTTTACCAATATTAACAATATCTTCTTTGTGAACTAAAATCTCATTTAAATGAGCATAAAGGCTGCTGACCCCAAATCCGTGATCAATGATAATTGTATTGCCGAATATCCCGACATCCCCGGTAAAAATCACCCGGCCGGAATTGGCAGCCTGGACACCAGCATTGGATGTTGATGCCAGATCCATTCCCAAGTGAACCGCCCGGTCAATCTCCCTGCCATTGTAATTATAAATCCTGTGATCGGCAAACCCTGCTTTTTTTTGAGAACCGCTAAGCCTTAAAAAACGGTCATCCCAGTATTTTTGATTCTCTGTTCCGGCCGGTATGCTCAATACGGTATCCATATTTTGTTTTCTGACCTGTGTATTAATATAAATAAATTTATCAAGCAATGGATTTTTAGATTCTGTAAACCGGCTCTCTTTTGAACCAATATCAAACCCGGGAATTTTATCATTTAAAAAACCTTTTGAAATGTTTAATATATCTGTTTTAAATTTCTTATCACGAATATATGTATGAAATCCCCTTTCAGTAATATTGCCTGCCAAATCTTCGGCCACAACATTAATCTGAGTGCTTGGCCCCTGGGTATAATCCAGTGCAAAAAACCCAGAATGGATTTGCGGATCTTTAAATAGCCCGGGATAGCCTGGAAAAAAGTTCTCACCCACCTTTATGCCGCTTTTAATGTTCTTTTCAAACAATTGATAGATGACCAGAGCGGTTCCGCCCCGCTCTATATTATGCCTTTTGGTTAACACCTTTACCTGTGGTGGCTTTGAGTCGACAACAACGTTTTTTTCAACATAAAAAATATTGCCCTTGTTTAATCCTCTCCAGGACCGGTCAGATACCTTTACCCGGATAATTGCATCACCGTCTGACAGACCGTATTTCCAGGATTCCACTGGAATAATAAAAGAATCCGATTTTGTTTTCGGATCAGTGAAAAGGCCCAAAAAACCGGCTGCTTTGTATTCTTTATCCAGAAGAATTTTTTCTCTGCCCTGCTGCATGATCGAGACCTGGATATTTCGAAGACCGGTTTTGGCATCAGTGATATCAATGGCCATTTCATAGGATCTATTCAGATACACAGACGGCAGTTTTATATCAACCACAGGCTTTGTACCTTCAAATTTATAAAAAAGCGCCCAGGCAGCCGAGATTAAAACAAGAGGAATAAGAACAAAAACAAGGACTCTCTTCATCAATAATACCTATTTTTTCAGGAGGTTAGTATACATACAACAAAATCATAATAAAATAGCAGCTATGGCCAAACTTATCAAGTTATTTTCCCTCCTAATTTTGAGCCATTGACTTTTTGAGCCTCAAAATATAATTTGGGGCTAAAACAACCATCTTAGGACTCATTTATGGATAATTATTTTTTTAAATTAACAGATCGAAAAGACCCTGTTTTTTTCCTCATTGCCGGCCCCTGCGTGATTGAAAACTATGACACCTGTTTTCTGATCGCCGATTATTTAAAAAAACTAACCGATCGGCTGAACATCCCTTTTATTTTCAAAGCCTCTTTTGACAAAGCCAACCGGACATCGGTTCATTCGTTCAGAGGGCCTGGGTTTGATGAGGGGCTATCCATACTTGAAACCATAAAAAAACAGCTGGATATTTCGGTGATTTCAGATATCCACTTGCCTGACCAGGCCCAGAAAGCCGCAAAAGTACTGGATATCATTCAGATACCGGCATTCCTCTGTCGGCAGACAGATCTGATTCTGGCTGCCTGCAATACAGGAAAACCAGTCAATATTAAAAAAGGACAGTTTTTATCCCCCTATGAATGCAAAAATATCCTGAAAAAAGCGGAACAAACCGGAAATACAGACATTTGTATTACTGAAAGAGGGTCATGTTTTGGATACAACAACCTTGTGGTAGACTTTCGGTCCTTTGCCATTTTAAACCAGATGGGGGTACCGGTTGTATTTGATGCCACCCACAGTGTTCAGCTCCCCGGAGGAGCATCAGATTCTTCTGCAGGTGAACGACAATTTGTGCCCACACTGTCAAAAGCCGCCATTGCAGCCGGGGCCGGCGGCCTGTTTATTGAAACTCACCCTGAACCGGACAAAGCCCTTTGTGACGGTCCCAACTCCCTGCCTTTGGCGGACATGGACGATCTTTTAACCACTCTTTTAGCTATCAAAACAGCTACAGGATCTTCTGCATGAACAAGGCACTTGCCAACATTGAACTGTTACTGCTGGATGTGGACGGTGTCCTTACAGACGGAACCATCACCTATTCTGATTCCGGAGAACAGATCAAAAGCTTTAACTCCGCAGATGGCCTGGGAATAAGACTTTTAATGGATTCAGGTATTCAGGTGGGTGTTATTACCGGTCGCACATCCAAAGCATTGGAATTTCGATGTAATAATCTTGGCATCTCTTTATTGTTGGAAGGAATTACCAATAAAGCTGAGGCCTTGGATAAAATCAGCATCACCACGGGTATATCAACACAAAAAATGGCCTATATCGGTGATGACCTCATTGACCTGCCGGTAATGAAAAGAGTGGGACTTGCGATCAGTGTGGCCAATGCCTGTAAAGAAGTTAAAGATCATTCAGACATAGTCACCATCAACCATGGCGGACATGGCGCAGTACGGGAAATATGTGAAGCCATATTAAAAGCAAAAGGCCTCTGGCAGGCAACCCTGGACCATTACCTGTCATGACAAAACCGATAAGGCAGCGACTGACCTATCCGTTGATCACATCTTTGATCTTGATGCTCCTGATTATCAGCGGCTATATCTATTTTGACCATTTATTTTCCAAACCCATTGAAATTAAAAATATTAAAATAGACACAAAAGCGGCTTTAAAACTCAATATTCTAAAACAGATCTCTAAAAAAAACGGGATCACTGAGTGGGAATTGAGTGCCGCATCAGCTACAGTATTAAAGGATGAGGACAAGGCCATTCTCGAAACCGTATCCATCTTTTTTTACACAAAAGAAAATAAAAAAGTCCACCTGACGTCTAAAAAAGGGGTTTTAAATACCAAAACCCATGATATGACCTTTTCCAACGATGTGGTGGTCACCTATGAAACCTCTGTCCTGCGAACTGACAAGTTGCAATATCACAAAAAAGAACATATAATACATTCCGATACGCATGTGACGCTTGAAAGGGGGCACTCATTTATCGAAGCCGATTCAATGACCACCAGACTGAACGACAATTTAACCATATTAGATGGACATGTGAAAGGCAGTTTCAGTGAAAACCTTGATATCCGATAGATTTATTTTTGTTTTAATTATATCCTTAGTTGTGATGTGTTGCGCGCCTTTAACACTCCCCGGCGCTGCTTTTTCTCAAACCAGTATAACGCAACAACCATTGGCACCCAATGATAAAAGCCAGATCAATAAAAATCGGGCCGATACTGATCAGGTCAAGAAAAACCAGAGCGCTAAAAATCAAGCTGACAAAAAACAGGCACCTCTAAAAATTGAAAATGCTTCCTTACACGTTATTTCAGATAAAATGATTGCTCAACGGGAATCATCCATGGTGGAGTTCATCGGTAATGTTAAAGCCACACGGCTGGATTCAATCGTCTATGCTGATTCCATACAGGTCTTTTTTCATGACAATAACTCAAAAAAAAATGATTCCCAGAACAATGTTAAACAAATCATCTCCATCGGGAATGTTAAATATACTGCTGGTGATCGCAAAGCCTTTGCTGACAAAGCGGTTTATACTGCCCAGGACGAGATACTGATCCTGACGGGCGAAACAGCCAAATTAATGACCGGTTCAAGCTTTGTTACCGGTAAAAAGATCACTCTGTATCGACTCGAAGATAAAGTTCTTGTTGAAAGCGATGGGACCAATCGTGTTGAAGCAATGTTTAATCCTGAAGACAATAAACGATAAAGGGACAAACCAAAAGGGACTGAACCAAAAGGGACTGGAACTAATAAACAATAATGAGCCGACTTTTACTCAATAATCTGGTAAAAATATATAATTATAAAAAAGTGGTGGACCAGGTCAGCCTTGTTGTTCCCCAGGGAGAAGTCACAGGGCTTTTAGGCCCCAATGGTGCGGGGAAAACAACCTCGTTTTACATATCTGTGGGATTGATCAAACCAGACAAAGGCACCGTCTTCATTGATGACGATGATATCACTCAATATCCAATGTATATACGAGCACGCAAAGGAATTGGCTATCTTCCCCAGGAATCAAGCATTTTCAGAAAGCTTTCGGTCAAAGAAAATATCACTGCAATTTTAGAAGTGATCCCGAATAATGGAATCAATATCGAACAAAAGGCCGTGGGCCTTATGCAAGAGCTTGGGATTGACTCTCTTGCCAACCAGAAAGCCAACTCTCTTTCAGGAGGAGAAAGACGTCGGCTGGAGATTTCAAGGGTTCTGGCCACTGATCCCAAGTTTATTCTTCTGGATGAACCCTTTGCAGGGATTGATCCTCTGGCGGTTATCGACATACAGCAGATAATTTATCAGTTGACTAAAAAAGGAATCGGCGTTTTAATATCAGATCATAACGTAAGAGAAACATTAGGGGTATGCAACAATGCATACATTATGAATCAGGGCAAAGTGATTGAATCCGGAAACCCTGAAAAAATCATCTCAAGCAAGATAGCAAAAAAAATCTATCTGGGAGAAAATTTCAAACTTTAAATATGGAACTTGGATTACAACAAAGCCTGATACTGTCACAACAATTGGTGATGACGCCTCAGTTACAGCAGGCCATCAAGCTGTTACAATTGTCTCGTCTTGAACTGGCTGAAATGATTCAGCAGGAAATGGAACAAAATCCTGCATTGGAAGAAGCAAGTATTGAGGATCTGTCTGATAAAGATATCACAGCAACGGAAATTGACATTGCAGCACCGGGAAAAGAACAGCCGATCAAAGAAGTCACCATTGAGGAAAAAGTAAGATCAGACACGGATTGGGAAAATTATATCAATGAATATAATTCCACCGGACGAATTCATACGGAGATTGATTATTCAGAAGCACCCAACTATGAAGCCTTTACATCAAAAAAGAAGACCCTTGACGAACATCTTCGCTGGCAATTGATGCTCAAAGGCCTTAACCAGGAAGAAATTGAGATCGGACAGACCATTATCGGCAATTTAAACCGGGATGGCTATCTTTGCAGCCCCCTTGAAGATATTGCACAGACCACTGGTTCTGATATAGAAACAGTGGCAGAAGTTTTGACTATTCTCCAAACCTTTGATCCGTCCGGCATCTGTGCAAGAGATCTTTGTGAAACCCTTTTAATCCAGGTTAAGCAACTGGGAATCGACAGCCCGATTGTCACCGATATCATCCAGAATCATTTAAAAAATCTTGAAAACCGTAACACAAAAAAGATAGCAAAAGCCTTGAAAATCTCTCTTGATGATGTTCGGGCTGCGGTCAAAATCATTCAATATCTTGAGCCCAAGCCGGGCCGAAAATTTACCACGGATGAACCCGCCTATATTACCCCTGATATTTATGTGTATAAGGATGGGGATGGCTTTAAAATAGTCATGAACGATGATGGTTTGCCAAAGCTGAAAATTAATCGATTTTACAAAAATGCCATTGCCAATGGTCGAAAAATATCAAAAGAAACAAAAAATTATCTAAATGAAAAAATGCAGTCAGCGTCCTGGTTGATCAAAAGCATTCACCAGCGCCAAAAAACCATTTATCTGGTCATGGAAAGTATCCTTAAATTTCAAAATGAGTTCTTTGAAAAAGGCATTGCTTATTTAAAACCGCTTATTTTAAAAGATATTGCTGAAGATATTGAAATGCATGAATCCACCATCAGTCGCGTTACGACCAATAAATATGCCTATACGCCCCAGGGACTTTTTGAACTCAAGTATTTTTTTAATTCTTCCATTGCGCGGACCGGCGGTGAATCCATGGCCTCCACCAGTGTGAAAGAAAAAATCAGGTTGCTTATTTACAATGAAGACCCGGAACATCCATTAAGTGATGAAAAAATTGCTATTATTCTTCAGGACTCCAATCTTGAGATTGCCAGAAGAACCGTGGCAAAATACAGGAAGGTATTAAACATTCTTCCTTCCAATAAACGTAAACAGCTTTAGGGAGATTTTTTATGCAAACAACAGTTACCTTTAAAAAAATGGATACCTCTGATGCCTTAAAATCTTACGTTCAAAAAAAACTGGATAAATTTGATAAAATGCTCGACAGTCCAGCTGAAGCCCATGTGGTGCTGTCTGTTGAAAAAATCAGACATATTGCTGAAATAACACTGACATGTGACCGATTAAAAATACATGCCAAAGAAAATTCTGAAAGCATGTATTCCTCAATTGACGCTCTCATGGATAAGGTCAAAACCCAGATCAAAAAGCACAAGGAAAAAATCAAACGTCATATGTCAGGGAACAAACAGAGTATCAAAGATGAATCCAAAGGAATGGACAATGATTATACAGACAATCCTGTGATCGACCGGATTATTATTGAAACCATTGATTATAAACCCATGCATATTGACGATGCCGTGATTGAACTGGAATCAGGCAAACAAGACTTTTTTGTATTCAACAATGCCAGGACCGAACAACTCAACGTCCTGTATAAACACAACAATGGAAAAATGGGACTCATCCAGCCCAGAGGATAATTTATCACATGCGTATCAGCCAGCTTATTAGCAAAAGTTCCATTATTGCCAACCTTACTGCCAGTGACAAAAAAGGAGCCCTGGACGAACTGGCCAGGGCCGCTGCCAATGCAACCAATGCTTCAGCACAACAGATTGCCATGGTTTTAATGGAAAGAGAACAATTGGGCAGCACAGGGATTGGTGGCGGCATTGCCATCCCACATGGTAAATTAAACAGTGTCGACTCAATTACGGTGGGGTTTGCCCTGAGTAAAAACGGGGTTGAATATGACTCTCTTGATAATAAACCGGTTCATCTTTTTTTTGTGTTATTAACCCCGGAAAATTCAACCGGTGGCCATCTGAGGGTATTGGCCCAGATCTCAAAAATGCTGAAAATGGATGACTTTAAAAACCAGTTGATGGCTGCCACAACCATTGATGAATTATATGATATTATCATGGAACAGGAAGAAGACTTTTAACCTGAAGGTCACACAAAAATAACATGCAAAAAGTATATATCATAACAGGACTGTCCGGGTCTGGTAAAACCACAACCATTCAGGCATTTGAAGATGCTGCGTTTTATTGTGTGGATAATATGCCCTTAGAGCTTTTACCAAAATTTCTGGACCTTCCTTTAAAGGAAAGCCCTGATATCAAAGGATTTGCCTTTGTGATGGACATGCGAAGTAAAAATTTTGTAAGCAAATACTCGCCGGGTATCTGTTCCATCGAAGAACGGGGTGTTATCCCGGAAATAATATTTCTTGAAGCCGGTGTGGACACCTTGTTAAACCGATTCAGCCAGACCCGGCGTCAGCACCCGGTTACTGCGGGCAAAAGCCTTTTGGATAATATAAAACTTGAAAAAAATATGCTGACACCCATCAAGCAAACTGCCCAGCATATTATAAATACAACCGACCTGAATGTTCATCAGCTTAAATCCAGAATTCTGAGCCTGATCCATGACGGAGATCAATCTATCAGTTTAACAAAAATCAATATTGTCTCTTTTGGATTTAAATACGGGATACCCAATGATGCTGACCTGGTTATGGATATGAGGTTTCTGGCCAACCCTTACTTTGTCCCGGAACTGAAAAATCAAGATGGTGAATCACAGGCAGTACGAGACTTTGTATTATCAAATAAAGAAACCAAACTTTTCCTTGAAAAGTATATTGACCTTCTTGATTACTTAATTCCTTTGTACAAAAGAGAAAATAAGGCTTATTTAACATTTGCCGTTGGTTGTACCGGTGGAAGGCATCGAAGCGTTGTCATTGCAAGAAATATTTATGAACATCTAATTAAAAAAGGGCTCAATCCAGGTCTTATCCACAGGGATATTGACCAGGATGAGAAAGAAACATGATCGGTATACTCGTTGTAACCCACGCAAACCTGGGAAGTTCATTGATTGAGACCGTGGAATTTATTTTAGGCAGTAAACCGGAAAATCTTGAATCCATTTCCATTAACATTCAGGAGGACCCTGAACTTTTAAGAAAAAAAATCAAAACCGGCATTTCAAAAACAAGAACCCAAACAGGTGTAATCATATTTACCGATATGTTTGGCGGAACACCATCCAACCTGAGCTACTCTTTTTTGGAGGAAGGCCGGGTTGAAGTCATTTCCGGCGTTAATCTTCCCATATTATTAAAAGCGGTTAACTCAAGGAAAAAAATGAATATGGAACAATTAACAGCTTCTCTTTTAGAGCACGGCAAAAAATCCATCTCTCTTGCCAGTGGTATTTTAAAGGGAACCAAAAGAGCATAATATTCTTATTATCCTTAAACGATAAAGGAGATCAGCAATGACAATCAAATTAGGGATTAATGGATTTGGCCGGATTGGCCGAATGATCTTTCGCGTAGCATTAGATAATCCAGATGTGGAAGTTACGGCAATAAATGATCTGACAGATACTAAAACCACGGCGCACCTTCTGCAATATGATTCTGTTCACGGGATATTAAACAAACCCGTATCTGCCACAGATGACACCATTATTGTGGATGGCAAAACGGTTAAAGTAACTGCATTTAAAGATCCTGCACAAATTCCATGGAAAGATTACGATGTTGATATTGTCTGCGAGTGCACGGGATTTTTCAGGGACCGTGCCGGAGCATCCAAACATTTTGAGGGTGGTGCTAAAAAAGTTATTATTTCAGCCCCGGCCAGTGATCCGGACATAACCATTGTCATGGGGGTCAACAACGACATGTATGACCCGTCAACTCATCACATTATTTCCAATGCCTCCTGTACCACTAATTGTCTGGCACCGGTGGCAAAGGTGATTCTGGATAATTTTGGTGTCGTATCCGGCATGATGACCACCATTCATGCATACACTGGTGATCAACGCATTCTGGATTTTCCTCATAAAGATTTGAGAAGGGCAAGAGCGGCCGGTCTTTCCATGATTCCCACCACCACGGGTGCTGCCAAGGCGGTTGCTCTGGTTTTACCCGAGCTTGAGGGCAAACTCAACGGCCTGTCTGTAAGAGTTCCAACGCCTAATGTTTCAATGGTAGATTTTGTGGTGGTCACTGAAAAGAATGGCCTTTCCAAAGAAGATATAAACGCGGCACTTGAGAGTGCATCAAAAACAAATCTAAATGGTATTTTAGGGTATTGCCAGGCACCTCTGGTCTCCATTGATTTCAATTCAAATCCATTGTCATCCATCGTAGATGCCGGTTGTACAGATGTTATCAATGGCAACATGGTTAAAATTTATTCCTGGTATGACAATGAGGCTGGTTATTCAAATCGAATGGTTGATCTGTCTATACTGGTAGGAAACTCTCTATAGTTATCCTTATCCTTTATTTGGAGGTATTAAATGAAACGAACCCCTTTAATTGCCGGTAACTGGAAAATGTATAAAACCGGCCTCCAAGCTGTTAAAACCGCCCGGGATCTGGCTGATCTATGTAGAGATATTCAAGACGTTGAGGTCATGATAGCCCCCACTTTTTTGTCTTTGCCTTTAGTCGTGCCGGCTATCCAGGATTCTTGTATTAAAGTGGGCGCGCAGAATCTGTATTTTGAACAAGAAGGCGCTTATACGGGTGAAATTTCTGCACAAATGATCAAAGCAGCCGGTGCAGAATATGTCATTATCGGTCACTCTGAACGCAGGCAATATTTTGGAGAAACCGACACATCTGTCTGCAAAAAAATCAAGGCCGCAACCCAGGCCGGTTTAAAGCCAATCCTCTGTATAGGCGAGACTGACGGCCAACGTGAGGATGGAAAAACCTTTTTGGTACTTGACAAACAAGTGTCAGATGGGTTAAAAAGCTTTGGTCTTGATGAACTCAAAGACCTGGTTTTGGCCTATGAACCTGTCTGGGCCATTGGCACTGGAAAAACTGCTAATGCAGATCAGGTCAAAGACGTTCATCAATATCTGCGTTCTCTGCTGAAAGATAAATTTTCACAGGATCTTGCAAGCCAGACACGGATATTGTATGGCGGCTCGGTTAAACCTGGGAATGCAAAAGAGCTAATGGGTATCGAGGATGTTGACGGCGCCCTTGTCGGTGGAGCCAGCCTTGATGCAGATACATTTATTAACATTATAAAATACAATAATTAAAATATGACAACTTTAGTAGTCTCATTACATGTTTTCTTTTGCATCCTGTTAATCCTCATTGTTTTGCTTCAAAGCGGCAAAGGTGCAGAAATGGGAGTTTCCATGGGCGGTGGTGCCGGACAGACTCTTTTTGGCGCTTCAGGCCCTGCCAGTCTTTTGGCAAAAATCACAACTGCTGTGGCCATCTTTTTTATGGTCACATCCCTTGTACTGGCTTATATGTCCGGACACAAGTCAGAAACAACTATAATGGAAAAAGCTGCAGTGCCTGTTGAACAGAAAAGCAAATAGCATATAAAGAATACAATGCCGAAGTGGTGGAATTGGTAGACACGCACGCTTGAGGGGCGTGTAGAGCGATCTGTGGGAGTTCAAATCTCCCCTTCGGCACCAAATTATATTAAAAGCCACCGACAGTTTTGTTTCGTGGCTTTTTAAATTTTAGTAGAACACTAAAAATCCAACCTAAATATATTTTTTAAGTGACTGCTGAATCCTGGAAGATATATGGCTAAAGATTACAAGAGAAATTGTTATCGATGTCAGTTTTTCTATGTGACATGGGATGATCAACACCCCAATGGATGTAAAGCCTTGGGATTTAAAACCAGACAGCTGCCAAGTATGGTTGTCTTTCAATCATCCGGCCAACCCTGCGAGTATTATAAAGAAAAACCCGGTAAGGAACACAATCCATCTTGAATTTTTGCTAACCTTGTTTATATTAGTCTATTATGGATGATAAAAAAATGACCAATGCTCAGGATCCCAAAAAAATAGAAAAAGAGTTGGGTGAATTTTTAAATCAAAAATTTGGAAATAGTGTTAAAATTATTTCCCCTTCTGTTCTTCTCAAAGAAGATGCCATTTCAGGCAACCAGAGCGTGAAAGGCAAAAAAGCACTGATTAATTTTAATCTTAAACCTGAAGAATTAATTGCCTACCTTGATCAGTATGTGGTTCGGCAGTCAAAAGCAAAATCTGTTCTTGCCACTAAAATATGTACCCACTTTAACCGCATCCGGTATTCCCAGACAACAGGTGAAGGGGACTCCAAGATTACAGGAAATATAAAGTCCAATATCTTGATGCTGGGTCCTACTGGTATTGGTAAAACCTATTTGATCAAATTGATTGCCAAAAAAATCGGGGTGCCCTTTGTCAAAGCAGATGCCACAAAATTTTCTGAAACAGGCTATGTGGGCGGTGACGTTGAAGACCTGATCCGGGATCTTGTCAAAGAAGCCAATGATGATATCGAACTTGCCGAATGTGGTATTGTCTATCTTGATGAGATTGATAAAATTGCGGCAAGCCCCAATGTGATTGGTGCCCAGGTATCAAGAACCGGTGTCCAAAGGGCATTGCTAAAACCCATGGAAGAAACTGATGTGGATCTCAAAGTCCCCCATGACCCGGTCTCCATGATGCAGGAATTGGAAGCCTTTCAAAGAACAGGAAAAAGAAACCGCCGCCGAGTCAATACAGCCAATATCCTTTTTATCTTGAGCGGTGCGTTTTCAGATCTTTCTAATATCATCCGGCGCCGGTTATCCAAACAGAATATCGGGTTTGGCTCAAAACTGATAAATGCTGAACCAGATGAAATTCTATTGGGCCAGACCAAATCCCAGGATCTGGTCGATTTCGGATTTGAGTCGGAGTTTATCGGCAGAGTTCCGGTCCGGTGTATTCTTGAACCCTTGAGTGAGAATGATCTGTACACTATTTTAAAAATGCCCAATAACCCGGTCATTCTTAGTAAAAGAATGGATTTTAATGCCTATGGCATCCAGATTATTTTTACCAAAGAAGCATTAAAATTACTGGCTCAAAAAGCACATAAGGAAAACACCGGAGCCAGAGGACTGGTTAGTGCAGTGGAAGAGGCCCTGCTCATTTTTGAAGAAAAACTTCCTTCCACCCGCATTGATAAATTTGTCGTGACCGAAGCTGTCTTAAAAAATCCCCAGGCCCATCTGGATGACATGCTTTTGGAGGCCAACTCAGATAAATGGAATATTTTTTACGAAAAAGCCTTCCTGGTTTATAAAGATTATATCTCAGACTATATAAAAGAAAACTGGAAAGTTTTTTCCATCCGCCACGGGTTAACGCTTTCAGAGATCCGTTGTAATATGGTGGCCCAATATTTTTGCAAACATGTCATGGAAATTGAAGATGCTGTTAAAAAAATTAAAAAACTTCATGATTCTGTCAAGGAAATTGAGCTTGAAGTGTCAAAAAGCTATAATTTGAATATTGTTTTTGAAGACGATGCCATTGATTTTCTCATTGAACAATTTATCAACCACAATGCAACCAGCGAAGAAATATTATCAAAAATATATACTGCTTATTATGATGGATTTAATTTAGTTCGTGAAAAAACCGGAAACAATCGTTTTTTTCTATCAAAAACTGCATTAGTCGACCATGAAACCTACCTTAACGACCTTATCAGGAAAGAAATAAGATGATTGGAATTTCAAAGCTTTACTGCGCTACTGTTGAACCGTCTGATGCATTAAGATACTCCCGCGACTCAAGCCGGCTACCCTCACATCTTTTGCAGTTTTCAAAAGATAAAAAACCAGTGGTGGTCTGGAACATGACCCGGCGCTGCAACCTCAAATGTATCCATTGTTATGCCAGATCCGAAGATATTTCCTATGACAATGAACTCACACATGAACAGAGTCTGGCAATGATGGATGACCTGGCTGCCTTTGGTGTTCCGGTCCTCTTATTTTCAGGCGGTGAGCCCCTTGTTCATCCCAGGCTTATCGAGTATGCCCAATATGCGGTCAGCAAAGGTATGCGGGCGGTTATTTCCACTAATGGTACCCTTATTACAAAAGAAAAAGCAAAAGCACTTAAAGAAATCGGACTTTCCTATGTGGGTATCAGCCTGGATGGTTTGGAAGAAACCCATGACAAGTTCAGAGGGGTTAAAGGGTCTTTTAAAAAAGCCATGAAAGCCATTGACTATTGTCAGGAAGCAGGCATCAAAGTAGGAGTCAGGTTTACCATTAATAAAAAGAACGTCCATGATATTCCGGGTATTTTTGATCTATTAGAAGAAAAAAATATTCCCAGAGCCTGTTTTTATCATTTGGTCTATTCCGGCAGAGGATCTGAAATTGCCAAAGAAGACCTCTCCCATGAAGAAACGCGGAAAGTGCTGGACCTGATCATGGACCGAACCAAAGATCTCCATGACCGCAACAAAGCCAAAGAAGTTCTCACCGTGGATAATCATGCTGACGGTCCCTATGTGTATCAACGGTTATTGGACGAAGATCCTGAACGGGCGGCCGAAGTTCTTGAACTGCTTGAAATGAACGAAGGCAATAGTTCAGGTCGTGGTATTGGCTGTATCTCCTGGGATGGCGCTGTTCATCCGGATCAATTCTGGCGAGAAAAAGTTCTTGGTAACGTCAAAGACTCTCCTTTTTCAAAAATCTGGACCAATGTTGACAATAATTTTTTAATGAAAATGAAAGAAAAGGCAAAGCATGTCAAAGGCCGTTGTGCGGACTGTCGTTGGCTGAATATCTGTGCGGGAAACTTTCGAGCCAGAGCCGAATCTGTTGCCAATGATCCCTGGGACTCGGATCCGGCCTGTTATTTGACTGATGAGGAAATCAAAAAGCCGGAAACTAAAAAGCTGAGAACTAAAAAGCCAGGCACTATAAAGGAGGAAAAATAATGCTTTTTCCAGATTTTCGCGGACGAAGATTAAGGGCCACCCCCAATTTCAGGCGAATGGTGAGGGAAACAAAGCTTTCCCGTGATGACTTGATCCTCCCGTTGTTTGCTATTGAAGGCAAATCCATTAAAAACCCCATTGCATCCATGCCGGGTCATTTCCAATTGTCATGTGACCATATTGCTAAACAAGCTCAAAAAGCACATGATGCCGGAATCCCTGCCATCATTCTTTTTGGTATTCCCGGCTCAAAAGATCCCTTGGCCACACAGGCATATGCCAAAGATTCCGTGGTTCAAAAAGCAATTCAAGCGGTAAAAGAAAAAGTCCCGGATATCTGCGTGATCACTGATGTCTGCCTATGCGCCTATATGGATCATGGCCACTGTGGTGTGGTGGATAAGGGTATTATTGATAATGATTCGTCTTTGGATCTTCTGGCTAAAACCGCCCTTTCCCATGTCCAGGCAGGTGCTGATATGGTCGCACCATCTGATATGATGGATGGACGGGTTGCCGAAATCAGGCAGACTCTGGATGAAGAAAACTATTCAAACATCCCCATTATGAGCTATGCTGTCAAATACAGCTCAGCCTTTTATGGACCCTTCAGGGAAGCTGCTGAATCAGCCCCACAATTCGGGGATCGCAAAACTTACCAGATGGATCCGGCAAATTCCATTGAAGCCATAAGAGAGGCCACCATGGATATTGAAGAAGGTGCTGACATCATCATGGTAAAACCTGCGCTATCCTATCTGGATATCATCTATCGGCTTAAACAAGAAATTGATCTGCCCATTGCTGCTTATAATGTCAGTGGAGAATATTCAATCATGAAAGCCGGAGAACTAATGGGCTGGGTGGATGCCAAAGCCTTGATCATGGAAACCCTGATATCCATCAAACGAGCCGGAGCAGATCTGATTTTGACCTATTCTGCCATTGATGTTGCCAGAGAATTAAACGATTAGGGAGTTGAACAATTAATGAATCATCCTCACCCACATGGACATCCTCACCCACATGGACATCCTAACGGACAGGGTCATCCCAACGGGCATGGCCATACCGATTCAAAAGATGGGGGCCATACCATTCGACTGGTTGCCTGGGAAACCACACGGCGCTGCAATCTAAAATGCAAACATTGCAGGGCAGGGGCTGAAGACCATTATTATGAAAACGAACTTGATACCAAGGCTGCATTTAAATTATTGGAACAGATTGCCCAAGTTGGCAAACCCATCATCATCTTAACCGGTGGAGAGCCCCTGCTGAGAGAAGACATTTTCGATATTGCCGCCCATGGCACCAAACTCGGACTACGCATGGTCATGGCGCCCAACGGCACCCTGATCACACCGGAATCAGCCAGAAAAATGAAAGACTCAGGCATCAAACGGATCAGTATCAGTCTGGATGGTTCCACCCCCCAAACCCATGATACATTCAGGGGTCTTGAAAATGCCTTTGAAGATTCATTAAGGGGTATCCAGATTGCCAAGGATGCGGGTATACCATTTCAAATCAATACCACCATCACTAAAACCAATTTAGAGCAAATTCCTAAAATCCTGGCCCTTGCTGAAAGTTTAGGGGCTGTTGCCCACCATATCTTTCTTCTGGTTCCCACAGGCCGCGGAAAATATATTGTGGACAGTGCCATCAATGCCAAAGAATATGAAGAAACATTAAACTGGTTCTATGACCAAAAAGACAAAACCAGTCTTCAACTTAAAGCCACCTGTGCCCCCCACTATTACAGAATCCTTCGCCAGCGGGCCAAAGAAGACGGTAAAAAAGTCACCTTTGAATCCCATGGCTTAGATGCTGTTACCAGGGGATGTCTGGCCGGAACCGGTTTCTGTTTTATTTCTCATGTGGGTCGGGTACAGACCTGTGGTTTTTTAGATGTTGATTGCGGTGACATTACCAAACTAACGTTTAAAGACGTGTGGGAGAATTCATCTGTTTTCAATAAACTTCGAGATTTCAAAAACCTTGAGGGCAAATGCGGGATCTGCGAATTTAAAGGCGTTTGCGGCGGATGCCGGGCAAGAGCATATGAAGCCTTTGGTAATTATCTGGAGGAAGAACCCTTGTGCAGTTATCAGCCTAAAAAGATTCGCTAACTAACGCTTTCATATTGTTTTTAATAAAAATTAAAGAGGCTGGAATTGATGATATTCCAGCCTCTTTAATTTTTAGAGTATTGTGTTTAATATTTGACCAATCGTTTGGTCAAGAATCCAGCGACCAAAAGACTTGACCCCAGCATAAGCAGAGCCACAGGATCAGAAATCGGATTCTGAGTAAAGTAAATTTCAATCTTTTGGGCATGTGCAAATACCGGGTATAAAAAAATAGCAGTAATACATATGGCAAACAATAAAATATATCTTTTCATGTCACCCTCCTATTAGAGGAAATATTATTATTTAATCATAATTCTAAACTTATATAGCTGATCTTTAATTTTGCAAGGACCATACCAATATAAAAAAAATCCCTTAAAAATTATAAAAATCCCTTAATTAAGGATAGTTACAATAAGAAACAAAATAGATGATAAATTTTAAAGTGAATAGATTAAGAAAATATTGTGACAGAACTATGTAAAATATTTCATAAAAATTGCAGAAAATAAAAAAGGAGTGAGCATACAGGTGTTGTAACAGCAATCACCTTCAAGAGAAGGCCTTGATAATTTTTATATGCTTTGACCCTGACATAGCCTATTTGTTTCTTTTAATGACACATGGCTTATGATAATGTTCTGCAACTTTATGGATTTTAAAGAACACAGGATATTATGATTTCAGGAAAACTTCAATGTTATGAATGGGCCGGTCTGACCCTTAGAATTATTGATCCGCCGGATATTTTAGACCACCCTGTTCAAAAAATGTTTGAGCTCAATCAGATCCCGCCATGCAGCCACGGCATTGACATCAGATTGACAATTGAAACAGATGATGATTTTTTCCATACCATGCCTGCCTGGGTCTATGATTTCTTTCAAAATAAAAAACCAAGTGACGACCCATATATTGAGTACGAAAAAGACCAAAGCTTTGTAACAATGACCAAAGGATTTGATTCCGGTGCCTATGCGATCTGCCATCCGCCATATGAAAAACTATCCATTGTCACCCAGGTTTTCAAATCAGACAAGCGCCCGTTGCTGTTTAATACGGTTTTATTCCCTGCATTAAGAGAAATTCTGCTTGATCAGGGGAAAGCCTTGATTCATTCCGGATGTGTGGTCACTCCGGCAGGTGACGCCTTTTTGATCATTGCAGACAGTGGCGGCGGAAAAACGTCTACAAGTATCAGCCTTACCCGCCAGGGGTTTAAATTCATATCAGATGACCTGATAACATTATCTGTATCTGATAATCAAATTGTGGCCCAGGGCATTGTTAAACCGGTTAATCTTACCCAAAAAACGATTGGTTTTTTCCCTGAATTAGCCTTTCTTCAAAAAGAAAAACAACGGTCCGGAGATTATAAGATTCCAGTGGATTCTGTTAAAATTTTCAAAACTGATGGGATTATTTCCAGCGCCCCGGTCTCAACCATAATTATTCCCCATATTTCAAAAAAAGGCCCGGCATTAAAACCTCTCAAAATTGAAGACGTGCTTCCTATTTTGATAAAAGGCCACACCTTTGCAAAAGAATCGGTTAAAAACAAACAGAGTATGAAATTATTATGGACCACTCTTGAACAATGCAAATCCTATCAATTGTCCACAGGAAACGATCCGATCCAGCTTGGCGCATGGCTTGCCGATAAGGCGTCCCATGGTTTTTTTGGCAGGCCTTTTATCTTAGAAAAAGATACTCAAATCAGTCATTCAACACCAAAACCCAAACGGAAACGATTATCCTCATCAATTGACAATGTCATGTTTAAATCATGGCTTGGACAGGTGTTGAATTTTTCTCTGGATGGGATTGTGTCAAATGAAAAACCAGCATTGGAGTTGTCAGCACCAGATGTTTTTCAATCCGCCTGGGAAAGAATTGAATTTCACAGGCTTGAAGCCATTGCTGCAAAATGGTTTCTTGAATCAGACCCAGGAAAAATTCTGCCCAAATGGATTGATTCACAAAAAATCATAGCCACAGCAACTACCTATTTTCACACTCTTTGTTCAACGGCTGATAGGGTTATCAATGCCTTGAACCGTCTGGACATTCATACCATTCTTTTAAGAGGGCCTGGATTTGCAAATGCTTATTATAATGATCCATGGCTCAGGCATTGCAGGGATATTGATATCATCTGCCGAAAAAAAGATATTCCCCGGGCCGAAAAAACACTGATTGATCTTGGGTTCAATCCTTTTGGAAACAAGGCTTTTTGGGAAAAACAAGGAGAACTTCCCTTTAAAAATTCAGAACTGACCATCGAGCTTCACTGGGATGCATATCCGCAAATGAGCCCCAAAAGAAAGTCAGGTTTTGAATTTGACACATATTTTGCCACAGCAGACTCTGTTTTTCCGGGTAATACCAAAATTAAATGCCTGGACCCGAACCATCTTTTATTGTCATCTTGTCTGCATGCAGCATGGGAGCACAAACTGGACCGACTGATCCGGCTGATTGATATTCGTCAACTGCTAAAAAAACAAGGAGAGAAAATCGACTGGGAATGGATCATATACACATCAGATAAAAGCAACAATAAACAGGTATTGGGCCTTGTTTTAAAATATGCCAAAACCCTGGTCAATGCACAGGTTCCCCAGGGTGTGCTGGACAATTGTCTTTCTTTTTCAATGTTGGGTACGATTGGTCATGCTGTGTTACCCGATCACGCCATATTATCTAAACAAAAAAATTCCAGCAGTTTTAGAAACAAATTATTAAAAAAATTAATGAATGCATTCTAAACAGATTGCACATATTTTGGCGGAGTCCGGTTAAACGAATTGATTGCATGGGCCAGGCACCCGCCATTGCATATCCCGCGTTCAAGATGAATGCATTCTTTGCATTCAGGTCTGCATCCAAACGATCTATATGGGGCCAGTCGTTTATCGTAAAACCTTACAATATGGTTTCGTGTTTTAAACATATCAAGCCTGGTATTCAAAATTTCAGCAAGGGGAAAACAATGCCACACATCAAGCTCGGGGCCGATATCAATAATGGGTTGACACATTATCTTAAATCCTTCGCTGTTTTTAGATAAAACACCAATCTCAGCTTCTGAAAACATGCAGAGCGTTAACCCGCAGTCAAACCCGATCAGGATATCCTGTTCTGCACATTCAAGAGCCATTTTAACAATCTGATTTCCGGTCTCACGATAGTGCTCAGGCTTTAAATATTCATTTGATCCCCCCACAATGGGCTGGGCAACGCCCACCCGTATTCTCCGTCGAAGTTTGAACCGATTGATAAGATCAATGAGAAAAGAATATTCAAAATCAGGGGAGGTCAGTGTGATTCCCGCAGTGGCTTTCGGTCCCAGCCGTTCAAGAGCATTAAAAACCATCTTTTTTTGATTTTGGGTATCTTTTGCCTGGGGAGAAACATTAACCAGAACAGAGAGTTTTTCATCTGGCAAATCAGCCAGAAAATCAGCAACTTTTTTGGGCATCATGCAGTTTGAAAACAGGTGAACATGAAAATTGCGTGCTAAGGCCGTGTTTACAATATCCATAAATTCCGGGTGAAGGGTTGGCTCTCCCCCTAAAAGTCTTAATTGATCTTCACCGGTATTTTCTAAAAAATCCATGATTTGCATGATTTTTCTTTTGGACATATGCGTTGATCCGGATATGTCAGAAGACTGGCCGATTCTTGACCGGGCAAAACAGAATGTGCATTGTCTTGGGCAGTGATTGGTGATCAGTATATTTGCCAAACTCTTTCCTCTCTAAGAATTGATAAATTATCGAAAACATGGCGGCTGATTCATTGCGTGGCTAACCATATCCAGTTCATTCAAAGAATGTACGATTTGATCATTGTTGTCAAATGATGAGAAATAAGATTGAAAGCTATGTTCCGGAAGTTTAACCCAGGTGTCTTTTTCTAACCCTTTATTCAATAAATCTTCAAGCGACCCATTAAATTTTTCACAGGCTTTATCCGGAACAGTAAGTACTGAGATAAATGGTTTTGCAGCATTACCAATGGTTTTTGCATATGCTTTCAGCGTGGTTGATTCATCATAGAGCACCACAAGTTCAACATGGGGTTTAATCTGTGCATTCCCTCTAAAATCGACAGGATTATCAAAATGCGACAGAGCTTGTATTATTTTATCACAATCATTTTCAGGCAACTGGTTTTCAATTGTTTTTGAAAAAAGAAATGATTTAAAATGCCAGACCCCTCTTTTAATTAAAACATTGACCCATTCTTCATTGTTAATTGCTTGAAAAGGTGCTGTCAGTTTAATCCTTGAGCTGCCTGCAAGCATGAATTGGCCTATGACTTTCAGCAGTTCTTTTTTTTCAAATCTATCACCAATCACAATTTCAATATCCCTGTTTTCAGCCTGATCCAGCCGGGATTGCATGTATTTGCTGCTCAAGGGATCTGAACAATCATTTACCCTGCACCCTGGACAATTGTTAGAACAATGGGTGGGAACGATTATTTTTATACCCTCCCTGTGTTGATCTACTTTTTGGGGAATCCATGGCGCACTGGTATGAATGGATCTGGCTGAAAGATTAAATCTTTTCTCAACATCTTTTGATATAAGGATTGCAAGTTTAAAATCGTTTTCATCCATCCATTTACTGGCATAAACTTCATAAGGTGGGTTAGGGTTAAATTGATAACCGTTTTCAATGGCATTCTTTCTTAATTCTGTTCCGGTTAAAAGCAATAGCTCATTAAAAAACAGTTTTGCAGGTTTTTCATTTATCACATGGCACATCCCATGGACAAATGTACTCAATGTTTCATGGGGAAGGCCACAAATCAGGTAGATGGTAAAGGGTGCTTTATTTTCTCTTAAGTGATTGAGCCCTTTTTTGAATTTTTCAGGCTGCCAGGGCCTGTGAATTGCTTTGGCTGTTTCAGGATTGAGAGTCTGCAATCCAATATCAATCAATCGAAAACTTTTAAGGGATTGGGCCACTTCACGCGTAATATGGTGAGCGTAGGCTTCTACTGAAACAACAATATTTTTATACGTATCATTGATACGGTTGAACAGTGCAGCAAGGCCTTTCAGCCTTTGAGGATCAGAATTGCAAAGTATAGGATCCATGATATGAAAGTATTTTGTCCCTTTTGAGGCCATATATTCCACTTCCCTGGACATTCTTTCTAAAGAGGCGGTCCTGGCTTTTGCTCTTTTTCCACCTTCAAAACAAAAACTGCACTTGAAAGGACACCCTCTTGTCCCTTCAATCATAATTCCAAGTTTATATTTTTTATCTGCATCAATCAGACCGGCAAGTATGGGGGACGGGACATCATCCAGATGGTCCAACAGGTCGGATGGGCCTGTGAAACAGCTTTTGTTGTTTTTCCGGTACCTGAACCCGGATATATTTTCCGGATCAGATATATCCAGACGGTCTGCATCCCAGTTCATCAGAAACTGCTTTAATGGAATTTCTCCTTCACCATCAATGATATAATCAACCTCGGGATGATCAGATAAATAATCCATCGAAGAATTGGTTACTTCCTGACCACCAAGGATGTTTTTTGTTTTTGGCAGCGCTTTTTTAATTTCTCCTGCCAGATCAAAACAGAGGTCGCGGTTCCAGATGTTGACTGAAAATCCTATGATATCAGGCTTAAGTGTATTGGTAATATTAAAAATAGTGTTTAAGTTATCTGAATTTTCAAATTCAATGAATCTTGAATCAAATTTTTCTTTCAATTCCTTGTGCTGACCAATCATCAAGGCCAGAATTCTTACCGGCAGACTATAATATCCTGGAATGTTCACAGCAATAATCAACACCCGGGTTTTACCGGTTACCGGCCAGAAAGGGTTATCGGGATTAATATTCAGATGCTTAAAATCGTTTTCAATCATATGTTATCAAATGCTCCTGCCATGATTTATCTTTCATTAATGGTAATCGTTTTATTTGAAATACCTGATATAAACATCCTTTGCTTCCGTCATGCTGAAAAAATTGATAAATTGCTCAAGCTTTGTAAAAGGGTTTTCTGCAATATAAAGCATATTATTTTTCCTGGGTATCAGTTGAGAAATCCTTGTTTTAAAAAAAGATTCCACATAGGTCTCAACAACTTTTTGTTTTTGTTTTGGAAAAACTATTTTAAAATGGTTTACAATATCCGATACATCAAGCTTAAACAAGGAGCCGACAAGGTGAATGGTAAACACAAACATCCGAGATAATTTGGCGTGATGACACCAATTTGCGATATAGTGCCAATCAATATCATCAATGGCCATGAACAGTGCAATATCAAAAAGCTGTTTTAAAATGGACAGTTCATGGTGAATAAAGGCGTGGGTGATCAACCCGATTAATTCGTTTTCATTGGACAGGCAAAAAAAGGAACCGTCTTTGGTCTTAACCAATGACCGGGTATCAATAAAATGGCTGGTATCAATTTTTTTTCTATATCTTTTTGCAGTAATAAAAGACCAGTGAATTTCTGTTTTCAAATTTTGGATATGATAAACATACTGACTACGAAAGGTTTCAACCGGTTCAATGTCATGCTTTTTCAAGGTCTCAAAAAAACGGACATGATCCTGTTTGTGAATGAGAATGTCAATATCTCCCATGGCTCTCATCCAGGGTTCTGCATAATTTTTGTTTAGCAGGGTCAGACCCCTCATGGCAACCGCATTGATACCGGATGCCTCTAAAATGGAGAACAGATAATCACCCGCCTTTAAAAATTTCAGATTCTTAAACATAAACTGCATCTGAAGTGTTTGCCACTTTTGCATGGTTTGATCAGGGATGATATTTTTTTCATCACATGCATAAAGAAATAAATTGGAAAGTCCATGGGCATCAATCCATGTTTCAATTTGGTGCCATTGTGTTTTTTGTGCCACTGTGCCAAGGGGGATGCTTTTTCTTTGAATTTGACTCAGCAACAGTTTATTTAACAATTCCTTGGCTGTAATTATCTCAAGAAAATCATTTTTAGATGACTTCATGACTCATCCTGGTTTTGTGATAATTGATTGGCTATTTGGGAAAACCGTTTGTCCATATTCATTTCCCATTGGTCTTTTTTTTTTATAGATGCAGCAAGAAGAATGTCCTCAAGTCGATTTAAATCAATATCTTTAACTGCCATTATATAACCGCTGCAAAAATGATGTATCAGGCATTGATCCAGGCGGATTAAAAAAGCACCGATTTGTGATAACCCCAGAAGACAATTTGATAGCTCATAGGTATGCTTAAAAAAAATGCGTTCATAGTCAACCAGATAAAATTCTTCCATGCATTCCTTTTTCCGGACAAGAATATTGCTGACATTAAAGTCTGAAGAGATTATATGTTTACTATTAATATACCCCACAAATCGTCCCAGGTTTTCAGTCAGAGCACGTAACCGATCCAGAGATGGATCAGTTTCAGTTTTGAGCAATGGCAGATATTTTGACAAAGGAACGGAATCATTCAGCCACCTTGATGCAAATAGTGATTTTTGCATTAACCCAAACCCGTTCCTTTTTACACAAGCTCCGACAGGCTCAGGGGTCTTTACACCAAAGTGTCTCAATTTCTTGCATAGCTTGAATTCTAAGGGTCCGCCTGCAAACCGTTTATGTTGAAACCGGGATGCAATGAAATCAGGATAATGGTATATCTTGATAAATAGTTGATTATCCGAATGGTTTGTTCTTAGGATCGTCTTATTTCGATCGTTGCGCAGGATGGTGCAATCGACATGATCATAAAAATACTTTTTTAATCCATCATTATTATGGGATGTTATCGTGCCTGTCATGTTTAATTCGCCGCAACTCTTCGAGATTCCCGGGATGTGTTTTTTTTATTTGCCATTTGCGCTTTACACTCTTTTATGCCTATCTCCAGGACACGACCGTTTTCAATCAAAAGAGCTCTGTCACAATAATCCAGAACAATCTTACGATGAGAAACATGGATGACCGTCATATTCAAGGATAAACTGTTTATCAGTGCCAGTATTTCATCTTCTGCCTTTTGGTCAAGCTCACCGGTTGCTTCATCCAGGATCAGAATAGAAATCGGCCTTACCAATGCTCTTGCAAGGGCCACCCGCTTTCGTTCCCCCCCTGAAAGCCGGCTTCCTCTTTCTCCCACACAGGTCTTTATACCTTGTGGCAGTCGATCAATAATCTCTTTGCAACCCGCCATTTGAGCCGCTTTAAAAACATGATCAGAAGAAGCCTCTGGATTTCCCATCCGTATATTTTCTTCAATACTTGTATCAAACAAAAAAGGTTCCTGGGTCACAATGCCGATCTGTTTTCGCCAGGAATCCGGATTGATCTTTGATAAATTTAATTGATTGATGGTTATGCTCCCGCTTTGACAGGGAAAAAAACTGATAAGAAGATCAATCAGTGTTGTTTTTCCGGAACCGGATGCCCCGACCAGGGCTATTTTTTCTCCCCGGTGTATGGTAAAGGAGGCATCTTTGAATATTGTCTGTCTGCCGTCATAGGAGAACCCAATGCAATCAAATATAATTTTTTCTAAGGGTTCAACCATTTCAGTCAGATCTTGTCTGCTATTTTTGTTGCCCACAATCCAGGATATTCTGCTGATGGCGGCAATAGATGTTTGAAGTGTAACAAATGAATTGGAAATCATTTTAATCGGTTTTTTAAGACTGAATGCCGCTGTCAGGCAGCCGATTATTTCTCCTGAGGTGGTATATCCTTGAGAAAGCTGGTAATAGGCAACCCCACCCATGATAATCAGTGTGAGGCTGCTGCTTATTTCAGTAATGGGTGAAATAACTAATTTTGATAATAGCGCTTTCTTCCGATAGGTCACCAATTCCTCACCATAGGACATAAATTGTTTTTCTCTCTGGTGCTCAAGGTTAAATGACTTGACCTGTTTAACATTGATCAAGGATTCAATCACCCATCCCAAAATCTTACTCTGTCTGTCCAGAAACTGTTTTTCAGCCTTTTGTGCCCGTTTACCGGCTTTTGTCACCAGAAGGCTGATCAAGGGAACAGAACATATGGCAAACACAGAAAGAATTGGATTAAAATACAGCATCACAGATACAAGGCATACGATCGTGGCCGGTGACTGCCACAACGCCGTATATAATTCAAGGACTCCGGCAGCAGCAGCCTGGGAATCATTGACTACCAGGCTTGCCAGCTCACCACTCTGGTGTTGCACATGAAAGGTCATGGAATTTTTTTGAATATATTCGTAAATGTCGTTTCTAATATCATTGCTGAGCCTGACATGGAGGATGGTCATGATATATCTGGTTATTATCTCCAGCAGACTCCTGAAGCTGACTGCAATCAATCCAACCGCCATCCATAACATGATTGTGCCGAGTTCTTCATTTTGGGTGAATGCTTCGGTGACATTTTTAAACGCCCATGGAATAATCCCGCCAATTGCAATCAAGGGCAGGGAAAATAAAAACGCTGTGACCAGTTTTTTCAGATAAGGTTGCGTGTATTGCCACAAGAATGAAACCGAAGAGATAATCTGTCCTTTCAGTGAAGACAGGTTACCAATACTTTCAAGTCTATTTTTTTTCATGGGCAGTCTGCCAGTAAAAAGGTCTGATTTGTTGAATGAATATCATTGGTTTTTGCTTAAATGGCCTTTACAATTATCAATGATCCACTGACCTGTAACATCAGGGTTATCACCGGTCTGTAACCGGTATATCTGAACGCTGGACAATAAGGAAAATAATTGGGCTGTTTTTTCTTTAGACGGAAATTGTTTTTTGGCAAAGGTTTTGGCCTTTAATAGTTTGCCGAATGCTTCAGACGGCCCCAAAGGGCTGACCGACGGTGTTTTGCCAGTAACAGAGACAAAATAGATAATATCAAGCCCACATATTTTGATCATACTATCTTTTCCATACACGGCTTGTGCTGAAATCGGATATTTATCGGAATATGGATTTCTTATCTGTGCCTGCCTGTGTTTTTTCAGCTCGGGAAAATGGTCAATGGTTTCGTCTGTCAGGTTCATCAGTTCAGGAAGACCGGACAATTCAAATCTGCCATTGGCCTGATCGCTAACAACGGTTAAATCATCACAGATCATTTTTGCCCCTTTTCTCAGAACAGATAATGCTGTGGTTGTTTTTCCACCGCCGCTGTCAGCAACAATCATCATACCAACCCTTTGTTGAGGGCAATAAATGGATGCTGCATGAAACAATTGTTTTGATTGCTGTGCAAACAATTCGGATAAAACAGGAACAATGACGGAAGAAACCGATAAAGGGACTTCTTGGGGTTCTTTTCTCAATAATATATAGTTGAGTTCCCTGGCCAAAGCACAATAATAGCAGCAGAAAATTGAAAAATCATCCACGGCAACAGATGCGACATCATCAGGAAAACCATGACCATCACCATAATACAGATACACATCCTTGGACGGCACTTGTGAATGGATATCCGGTATCAGCCATTTGGGTAAGATCGTTTCAAGCTGATCTGTTTCATGGCTTTTTAAATCATAGACAAAAAATGGAATGTCACCTTGAATATCCGGATTCCATGACAGCTCAAACATGACTTCAATGGAATATTTGACTGAAGATTTTTTCCCTTCAAGATAAAATGATAAACCTCCGACTGAATAACCCATAGTAATTAATTACAAAAAAGGATATTAAAACAAGAATTATCCAACACAATGGATGGCATACTTGATTAATATCCTTTTAAGACCTCTACGATAAATTTTTTAAATCATGCCGATAACCCGGGCCAATTAAAACATGTTGATTAATTGGTCGGATTATACATAGTAGTAATATGTTGTGCTGACCGATTCTAATGGCTCATGTCTAAAAAATTTTGGTGCAGTATATTTTTTCTTTTCCATGTCTTCACCTCCTTTATTATTTATTTTAATCGAACAATTAAATTATTTTCCAACAACCCTGTGATAAAACCGTCAAGATCTTCTTTTGCCTGATCATGTGTTACATCATACTCATTAACGATTTCATCAATAATCACTTTAACAGATTTGCCCTGGGTAAGAGAAATCCAGGATAATCTTCCAATTTCATTGAATGAATAATATTCTCCTGAAGCCAGTTCAAGAACAACAAGCTCTCCTTTGATATCCCGCCAGGTTACTTCATCAACCGATTGAAATGTGTCTGTTTCTGTATGGTAAGAGTTCAATGCATCCTCTCAATTATAAATGTTTGCGTTCAAGCGGCTGCTATTTTTAATCTTGACAACTGCTCACTGTCAGTTCCATTTGTCCAATAGGTGATACAATCGGATGATCCCATCATATAAGGATAAAGAGCATCCGGCATGAGATGTTCATCAGTGGGTTTGGACTCATGAAACAAAGCATCATCCAGGGTCAGCCAGCAATGTCCGCGGGTGATAATGGAGGATTTTAAATTTCTAAGCCCAATGTTTAAAATGACCGGGACATTTCTTTTCCTTAAGATTTTAAACCTGACATATGTGCGATAAAAACAATTGTTTTTTTTGGTTAAAATGATGACTTTTAAAATCAAATCCACCCAACGAATAATTTCATCAGCTCTCTTTTTTGAGATAGATAAAGAGGTATCAGTCTTGTCAGATTGAATACGGTTTATCCTTTTTTTCGACAATATTATTGTTGATAAAAAGGAGGCCCACAATACTTCAAAAAGTATGCTTACACGCCACATCGATACGCTGCCTAAAAAAAATATTACTTTATATGTATTGCTATAAGAATCAATGAACCCAATGTCATCCCATTAATCGAACCCGATCGTAGATAGAGAAATCCTTTTTGTCAAGCAAAAATTTACAGACCCCGAACCTAACACATGCACGTTTTTTAATTTCTCCGAGTTCAATTCCCAGTGGCTTGCGACGCAAGGAATAAAATGATATTGATCGCACATAAGTAAGTTTATACGATAGCCATTCACCAATAACGATGACACATTTTTTGAACACTACTTGTGTCTGAGCTTGAAGGGGAAAGATTTTGTGCGGAATTTGTGGAATTATTGATTTTCTTGGTCAGAAACCCGGAGAAGAACTTCATGGACATGTTTCCAACATGGTGGATAATCTGCATCATCGAGGGCCTGATTTTAATGGGACATATAACAATGGGCCAATTCATATGGGTTCCACCAGACTTGCTATTATCGACCGCACCAGTGCTGCAAACCAGCCCATGGTAAGCCAGGATGACAATTATATAATTGTTTTTAATGGAGAAATTTATAATTATATTGAATTAAGGAAAAAGCTGGAAAGAAAGGGAATTTTTTGCAAAACAAAGAGTGATACCGAAGTTCTATTAAACCTTTTTATTCAAAAAGGAGAAAAATGTCTGCATGACCTCAGGGGCATGTTTGCCTTTGCTGTCTGGAATAAAGCAGAGCAGACCCTTTTTGTGGCACGGGACCGAATGGGAGAAAAGCCATTTGTGTACCATTATGAAAACGGGCTGTTTTCTTTTGCTTCAGAAATTAAAGCCCTTCTCCAATTGCCGTGGATTGATAAAAAAATTAATTTTCCAGCTTTACATTATGGCCTCCACTTTGCTACGGTTCCTGCCCCTTATTCTGCTTTTAAAGGTATCCACAAACTGCCGCCCTCTACACAAATGACAATTACTTCACAGGAGATTGGCACAAAGAGGTATTGGCAGCCCCGATACAATGAAAATGATTTTTTTAAAGACCCCCGGGAATGTGTGGAAGCTATCAATCAATGTCTGGATGAAACGGTCAGGATAATCTGTCGGAGTGACGCGCCCATCGGAGCCATGTTGTCCGGAGGATTGGACTCAAGTGCTATTGTGGCGAGTATAGCACAGGGCGATCAAGCAATTGATACTTTCTGTATCAGTAATAGAAACTTGGGCGGTGCTGATGAATTTGCCGCAGCTTCACTGGTGGCAAAGCATTGTGGCACAAGGCATCATGAATTAGTGTTCCCTCAGGATAATTTTTCCACCTTTATCAATGAAATTGTCAAGAGCTACAATGAGCCGGTGGCTTCATTCGGGCCATTGCAAACCCATGCGTTGTCTGGTTTTATAAAAAAGCATGTAACCGTTGCCTTAACGGGAAATGGCGGTGATGAGCTGTTCGGCGGTTATAACGAGCATCGAAATTTATTTGAATATGACAGATCCGGCGGATTTGAACTGGATCATGTTGGAGAAAGGATTACTAAAATTCCCACCGCTTTGGAACAAAAAATTTTTAATAATTATGGGGGCTTGACAGAGATTGAAAGGAAACGATACGGTTATGCGGCTATACATTTTGCACCAATCAGTTCGTTTTGTGAAAAGGTGTATGGTAAACGATTGAGGGAAATTTCCAGGGACCATGATCCATTGAGATTATTTGTCGGGCAGCATGAAAAATATGGTGCACCTGGTATGTTTGATGGGGCTCTTTTTCAACAACTGATGCAAGGAAGTCAACATGCTCTGGTGGATTTCCCTGACATTTCCGGGATGGCCCATTCTATGGAATACCGGTCGCCCTTTCTTGATGTCAGAATGGTTGAGCTTGGCATGCGAATTCCGGCAGACATGAAAATCAGGCAGGAGCTGCAGGACTCCGGAGGGAAATGGATTTTACGCAAAGCTCTGGAAAACAGGTTGCCAAAAGAGATAGTACAGATGCGCAAGGTTGGTTTCGGAACGACGATTCCTTATAAAAAATGGTTTTTTACTGACTGGTTCAAATTTCTTGAAAAAAAACTTTCAAATCCATTACTTGAAGATTTTGAACTTTTCAAGACAAATGAATTGGGTGATATGCTTTTTAACGGTGCAAGGGGCGGGTTGTTGCTTCTCGAACAACTCTGGGGAGTGGCGATGATTTCAATGTGGCTTGAAAATAATATTGTTGACTAAATAAGTTGGCCAGACACCAGCATATTTGTTTATATTTTTGGGCGGGACTATCACAATTGCTTGACATTTTCAACAAATTTAAGACATGAACCATAAGGTTGCCCATGCTTTGAATCACTGCCAGTTTTGATAACGGCAATATCCTTGCCCAGGAAAAAATAGTTATATCTGATACAGATACGATCCGGGATCTGGTCATTAAGTCCTGCAAAACCGAATGAGACGGAAAACACAAAGAAAAGGCACAAGCTAAACGCATTGGGCTTGGTCTTGGTGCACAGGTACTTGTTCTGATATTCATGAAGCCTGAATAGAATTAAGCGTCAAGGTAATGGGCCTGTCTTCTTCTGTATTACCGGTGAAGCGAACCGGGCCGGGACGTCTGTATCGATCCTGGTTGGATTCTGCTGCCAGCCATTCTTTCCTCAGGGCTTTGAATACTTTAAAGGCATTGGAATCTAAATCCACAAGGCTTTTTTCAATGACCAGTTCCAGCCGGCCTTTTCGTTCTTCAAGATGCATGAGTTTGGCAATGGGGATACCAATAGGTTCCCAATAATCAAATTTTTTCTCAAGGTTCTGAATAGCTGCCATCTGGCCTGTGGCGCCATTGGCGATGAGATGAAAGGCAGTCATGCCCAGGTTATAGGTATAATTGCAATCAAAGTGGGTGGGGTCTGATCCCCGGCCATCATATCCGTAAAAATGAGTCTGGGTTTTAAATTTGGGTTCTGACTTTCTGAATATTTCCAGAATTTGAGGAGGAACAGCATCATCCAATCCGATAATTTGGTTACTGACCAATGCATTTTTCAATGTTTTTATGGAAATAATTGATTCTTTGATCAGCAGGAATTTACCATCAGGATTTTTAAAGATTGCTTTAGCCAGGTCTTCTGATGCTATTGGGACACCCTTTGTCCTGGAATCATAATAAGACCGTTCAATACCGATCTTGTATATCCCTCTTTCTTTTAGTATCTCTAAATACTCTTTGACCATATCCATGATGATTTTTTCCGTTTTCACCTGGGAAAACTGAAAATTACCATGGGTATCTCGTTCAGCCAGCAGCCCTTCTTGAAAAAAAGAAGGCAATTGATTGAACAATTCATCGTCTCTGACATTCCAGATGGGAAATTTAGTTGTTTCACTCATCACCCGGGCCAGTCGTCTTAAATATTCAAGCTTGTCATTTAAGACAGGAAACGAATAGTGAAAATTAGTGTCATGAATATTATTGTAATCTCCAATAATGGTATTGAGTTTGATAATAAAGGTCTGTATTTCATTGATAAATTCCAGAATGCCTTCGGGAATAATCATGACACCAAAATTCTTTCCACTTGCGGCACGTTTGACAATCACATCGCAGATCAACCGGGAAAGATGGCGCAAGGTCATGCCGTATGCGGTGTAATCAATGGTATTGTCAGCCTTGGCACTTTCAAGCCGTTTTTGATCGATATAATCAGCCAGCTCCTCACCAATCAGCGTCAGGTTGGCGTGAGTTTGAAATGCACATTCAAGTGTCAGGTGACTGGCTACCCGGCCCATTACCTTGCAGATATGCCAATATTTAATATCAGATCCCGCATCAATTGTCAGGTTGCTGATATTTTGAGAAAAGGCCCTGGCTGCGGTATGAAATCCAAAAGAAATCGCGCACAATAATTCTTTTCCCTGACTTTTGACCTGAATATCGCCATCAATGGTCTTTGGAACACCAATGACTTTTATGCCGGCTTTTTTAAAATGCTGGGCAAGAAACGCTGCATTGGTATTGGAATCATCACCCCCAATCACGACCAATCCATCCAGTTCCAATTCCAAACATGTTTGTAAGGAACGTTCCATCTTTTCTTTGGATTCAATTTTCGTTCTTCCGGTCTTTATCATGGAAAATCCGCCCATGTTCCGATAGGCGTCCACAAGGCTTTTGGTCACCTCAACATACTTGGCATCCAATATCCCATCAGGTCCGGAAAGAAAACCATACAGCTTGGAATCCGGATTGTATCGTTTGAGTTCATCATAGAGCCCTGCAATCACATTATGCCCACCCGGCGCAGGGCCGCCTGAAAAAACAACCCCGATATTGCGCCTCTTTTTATAAGCCTGTTTGGCAGCAACAGTTTTATCATCTCCATGAATCAGCCGCTGAACACTATTATTGATAATATCCGGTAAGCGTTTTTCAGACTCTTTATCTAGGCTGAATTGATATTGGGGACACTCTTCAATACTGGTATATTTTGATGAAAAAATTTTGATCTTTTTAGGAGAGTAAGATCTTCGGGCAATGGTATCGGTATTGACATCCGAGGTCACATGGCCTGTTTTAGGATGGTTCAATAAAAATTTGAGAAAATCACTGTTCTGCACTTCCATACCTGCTCCTGCCATTTACGAATCCAAAATCAATTGACAATTAAAACCATGTTTCTTCCCTGCTCTTTGGCCTTGTAGACTGCGATATCAGCTCTTTCAAATATTTGTTGATGATTGGTATCTTCTGGTTTGGACTGGGCGATACCAATACTTACAGTCACTTTAACCTTTTCTTTTTTGTATATAAATTCTATTTTTTCAATGGTCTGTCTAATTTTTTCAGCTGCGTTTTTTGCCCCTTCACAATCGGTTTCCGGCATGATCACTGCAAACTCTTCCCCGCCATAACGTGCCAGCATATCATTTTTTCGCAAGAGTGGAATCGATCGTTTGATAATCTCTTGAAGACATTTATCACCAATGGCATGCCCATATTTATCATTGATATTTTTAAACTTGTCTGCATCTATTATTAAAAGAGAAAAACAGGTTTTATACCTCAAAAATCGCTGCATTTCCTCTTCAATCCGCTTATCATATGCCCGCCGATTAAATGCACCGGTCAATTGGTCCTGATTCAACTTTTTTTCAAGTTCTTCAGTATACTGGGTAGCCTCATTCAATTCCTGTTTTAGCTTTGCAAACCCGGATTTGAATGCAAGTCGATTTTTTTGGGAAACTTCCTTGATTGCCCGATCCTTTGCCTGCTTTGTTTCTAACGCTTTTTCAATTGACAATAGCCGTTCTGATACTTTTGCTTTCAGTTCATCCAGACTTGCTGCGACATCTGATGTCTGTTTCAATCCACTGATTTCAGAACTTAGTACAGATTCAAACCCATCGTTATTTTCAAACATGGAATCGGTATGCGTAACCGTTGTTGCAAGCTTTGATTCAATCTCCAATATTTTACTGACAACCTCACGAACAAAGGCATTGACCTTTTCACTATCCTGGTGGGTTTCGGAAATATAAACAAAAACAAGACTGAAGACACTTTCTCTGATTTCAGTAATATCATTGGTATCTTCAGCATTCTTAATTTTCTGGGCAATGATATCAAGCTTCTTGGAAAACTTCTTATCCAGAGTGCCTCTTAAATTGCTCACCACTTCATGATAACTTTGTTTGTACTCATCAATAAAAGAGGGTGCATCGGACTTGATCAGAGAAGAAAATATTCCTTTTTTCTTTTTACCGGCTGCTGATCCGATATCCTCTTTTAGCATGGCTGTTTTTAATTGTTCAAATATGTATTCAATCTTGCCAAAAGATTCATCTTTCTTCAATGCCTTACTCAGTTCTTTGCAGGCTTTGGAAAACAGGTTATCACCCGTCACAACAGAATCAATGATCACTGGAAAATATTTTTTATATAATAGATTGGTAGCTTCAAATCTTTCTTCAACTGAGTCCAGTTCTTTTAATAAGGTATCTTTTTGAGATTGAAGCTTTTTTACCTGGTTTTCCAAGGTCATTAATCTTTCATCCTGGGGAGAACTCATAGATTTTATATCCTTTTCAGATTATGCCGTTTACCTTAATCTAAGCCAAATGGTGATAAAAAGTAAAGTAATGTTTGTTTGGTTTTGCTAATAATGATTATGGCTCATTCTGGTGCTCAAGTATCCATCCATCATTAAATGAACAATATGATGGATGACACAAACCAGCAATGCCATACCAAATTCAGGGAAATAAGTCACCTGAAGCATCAGGGCCAAGGCCAGTGTTTTCTGGGAGCCCATGAAAATAATGCTTTCTCGACGGCCTTTCCCCACATTAAAAATGTTAACCAATAAAAAAGAAACACCCAAGAGAATTAAATGAAAAACAAAAGAAAGAACAAGAATGTATAAAAGTTCAATGCCTTTTCCCATGAGGATCTGTTTTGCACTGCCAAGGGAAATAAAAACAATACCAATGATCATCCATTGGTTGATTAAACCAAGCTTATATTTTTTCAATTGACCCTTATTAAAAAATTGACTTTTTATTATCATTCCCACTGCCAGGGGCATAAGAACCAGCAACATGAGTTT
Source organism: Pseudomonadota bacterium (assembly GCA_043826275.1). Taxonomy (GTDB): domain Bacteria; phylum Desulfobacterota; class Desulfobacteria; order Desulfobacterales; family Desulfobacteraceae; genus Desulfobacula. The sequence continues at coordinate 63,435 of JBDRQO010000008.1, forward strand.
AATGATAATGGAAATCTTGTCAATGGTCAGCGCTTTATCCTGGTTGAGAAAATTCAAGAGCAGACCAAGGATCAAGGGAATTGAAAAAATAGAGATGAAATTGGATACAATGGTTACAAACAGGGCATGGGCCATATTTCCGCCAGCAGTACCCGTCATCACCACTCCTGAAGAAAGGGTCGTTGGCATGACAGCCACAATGAACAACCCAACCAGAATACCGGTGTCTAGTGGAATTAAGCTTAAGCTCAATGCAGCAATGGGTGCAATAATAAAAATAACTGCCAAAGCCAGAATAGTTGACTGAACATCTTTAAGCCCGGCTTTTACCTGCTCTCCATCAATAAGAAGACCTGAAATAATAAAGATTATAAAGATCATGACATCAGGGGCTTTGTGATTTTTCAGATAAATACCAAAGGATGCGAGTATATCAGTTCGATCCAGACAAACAACTAAAAACGCAACAACAAGACTGACCAGGAACCACTGCTCTTTAATTTTATTGATCATTCCCCCGTCCATGCGCCAAGTCATTATAGGTTAATATCACCAGCCCCCCTACCTATAATAGTTTTGAATTTGAGTCAATATTTTGAATATAATTGTACTCTCTTGCCTTGATTATAAATCCAGAAAAATGTAAAAGAGCATACAAACAAAATTGAAGGCAAGGAGTAGCATAAATTGGGGTTTAATATATTTAAGAAAAAAAGTAGTGAACAACCCAAAACGAATACAGGTATCCTTTCAAGACTTAAACATGGTCTTTCAAAAACAAGACAGATATTAACCACAGATATCAATGAATTGTTTGTATCGTCCAAAGTAATTGATGAATCGCTCTTTGATGATTTAGAAGAGTTGCTGGTAACCTCTGATCTTGGTATCGATCTTACCATGGAACTCATGGAGAAAATAAAACAAAGGGCCAAAAAACTATCCACTGCTGATGAACTCAAACAGGTCCTAAAAAATGAATTGTTCAGCCTTTTTCCCCTACACGAAAATCTCCCTTCAACTTTAGAATCAAAACCCCATGTCATAATGGTTGTGGGAGTCAATGGGACGGGTAAAACAACCACCCTGGGAAAGCTGGCCAGCAAATTTTCCTCCCAGGGGCACAAGGTGCTGATTGCAGCAGCAGATACCTTCAGGGCCGCAGCTATTGAACAGGTTCAAATCTGGGCTGACCGATCAAATGCAGCTATTGTCAAACACAAAGAAGGAGCAGATCCTGCTGCGGTTGCCTATGATGCTGTTGAAGCGGCAATTGCCAGGGATATTGATATTGTTCTTATCGATACTGCCGGCCGACTGCATACCCAGAAAAATCTGATGGAAGAACTTAAAAAAATCAAACGGTCCATCAATAAAAAACTGCCTGGTGCCCCCCATGAAGTGTTAATGGTTCTGGATGCCACTACAGGCCAAAATGCCATTTCTCAAGCCGATTTGTTTAACCAGGCTGTCGGCTTAACCCAGGTGGCCTTGACCAAACTTGATGGCACAGCCAAAGGTGGTATTGTAGCTGCGATTGCAAGCACCATGGATTTACCCATCCGCTATATCGGCGTGGGTGAACAGATTGACGACCTCCAGGAGTTTGATGCCAAACGCTTTGTGGACGTCCTTTTTGATTGATTTATTTAGTACCGGGAATTTTGAATTGCAACAAAAATTCTTTGTATACAATAAAAATCCATAAGACATATTAAAAAAGCACCGCTTGTGCGAAAATGAAATATGGAATTACTATTAAGATTCAAGCAGAGATAAGAACCGGTCTTCATCCATCACTTCAACACCGAGTTGTTTTGCTTTTGCAAGTTTGCTCCCGGCCTCTTCACCAGCCAGAAGATAATCTGTTTTTAAACTGACGGCTGATATTATTTTCGCCCCCAGTGTTTCCAGTTTCTTCTTGGCCTGGCTGCGAGTCATGGTTCGCAAGGTTCCGGTAAGTACCATTCGTTTGCCCATAAACGGGTTATCACCTGAATGGTTTTGGATGATTTGTTCATTGGTCAAAACGATACCATTTTCGATCATCTGATGAATCATATCAATATTTTCAGGATTGACAAAAAAGCTTTGCACTGCTGATGCCGTTTCCGGCCCTATCCCGTGAATACTGATTAAATCTTCTTCATTTGCTGCCATAATCTGTTCAAGAGTTGAAAAATGTTCGCTCATCAATTTTGCTGCATTTTCTCCGGTATGATCAATCCCTAAAGCATAAACAAACCGTCTTAACGAAATGGTCTTTGATTGTTCAATGGCCTTAACAAGATTTGTAGCTGACTTTTCACCCATTCGTTCCAGATCAGCCAATTGATCTTTTTGTAATAAAAAAAGATCTAAAAAAGAGTTCAGCATGCCTTCATCCACCAGTTGAACCACTATTTTCTTACCCATCCCATCAATATCAAAGGCTTTTTTAGATACAAAATGAGAAATTCTCTCTTTTAGTTGAGCCTGACAGGAAAGATTCACACACTTATTGATATGGGAACGATCCTGTTTGATTCGCTGAACCTTAGCTTTACAAACAGGGCAAAGATCAGGCATTTTAAAAGGCTGTTCATTTCCTGTTCGTTTAGATTCAATAACTTTAACCACTTTTGGGATAACATCTCCAGCCCGCATGACATGAACTATATCACCAATCCGAACATCTTTTCTTCTAATTTCATCCTCATTGTGAAGTGTGGCCCTTGAAACCATGACCCCGCCAACGTTCACTGGTTCCAATACCGCAACAGGTGTCAGGGTACCGGTCCGACCGACTTGAACAAGAATATCCCTGATGATTGTGGTCGCCTGAACAGCAACAAATTTATAGGCAATGGCCCATCTTGGGCTTTTAATTTTTTCACCCAATAATCGTTGGGACCCAATATTATCCACCTTGATAACCATGCCGTCAATTTCATAGGCAAGATTCTCCCGCAAAGCAACAAGTTCTTTATAAAAGTCAAGAACGGCGTTGACATCAAGCATTGAACGGATATGGGGATTAACAGGAAACCCGAATTCTTTTAATTTAGCAAGCATTTGAGACTGATAGTGAAAATCAATTCCTTGAACCTGACCAATGCCGTAAACAAAAATATCAAGGGGCCTTTGAGCTGTCACTTTTGAATCCAACTGCCTCAATGAACCGGCTGCCGCATTCCTTGGGTTGGCAAAGAGTTTTTCGTCGTTTTCCAACCGTGTCTGGTTTAATTGTTCAAATTCTTTTCTTTTAATAATAATTTCACCCCTGACTTCAAGCAGGGCAGGAGGTTGTGAAATCTCCAATTTCAAAGGAACAGACCGAATGGTTCGAACATTTTGCGTAATCACCTCTCCTGTGACACCATCCCCACGGGTGGTGGCCTGGACCAGCAAACCATTTTCATATCTGAGCTCAACAGCCACGCCATCCAGTTTGGGTTCCACAATGTAAAATACATTTTCAGTATCAAGCAATTTTACAACTCGTTTATGGAAATCAAGGACATCCTGATCATCAAACGCATTATCAAGACTGAGCATGGGAACAGAATGCCTGGCCTGGTCAAATACGTCCAACGGCGGTGCACCCACCCGTTTTGTGGGCGAATCAGGGACAGACAGTTCAGGATATTGTTCCTCAATCTGGATAAGCCGTTTTAGCATTCGGTCATATTCAAGGTCTGAAATAACAGGGTCATCCATGACATGATATTGATGAGAGTGTTCAGTCAGCTCTTTTTGAAGTTTAAGTGCTTCTTGTTTTAATGTCTTATCCATTTTTACTCATTTTTTTTGTAAAATTCAAAACAGCCTCACAGGCAATTTCCCTGGCCTGTTGAAAAACTTTTTTTCGAAACCCGGGGTTCCAATCTATTGCTGCCACACTGTCTGAGACAACTAAAAGTGCTGTAATGTCAACCTTTCGAAACTTGGCTACACTGAACAAGGCCGAACATTCCATTTCAACCGCTCTTGCCCCAAGCGTTTTGAAATGATCCACTTTTTTCGGGGTTTCTCTGTAAATGGCATCTGTGGTCCAGATGGTTTGTTTGGTCAATCGTTTTGGAAATGGAACATCTGAATGCTGACCCTGCCCTGCCGGGTCTGCGGAATCAAGCTGATCCTTGTGATTGAACAGGTTCTTTGCCTCATATTTTTTAGTCCAAAAATCCATCACAGAATCCATTAATTGATCGGTTAACTTTTGATCCGGTTCAGAGCACGGCAGGTGTGAACCAAAATCAACATAATTACACGAGGTGCCCTCATCCACAATGGCCTTATCCACAGCAATAATATCTCCGACATTCAAGTTGCTGCTCACCGCACCGCACCAGCCAAGCACGATTATTTTTTTGGCCCCTCTTGCAATAAGTGATTCCAGTATCATGGCGCCATAAGGTGCTCCCATAAAAGGACCGGCAACACAAATACCCTTATCACCATCATCACAGGTCATAAGGATATTGTTAAAAAAAGGGAATTCCCTGGGATTAATCAGTTGTGATTTAATCAGATTGACATCCGGCTTACAGCTTACCATCAGTGCAACAGGACCAATATCCGGGGCCTTTTTTGTCCCTAAAGGCGGAACTATGGATTCGCTATTCAGGTCCGACCAGGTCGGAAAATTCATCCTTTACCTCATCAATTATATCATAAATCCATGTCACATCTTCAATGGTCAACCGACCGGCTTTTGACGGTGCCCGGTCTGTTCCGTCTTTCTTTTTTAACATTCTGGGTCCAATCTGAAGTTTGGGTTCGCCTGCCCCATATTGATGAATGGAGAGCAAAAGCCCGGTCTCTTCATTTTTCCATTCTTTTAACATCTTATCCAGTTCCGGATCATAACCTGCCATATTGACTATTCCTCCACAACACTAAAACCAAGTTTAATTGCAAAATTTCCCATACATACTAAATTAAAGAAAAATCAGCTATATTCTTAAACAATCCTGACACAGATGACAACAGAGCTATCCTGTTATTTTTTATTTTTGTATCTTCTGCCATGACCATAACATCATCAAAAAAGGTGTCCACAATGGGTCGCAGGGTGGCAATACGAGTCAATGCTTCATCATAATTGCCCTGGGCAATATAATCTTGTACCCCCAAGGATACCTCATTTACCGCTGTAAATAATTTATTTTCAGATGGATCTTCAAACAAAGTCACATCCACCTCTTGCCCGGCGGTTGCATTTGATTTTTTAATAATGTTTTCAACCCGCTTAAAAGTAATGGACAGCGGTTCAAAATCAGGTTCTTTTCTCAAATTATCCAACGCTTTTACCCGTAACAGAACATCCGGGATATTATCAAACGACGCTTTCAAGGCAGAATTGACCAATTCTTTTAAAAATCCCATATCAGTCAGGATATTGATCATCCTGTTCTTTAAAAATTCTTTAATCTGTATTCCTGCATCTTGTTTTTTATCTGCATCCGCAATGTAGGCAGATAGTCCATGATCGATCATATCAGACAAAGATGAAGACAATTTTTCTTCAAGCATGATCTGGATGATCCCTATGCCTTGTCGTCTCAATGCATACGGGTCTGCACCGCCTGTTGGAATCAAATCAACAGAAAAACATCCGCAGATCGTATCCAGCTTATCGGCAATGGCCAGCAGACAGGCAACAGGATTTTGGGGTAATTTTCCACCTGAATACACTGGGCGGTAATGCTGTTCAATGGCAAGGGCAACGTCATGCTTTTCACCCGCCTTCAAGGCATAGGCTCTGCCGATAATGCCTTGAAGTTTTGTAAACTCAATCACCACCTGACTGACAAGATCTGCCTTACAGATCATCGCCGCCCGTGTCACATCCTCCATGAGTATATCTGCATTGGCATAGGAAGAGACTGACACCAGATATCTTGCAAGGTCTTTAATACGAAGAGTCTTGTCATAAACCGATCCCAGTTTTTCCTGAAACGTAACGCTTTTAAGTTTCTGGGCAAACTGATCCAGAGAGGATTGCAGATCAACTTCATAGAAAAATTTAGCATCGGACAATCGGGCCCTCAGCACTTTTTCATGACCTTTTGCCACAAGGCTCAAATCTTTTGCTTTGGTATTATTTACCGCAATAAACAAAGGCTTTAAATTTCCCTGCTCATCAATAAGCGCAAAATATTTTTGATGCTCTCTCATGGCTGTGATCAATACTTCATCCGGCACCTGCAAAAAATCCGGATCAAAAGATCCCACAACCGGATAAGGCGATTCCACAAGGTTGGTCACAATATCAACCAGTTCCTCATCTTTAAGGATCTTGGCTCCCTGATCTTTTGCACAGGCTTCAATGGCTTGAACAAGATCGGCCTTTCTGTCTTCAATATCAGGATTCACACCACAGGATTGTGCAACTTCTATATATTGGTTGGCTGATTTAATTGCATATTTTCCAGGAAACATGAACTGGTGACCATATATATTTGTGGAAGACTTGATATTACCGATCTTAAACTCTAAAATTTTATCATCCAAAAGTCCAACAAGCGAAATAATAGGCCGTGCAAAACTAATGGAAAGATTCCCCCAACGCATGCTTTTTGGGAAAGGAATGGAAAGGATCTCTCTCTCAAGAATACTTTCCAAAATGGAAACACTAGACTCGCATTTTTCTTCAATCACTGCTGTCAGATATCGACCCTTGGCTGTTTCTTCAATTTTGATGTCGCCAACAGCCAGCCCGGCCTTGGCAGCAAATTTTTGTGCTGCAATGGTGGGATTGCCGTGTTTATCAAAGCCGACCTTCTCAGGAGGGCCTGTAATCGTAGATGTTTGGGTTTTCTGCATATCCGCCACTGCATCAATCATCAGCGCAAGCCGTCTGGGGGTCCCGTATACTCTTGCTTCTCCATGATCAATTCTGGAATGGTCCAAAACAGACAAAATATTATTTTTAAAGGCCGCAAGTGCCGGAATAATATAACCTGCCGGGATCTCTTCACTGCCGATTTCAATTAAAAGTGTATCCATTTTAGTTTGCCCCTCCCCTGTCTGATATCGGCTTCAATAACGGATGACCCATTTCTTCTCTCTGCACAATATAGGTTTTAGAGCATTCCCGTGCGATATCCCTGATCCGTTTAATATACCCGGTCCTCTGGGTTACACTGATAGCGCCTCTTGCATCCAGAAGATTAAAGGTGTGGGAACATTTCAAACAATATTCATAGGCCGGCAGAACCAGGCCCTTTTCTATAATTCGATGTGCTTCAGCCTCATATTTATTGAACAGGTCCAAAAGAAGGTCAACATCAGCAATCTCAAAATTATAAGTCGATTGTTCCACTTCCTGCTGGTGATAGACATCCCGGTAAGTGATTTCATTATTCCATTTGAGATCAAAGACATTGTCTACACCCTGAAGATACATACAAATGCGTTCAAGCCCATAAGTTAATTCTACAGGAACGGGTTTGAGTTCCACACTGCCGGTCATTTGAAAATAGGTAAACTGTGTCACTTCCATACCATCCAGCCAGACTTCCCAGCCAAGGCCGGAAGCGCCAAGTGTAGGGGATTCCCAGTCATCTTCAACAAAACGGATATCATGTTCCAGGGGATCAACACCCAAGACTTTCATGGATTCCAGATAAAGTTGCTGAACATCGGGCGGCGAGGGCTTCAAAAGCACCTGATATTGGTAATAATGCTGAAGTCGGTTCGGGTTTTCACCATACCGTCCGTCCGTTGGCCGCCGTGATGGCTGAACATAGGCCACTTTCCAAGGTTCTGGCCCCAGAGCCTTTAAAAGCGTTGTGGGATGAAAGGTCCCGGCTCCCACTTCTATATCATAGGATTGAATAAGCACACATCCGCGCTGGGACCAGAAATTATTCAGGTTTAAAATTACATCTTGAAAATTCATTTTACTCCACTATTTTAATCAAAAGTTTGTGTTAACTGATTACAATACCTTTCTTTTCGATTTTTGTATCCAGAATTTTTGCATTTTCTATGGGTTCTAGTATCTTATGCCAAATCAATCGTAATTTATCAATATCGTTTTTATCACCAATGGCCCACAGGCAGCCACCGCCGCCGGCTCCGGTAAATCTCGCACCACAATCACAGGCTTTGGCTGTGGAAAATAGTTTATTCCCTGTATCATCCAGCACATCCGGGGTCATTTCAAATCTGGCCTGGGTTTCCTGGTTCATCAGGTCTGCGGCTGTTTTAAAATCAAATTGTTTTACAGCCGTTGCAAATGCGTTTGTTAAGCCTGCAATCATCTGAAAAACGCGTCTGGATTGACCATTAATAAATGATTTTATCCAACGGCTGTTAATATCTTTGGATACATGGGGGATGCCACAATATGCCACTAAAATATTAGAATTGAATGCATCCATCTGGGTTTGCTGTTCCAATAAAATGATTCGTTCAAACTTTGGGGATGTTTTTCCCATTTTCCAAATCCACTGATTCACCCCGCCAAAAGCGGCTGCCAATTGATCCTGCATACCGCATGGCACTCCTGCCACACTGGCTTCCAGATAATGCGCCAGCCAGGCAATCGCTTCTGGATCAACAGGGCTACCCATGGCATGGTAAAAAGCAGATATAATGGCCACGGCTGCACAGGAAGAACCACCCAAAGCACTTCTGGGTGGTGAGGTCGATTCAATATGAATGTGGACCCCGTGGGCATCAAAATAATTGGATATACTGAACATTAATCCCATGGGATGGTTGAAAGGTGCCATGCCCCGATCAAATAGTGCTGATTCAAATCCTCTTGAAGACACTTTAACCTTTCCCTGCTGATACGGGGAAAGGGTAACATGGGTTCTCAAGTCCAGGGCGATGTTAACCGTTGAAGGAGTTGATGTGTTCATTGATAGATACAGAGTGCTGATATCCAGGGTTCCGCCAAAATCAACCCGGCAGGGCACTGATGCATGAACCAAACCTTTTTCCAATATTTTTTTAAGATTCATCTGTCAAGCCTTATCTGTCTTAAAAATTTTATGCTTTTAAATTCTCTTCCAATATGAAAAGGGATAAAGGATTCCAGCAGTGCTTCCCCTTCTTTAATGGCATACCTTGAAAATTTAATTCTGTCTGCTCTATTGATATCTGAATTATTAATCCAGAACAATTGTTTTAAGGTCCCTTTTGACACCGCCATACCATATATGGATCTTTTTTTGTCACATTTTTGACAAACCATCCTGCCTTCTTTAAAATCAAACATCACTTTTGGAGTATGGATATCATCCATGCTGATACCACAATGATGACAGACTTCAAAGTTGGGAGAAAACCCTGCAAGATCCATAAATCTTATCTGAAAAAGAAGACTGATCACTTGTTTTGAAATTACGCCTTGATTTAAGGCCGCAAGAGAGAATATGAACAGATCATAGAGCCTGGGTAACGGTTTTTCTTCTTCCAGCCAGAAGTGGGTCAGTTCTGCCCAGAAACCGGCATAGGCTGTCTTAAAAACATCATACCGGATATTAACAAATCCATTTTCAAGGTCTGCCTGGGAAAGAATAGTCAATCCATGCTTATTTTTTTTTGGATACACGCATTGGATATGATACACACTGAAAAGATCCAAAGCACCTGAAAATCGTTTCACACTTTTTTTGGCATTTTTAGCGATAACGGAAATTTTCCCATTGGATTGGGTCAAAAAACTGATGATATAATCATGATCACCATATTCAATTTTTCTAAGCAGCACTGCATTAGTTGAGAAACCAGACATACAAGGGCCCGATCTAAATTTCCAACAAACGGCTGGCAATAATGAAATAGCAGTATACACTGACAATATCAATGGCGGTGGTGACAAAAGGGCCTGTGGCAACCGCAGGGTCAATGTGAAGCCGTTCAAGAATCAAGGGGACTGCGGAACCGACAAGAGCGGCAATGGTCATTGACGAGATAATGGCAAGTCCGACTGCAAATGATAATGCCATTGCAAATGGCTCGGCAGCAAAAACAAATCTGGCAATAATACCGATAAAAAGACCATATACCAGCCCCAATATAAGGCCGACTAAAAATTCTTTTAATACCACATCTCTAAAGTCAGACAGATCGATTCTGCCGGTGGCAATTCCCCTGACCACAATAGTGGAACTCTGGGTTCCGATATTACCCCCCATTCCCATGATAACCGGAATAAAGGCGGCAAGGCTGGTAAACTTCACAAGGTTTTCTTCAAACCCGCCAATGATAAAAAAGGCAGCCACTCCCCCCAGAAAACTGGCAAACAACCAGGGAAGCCGAATTCTTGTCCCTCTTAAAACCGTCTGGGTTTCAATATATTCTTCACCCACACCTGCCATCTTCAAAATATCTTCAGTGGCCACTTCATGGAGAATATCAATTACATCATCAACAGTAACAATTCCCACCATGCGGTTATCATCATCCACCACAGGAACAGCCAGATAATCATACCGCGATACCAGGCTGGCAACTTCTTCACGGTCAGTGTAGGTTTTGACCGAGACAATGTCTTTGGTCATAAAGTTTTTTAACGGCAGATCCGGATGGACCACCACAAGCTGCCTTAAAGAACTGACTCCCACCAGCTTGCCATATTCATCAATCACATAAATATAAAAAGGCATCTCAACATCCAGGTACTTGTTCTGCAATGCTTCAATGACCTGTTTAGCACCAACACCCTCTTCCAGGGCAATAAAATCGGTCACCATCAAAGAGCCGGCTGTATCTTCACCATAGCTCATGAGTTGTTCGACATTTTCAGATTCTTGTTTCTGCATCTTGGAAAGAATCTTGTCAGATAATTCTTCATCCAGAAGAGACAGAAGAGATGCGGCATCATCAGATGCCATTTTGTTGAACACATTGACCAGTTTTTCAAACTCAATACTCTTGACAAATTCCAAAAAGAAAGTTTCATCCAGCATGGAAAACAACGTGCCTATCTGTTCAGGCTTTTCTATCAACAAAAATAGTTTTTCCCGATTAGCTGAAGGCAATTCTTTAAAGGCAATGGCAAGATCTGCCATGTGAGTTTTTTTGATAATATTCTGAAGCTGTCTGGTGGCACCCCGGCGTAACAACCGTTTTAAACTGGCTGTTAAAATTTTTATCTGTTCATTTTGCATGGGCTTTCCCGATCAGTAAAAGAAATATTAAATTATGGCATTTTTTTGATATGAGCGTTTTTTTTCAAGGTTTCAAGCCAGGTCTTGAATTTTTCTTCCACCAATTGTTGATACAGAATTTCTTTAATTTCTTTTGAAGCCTGCTCATAAGACTGATTGCCTTCCAAAACTATGTCTTGTAAATAAAAAATCTGGAATCCTTGGGCAGTTGTGATCACATCTGTATACTGCCCTTTATTTAACTTTGATATACTTTCTTTAATCTCTTTTGAAAAATTGGTAATATCAAACAATCCGAGGTCACCACCATCGGATGCGTTGGATGCCGTTGAAAATTGTTTTGCAAGTTCGATAAAGGACTGATTTTCATCCAGTCTTTGTTTAATCTGGGAAATCTTCTCCATATCTTCCATCAAAATATTTCTTAAATGATGCTTTTGTTTTCCTGCATATTTCTGATTATTGGCTGAATAATAGTGTTTTATATCTGATTCGGTGATCACTACCTTTGAGTTTACAGCGTAATTGATAATTCTTTCCTGCAATCTTTGTTTTTTAATATTTTCTCGGAATTCAACAATATTAATGCCTTCATATCCCAATGCTTCTTCAAATTCTTTTTGAGTTAAAGATTTTCTATTTTTTATATTTTCAACTACATTATCAATCTCCTCTTCGGAGATGACTATACCATAACGTTCAGCTTCCTGCCGGGTTAAGGTTATTTCAATCATTGAATTAAGGATATCTTCATTCACCTTTTCAATCATTTCATCTTGTTTATCTTGTGAATATCCCGAAGCCGTAATCTTTTTAATGTAAGGTTCTGCCCCTTTTTGAACATCAACCAGGGTAACGATATCATCATTCACAATGGCAACAATCTTATCAACAATCTCAGCCTTATCAAAAGTCTCAGCATAAACAAAACTGCAAAAATAAAAAAATAGCCCCATCAATAAAAAAACAAAACCAATGATTTTCTTTTTCATTTTAAACTTTCCTTACTTATTTCAAGATCAATTAAAAAGGCTTTTAGCTTTTCCTTATCAATTTCAACCGGATATTGATTCCAGAGTTTCTGGACCCACTCTTCATAGTATTCTTGTGTCTTTTGCATGCGAAGGCTGGATACAAGTTGTTCTTCATCTTGAAAAATTTTTATCCCTTCGCCTGTTTGATCAGATGGATCAGGATTTGTGTTAGAATGGTTTTTATAAAAATCCAAGATATCCTGGGAAGATATTTCGATTTTCTTTTCCAGCTCCTGGCCAATAAGCTTGTCCATTATCATGTTTTTCTTGAATCGCTTTTTCCAGAAAGAATAGGATATGGCATTTGTTAAAAGCATCTGATCAAAGCTGTCCTCGGGATAATCTTTTTTGAACTGGGCCTCTGCCGCATCAACCTCCTGATCAGTAACAATAATACCTAAGTTCTGGGCAACGCTTAAAAGAATAATCTCTTCAGAAAGAACTTTGACCAAATGAATGACCATCTCATTGTATTCAGAAGCCTGGCCTTTGATATTATATGGATATGCCGCCCTTTTCAGATCGAGTTCTTCGCTGAAGTCTTCACTGGAAATGGTCATAAGTGCTGTTTTTATAATATATTCCGGCTCAGGCGCTTCAGGGGGTTTGCTACAGCTTACAAACCATACACAGACCATTAAAATAAAACCCCGGCTTAAAAACTTTTTAATGCCTTGTGCCACTTTATTCCCCCCGACCATGACCTGCATTTTCAACACCCTGTTTACAAAAAAAATAGTTGTAGCATTAGTGCTGATTTTGTGCAAGATAATTCAGGGAACCATAAGCTGAGTGAAAACAGCTTAAATACCTGATTCCTTTGGCTCATTGCATTCAATAGAGTATCAACACTTAATTTAAGATCCTTGTCATGACACACCATATAGTAAAGATTCCCTGGATCTTAAAAGAAAAAATGGCAGGCAGTTAAATGGTTGGGGTCTGCTTTATTTTCAAGCAGTTCGGGTTCTTTTTTATAACAGATTTCCTTGACATGGGGACAGCGTGTGTTGAATCGACATCCATCAGGCGGATTTTCCACAGAAGGGACTTCCCCTTTTAACACGATCCGGTCTCGTTTAAACCCAGGATCAGGGACAGGTACTGAAGATAAAAGCGCTTTTGTATACGGGTGCAACCCGTTTTCATAAATCACAGGAGCATCTGCAGTCTCAACTATTTTTCCCAGATACATCACTGCGATCCTGTCAGAGATATGTTTAACAACTGAAAGATCATGGGAAATAAACAAAAACGCCAGGTCCATTGTTTTTTGCAATTCCAGCAACAGGTTTAAGATCTTTGACTGAACAGAGACATCCAGGGCGGAAACCGGTTCATCGCAGATGATCAGATCCGGTTCAAGGCTGATGGCTCGTGCAATCCCGATCCTCTGACGCTGACCGCCTGAAAATTCATGGGGAAATTTAGCCAGAGAATCAGGCAAAAGCCCGACCCGTTCAATCAATGAATGGATCTGAGCATCTAATTGTCCATCTTTTTTATTATGAATAATATATTTTTCTTCAAGAATTTCTTTGATTGTCTGTCGGGGATTTAAGGATTCAAACGGATCCTGAAAAATCATCTGCAGGTGAAGGGCCATTTTCTTACGTTGCCTTGAATTTAAGGAAAAAACATCCTGACCATTGACAACAACCGTTCCAAATGAAGGCTGATAGAGCCCCATAATACATCTTCCCAGTGTTGTCTTTCCACAACCGGACTCTCCTACAATACCTAACGTCTCACCTTTATTTAAAGATAACGAAACACCATCCAGTGCATAGACAAACCCTTTTCGCCGTAAAAGGATACCGCCGGTAACTGGAAAGTGTTTTTTTAGATGCTTAACCTCAAGAAGTGCCATACAATCCTTAGCAAAATTAAAAGTAAAAAAGACATACCATGATATACCAATTAAAATAAATAGAACTTAACAAAAATATGGCAAAAAAAAAGACGGTGACATTCGTGAGAAAATAAAAAAATCGCCCTAAAAACACAATTGTATTTCAGGGCGATTCATTTTAGGCAAGAATAAAGGACTTCCCGACTAAGGGAAGCCCTTTATCATTTTTATACAACGGTTACGTTAACTGCAGCAGGACCTTTCTGTCCTTCTTCTATATCAAATGTAACGTTATCGCCTTCATTGAGCGACTTAAAACCAGTGCTGTTGATACCTGAATGATGAACAAATACATCCGGTCCGTTTTCTTGCTCGATAAAACCAAATCCCTTAGAATCATTAAACCATTTTACAGTCCCTTTTGCCATTGTGACATTCTCCTTGTGTTATGATGAGTAACGCTAGTTTCAAACTTCAGGAGGTGCCACACTTACAGATGGATTTCCCTATAGTACGAAACTGCTCAAGCCCTTCTCCAATAGGCTTTTCTTGACTATTAATGACTTTCAAATAAAAAATCAAGAAATTTTTTACAATTTTGGTACTTTTTTTTATTCTCTGACTTAGGCCAAATGACAGGCGACTGTGTGATCCTCATCAATTTCACGTTCAATTGGAACAATTTTTATACAAATATCTTCCATTAAAGGACAACGACCGGCGAATCTGCACCCTTGCGGCATATTCAGCAAAGAGGGCACACTGCCCCGGATAGTGGGTAATATGGTTTTAGGAGTTTTAGCAAGTGATGGAATTGAGCTGAGCAACCCTTGTGTATACGGATGAGCCGGATGCTTAAAGAGTGTTAAAACATCCGCTTTTTCAGCAATCTGCCCCGCATACATGACCACAACATCATCACAGGTTTCAGCAATCACCCCAAGATCGTGGGTAATCAGAATCACAGACATGTTTGTTTTTTTTTGAAGCGCTGAGATTAAATCCAGAATCTGGGCCTGAACCGTAACATCCAGGGCTGTTGTGGGTTCATCTGCGATAAGAATTTGAGGCTCGCACGCCAGGGCCATGGCAATCATCACCCGCTGCCTCATACCGCCGGATAATTGATGGGGATACTTTTTCATCACTTTGTCAGGATCGGCTATCCCGACTTCTTCCAGCATGGTCACCGCAGCTGATCTCATTTCATTTTTCGACATATCTGAAAAATGAAGCTGATAAATTTCAACCATCTGTTTACCAATATTGTGAACCGGATTTAATGCAGTCATGGGTTCTTGAAAAATCATGGAAATTTTTTGTCCCCTGATATGGTGCATCTGATCCACAGGCAGTTTAAAGATATCCTGGCCGAAAAAAATCGCTTTCCCTTTTACAATACTGGATATGGGTTTGGGCAGCAGCCGCATAATACTCAAGGCAGTTACGCTTTTACCACAGCCTGATTCCCCGGCAATGCCCAGCACCCGTCCTTTTTTAAGTTGAAACCCGATGTGATCAACCGCCCTGACACAACCGGCTTCAGTATCAAATTCAACCACCAGATCCTTGACATCTAAAATCGTTTGAAATTCCACGTTTTGCTTTACTCCACCTTGAATTGTCTGTCTACAATGATTGTTTCATCAAATGACTCACCCTTTTGTATGGCCTGAAGGGTTTGTTCCTTAATATCTGAATCAATCCAGAACAGTCCTCCCGTTGCGATGGAAAAAGGATCAAAAAGATCATCTGACCAGCGGGTACCATGAAAATCCGGCAATTGCATCCACCGCCAATATCCCAGGCGGACATAGGGCACCATAAACGTCGGTACAAACGCCCCATGGTCGTGAACCAATCGTTGTAATTTAAGGGATAATGCAATCCGTTCTTCTGTTTCAAGGCTGTTGCGATACTGATCTATCAGCACATCCATTTGAGGATCATCCAGATTAGTGATATTGTTTGTCTGGGGTTTGTGGGCATTCTCTGAATGCCAGAACTGCCAATACACCGGTCTCAAGCCTGTACTCCAACCAAGCCATGCCACCTCATGTTTTTTTTCGAAAACTTTTTTATAAGATGCTGACGGATCCAGTTTTTCCAACACCAATTCAATGCCGGCTTTTAAGGCCTCTTCTTTTAAAACCACCAATCTAGGCGTGTGTTCTTCAATGGAGTAATTCACTTTCACGGAAAAACGCTGGTTATCTTTTATCCAGATGCCATCATCTCCTCTTGCCCAGCCGGCATCGGTCATCAGTTGTTCCACTTTAGCAATATCATAGGCTCTGGGTTTGATGGAGTAATCGGTGTACCGACCATACCCGTATACGGCCTGGGCCAGCCTGAAATAATCATTTCGCAACACCTTTTCAATCACCCGTTGTACATTCATGGCATGGGCAAAGGCAAATCGGACACGTTTATCCTTAAAAATTTCTTTGTCAAGATTCAGCCACAAGCCCTGGGCAGATCGGGACTGATCATTAAAAAACCAGATTTTATGAATATATCCCTTTGTAAACAGCTCATGCTTAGATTTTTTATGCCAGTATTTGGGCATGGTCAGGCCAAAGGTATCCAGCTTTCCTTTTTTAAAATATTCCCATTGAAGATTAAAATCACGAATCACCTCAAAACGTACAACATCAGCATTAAAACGGTACTTAAAATATTTTTTATCTTTGGCCCACCATTCTTTTTTACGTTCAAATTTTACATATTTGCCTTTTTCAAAGTCGCTGATCTGGTAGGCACCGGTATTGGGAACTATTTTCCAATTATAGTCCTGGACAAAAGTGTTGTTCAGCTTTCCAAAAAAATGTTCGGGTGTAGGAGAAATCCCCAGTTTCAAATAAAGCTCGGGCACTGCCTTGGTGCTTTTTACGCCAATGGTATAGTCATCATAAACAATGACTTTTTCAATCTCTTTGGTGTAGTAATCATTATACCAGGGCGCAATAATATGTTCTGAGCGCATAAACGTCAGGGTATAAACATAATCCCATGCTGTGACAGGGGTTTTGTCAGACCATCGGGCATCCTTGTCCAGTTTGAAATACATGGTTTTTTTATCTTTTCCAAACGCCCAATGGGTGGCCAGCTCAGGAAGGACATTTTGAGTATTGGGATGAATACCGATCAAAGACATTTGATTGCCTAAAATCGCACTCCTGAACGAAGAATTCGAGTCCGGCCCTACCACCCGAAATGTCAGGGGAAAACTTGAGATTGCAGAATGAAGCACACCGCCTTTTTTTGCCTTATCAGATGAATAAACCGGATCTGAATCATTGGTGAGCCATTGAATCCCCTGGGGCAATGTCTGATATTTTTTTTTTAGTTCGACAGGCGCAATATTTCCCAAACCTTTTTTTTCAATTGCCTGATCTGTTTTCTTTTCTATTATTGTCTCTGATTTTTTATCTGAATTTTGATTTTGATCACTTGTATTTCCCTGGCAGCCGATAAAAAAAACACAGATCATAAAAATGACGTTCAAAAACAGTGGCTTATAGTTCATTGTGACTCCGGTATTTGTTTTTAATTATTTACCCCCTTGCTTATACCTTTTGGCATCAAAATCATATCAAATTCACAAGTTGTTTATCAATGTTTCTTTTAATCGGCCACAGACATCCTTTGAATAATACTTATGACCGTATAGATATCCGGTTAAAAATAAGATCAATAGTTATTTGTTTGGGTAATTGGGTATTAAATTTTTTATTATTGATCAGGGTAAATCTTGACCCGCAAATTATTATCATATAGCATGGGCATAAATCACCATAATGATAGTCTTTAACAGATTATAATATAATTTATAAGGATAAAATAACATATATGGATATTGCTTCTTTTATAGGAATTATCTCCGGGTTTTCATTAATCATCAGTGCCATTTATTTGGGTGGAGACCTTCATAATTTCATTAATATCCAGGGATTGATGATTGTATTTGGCGGAACGCTTGCCACCACCTTGATTACTTTTCAATTCAGGGATGTACTTGCTGCGTTTAAGGCGGCCTATTTTGTTTTTTCAAAAGACAAAGAAGATCCCAACGATGCTGTGGCCACCATGATCAAACTCAGCCACATCAGCCGACGACAGGGGCTTTTAGAATTGAGTAAAATCAAAACCGATTCCATGTTTTTAAAAAAAGCCTGCGGCCTTCTGGCAGATGGATCTTCTGAAGAGGTGATCCGGGCTGCCCTGACCACGGAAATCCAATCGCTTCAAATGCGCCATTTCATTGTCCAGGATATCTTTCGAAAAATGGGGCTGTATGCCCCGGCCTTTGGAATGCTGGGCACATTAATCGGTCTTGTTCAAATGCTCAGTCAGCTCCAGGATCCGTCGAATATTGGTCCGTCCATGGCAGTGGCCCTTTTAACCACCTTTTATGGATCTTTATTATCCACACTGTTTTTTCTACCCATTGCCGGCAAATTAAGATCCAGAACCGTTATTGAAATTATTAACCTTGAAATCAAAAGAGAAGGCGCAATTTCCATTATAAAAAACAATAACCCGGTGATCATTTATGAAAAATTGTCCAGTTTTATTTCTTCAAGACTGCGAAAACCCATGACCCAAATGAATCTTAATAAACAGCCATGAGAGACAATACTTACAATTCCACTTTTATCACCTATGATGATGATGCCCCCTGGCTGGTCACTTATGCAGACCTTATGACCATTTTGCTGGTCTTTTTTATTCTTTTGTATACCCTTGCCTCTTTTGAAAAAGAAAAATACAGAAAAACCATTACTGAGATTAAAGTCCAGGTGGAACAGGGCCGGAATTTGATTGGTTTAATGGACTTAATGGAAATTCCTGAAACCGCAGACACACAGATCACCATCGAAGATATCACAGGACTTCGTTCCAGAGCGCAATCTCTTTTTAAATCCTTGACCCGGTTTGTGCAGGATAGTTCTCAAAGAGATGATATCTCCACTCGGATTTTAGATGGCAAAATTATTGTCAGTATTAAAGGCAAGGCATTATTTAATTCAGGGGAAGCGTCCCTGAACCCCCCTGCTATTGCTATCTTTGATGAAATCATTAAAATTCTTGATGATTACCCTGAATATAATATTAATATCAAAGGCCATACCGATAATATTCCTATTTCCACTGCCATATTCCCGTCCAATTGGGAATTATCTGCTGTCAGGGCCACCACGGTATTAAAACATATGATATCAAAAGGGGTAAGCCCCCAAAGACTAACAGCCACAGGATATGGGGATGTCATGCCCCTTGTACCCAACACGTCTGAAGAGAACCGGGCACAAAACAGGAGGGTTGAATTTGTTCTGGAAAAAAAAGAAACCGGCAACTGATACCATCATCCATGAATCAGAAGACAAGAGGACATCCTATCGTTATCAATTTAAGGACGACCAGGGAATTGAGATTCAATTTAAAACAAAAAAGGTCCGGCTGTTAAACATCAGCGCCGGTGGTATGGCCTTTAAGAACAATGGATTTGAACAATTTGATTATGATTTTATAAAATTCACCCTGGATATTCCCAATTTCACTGGGAATAATACCTTTTTTGCCGGATTAAGAATTTTAAGCATCAGCCCGGAAGAGATCTGCCATTGTATTTTTGAACAATGTTCCCTGGATCAGCATGAATTGATACACAGATTTGTTCTTGAGATGCAAAAAAAATGATATTGCATATTGACATGGATGCATTTTTTGCCGCCATTGAACAAAGAGATAACCCAGATCTTAAAGGCAGGCCGGTCATCATTTCATCAGACCAAGCAAGAAGCGTTGTGGCAACGGCCAGTTATGAGGCAAGACAATTTGGTATTCATTCTGCCATGCCGGTATTTCAAGCCAAACAGCGGTGCAACCATCTTGTGATTGTCCCGGGGAACATGGGAAAATACAAGACAACATCAAGATTAATCATGGATATTCTTTCACAATTTTCTCCTGTTGTTGAACAGGTTTCCATTGACGAGGCCTATGTGGATATCCAAGGTTGTGAGCGGCTTTTTGGTTCTCCTGAGCAGATTGGATATGCCATTAAAAAAAAAATTTTTATTGAGTTAAATTTAACCTGTTCAATAGGAATTGCTCCTATAAAATTTCTATCAAAAATTGCTTCCGACATGAATAAACCGGATGGATTAACGATTATTGAAAAATCCCAGGTAAAACAATTTATCCATACGCTTCCCATTGAAAAGGTCTCTGGTGTAGGCAAACGTGCCGCAAATCAGATGGCACTCTTGCAGATTAAAACCCTGGGCCATGTTCAGCAATATTCATTGTCTGTTTTAACTCAAAAATTCGGCAGCATGGGCAAACGGCTCTTAGAGCTGTCCTGCGGCATCGATTCATCCAAGGTAACCAATACTTATGTGAGAAAATCAATTTCCAGCGAGACAACAATGGCCAAAGATATATCTGACTTTGAAACCGTCAAACAGATGATACTGGATCGAAGCCAGACTGTGGGGCGCCAATTGCGAAAAAAAAATCTGGTCTGTGAAAATGTTTTTATCAAACTTAAATTCAGTGATTTTTCACAAATAACCAGGCAGAAAAAACTCAATGAGGTCATATCTTCATCCTCAGCCATATTTAATGAAGCCCTTTCATTATATTCAAAAATTCAATTGAAAAAGAAAATCAGACTAGTGGGCGTGGGGGTCAGTGTGTTAAAAGATAAAAACACTCCCATTCAAATGTCCTTTATGACCCAGGATACCCGACACAATAAACAATGGGATAGTGTGGATAAAGCTGTGGACTGCATCTGTGAAAAATTCGGCAGCCATCTTGTTAAAAAAGCCTCGTTAAATCCGGTAACACCCAGGAGGAAATCAAATGGAGAATAAAGAAGAAAATAAAATTTGTGTAAAAGTGAGGATCACAGGCAAAGTTCAAGGCGTTTTCTATCGCGCCCATACCCGGAAAGCCGCAATTGAATATGGGGTGTCCGGATATGTTAAAAATTGTCCGGATGGTTCAGTTGAAGCTGTTTTCCAGGGAAATCAAGATACAATTGATCAAATGATTCAATGGTGTCAAACCGGATCTCCTTCCTCAATAGTTAGCGATGTTTTGGTGGAAAAGAGATCTGACTTGACTGATTTTCACAATTTTGAAATTACCTATTAACCATCTGAAATTAATAAATGGACCTTATATTTTTCTATTTTTCTAAAATTTTATGGATGATCTTTTCTCCGGATATTCTTCTGGTCCTGTTGTTGATAACAGGTTTGATTCTTTTATGCTTCAAGGCCTATAGAAAAGCAAAATATATATTATCAATCACCATTGTTTTCATTTTTATGATTACTGTATTCCCTTTGGGAAACCTGCTTTTATACCCGTTAGAAACCCGTTTTCCCACCAGACAGACATTGGCTGAACCCATTGACGGGGTCATTGTTCTGGCAGGCGCTGAAAAAATTCATTCTTCAATCTTGTGGGGCCAGGTTGAACTCAATGGTTCAGCTGAACGATATTTTGCATTTATCCATCTGATCAAACAATTTCCAACAGCCAAACATCTGTTCACCGGCGGGACAGGCAGCCTGGAATTGCAGGAATACAAAAGCACACAGGTGGCCAAACAACTGCTTATCCAACAGGGCATTGACACCGGTCGAATCATGTTTGAATCTGAATCGAAAAACACCTGTGAGAATGCTGTTTTGTCTTTTCGCATGGTTAGACCCCACCCGAAAGAACGCTGGGTTTTAATCACCTCGGCATCCCATATGGCAAGATCGGTAGGCGTATTTAACAAAGCCGGCTGGCAGGTTATCCCCTATCCGGTTGATCACAATGTTCATAGGAAAACACTTTTCAAATTCACTCTTGATTTTTCAGGCAACCTAAACAGACTGAAGTCTGCTTTAAAAGAATGGGTGGGTCTGGGTGCTTATTATCTGACAGGGAAAACGGACCGGTTGTTTCCCGGTCCCGAATAAAACAAACAATGGTTTGAGTATATTTTATCCTGTCAAAGTCAATTTAAAAAAATCCGATCACAACCAGATTGAATGAATCTCATCCATGGTTTCCTTTGTTGCAAAGACTGCAGCGGACAACCTGAAATACTTTAATGCCATGGCTAAATTTTTTGTCAGAATCTCAAGATAGCTCAAATCCTGTTCAGTGATATCCCAGGTGTCTGAGTGATAAATCCTAAGGGCACCGACAATTTTTCCCTTTAGTTTAAGGGGTAGAGAGACAATGGATCTTATCCCCTCTTTTATTGCTTTTTCCGGGTATTGCAGACGATTACTTTTAAGGGTGTCTGCAATGATGATGGGTTCAAGATTTGATTCAAGCTTGATGCTTTTATCAACCAGAATGGGGCCCTTATTTTTATAGTCGGCACTCAGCCCTTCGGTGGCAAGCAGCTCCAACTCCTCTTTGGCCGGGTTAACAATAAAAAAAGCCACCCCTTTTACTTCCATGGTACCGACCAAAAGCCGGGCTACCTGGGAGCCCATGGTTTCCGGATGATTTGCATCAAATATAGTGTCTGCAATCAGCTTAAATGTTTCAAGGTCTATTTTATGAGAATTTGACATATACTCCTCCTTTTCCGTTTGAATCAGGCCTGGCATATAATCCAATACCCATGCCATTTATTTTATCTGCCCAACCTGCTGCCACACCCTGCTAATTGACAATATGAACACTGACACCAGTGGTAAGACTGTTGAAAACTCTTTTTGAAATACTTCTGGTGAAATAATTGATGATATTACCAGGTCTTCGATTTAAGACCACTGCATCATAATGCTCTTTTTTAATCAGCTGTATGATATCTGCGGCAAGATCATCTTTTAAAGCAGTAAACAGACAATCAATATTATCCCGGAAAAATCCTTCTGATATTAATTGGTCTTTCACCCGTTCCAGTTCATTTTTCTGTTCATTTAAAACCTGCCTCAAATAAGACGTTGTTCGGGTCATTTTGTCCATGATCGGGTTATTTCGAACATTAATTTCAGGAACCGGCGAATATGCATGGTATAGTGTCAAGTGAACATCTTTTTCTCCCTGGTACCTTCTAAGGACAAAATCAAGTGATTTTTCATCATTCCCGGTAAAATTATACGGTATTATTACTTTCACTGTCATAGGGTCCACCTCCTTTATTCAGAGTATTTAAACCAAACAGACTGCTTTAAAAAATGACATCACAGAAAAAAAAGAGCCTGAACTTTTTTTAAATTCAGTGCGATAAGCAACGAAACCAATAGGAAGAAACAAATGGGATCAATACGAAATCAATGCAGATTGAGAAATAATTTTTCAATCGTAAATAAAGTATATTTAAGCAATACCAGAAAAATAAATCATTGTAAATTGGTTTGTTGATAAAAATCAGGGTCTATTTATCTTTTTTTGAGCTTGGTTTTTTCAAACTGGTTTTTAAAACAGCGGTATGAATGTCTGCGGCCACATGGACCGAGCTTTTGCCCCACAAAGGGTCCCATGCAGCAGGATTTGCCGTGCAAACGAACTGGACTTCCAGGCCAAACCGGGTCAATGCCTCTTTAACCGGCAATCCTTTAATATTTTTGGCTGCATGCCAGGTTGCCCCGCAGGGTGCCCCTTTAATCACCTCTACCTGGGTAATAATGTCATCTTTGGTGGATATCTTAATTTCCGGTGTGCCAAACAGGTCCCCATAGTCACCCAGATGATTATATTTTGACAGAGTGCAGCAGGTGGGTGGGCAAATAGCCTCACCTGTTAAAATTTTTTTCCCCGAGGCAATCACTGGAATCTTTAATTTTTTACACAGAATGCTTAAATCATCAGACAGGTCCTTGTGTTTTAAATAGTCCAGAACAAGATCGGCATCAATGGTCTTTGGCAGATATTGTGAACTGTCATCAATGAATTCCGGCAGAGGGCCGTCAATATTAAAAGATTCAACCTTAAAATGTTTGTTGCCAAATTTATTAATACCTTCGACCTTTGTCTGTCCTGAACCATTTTGTTGAAATACAATTATTTTTTGCATATTGTCATAACCCTGTTAAAAACCTAAATCTTCATTTACAAGGATAATTTTTATCCTCTTTTTTTCAAAACTTTTTTCCGTGATCGTCCAATAATTACAAATCCTGTCCGGACTGCTGCAATCCTGACATATCCCTGTTTTTCGACAAGGTGTTTTTTTATCCAGCCTCATGGTATTCACCGGAGCTGCATAATTTTTAATCCTAAGCATGGCATCTTCCAGGTCTATACAAATTTTGTTTCTTCCAATGATCAAAAGAACGTTTTTAGGTCCCCATATCATTGCAGCCACACGGTTTCCAACCATATCAAGATTAACCAGCTGTCCTGACTCGGTCAGGGCATTGGTGCCGGTTATAAAAAGATCCACCAATAATGACTGGCGGCGAAGCGCCATTACTTCTTCTTTGGCAAGCTTTGTATCAAACACATTCAGAACGTCTAAATCTTCTCGATCTTTAAGGTCATGAAACAGTCCGGTTTCAATAAAAGACATGGAACCACCCCAGGATACACTTTTAATATCAAGCTTTGGGATAATCTGTTCTAAAGCTATTGTTTTGGCAGCTTTTGCATTGTCTGCGATAAAGACTTCAAAATTATTATTTTCAAGATTGGATTTCACTGCCTCTAATTTCAGGCTCCAGTACTCATCAATTGGGTTTTTCATCTTTGTGTCCTTTTATTCTCAGTTTTTAAAAGTTGCAAACCTTTTGTGCCAATATACCTTTAAATCAAATGAGTGTACAATAAAAACATATCAGATTCAATATTGGAGTCTTCATGGACTCCTGCTTAATCCTTTACAATGCTGAATATTTGAATCGTACCCATATGGTTCCTATTAATACTTAAAAAACTTTTAATGTTAGTGAATTGACAATTCAATAAATATTTCGTATTCTTTTGGCATCTATCTTCTAACTTTATTTTTATTATCCGGAGTACACATGACAACCACTGGTAATTACCAGAAAAAAGATGATACCTTAGTCTTTGCCACTGAATCTGATTCAGATCTATTATCTTTGCAGTCCAATCATGGAAAAAAATTCAAACTTTTAATTGTTGATGACGAAAAAGAAGTCCATGTGATGACCCGGCTTGTGCTTTCAGATTACAGTTTCCAAGATGCTACGTTGGAATTTTTATCTGCATACTCTGCCAAAGAGGCTAAAATATTGATTCAAGAACACCCGGATGCCGCCTGCATCCTGCTCGATGTGGTCATGGAAAAAAAAGACTCCGGCCTTGAAGTGACTCGTTTTATCAGAGAAGAACTTAAAAATGATAAACTCAGGATCATTTTAAGAACCGGGCAACCTGGCAAAGCCCCGGAAAATAAGATTATTCTCAATTATGATATTAATGATTATAAAGAAAAAACAGAATTAACCACCCAAAAGCTGTTCACCACAATTACCACAGCATTAAGATCATATGTTCATCTGGTTGAACTGGAAAAAAAGACTGCCATGATCGCTGAAAAAAATATTCAGCTCAATGACGAGGTGGCCAGACGGATTGTAGCAGAATCCAACCTGACCAAATACAACCGCAGCCTTGAAAAAATGATTGACGATAAAAGTACCCGCCTGAAAACAGCCATCAGCGCCTTGCGAAAAAAAGAAAAGGAACTTAAAAAATCAAATCAACTGGCCCAGATAGGTGATATTTCATCGGCCACAATGGCTTGTGTTGATTTTGCCGGTGAAAATCTAAAGCAGAATCTCGAAACCATGAACTCATACCGGTCAGATATGACCATTCTTCTTGAAAAATATGAAACTCTGCAAAATATTATCACTGCCCATGCTGATTCTTCCGACACCATTTACACCACCACCCAACCGGCTATTAAGGAGATTGATCAATTCAAAAAAGACGTGCGTTTTGACGAAATCTTAAAAAAATATCCAAAAATCATACAAGATTCAACCAATGGCATTTCCCATATTTCAAAAGCGATAAATGATATTAAACGCTTTATTGCCATCAACGATGAAAAATTCAAAACAACAGACATCAACCATTTGCTTGAAAAAGCGTTAACCCATTTACAACCAATGTTCAGTTCATCCATTGAATGCCAAACAACATTTGAAGCGTTACCCATAATTCTTGTTGCGCCAAAAAACATGAGAAAAGCTGTTCAGGAAATTATCAAAAACAGTTTCCAAGCGCTTGGATCAAAAGGTATTATCTCTATTTCAACCGATTACAATGACCCCTTTATTGAAATTCATATTCGAGATATTGGAGAAGGCATTGCACCTGAGCATATTAACGATATTTTTAAACCCTATTTTACAATCAACAAAATCGGGAGCTCCGGATTGGGGCTTTCTTTTGCCAGAAATGTAATTACCGGTCATAATGGCACAATTGATGTCACAAGTGTAAAGACAGAAGGTACCCATTTTACAATTAAGCTGCCCGTATCCCCCCAACACAATTGACCAAAGAATCATCCTAAACGGTTACAATTTCTTTTTTTTATTTCAATATAAATTTGACCCGGCTGATCTTTTCATTTTTATCTTTCTGGTTGTGAACAGGCTCAAGAATAAAAATCCGTTCTTTTTGTATTTTATTTTTTGATAAAATATATGCTTTGATATTTTCTGCCCGCCTGATTGACAACAATCTTAAGTCCTCTTTATTTACAGCAATATTTGTTATTAACAGCTTTTTCTTTTCTGCCACATCAATCTGCTTTTCACCGCCGGCGGCATTTCTTGGTTTTGGAAACTGGGCCTTTGTATAAGCCAGATAAATATAAATCGGCATCTCTTCTTCAGACACTGTGACATCTTTCAATGTGGTGACTTTTGATCCTTTTGCCAGCATCTGTTTAATTTTTTCTGCCTTGATCAAATCCTGAAACCCTTTTTGTCTTAATTTTTGAGCATCTAAATTGATATTAACTATTCCCTGCATTTCTAATTTGACTGATGGTTTTGCTTCAAGGATCTGGGTCAATTTATCAATTTTTACTAAATTTTCAGGACTGATATTTGTTTCGCCATATTCAAAATCAATATATTCAAGCTCTTCTCCCCCGCCAAACATGGAACCAATAATAGAAAAAGGAGACGTTGCGACTTTTAAAATCAGATTGCCGATCATTTTGAAAATAATGGCACCAAAACTGAATTTCGGGTCATCCAGTTCGCCTGTTACAGGCAGGTCAAGATTGATCTGTCCGTCCGAGTTTGTTAAAAGAGCAATCGCTAAACTCACCGGCAGAGAGGTTGCATCTTTGCTGTCTACGGAGTCGCCCAGAGCAAAGTTATCAAATCGGACCCTGTTTTCAGATTTAAGTTTTTGACCGTTGATCATGTATTCAAGGTCTAAAATCAGCTTTCCTTTTTCAATTTTGTATCCCAGATATTTGGCTGCATACGGGGTAAATTTACTCAATTCAATATCTTTGAACGAAACATCAATGTCGGCAAACTTGGTCTGGGCCAATGGATTAATGGTCCCGATAATTTCTAAAGGAGATGATTGTCCGTGAATGCCTTTTAAATGAAGTTTTGCTCTTGTATTTTCCTTTGAAGAAAGTCCAATAACTGAACCTGCAAGCTCTTTCATGTCGGCAGTAAAGTTGGGTTGGGTCAAATAATCTGAAAACAAAATTTCTCCACCCTGTAGTGTCACACTCTCCACTTTTATATCCGGTGTTATATTCGATGGCGGTGAGGTGGAGCCTTTTTTTTCAGTGTTGTTTTTTATTGTTTTATTCGGGTCTGTTTTACCTGGGTCTAATTTGTCCGGGGCTGACGCGTTCATAAAAATAGACTTCAGATTCACCTCTCCTGTTTCACTGACGGATACTCTTGAATAAAAATCAGTCAAGGATATATCTTTGGCAGCCACCTGGATCGGAAAAACACAGATATCCAACCCGGAAAGGTATAATGATTTGGCTTTGAAAAAGTCTTTGGCACTTAGTTTGTCCAGAGCAACAAACCGGGTCACAGACGATTTTCCAACAAAGCGGATAACAGGCTTGGATAAATCACTCATATCCAAACTCAACTTGCCACGGGTATTGACATCACCGTCGGTTACCACCACTTTGATAGCCTCTGTAAAATATGGCTGCACAGATTTAATATCAATTTTATCCAGATTGACATCAAAAGCTGCAAGCATCTTGGATGGTAACACTTTACCGTTAAGTGTTATTCTTCCATTTTTGTTCCAATCCATCTGTATAGACAGATCCCCTTTTTTATCTCCCATGGTCATCAGATCAGAGGCTTTAATAATAACATTAGAAAGCTCAATATCCACAGGATCTTGATTGGTTATATCTTTTAAATGAAATTGCAGGCCTGCAAGATCAAACATTGGCAGGGTCGCATCCCATGTAGGAGGTGTTGGTTCTGGTATTGATGCAACCGGACTTTCTGAAAGAACTGGCGATTGATCAGCCCTTGCTTCTTGATTATTATTTTTTGTATTTGAACCTGGTTGAAGGATATTGACAAGATTGAATTGTCCATTTTTCAATCGTTTAAGAAATATTTCACCTTTTTCAATTTTGATCGAGCCGGTATTCACTTTGTGCTTCCCAAGATCCACAAGACTGTCAGTCACCTTTATCTGAGGCAGATCAATCATTTTTTCTTTGGATTGTCGATCAAGAACAACAAGAGAATCAATTAAAAAGCTTGACACCTTGACCACCCCATTGATCTGTTCTTGAGTTTGCTCGATATCAAAATCAGTGGTCATTGAAACTTTGCCGTTTTCAATTTTAAGGTTAGCCTGTTGGTCATAATAGGGGGCATATTTGTTCAACAACAAATCAGAAATATTCATGGTCCCTTTTGCCATGACAGGGTGAACTGAAAATTCTCCTTTTGAATCAATTTTTTCCTTGGACTCGGTCTCTAAAGCAATCGAGTACGATCCTTTAACAGATTCCCCAATTATTACATTTTCAAAATGAACGAGTGTCGGTGATATCCGGGTCTCAAATGGTGTTGCGTTTAAAAGATCCTTTACGACAATAGTTGCATCCTCAACATCAAAAGCAGAAAGCAGAAGTTGTAAGGCAGGCATGGGTTTATCTTTTGCCCCGTTTATTGGTTTAACAGCGCTGTCTGATTGTTCCATCAATTTTAACAGATTTAATTCTCCTGTTTCATCCCGGCTAATATTGATGACAGGGGTTTTTAAAGCCACATTGCCAAGATTTATCCGGCCTGAAAGAACATCAGACTGCAGAATATCCAAAGAAAGCTGTTTAAAACCGATGATGGGCATATCTAAATTATCGGTAAGGTCAAGATCGAGCACATCAAGCTTACCCTGAAGTTCAAGAGAAATGGTATCCTTTTTTTTACGAAACAAGGCTTCAACGTCTGTTTCCACATTAACGGTTTTGACATTCAAATCGTCAGGCACCGGCAGATAGGCAAGATAATGGGTGACATTGATATCATTTGTTTTGATCAACGCACGGGTGGCAAGGTCTTCGGCAAAAGGTGTTGTCTGCACATAAATATCTACCTTAGACTGATTTAAAACAAAATGGATATCCATGACGGCCTTTTCATATCGTTGATCCAATTTACTGCTCAAATAAGGAAGGATAAATGAAAAATCTGTCATCTCATGAGAGACAGATTCGAGCTTATCTTCAAACCGTACTTCTCCGCTGGAAATTTTAACATTTTTAAGTATAAATTCAGGGATTGCCTGAATCGACATCTGATTGTTCGACCCTATCGGCGGAATCGTTTTCATCGCGTCATTTGATCCAGACATCATCAAATCTGAAAAACTGAATGTCCCATCTTTTTCTCTGGTAATATTTGCAACCGGTTTTTCCACACTGATTTGGGAAATCACCGGTGCCAATCTAAATATGGAGGACAAGCCCAAACGAACATATACTTTATCTGCTGAAAAAAAAGTGTTGTCTTTATCTTTGGCCTTGATATCAAGGCCCTCAAGGCTGCAGGAAAGCAAAAAAGGATTAAACGCAGCGTTCTGAAAGGATACCTGTCTGCCAAGCTCCTTTGATGCAAGATCCGGCAAGTATTTTTCAGTTAACACTGGCAAACCCAAAAAACCGGCCAAGGCATAGACAATGGTAAGGAAAATTATAAAAAAGATTGCTTTTTTCGAACCCTTATTCCAAATTGCCATAATTGTCTCCTCTTAAATAATTCCGTGAAGTGGTCCGCCTTTTTTTCCCAATTCCTTGACCTTTGCCTGAACTTGTTTATCCGGCTCCAGCGCTTTTGCATGAAAGGCTTTGATTCGAGCATCAATGATCAAGGGCGGATTACAGCCCCAGTGTTTGAACACTGTTTTTTCTTTAACCCCATACACATCATGGGAGGGGTTGGACCGTGAAAAGGTCACCCATAAAAAATTTGAAAATGATTGCGATGCAAAATTGGCATCATCCACAATCACAAACAAAGGAAGACTGTCAAGACCGACCTTTGTCTGCAGATATCTCTTTAGTTGATTCATCTGAATCTTTGCTTTTGAATAGTTGGTAAACTTGGGACCTTGTACCACAACAATGCCTGGCCCTGCAATTCTTGGATGGCAAAACTCATCCGGCAAAACAAATCCATCAGGAAAGTGTGCCCAAAGTTTGCGCTTTATATCTCCGGCTGCTGCCATGACCATTTTTGATCCGTCGTGGATATGCTGGCTGGAATAATCAAGCGTATCCATGGTGGTTCGTGTAAAGAAATGCAGGTCATTGGAAAAATCAATTCTCTCGAGCATATGGATAAAAAAGGCTTGTTCATCCGAAATATCAAGGCCTGGGTTATCTTCATGAGCGCAAATCAATACATACTTTGCCAGAGATAATTGTCCGGTTCCCAGGACACGACTGGCATGGGTCAACAATTCCCGGGGAACCCTCTTTTCATAAGGTAGATACCGTTCGCAGGCCTTGACCAGCAGCAAGGGGTGAACACCGGCATCATCCACGGCATTGACTGCTGTCACACCTGGAATGGCCTGTTTCACAGCGGATCGTGTTATTTCATGGATCAATCTGCCAAAATTGCTGTCTTCCTGGGGCGGCCGTCCCACCACGGTAAACGGAAAGACGGCATCCTTTCGATGATAGACAGTATCCACTTTCAAGTATGGGAATTCATGTTCAAGAGAATAATACCCCAGATGATCCCCAAACGGACCTTCGGGTTTTGTCCGACCCGGCACCACGGTTCCTGTGATACAGAAATCAGCATCAGCAGATATCATGTATTGATTCTTTCTGGCATATTTAAAATTGGTGCCTGCGAGGGCGCCTGCAAAACAGATTTCAGGCATGCCTTCGGGCAAAGGCATGATTGCTGCCAATGTGTGGGCCAATGGTCCGCCAATAAAAATACTGACCTTAAAGGGTTTATTTTGTTCAAGTGCTTTTTTATGGTGATTGCCGATGCCTCTGTGTAATTGGTAATGAAGCCCGATTTCTTTTCCCAAAGCATATTCGTTGCCGCAAATTTGAATCCGATACATGCCTAAATTGGAATGAAAAATAGAATCATTCTCAGGATCATTGGAAAAAACCTGGGGTAACAGGATAAAAGCGCCCCCATCTTCTGGCCAGCACCGCACCATGGGAAGATCTGTGATTTGACATTGGTTTTCCATTACTTTGGGCCTAAAAGTTTTTCTGGGTATTGCACAAATCCCTGCCGGAATAGCCTTAAACCCTTTTTTAAAGGATTTGAAAACAGACCCCGGGTCAGAGGCAATATCCACAAATGCTTTTACAGAAGATAACTGGGGTTCAAAAATTTTTTGGGTTCTCCGCCATGTCCCCATTAGATTAGATACGGCTGGAAATTGACTATTGATAACATTTTCAAACAATATGGCAGGCCCTTGGGCATCAAACACCTGGCGTGTGATTTCAGCCATTTCAAGGTCCGGGTCTACCGGTTGTGCAATTTTTACCAGTTCTCCTTGTTGTTCCAAAAACTCAATGGTTTGACCCAGGTTTGAAAATTTCATAATTTTATCTCTTGTCTGTTTCCAAATCCTTTTGAGTTATCCATAAAAAAAATCTGATGAGGGGAAAAACAAAATAATTTTGCATGATATTGAGTTTCAATAAAATTCAATATATCAGGTTTGCCTGCTTTTATTTTAAATCGTTTGATGTATCCAATTGCAGCTTTTAAAGCCTTTATTTTAGAATGAACCTGATCAATCTTTCCTGACATCTGGAGCCCCCTGATCTGATCAAATCGGGTCTGATCAAACCGGCGCTGATCTTCAAATATAGAGGCCGCACAAAGCATATCTGATGTTAGAGCATCTTTGATATGTTGACTGGATTCATTTGAAAAAAAAAAGAAATCCATATCCATAAAATAATAATAAACCGGTGCTGCCCAGGCCCCTGTATTTGACGATGTTGCAAGGCTCATCACATGCTGTGTACGGATAAAGGCTCTGCACGCCTGCACAGATCCCTGATCCGGCAAACTATCTGGCATAACCCCATTCCCTGAGACGGTTATATGCATGAACAGAATATTTATTGGATTGATAATTAATCATCTTCAAATAGCTCATATAATGATCTGCTGCAGGTTTTTTGTCCCCCCGCTCATCAAGGCAATACCCTTTATAAAATGTTATTTGCGGATTGCCCGGCAAGAGCTTGTCACACTTGTCAAAATTTTCATATGCCCTGGCCCATTGTTTAATCTCGGAATTGGCAATACCGGCTATATAATATCCCTGGCTCTGTGACGGGTATAATTTTTTAGCTAAATCCGCATAGGTCACTGCCCGGGCTGGTTTTTCTCTGAGCATCATGCACTTGGCCATAATGATGTGGGCGGTATAGTCCTGGTTTAAACTTTTCAATGCTGTTTGAATCGATTTTTCAGCATTGTCATATTCTTTTTGAGCCATATACTTTTCACCTTCCTGCAGCAGTGAAATTCCTTCTTTTTTTGCTCTCAAAGACGCTGTATTGTCCATATATCTTTCACGATTATCTTTGGACGCATTGGATGACTGGTAAATCCCTTTTTCTCTCTGCCGGGCAGCGGTCAACCGTTCTGAACTCATGGGATGGGTTGAAAAAAGTACCTGCGAAGAACTTGGTTTTTCCTTGTTCAAAGATTCAAGCATTTCCATCAGCCCTACAAATCCTTTTGTCGGATACCCTGCCTTGACCATATATTCATTCCCAAGGGCGTCTGCCTCCCTTTCATTATCCCGGCTGTATTTAGATAAGAGCAGTCCCTGACTCAAGGCTCCCAGCTGCTGGGTTAATTCTCCCAGCCCCTTACCCTGTGTGCTTGCAGCAGCAGCAAGGCCGGTAACCAGCAAAGACGATAATTGACCTTTGGACATTTGTTCTGCTGCATGTCTTGCATTCACATGGCCCAGTTCATGACCCAGTAATGAAGCCAGTTCTGCTTCATTTTCCAGCTTTAATAGAATCCCCCTTGTCACGGCAATAGAACCGCCCGGAAATGCATACGCATTGATATAGGTGGCATTTACACATTGAAAATTATACGGCATGCCGGGCCGATGCACATTGGGCAAAAGTTGTTTACCCACAGACCCGACATAATCATTGATTTTCCTGTCCTGGGTAATGCCGTAATCTGAAGCAAACTGAAATGGAGACTGCTGTTTGTCAATTCCGATTTCCTGTTGCTGGGAAACCATCATGAGGCCTTTTTTGCCGGTGACCGGATCAACAGCACAACCTGAGATCCAGATGGGAGTTGCCATAACAGCTGAGGCAGCTGCCCCATATTTTAAAAATTGCCTTCGGGATATTGGATGGAGTGAATGAATATCTTTCATTTGCCTGGCTTCCTGTTTGATGGTTAGTGATTCAATCTTTGTCCAATTAATGGTATCGGCAAAGATCCCCCTAAGTTTAAAATCATTTTATATTAAGGCTATCACATATTGTTTAATTGCCTGTGATTTACTTAGCTTTAATAAACAGACTGATCACTAGAAGAATAACTCCCAGACACATTAAAACAGCAAAAACCGGCACCGTATAAAATAAAAAGTCCAGACCGCTCTGGATAGCCAGGGTATCAAACCAGGTGATGATTGATTCGGTCTTTGCTTCACCAAATATTTTAGACAAGGTCAAATTAACCCAGAAATTTTTTGTTGCCATGAAACTTGAAATGCCGGCTAAAAGGCCTACAAAAAATCCTGCCAGAAGAGAAGTGATTCCTAGCTTGGTTATCATTTTATTATTCCTTAATTCTCACTTTTTTAATTTAATTCTTTGACTTTCCATTATATTCTGCAAGTTTTGTGCAAGTCAAACTATTTAAAGCTACCGCTTTTATTTGACTATCCTTTGTGATAGATCCTAAGCTGTTAAATATTTAAAAGAGAATTAAATGACAACAGACAACACACTCAAAAAAGTTGGCTTTGCTTCAATGATTATGATGTCATCGGTTTTTTTAAGCCGGGTCATTGGGGTTTTCAGAGAAATGACCATTGCAGGTATCGGCGGCATAAGGGCTGATGTGGATGCCTACCAGATTGCCTTTGTTATTCCTGAAATCCTCAACCATATTGTTGCCGCAGGTTTTTTGTCCATTACCTTTATACCCATTTTTACCCATTACCTGATTAACAGACAGGACCAGGAGGGTTATAGGGTATTTTCTATTATTATGAATACCTTCGGCCTTGTGTTATTGGGCTTTATCCTGGTGGGCATGATCTGGGCCCCACAGATTGTCGGTTTTTTTGCACCGGGTATCCATAATCCAGCAACCTTTGATCTGGCCGTAAAGATGACCCGGATTATTATCCCGGCACAGTTTTTCTTTTTTATCGGCGGTCTTCTCATGGCGATTCAGTTTGCCCGGGAAAAATTTTTTATCCCTGCTCTTGCTCCATTAATATATAATGTATGTATTATTCTGGGAGGTGTTTTACTGGGACCTGCCATGGGAATGGAAGGCTTTGCATGGGGGGTTCTGGCAGGTGCCTTTCTGGGTAATTTTGCCCTTCAGGTAATAGGCGCTAAACAATTGGGAACCCGGTATTTCTTTATTTTCTCGTTTGGGCATCCGGATCTGATTAAATATGTCAAGCTCACTCTTCCGCTCATGCTGGGACTGACCATGACCTTTTCCATGGAAATTCTGCTGAAATTTTTTGGTTCCTTTCTTGATCCGGGCAGCATTGCTTCCATGAACTATGCCATCAGAATCATGTTCATTCTAGTGGGTCTGTTCGGTCAGGCTGTTGGCGTGGCCTCATATCCATACATGGCCAGACTGGCCAAAAACAAAGACCTGACTGATTTAAATCAATTATTGAACAATACATTGAAATTTATCTTCCTTGTTATTCCAATTTCCGTGCTGTTCATGGTCTTAAGCCGGGAAATCGTTACCATCCTTTTTCAAAGAGGACAATTTGATGCTGCTGCCACTGCCGTCACTGCCGGGATTCTGCCTTTTTTTATGGTTGGCGCCTTTGCATTTGCAGCCCAGAATATTGTTTCAAGGGGATATTATGCCATTCAAAACACTCTTTTCCCTGTCATATTTACAAGTCTTTGCGTTATTGCCAGCCTTCCTGTCATTTGGCTTTTCATGAAAATGATGGGCGCACGAGGTGTGGCATTGGGATTATCCATAACTGTGGCAATCCAGTGTTTTGTCCTGTTTGAATGCTGGAATAAACAAAGCCGTAACACAGATAAAAAACAGGTTTATCTGTTTTTCTTTAAAATGATTCCCTTAAGTCTTGTGATCGGACTGGTTCTTAAACTATCTTGTGAATTTTTAAGAACTATTCTGGATTATGCCGGTTTTACAAATTCTCTGGTCATTATAATAATTATTGGCATTGAATTCAGCCTTCTATTCTTTGTCACCGGCCGCATCTTTCACATTCAAGAAATAATTGTTTTCAAAAATAATTTGATAAATAAACTTTACCGAAAATAAATAAAATTGAGAAAAAAATTTTGACTAGCACGATGTCTTCATGTATACTTAGTTTCAACTGAATTTCGCACTCGTTTTTTGCTCATCCTGAAGCTGGCAATAAAAATTCATTATTCAAAAAGATAAATATTAAATTGCAATCAATTATATTTACTTCGATCTATTTTCCATCAATTCAAAAAGGAGCAGATATGAAGGATCAAACTTCGCAGGTTTTTCTTCAACGAGCAAGAGTGATGACCATGGTCAGGAGACTATCCTTTGTTCTTGTTATAATATCTATTTTTTACTCTTTGTCTGCCATGGTTTATTCAACCCATGTGATTTATAAAGTAAAACTCAATTATGCGGTTATTCTTGAGCAATTTGGCGGTCAGCGTCAAGCGGTCACAGATGTGGGATGGCATTATCGACTGCCGTTTTTCACCCGACTTGAAAAAGAAGTTCCTTTGATGAAACAAAACCTTTATCTTGGCGGCAACCCAAGCCCGCTAAAAATCATTTCAAAAGAAAATGTTGCATTGTGGACCTCGGCTTTGATGACCTTTAAAATCAAAGATTTAACAAAATGGGGGATTGAAAACCTGTCGCCGGAAATAATACTCCAGGGTGATTTTGATGGAATTTCCAAGGACATTCTCCAGGCCCAGGAAGTCAATAAACTCATCAGCGAAAGGGAAAAAATAAAAGAAGAAATCTTTCAGGCTCTGAAAATGCGGCCAATTAACAAAGACGGCCCCACGCTTGAAGACAAATACGGCATTGAAGTGGTCAGCTTTGTTCTTAATGAAACACGATTCGGCGACAAGCTCATTGAGGCAACTGAAGAAAAGAAAAGACGACAGCTCCTTTCAGAGGCGGACAATTATGCGGCAGATCAGGAGGCTGACAGGATCAGAAAGTTGTATAAAGCCTATCTTGACGGTATCCAGTCTCTGCATCTGGCCCTGGGTGGAACAGACAACAGCGCTGTGAATCCTGCACTTTTTGATTTTTTATCCCAGCAAAAATGGGCCACTGCTTACGAACGCAGCCAGTCAGAACAAAAAACCTTTGTTCTCCATGGCAGCGGCCGGCCACCATCAATAACACTGCCATCAATGCTGGATAAAAAGACCATATTGGACAAGCAGGTCATGACCCAAACGCCTGAGATCGAGAACCCGAATATTACAAACGCACCGGTCAAGTTACGGTAACACACCGCAAATCCTGTCTATCCCGGGGAGAAAGGTATGCCCAGTAGAACAACAAAAGAAAAAACTTTTATACGGCTTCCAGAGCAATCCATCCAAAAAATCGAGTCCCTGGTCGCCTCCTGGACATATGACACCAAAGCCTTTGTCCGGTCCCGCCTGAACCAGTACAAACCGCCCAATGCAATCATCCTTTTTTTAAAGGAATTATTTTTCCTTGTCTTTTTAATGAAACGTAGAGAAAAGAAGATGAATGTGCTCAACAATCCAGGCATTCTCACAGACTGGAAAAAACGATTTTTATATTCAGGTGAAACCAATCCGGGAGCATCCTGGAACAAAATCATTGAAAAAGAACTGACAAGACCTGAATACCTTTACCTTATCGCTGTTCTGGACAGAGATTTAACCGATATTCATGTCCCATACGAATTTGAAGCAATCTTTGAAAAAATATACCGGGCCCATATCAGAAGAGAGCATATCGAAGACCCTGACGTTCCTAAAGCACCCATTGTTCTCATTGAAGGCACGTCAGGCAGTGGAAAAAGCGCAACCGTCAGAGAAACACTTGAAAAAGTGATTTTCAGAAATGAGGTCATCCCCACGGTTGACTGGAAGACGAAAAAAGAAAAAATTCTGGCCAATCACAGCCTTTTTACCTCTCTGGAAGAGGTTGATCCTGAATTTGCCATGAAAATCGCAACCAAGAAAAAACAAAGATTTTACAGCCGCCTGTCCAGGATTCCCATCTTACGGTTTATTTTTAAAAAAAGCATCATGAAAAACCTTAAACATTTTGAAGAAAGGGGAATGAAGGTTGATTCTTCCGTCATTACCCCCAACGATTACCAGACAGCATTGTCAGGAGAACCAGGCAATTTTTTCAAGCGGGCCATGGGACATCCCAAGGTGACCTGCATCCGCCATATTGAAGAGGCCCACTCTGCCTTTGGGAAATCAGACTCCAGTGGCGGAAGCGCAGGAGTTGAAAAACAACAGCGGACCCTGATCGACACATCCAATATTGTGCTGGATGAAATCATAGAAGGTCGTCGGGACTGCTTTCTCATCGCCACCAGCGACCAGACCCATAATTTTGATTCTGCCATTTATCGAAGATTTGTTGAAAAAGGATGTATCATTGATATGTCCAATTACTGGATGAATAAAAACAATCTAAAAACGCTTATTCTACTGGAAATCAATCGCCACCAGATCCCCACCCAATACAAAAAAGATTCACCAGACCTGGATCTTGCTGCCCAGCGAATTTATGACATTTTTAAAGAAAGAACCCTCAAGATCAGTCCGGCTTATGTGAGGAAACTGATTGAATCCATCATCAACATCAGGGGAGATTTTATTTTAAGCTTTCTTGAGAACAGCATCCTGATCCGAAGCGCATTCCAGCTGGTTGCCAAAAATGTTTATGGCGAACTGTACAACAAGGTAGTGGACCGCATGGACAGGACGGTCAAATGGGAAGAATATGTGGGGGATATCAAGGATAAATTTTCAGAAATGGCTAATAATTGCTTTAACTACGGCGTCAGTGAAGACAAGGGTGTGGTCCTGACAGGCCCACCCGGTTCTGGAAAAACCTTTCTTGCCAGAACCTGGTTGTCGTCAAACCCCAAGGTCCATGACATTGCCACAAGCCCATCGGCTCTCCAGGACCCGGCAAGTCCTATCCACGGTGCTGTGGCCAATCTTGAACGGGTCTATGACATTGCCAAGATGGTGGCCCCCACTGTAATTTTCTTTGATGAGGGGGATGCCCTGGCGCCCAGAAGAAGCGGTGAGGGACGGCCTTCCGATGCCCTGACCAATAAATTCTTAAATATAATTGATGGTGAAATACCTTTAAACAAAGTATTCACCGTACTGACCACCAACCGCCTGGATATCCTGGATCCTGCGTTGATCCGATCAAAGCGTCTGAAAACCCTTGAAATATCGGGCCACATGCAGCAGAAAGACATTATCAAGATTATTGAAAAACAATTTGATGCCGTTCCCCACAGACGGGACGTAGACCTGGAAAGAATCATTGAAACGGCTCAGAGCATCTGCAATACTCCGGCTGATTATACATCCTTTACTGAAAAGGCCATTGCCCTTTGCAGCACTGAATACAAAGTGCTGGTACAACTGCGCCGGCTCAAAAAATCCACTGAACTGGAAAAATGCGAATTTGTTAAACTCAATTTTAAAACTGTTCTCGGTATCCTGGACGCAGTCAAGGCGCCACCATTATTAAAGGCAAACATCAAAACCAACCTGATAAACTTTGTCACGCATTATAACGAGATCCTTGAAAAAATTGATCACATTGTTTCTGAAAAAGAGTACCCCCTGGTTGAAGCCCACCTGGCCTCTGCCCGCAAAGAAATTTCCTCAAGCCCGGTTACCAAAGGAGCCATCCAGCTCAATGAATACCTTGAAACAGAATTGAGCAAGGAACCCCAGGTTGGATTTATCATCGGCGTTGGCGCCAATGATGTCACCGGCATGCTCCTTCCCATCGC
Organism: Pseudomonadota bacterium; assembly: GCA_043826275.1. Taxonomy (GTDB): domain Bacteria; phylum Desulfobacterota; class Desulfobacteria; order Desulfobacterales; family Desulfobacteraceae; genus Desulfobacula. Next base: position 103,178 of record JBDRQO010000008.1, read on the forward strand.
CACCAGCCTCACCGGCCGGGTGGAAGGCGCATCTCCCATTATTGTCACAGGCGCTGTTTCTTCATCTTCTTCAAACGCGGCAGAACTGGATATGGCCGTCCAGATGACCCGCCAGTCAGCCCAGGAAGCATTAACCATGGTCAAAAACTATATTCAGGAACTGGCGCCGGACATCAGTATCCCCTGGATTTTTGGAGACTTTCTTAAAAAATATTCTCTCCACCACCAATTATTGTCTGCCTCCTATAATGTGGGTGGACCTTCTGCCGGTTTTGCCCTGGCGATAAATACCTTATCTGCTCTTCTGCGACTGCCCCTGTGTTTTGATTTCGGTATTACCGGTGCCCCATGGACAAAAGGGGTTCGTAAAAATGAAGTCGGCGGATCGGTGATTATTGGCGGGCATACTAAAAAATCTGAAAAAGTATTGTTATACCTTAGACGGATGTACATGCCCCTCCAGAATTATAAGGATCTTGAACCCGAGTTTTTAATGGGATATTGGCTGCAGCACAAAGACATTATTGCTGTCACACATTTTGCAGATCTTATGCCCGAAGTTCTGTTTTTAGACAAAGAGCACGATCAGAAACTTGAACAACTCATTGAAATGCGAATTAAACTCAAAAGTGAAAAATATTTTGCAACACCAAGGACCGAACATCTAAAAGAGGACATCATTGAATTAAAAAAACAGATGAGAAAACGGGCGGAAACTGAAATCGTTTCCAGAGTTAATGCGCTTAGAAAATACTTAATGGATCCCGACAGGGTAAAGTATATCTCCCATGAACAGATTTTTAAACAATATATGGACAATTAATGATTATAAATACTCGTCAAGATAATACTTGACGGCCTATCCAAGGAGAAAAAAAATGGGAAAATTGTTAAGGGTAAATACTAGGAACAAATCCTTTGGTTTTGAAGACACTCCACGCGCATATGCCGGTCTTGGAGGCCGTGCACTGACATCCAAAATGATCCTGGACGAAGTACCGGCGACTTGCCATCCACTTGGAAAATCAAACAAGCTTATTTTCGCTCCAGGTATCCTGGCCGGATCTCCGGCTGCTGATTCAGGACGATTATCTGCCGGCGCCAAGTCACCGTTAACCGGTGGTATAAAGGAAAGCAACGCCGGCGGCCTGGTATCTCAGAAACTGGCAAAATTGGGGATTACCGCCATTGTCCTTGAAGACAAGCCCGAATCTGACGGTTACAGCATGATTGTCATCAACAAGGATGGCGTAACCATCCTTCCGGCTGATGATCTTGTCGGAAAAGGCAATTATGCGGTCCTGGAAGCCATGTGGAACAAATATGGCAAGAATGTCGGAGTATTAAGCATTGGCCAGGCAGGCGAGCAATGCCTGAAAGGGGCCAGCATTCAACAGGCAGACATGAATGGTCGACCCGGACGTGCCCATGGCAGGGGTGGTTTGGGTGCAGTTATGGGTTCAAAAAAAATAAAAGCCATTGTTGTTGATGATAAAGGCGCCGGCAGGGTTGCCATCAATGATCCTGAAGCCTTTAAAAAGGCCAATAAAAGATGGATAGAAATGCTGCATAATCATCCGGTTACAGGCCAGGGCCTTCCCGCGCTTGGAACAGCGGTTCTGGTGAATGTCATCAATGAAGCCGGCACTTTTCCCACGAAAAATTTCAGGTCCGGCCGATTTGACCATGCCCAGGATATCAGCGGAGAAACCATGGCAGACACCATTGAAAAAAGAGGGGGGATTCCTTCTGAAGCCTGCCATCCCGGCTGTGTCATAAAATGTTCCAATGTCTACCACGACAAAGAAGGCAAATACCTGACATCCGGGTTTGAATATGAAACCATCTGGGCGTTTGGTGCCCATACCTTGATAAAAGAATTGGATGATATCGCCATGCTGGACAGGCTGTGTGATGATTTTGGCCTGGATACCATTGAAATGGGTGCCACCATTGGCGTTGCCATGGAAGGCGGCATGCTTCCATGGGGAGATGGAAAAGCTGCTATCGAATTATTATCCAAAGTTGGAGACTATGCCGTTGAAGGAAAAATCATTGGAAACGGTGCTGCGTTTACAGGAGATGCGCTGGGTGTAGACAGAGTCCCTGTGGTCAAAAACCAGGCACTTCCAGCATATGATCCTCGATCCTGCAAAGGGGTTGGTGTCACCTATGCCACCACTCCCATGGGCGCTGATCATACCGCAGGCTATGGTGTGACAGCCAATATCCTTGGGGTTGGCGGAAATGTTGACCCTCTCAAAAAAGAAGGCAATATTGCATTATCCCAGGGACTTCAAATCGCCACGGCCGCCATCGATGCCGCAGGATTATGTCTCTTTGTTGCCTTTGCCGTTCTTGACAATGAAGACGGACTTCCCACTATTGTGGACATGCTCAATGCTCAATATGGTCTCACTCTGACACCGGACGACGTCATGGAGCTGGGTAAATCCATCCTGAGAAATGAAATTGAATTCAATAAAAGAGCCGGATTTACCAAAATGGACAATCAATTACCGGAAATGTTTAATGAAACATTCCCACCCCATAATACAACCTGGGAATTTACAACTGATGAGTTGGCCGAAACCCTGAATTTTTAAACCGATAAATTTAGGATAAAATACAAAGGGCAGAATATCTGCCCTTTGTATTTTATGGCTGCTTTAAAAAAGAAAGGTCTGCCATGCCAACGATTACCTTTAATGCGTTTTCGTTTTTGCAAAAAAAATTACGGGAAAAAAATATTGAATATTGCAATGTTCAATTAAAGATCAGTCCCGGCATATCAGCAACCGACTTGATTTGTCTGGTAAAATTAGATCCCAAAGAAGTTGAGGCCATTTTTATTAACGGAAAGGTCGCACCCTTTAATACGATTCTAAAAGATGGGGATCGAGTGGCGTTAGTCCCCCCCGGAACCCCGGGCCCCTACAGAGTGTTTCTTGGATTTAAAAACAGGGACAACCAATCCGATCCGCACTGACCTGACCGTATTAAAATCAGTTAAAACCGGGTCAAGTCAATTCCAAAACTTCGAAGGTATTGGACCACAATTGAGCTATCAGCAGTTTGTTTTGAAGATTATCTCCTCGCCCTAATAAAATTTTCACACATTCAGAGGATTGAAGTGCTGCCACAAAAAGCGCGCAATAAGAGATATTGCCTGTTTTGATTTCAACACCCTTTGATTGGGCCCGGCCTTTATCACCATATATCAGCTCATACCCTTTGTCCCCGGGAAAGATACTTGTCACCTGCCCGGTTACCCCGGCAATGGCACCGGATACAATAGGAATGCCTGCTTTAAACGCTGCATCCTGCAATTTGAATCTTGTATCAATGGAATCAAGGCAATCCATAACCACATCTGCATGTTTAATCCGCTCAAACAGATTGGATTCATCAAGATATTCATTCCTGGCAATGACAATCACCTCGGAGTTGATGGCATTGATTCTTTCTAAAGCTGCCTGGGTCTTTGGTATTTCCAACAGATGTTCCTGGCTTAACAATTGTCGATTCAAGTTACTGGCTTCAAAAGAATCACCATCAATCACGGTTAAATGTCCAACCCCGCTCCTTGCCAGCATTTCGCAAACTCCGCCACCAAGCCCGCCAAGACCGATTACCACGACCCTGGACATCCCCAGTTTTTTTTGATCTTTTTTAGAAAATGTATCAAAATTTTTATCATACCGTTGATCTAATGTTGAATCAGCCATGATCTATCCACCCCCAACCGGTGGAAACAACCCCACCCTGTCATTGGCCTGCAAAAGATAGCTTTTGTCCTGGCGTTTGCCATTAATAAAAATTAATTTCACAAGCTCAGAGGAAAGCTTCAGATCAGCCATCATATCTTCTACGGTTTTGCCTTGAGTCACTTCATAATGGTCAGGGTTTTTGGGAAGAAATTTAGACAAGGTGACAAACAATTTAAGTTCTATGGTTATTGTTTTTTTTTCGACCATATTTGCATCACCACTTTTATCTTATACGGTTATTGAAATAAAGCATTATATGACATAAATTCATTATCATGTATATGGATTTAATCAAAACTCAAGGCAGATAAAGACTTTCACCAACCCAGATATACCGTGACAAACCAGTCAAAAATATGGCATTCTTTTTTATCATAATTATTTTTTTATCAGCCATCTTGCAAAAGATTAACAGGACAAAACCATGGCCTTTTTAAAACTGGATATCGACCAAACCATTTATTACGAAATGATCCATGGAGATAGCAATCGCCCTTTTCTTGTCTTTCTTCATGAAGGCTTAGGATGCTCAGCCATGTGGAAAACCTTTGCCCGGACACTTTGCAAAAATACTCAATGCCCGGGATTAATGTATGATCGATTGGGTTATGGTCAGTCTTCACCCCTGACCCAAACCCGCACCATCGATTACATGAACACTTATGCCTTGGATGAACTGCCGCTACTGTTAGAAGCTACCATTCCAGGCCGGCCTTTTATTTTAATCGGCCATTCAGACGGAGGAACCATTTCGCTGATCTTTGCCGCCAAAAAACCGCCTTTATTAAAAGCCATCATTACTGAAGCAGCCCATGTATGTGTTGAACCTGAAACCCTTGAGGGTATAAAAACAGCCAATGATGCCTTTGACAATGGAAAACTTAAAGGACTTTACAAATATCATGGTAAAAAAACCCAGACCATTTTCAAAGCCTGGTCTGACACATGGCTAAGCCCGTGGTTCAAATCCTGGAATATTGAAACCATATTACCCTTCATAGAAACGCCCCTGCTGGTCATTCAAGGAAAAGATGACCAGTATGGCAGTCAAAAACAAGTTGATTCCATCTGCGTAAACAGTTCAGGCAGTGCCCTGCCCTGTTTAATCAACAACTGCGGTCATTCCCCACATTCAGAACAAACAGAACAAGTAACAAAAATCATGTCTGAGTTTATTCAAACACTTTTGTAATCAGTCTTGTCTTGAAACATCTATTTCTCTTTTGAGTGAACTCAGGACAAGCTATTGGGGTTTAATATATACTTTATGACCCACAAGGGAAAGGGAATAAATATACCCCCTGATAAACTTTTGTTCACCAAAGATCGATACCAAAAGAACTCCGTCCTCGACAGGCTCTACCGTATCCACGGCTTCCATCACCAGCTTTTCTTTGTCCTCTTCCATGATATATGCATTTGCTTCACACATGACTTTTTACTCCTTAATTAGAAATGATAAATGGGTATTAATGAGTTCATCCACCAGCTGGGGCAGCGGCAGCCCGGTCACACCGACAATAGCGATATTTTCCTGAGTCAGAGGCAAAAGCACTTTTCGGGCATCGGAAAGACAGACAGCTTCTGCTATCTCACAGGTGACTTCGCCCATCATGGCATGAGGCATGATAATGCCCACAGGCCCAATAATAATATCTGCCTTTTTAACGGTCTGTACAATGGCATTGCTGCCGGAAGCACCCTTGTTTGCTCTTGCTTTGAGCATCTGGGCCGTTGCAATGGCATTGGTACCCAGAGCAATCACTTCTACTTTCTCATCAAACCGCTCTTTGAGTCTATTGATGATGATAGAACCGATCCCGCCGCCCTGTCCGTCAATGATGCATATTTTTTTTCTATAGTATTTATCCATAACAAACCTTTTTAACATAAAATATTCAACTCATCCTATCCGGCTGCGCAATTCATTTTTATTGGGACAAATGATTGTTTTTCCTGTTGCTTATTGCATACAGGACATCCGTGCATCCTTAACGGTTTTTCAAGACTGCTATGGGCAAGGAAACTTTCATCATTAAAAAGATCTATTCGGGCCCTCCGCTGTAAATCTTCCTTTATGCAGGACAATGGTCCGCTCTCACAAAGCAAAAGCCATGTCATTCCTTCCCACATATATATCATGCTATAATTGTTATGATTTCCTGCGTTTAATGATAAAACCGATAAAGGCTGCCAGACAAAGGGTCAGAATACCGCCCACAAAACCGGACATAGATGTTCCGGGATTAACAGCCGGCCAGGTTTGTGTTGTTTCTTCCGAATGGTTTGATTCACCTGATTTAAATCCATAATCGGGCAAAAAGGCGGTTTTTTCCTGAATAGTTGCCAGGGATGAATGAATTCCTTTTTCGGGACTCTCCAGCTCTTCAACACCGGCGGTTCTAAACATGGCCCACTCCAACCCGTCAGGATGGGCAGAGGCGAACCAGCTCATAGTGCAGCCAATGATCAGGGTGGCAGCAGCAAAACCGATCAAAACCCTTTTGACGGAATATCCTTTGTCAGCTTGCGATGAAACTGATGACTGCAAAAGCTCAGGTCTGCTTTTCCATACAAATATCACCACGGCAGATGTGACCAATCCCTCCACAATACCGATTGCCAGATGGATGGGTTGTACCAGCAGAACAAAAGTTCCAAACGGAAGTTCTGATATGCCTGAAAATAAAGTTTCAAGTACTACACCAAAAGCCCCGAGTTGCAATCCTGCAATCGCAGCAACGGTTGCGCCGACCATAATCATTTTTTGAGAGTGCCAGTCTTTGACAATTTTTTTATAGATAAACGGATAGGCAACCAAACAGGGAAAGAATCCAAGGTTGAAAATATTACACCCCAGTGCCAATAGCCCACCGTCCGCAAAAAAAAGAGCCTGAACCGTCAGGACAGACGCCATTGTTAGAAAGCCCGCATAAGGCCCTAACAGGATCGCCAAAATCATTCCGCCGCCAAGATGTCCACTGGAACCTGTGGCTGGTATGGTAAAATTAATCATTTGAGCCGCAAAGATAAACGCGCCGATTACCCCCATCAGGGGAATTTTGCTATCATCAATATCTTCTTTTGTTTTTTTTGAACAATATCCGATCAGACCTGCCGTAGCAAGCCACATGGTCCCGCCCACTGCCGGGGAAATCAAAGCATCTGCCATATGCATAATAAAAACTCCTTTAAATGTATAGAATTATGAAAATTATTTTTATTACCCGACATGCAAAAAAACCACGCAAAGCCGGCGTAAAAAAAAATACGCAAACCTTCGTGGTTAAATTGATTTTTATAACTTCTGAATAAATATAATGGCAGACTTCATGCCTGCAAATTGAATTTATTATCAAATAAGATAAAATCTTTCGCCTGTCAAGCATTATGTTTTCAGGGGCAACGCATGTAAATATTATCAAAGGTTATAGACCACTTTCAATTAATCCTGATGAGTGGCATATTCATCCAAAAGACTGCGTATCATATCTCTTCCGTGAATCGGACATAACTCTGCTTAAGAAAAGGTTTGTTACATCACTTCAAGAGGATGGAATACTTTCCTGGACATGGTTTGCTGGAATTGTATCCTGCAACTGAGGCAATCGGTGATGATGGTCCTGTCTTTTTCAGACACAAGTCTTTCAAAAAGTGGTTGACCGATTTTAAGGGAGTGTGGA
>JBDRQO010000009.1:0-13155 GCA_043826275.1 Pseudomonadota bacterium
GCCTTTGGAACTATACCCTCTGGCCACAGACTCGATCAGAAATCCCCGGGCTTCTGCCATGCGCAGGGCGGCCAGGCGGTTGAGCACGGTAAAGGCCTGTTCCCGGACGATCCGGTCAAGTGCCTGTTGAGTGGTGCGGGCCTTTTCTGATTTGCCGGGAGTGGCAGCCACATAATGGGCCAGGGTCTGGCGTAACATCACAGCGGTCTGCCGGCCTTTGTTGTCCAGAAAATTCAGGGTATCGACCGGGGCTTTTGTGCCGTTCTTAGGGTCCAGGCCATAAATGGCCTGGAGCTGGCGGGTGAATTCTTCGGTTAAAATCCCCCTGGACTCAGAAACAAATTTTTGCAGGCGATTGCGGGTGGTCTGATCAAAGGCCATCTTATGCTTCCCCTTGGGTGTCGGTTTCTTTGATGTCAAGGGTCAATTCAAATTCATGGGCATATTGCAGTTCTTGCCGAATCTGCTGAAGTTCCCGGATCAACTCATCCAGGACAATGATGGATGTGATGCACTTTCTCGAATTCAGGCGGCGGGCAATTTTTTGCTGCCCTGCCTTTTTGGCTTCTTCCTGTTCGGCCTTGAGTTTTTCCTGGAGCCGCTGCTGCCCGATGCGCTGCACATTTTGCTTAAACGTTTGCATCTGACTTTGAATGGTATATTCCTGGTTCACCAGAAACCTGAGCCCGGACAGGTCTTCACTGACACAACTCCCTAAATTTTCAAGATCTGCCATCAGGTTGTTCTGCTCCTGGCCGGTGAGTTCCTTCCATTCGGCAATACGGTTCAGATCCTGTTCTCCATCCTTGATTCGCTCTTTTTGTTCCCCCATCATTTTTACGGAGGTATCCCGCACCCTGGCTTTCAGATGGGTAAGCGAAGAAGCAAAATCCGTGCTGAAGTTAAAGAAATCAGGGCTTGTCAGTCTGGCGTTCAGCCGTTCCAGTTCTTCAGCCAGTTCGGATTTAAGAAGTCCTGGCGTTCCGCTGCCCGGAAGGGCTTCGATTTCACGGCGATGTTTCTGTAACAGGCGCAGGGTGTCTTCCAGGCCCTGCGCGAGGGATCGTTTTAATTCAGAAGCCCATTTCAAATTGGCATAAAGAATGGAGGATTCACCGCCCAGACGCGAAGGTGCATCCGACGCATCATTGAACAGAATGTCTTTTATATCCTGGCCAAGAGCTTCCAGACGATCGGCTCCCGGCAGATCCAGGGATTTTAATTTTTCAGCCAAAGGGCCGTAAGCATGTTGAAGCTGGGGGAACAGCCGGATGGTGGCTTTGCTGATCTCATCCTCAAGGGGAACCACCATATCACCACTGAGTTCAGTCAATCTTTCGGCTGCCTTTGCCAGAACTGCCATACCCGGACGTTCATCACGAAGGGAAACACCCACGGGTTTGAAGGTGTTATTGGTTTTAAGGGCATCGATTGCGTGCTGACCGTTCACCGTCACTTCACGGCCAGCCACTTTTAACTTGATACCTCCGTCCACCAGCATGGCTGCAATAAGATAGCGCAAAGTGTCCTGGGACCAGCCAAAGGGGGCACCGGTAAAAATATCAATGAGGCGTTTGCCTTCAATGGCTCCCTGGCGCTCGATCATATCCCGGATACTTATAATGGCCTTGTGATTGGTGTTGATGGATGGTCGGCCCCCCTGGGTCTGCACCAGATTCAAAGGGTCTGTCTGAAGGGTGACCCCGGTCAGATTTCCCAGCCTTAAAAATTTTTCAGCAAGGTCGGTGCCGGCTCGGACAGGGGCTTCGGCATAGCGGTCAAACACCTGTTCAGCCACACCTGCCAGATGTTTGCGGGAGGCTTCAATTAAATCCTGGTGTAAACTTTCAACCGCTGTAATCTCTCCTTTGAAGATAAAAGATCCCTGGACAAGGCTTCTTTTTATGAGCCGTTCAAGATCCACCATGAGACGGTTTGCCCGGTCTGACTGCCCGTTGCAATACTCTTTCACCTCCTGGTCCGGTTCGTTGCGGTATTTATTGACAACCTCTTTGCTGCGATAGATCTCGTTGGTCAGTTCTTCCATTTCCGGGGTAGAACGACCCAAAAGGAAAATATGGTATTGTGAAGATTTATGTCGGCTCTCATCAATCAGTCTTGCTTTTGTGGTATCGTATTCCCGGGGATCTATGATTTCCACAATGGTCTGAATGGTATTGCGGTCTCCTGAAAGAGACACGATCATCGCGTTAGATGTTTGGGCTTTCAAACCGGTCTGCACGGCAAGGCTTCCATTGAGCTGGGTTCCGGGCAAAGGCGAATATGCCTCTTTGAGCGCCTCATTGAGTATCCGTCGCAGCTCGACGGCCCGAAGCGGAATCATTGCTCGATCCTGTTCAATATCATTGAGTTTTTCACTGAAAAAACACAATTGCCCGTCCTGTTCGCCAAAGGGAACAATAGGGTCGCTGATCAAATCTTCCACTGCTTTTCTTACGTCATCGAAAGCGGATTGCTCACTGATTCCCGGGTGCATCAGGCTTGCAACATTTTGAACAGTAATAGGTAAATTCCCTAAAATCTGTAAAACGCAGACGGTTTTGGAGATGTTCTGGTGAAGCAGAGAATCCGGAAATCGAATTTTTTGAACTTTCCCGACGGAATGATGGAGTGACTGGAATGCCCGGCGAATATCCTTTTCCAGGGTATCATACAGGGTGACGGTTGTGGCCAGCCAGCCTATATTCTGGTCGGCAATCGGCGTTACGCCATCCGAGCCTTCAACAAGGATATCCTGAATCACCTTGATAGCTGATCGTAATCCAATGCCGCCCGTTGATTTTGCCAATGCACCCAACAGGTGCAGCAGGATATCAAAATGGGCCGGTAAAAACGGATAGAGATCAATAAAGGTTTTCCGGTCAAAATCAGCACCGTACAGCCTGGCATCCGTAAGTTTTGTGTTGTGTCTCAGGATCTGGCCGTATGTATCAAACTGATTTCCCAGTTCATTTTCTCCATCAGGAGATTTGCTCAATAACCGCCGATAACAGATCTCTTTTATATCATTGGCTTCAAGGTCAATCTGAATCGGAAAACGGTCTTTTAGCTTGTATAACTCAGGGGAATTTAACGAGGCCTTAGGGTCATCTTCGGTCAATGTCTGTTGTGCCGTGCCAATGAGCCAGACTTTTCCATTACCGATTTTTTTTAAGTTTTCTGCCAATCCCTGTAAGTTCAGAATCATTTCTCGTCTTGAACCCACATATTGTCCGACTTCATCCACAATAAAAACAATGTACTCTTTGCCCGTGGCCTCCCTGGCTATCTCCAGCATTTCGTGGACACGATCGTTTTCAAACCGGATCACTTCACTTACTTCCGTGGAAAAAGAGATTGCAGTCTTGAAAAGAGAAGGATACATCTGGTGCGCAATCTCGGGGATGAGACTGTCCACGACAAGTTCATCATTGCGGTAATTTTTCCATTCTTCACCATTGGTCTGTTCCTTGAACAGGTTGAGAAACTCCTCGTACCGATTTTCTTTTTTTAATTTTCTTTCAAATGCAGCAACTTTGAGGTTCCTGGAATACCCTGCCCATTGCAGGACCTTATAATAAAGAACTGTTGAAACCTCTTCCATGGTTGATCCAGCAACCTGCTCACTGGCCAGGTCGAGCATAAGGACAGCAGCTGGAAACCGTTTGGCAACGGTATTCAGCAATGCCTTGGTGGTTGACTTTTTAAGGCGATCCTGGAGGTGTTGCATAAAAGGAATACCGTCGATTTTGACGTTTTCATCAAAGGCCAATCCAAAATACTTTGTAAAAGAACTTTTCCCGGAACCATAAAATCCGGATACCCATACCCCGACTTCATTCTCTCCGCCAGCTTCCATGGCTGCCTGCATTTTGCCAAGAAGCTTTTCAAACTGCTCTTCAATACTGTCGGTGACAACGTATTCTAAAATTTCTGCCTTTAGACGGGCTTCCTGCGACACGCCATAGGTGATGACCTTTTCAATGGTGCGATAGATATTTTTATTTGAGTCAAATAAGGTTTTTATTTCCATCATATTTTTCCTATCTTCGTTGTCAACCGCCAACGTGAACGGATCGGTAATTTCCATCTTCAGGGTAGAATCCTAAGAACTTGAGCCGCGTTTTTCCAGTTCGGGTTCCTGGGTAAAAAAACAAGGTCGGGATGCTGAACTTGCCCTGCAGCTGACTTTCTATGGCACCTATTCGCATATAGGGATGAAGCGCCTCGATATCCGTGATCAATAAGATATTTCTTGGATCTGATTCCAGATCAAGAAGAACCGATTCCAGTCTGTTTTGAAGGGCGCCATTGCCCAGGGTGTTTGCCAATGCTTTGTTGGTTTTTTCCCATTGTAACGGGGCCTTGGAATCGGCTGCCAGCCAGATGTTGCGTAAGGGAGCAGCTTCTAAAATACTGTTGATTTCTGTGGCAATGGAAAATGTATGCACCTTCCAGCCGTCATTTTTGAGTCTGGCCATCCATGCGGGCATTTGCCGCTTTACTTCAAGAATCTGCTCAGGGGAGAAGACAAGGTAAAAAATGGGTTCAAAACTGGCATGTCCAAACTCTCGACCCGACTTTATGCGCTCCATCAGTTTATTAAAATTATCTTTCAGCGATGACATCCACAACCTCCTCTAAGCTTTTATAGCTCCAGCTTATTCTTGTCACCTCGCCGGCCGACTGAAAAATCAGCCAGCCATTTTTTGACATCCGTTTGAGTTCTTCCCTGACATCAGCCGGTTCAAGACCGAATATTTTCCACATGTCATGATTGATAATACTGTTATCACCACACCCCAAAAAATGCAGCCAGTATGAGAAAAAAAAGAAAGTTTGTTCCTGCAGCCTGATAGTCAGGATCTGGCGCATGGAAGATCGCCTTGAAGACAATAAACCATAATCTGCACAGCACCCGATTAAATAGGATGATACCCGACGGATAGACGTGTCAGACCATATTTTTTGTGTTTTGCCTTCTCTAACGGCATTCAGGACAAAATCCTTGGCATCATCGGTAGATAAGGTGTCTCGTCCACTGGAATATCTTTTCCAGTAAACCTCCTTAATAAAATCAAGCAGGATCTGATTTGCCTGGGCAGTAAATACCAACAATAATTGATTAAAAATATTGGAAGGAAGGTTCGGCTGCAATGATTTTAAGTATTTAGCTGAATCTGTTTTTAAATATCTGGGTGAAAAGCATTCTGCGATAATATTTCTTAATCTGCGCGCAGAGACCATGGGGAAAAGACCGGATTCAAGAGCTGTCTCATGAAGCTGGACTATGGACATTTCAGGTGTGTAAATCGATAACAGCAACCGGGTCTCCTGGATGAGGCCAAGACCTGCCTGCAGCTGAGTTGTGTATCTCGTTCTGTTATCATCCATTATAGACATCTCATATATGGAAAAGTCTTAAAGCCGCATTCGAAAGCAGTCAGGTAATACGACAGCGATTTTTCAAGCAATTTATATAGGTTTGTATCGGAAAAATCACCCATAGCAACGGGCCCCTCTGCTCGATCAATATTCATCGCTCCCAGTCCCTTAAGTCGGTTTAGGGCTGTTTCTTTGTCTGTAAAATATTTATTTGCCTGTAATGAAAATTCCTTGTCCTGTAAACGTTTTGACAACATCCGTTCAATTGAATCAGGGAGGCGGTACAGATGGTAATGACGGCCGATGCCGATATGTTCATCATGAACTATTGCTGCGGCATGGCTTACGCCACTGTATTTAGCCAATGGTATAGAGTTGGGATAAATTGGGGCAAGAAAGGCTGTGCTGGAAGATGATAAAAAAGAGCAGTCCCACCACGCGGCCTGATGTTTTTCTCCAAGAAAGCCAATCAGCAGTCTAAATTCACAGATATCTTTTATTAATTCCGTAGTCACTATTTCACCTTATCGATTAGCTGTCATCATTTTTGGGATTTTTCAGATGCGTCTGCACCACCGGCTTCAACCCAAGCGTCCACCTGTTCTTTTTTAAATTTCCAAAGACGTCCCATGCGATGGGCGGGCATGGCATGCTTATCAATCCACTTGTAAACGGTGTCTTTGCTTACCCCGAGATGCTTGCATATGTCACTTATCGATAGCCAACGGTCATCAAATTCGTTCATTTATTAAACTCCATGATCGTTTGATTTGTTGAGTCTGTTCGGAATGTGCAAGAGAAAATCAAAGCACTTCTCCACAATATTAAACCGTCACCACAATATTTAAGTTAAATCTCTATGTCAACCGATCTTTGATGATTTTAATCGATAACTTCCGATATTGCTTGATATCGTTCTTCTGACCTATTCTCATTACCTTCATTGTTAAATAAAAACAACTCACACAAGAATAGATTTTGAAGATATAAAAAATGGTGATCAATCTCTCTATTGATTGGTAGATAACAAAACCGGGTTTTTCGAGCCATGAATTTATTTGTCAGTCAGTAATCGAATTTTTGATATGCCAAAACTCAAGTTTACTTGCAACAAATCATGATTAAAATTTTCGATGGAAAATGTTTTGATTTGGATAGGTATCTTTAACTTCTTTCACTGTGGACTATGTCAAAAATGAAATCCCCCAAATGCTGGGTTCGAAGGCCCGGACTATTATTAATAGTTACAGGTTTTCCAAATCAAAGCCCGACACAATATCTTGTGGTTGAAAGAAATTTCATTCATCATATAGATAAGCAACTTTTAAAAGTACCAGAAGGAAATCAACCTCCTTTTTTCTCTTTTGTTTTTTAAGCTGTTATATCAAAATCGCTTGCCCGCGTTTCCAGATATTCCAAAAGTTGTGCCAGTAAAGTTTCATCAGCAGGCTGATAGTTTGTATCCTCTCCATTCTGGGCTTCATAGGCGGCTATTACCTGCTGAGGAGGTGGCGGGGGAGGAGCAAATCCGGCTTCATCAAGAACGGATCTCAGTTCAGAGCCACTTAATTTGCCATCTCCATCTGTATCGAAATCAAGGAAACTGCTGTTTAATTGGCTGCCGGTCACTTCCAGTATGCCTTGTGTTAATGTATTATATTCTGATTCGGATATGGAATTGTCAGAATCTGAATCAACTATATTAAAAACGCCAAGAGGATCCTCAGAAGGACCGCTCGAATTGCCCGGCGGAGGAGGTGGCGGTGGTGGAGCAATCCCTTGTGCTCCTTGCGAACCAATTGTACTCTGTTGATAACTATACGAAATCATACTGATAAGATTGCTTGTGCTTCCAATGTTTCCAACCATGATTTATCTCCTTTTTATATAGAAATATCATTAAACAAAAAATAAAAATCTATTCCATGTTTGCTGTATCATACGAAATAATTGTGAGCATAAAGTGATGGAAATGTGTAGAAAAAATGAGTTTTAGAAGGGTGATAACTATTTTCGACCCATCCTCAATTTTGTTTGTCATTAACAAAGACCTGCCCTATAATTGATTGAATTATGAAAATTTTCATACAAATCATTGGAATAGGGCTCCTGTTTTATTGTGTGATTGGAGTGGCACTCTTTTTTCTTCAGGAAAAGATGCTGTTCTTCCCAATGGGGGCGCCATTTGGTGCATGTCCACAAATGGATCGTTACAATGCAAAGGCAATTGATTCCAATGGCATTCGATATTATCTAAAAGAAGCTTCAAATCCGGATAGCTGGATCATTGTCTTCCACGGTAATGCGGGAAATGCCTGTGATCGAACGTATTTTTGGGATCTATTATCTGGTATGAATTCAAATCTTGTGATTTTCGAATACCCAGGCTATGGAGATGATGGTAACGCACCGGGTCAAAAGCTGATCCTTAAACAAGCCCAGGAGCTTGTTTCGCAAATAAAGAAGACAAGATCAGGGTCGCTGCCCATTTATTTAATGGGAGAATCTTTGGGAACGGGTGTTGCCACATGGGTGTCTACGCAAACTCGAATTTCAGGGCTCATATTGATCTCAGCATATACATCAATTGCCAATGTTGCCCAGAAGCACTATCCCTGGCTGCCGGTTAAATATCTTTTAAAGCATAAGTTTTTGGCACATATCTGGGCTCAAGAATCCATTTCTCCAGCGATTTTTTTCCATGGTATTGATGATGACATTATTCCCATCACTTTTGCCAGAGAACAGGTGTTGAACTTCAAAGGAAAGGCTCAGCTTGTGGAAATAGAAAAATGTGGACACAATGATATTGTGGATGTTGGCAAAGATATTATGCAAAATAATATCAAAATGTTTATCTTAAAAACATTACCTTGATATCTTTCCTTAGAAAATGGATTATTCAAAAAGTGAAAACCCAAGTAAACTTTTTTGTGGTTTTCTCGTCTGATACGAATAGGAAAGAGGTGAAAGAAACTTAAAAAGAGCTGTTGCCATGAAAATTATAATCAGTTTTATCATATTTTTATTAAGTGTCACCTTAATTGCCACAGCCAGCGCTCAGGAAGTAAAGGGTCATTGGCTGGTTAATGAGAGTGAGATGGAAACGCTTGAACACCTGCGAACTGAAAATCCTGAAAAATTTCAACAATTTCTCAAAGAGCGCAGAGATCAGGTCAGACAAAAATATGAAGAATTACGCAAAAATAATCCCCAAGAGTTTACACAACAAGTAGAAAATAAAAAAAATAGTTTAAAAGCCCGGCTACAAAGCATTCAACAAGAAAAGCCAGAGCAAAAGGGGATGTTACTCAAAAAGTATCATAGACATGAAACCGTTAGATTAAAAAGCCTGAAAGAAAAGAATCCAGCTCAATTTGAACGCGTTATCGAACATCAACGTAAATTTGTTAACGAGAAATTAGAGAGAAAAACAATAGAAAATTCCCAGCGTGATATTCAGATCCAAAAAAAAATTCAAAGCAGACCACAAGGACAACAGCAGGCAAAACCGTCTAAGCAACCATATCAAGATCAAAAACAAGATCAGAGAAGACCTTCCCAACAGCCGGAACAAGGCCAACAACAAATAAGGCCTTCCCAAAAGCCTGAACAAGGTCAGCAGCAACTAAGACCTTCCAAAAGACCGGAACGAAGACAGCAACAGATGAGAACTCCCAGGCAACGGCAACAGGGCCAGGGTTCTGCCGGTGAAAGAAAAACCAGACAGTCAAGGCGGAAATAGTATGGAGAGACTATTCACATAGAAATGGGTGACGACAAAGATAATATTCTGGTATACAGAATTCAGCATGGCGATAGACATGCCTTTAATGCTTTGGTCAATAATCATAAAAAAAAGGCCTTTGCCATTGCGTATAATTTTGTAAACAATGTTGAAGATGCCAAGGAGCTTTCTCAGGAGGCCTTTGTTAAAGTGTATAAAGCTATCGGTCAGTTCAGACAGGGATCAAGTTTTTATACTTGGTTCTACAGAATATTGATCAATCTTTGTTTAGACTTTAAAAAGAAAAAAAGATTAAATGTGACGCTGTTTTCCCAGTTTAAACATAAAAATAGTCATGATAATGGCAATATGGTTGCTCAAGTAGAAGACAAGAAAACAAAAAATCCTTTAGAAAAACTCATCTCACAAGAGAAAAAAAAGAAAATAGAACAGGCGATTTCTTTTCTTCCGGATAAACAAAGAATGGTATTTATTTTGCGTAATGATGAGCAGATGTCGTTAAAAGAAATAGCCGTATATATGGATAGTAAAGAAGGAACAATAAAGTCCCATTTGCATAGAGCAGTTAAAAATTTGCAAAAGCAGTTTAAGGAGGAAATCCATGAATAAATGTGAAAAATTTCAAGAATTAATATCTTTATATTGTTATGATGAATTATCTCAAAATGATAAGCAGATGGTTGAAAATCATATTGTATCGTGTGAAACTTGTGCTGCAGAACTGCAAAGCGTTCAGGATACACTGCTATTAATTAGTCAAAAAACAACACCCCAGATGTCAGACCAATTCTGGGAAGACTATGATGTGACTCTGGATGAGAAAATCAAAACAACACCAGTTTCAATATCCAGCATTTTTATTTCGGTTTTAGATAAAATGAATGACATGACAACTTTAAGGCGGTTAAGTTATGCTGCTGTAATTGTCCTATGCATTAGCATGTTTCTTTTTATAAATAAGCAACCCCCCACGACAACAGGTGAAACAGATAAAAAGCAGACAACACCCATACAGGTTGCCAAAGTGATTGAAGAAAAGCCTGCTGAGGTGATCCCGACAATTAAAAAAGATTCCACCTTGCCAGTCTTATCCATGCCAGTCTTATCCTTGGAGGAAGAATTGATTCTCCAGGAAATGATTTTATTATCAGAATTGGGAGAAGATGTGACGTCTCTAATGAGTGAAGAAGATTTGCTCCAACAAATGGAAATAATAAAAAAATTCAATTAATTTTATTATCTGTGTAAACCTTTTTCCTGCCCCCTCGTCTAATCCAATAAAGAACAGAACAAAAGATGTAAAAAACAAAGATTAGATTATGTTCATTTAATTGATGGAGGCAGGTAACATGAAAAAAAGAATGATGTGGGTGATTGTGGCAATCGTTTTTATCAGCTCTTTGGCATATGCACAAGAAGATGTCAGCACGAGTGATGAAACCAGTACAAATGAAGAAGTTAGCACGACGGTAAGCGATGATCATAGAATGACACGCCAGGAAAGAAAAGAGCAGGTGGACACGAATCAAGACGGAAAAATAGATCGAAGTGAAAGATCGGCGTTTAAAGAAGAAAGGCAAGAGCAAAGACAGGAAAAAAGAACAGAACGGATGGATACAAATCAGGATGGTTCAATAGATAAAAGTGAAAGGCAGTCTTTTAGAGAACAACGCCAAGAGCGTAAACAAGGGCGAAAGGATAATGATAACAATCCTCCTGGCAAAAAGGGTGGCCCAGGAACGAACTGGGAGAATCCTCCGGGTAAAAAGGGTGGTCCAGGAACAAGCCCTGATAGAAGAGTTCAAAGAGACAATGACAATAACCCTCCGGGTAAAAAGGGCGGTCCGGGAACGAACTGGGAGAATCCCCCGGGTAAAAAGGGAGGCCCAGGAGCAAGTCCTGATAGAACAAAGCAAGTCAATAACAGGCAGCAACCTGGGCAGCATGTGAGTCAGCAGGTTAGACAGTCCAACAGATCTCAAATCCAATCAAGGTCTCAAAGCAGGCAAAGGTCTCAACCTCGTCGTAAATAATAAGAAAAGGCATTACAAAAAGGGAGCTAATTTTAGCTCCCTTTTTATATGGAAACGAATTATTCCTGGGCGTCATCGAGTCGAGTTGTCCTTGTCTGTTCCAGTTCTTTAAAATGATTTTCAATGTTGTTGGGCATTAAAACTGGTTGGTTTTCAGCAGCACAAGGGTACAGGCTTCAACCACTTCAATACCGGCAGATTCAAGTTGTTTTTTTGCTGTCGGGTTTTCCGTGTCTGGATTAAATATCACGCGTTTTGGGGCAAGTTTAAGGATGTCTTTGATAGTCGATTCTTGTCTGGCCGGGTCCAGATAAAGCGTCACTGTATCGATTTTTTCCGGGATATTATCAAGTGACGGGTATACTTTTAAATTTTCAATTGTTTCATGTTTTGGGGCGATAGGGATGGGGGTGTGACCATACTTAGACAGCATCCTGATCGCTTTGTTTGAATATCTGTCCGTTTTTGGGCTTGCGCCGATGACAGCAACATTTTCCATGGCAGACTCCTTTATGAGTGTGACTTTTATTGGAGTATATTTTTTATAGCTGTATTATTACATATTGTAAGGCTTGTTTCAAGTTGATACCATGGCAGGTCAGGTGACGTTCTATACAGAAGATGATGCAAAGATGATGAATGATAAAAGGACGAATAGAATAGATTATGGGATTATTTACACTTGTTTCAGATTTTTCTCCTACTGGTGATCAACCGGCTGCTATTGAATATTTATCTAAAGGCGTGTTGGACAATGAAAAGCATCAGGTTCTTTTAGGGGTAACCGGTTCAGGTAAGACATTTACCATGGCCAATATTATTGAACGCGTTGAAAAACCAAGTTTGATTATTGCGCCGAACAAAACCCTGGCAGGGCAGTTGTACAATGAATTCAAGTCGTTGTTCCCGGAGAACTGTGTGGAATATTTTGTTTCTTATTATGATTATTACCAGCCCGAGGCCTATATTCCGTCCAGCGATACCTATATCCAGAAGGATTCATCCATTAATGAAGTGATTGATAAGATGCGGCATTCCGCCACACGATCGGTTCTGGCCAGAAGGGATGTGATTGTGGTGGCCAGTGTTTCCTGTATTTATGGTCTGGGTGCACCTGAAGATTATCTGGATTTGCGGGTGACATTGACAAAGGATATGGAAATTTCCAGGGAAACGGTCATAGAAAAATTTGTTAATATCCAGTATACGCGAAATGATACTGATTTTCATCGCGGGGTGTTCCGGGTCAGGGGAGACCGGGTTGAAATTTTTCCCGCTTATGAGGAAGATCGAGCCGTCCGCATTGATTTTTTCGGAGACACCATTGAAGGCATCAGTGAAATTGATCCCTTAAAAGGAGATGTCCTCAAGCCCTATGACCAGATGGTCATTTATCCGGCATCCCATTATGTGACCAAGCAGAAGACCCGGAAGCGGGCGATGGAAAGTATTGTAATAGAGTTGAAAGATCGACTTGAGTATTTTCATGCCAATAACAAGCTTGTGGAAGCCCAGCGTTTGGAAGAAAGAACCCGGTATGATCTTGAGATGCTCAATGAGATTGGATATTGCAACGGGATTGAAAATTATTCAAGGCACCTCACTGGTCGGGAACCCGGCCAGGCCCCTCCCACGCTCTTGGATTATATGGATGATGATTTTTTATTTTTCTTTGATGAAAGCCATATTTCCGTGTCCCAGCTCGGAGCCATGTACAAAGCGGATCGATCCAGAAAAGAAACCCTTGTGGCCCATGGGTTCAGATTGCCGTCTGCCAAGGACAATCGGCCGTTGCAATTTGAGGAGTTCAAACAAAAGGTTCCCCAGACCATCTATGTTTCAGCTACGCCGGCAGACTATGAAATGGAAAAGGGCGCCCATCGGGTGGCGCAACAGATTGTCCGTCCCACAGGACTGCTGGACCCTGAAATCGAAATCCGGGATGCAACCTCCCAGGTGGATGATCTGTATGAAGAAATTATAAAGCGG
>JBDRQO010000010.1:0-6184 GCA_043826275.1 Pseudomonadota bacterium
CTCCAATCTTCTATCTGCAAAGAATTTGGTGTGGGAGAAAAATATTTGCATGGCAATATAAAGCCAGAAGAAGCTGGTATAGCTATGATGATGAAAGATTTGTATACTAACTTTAATTCTCCTTTAACCAATGAAACACTTTGTGTTTGGCATGACATGTTATTTAACGGGAGAACAGATTTAGAAAGAGGAAAATATCGTACAAGCAATGATGACATGCGAGTTGTATCGGGGCGGATTGATAAACCCAAAATTCATTTTATTGCTCCACCCGCATTTAAAATTCAAAAAGAAATGGATCAGTTCATAAGCTGGTTCAATAGAACAGCCCCAGGTGGGAAAGAACAATTATCACCATTAATCAGAGCCGGCATTGCACATTTTTACTTTGTAAGCATTCACCCTTTTGAAGATGGTAACGGACGTATTAGCAGGGCCTTGACGGAGAAAGCCCTGTCTCAAAATTTGGGAAAGCCGACACTTATCGCTTTATCTTCAACGATCAGTGATAAGAAAAAAGAATATTATGCAATTTTAGAACTGCAAAATAAGAACAATCAGATTACTCCCTGGCTTTTTTACTTTTGCAAAACAGTTATTGAGGCACAGAAACAGACAATAAAACTGGTTGATTTTGTAATAGCCAAGGCTAAATTTTTTGATGCTTATGATGCGCTCCTAAGTCCAAGACAAAAAAAGGCAGTATTACGTATTTTCAAAGAAGGTCCAAAGGGATTTTCCGGGGGATTTAGTGCCAAAAATTATATATCAATTGTTAAAACCACATCAGCAACAGCAACAAGAGATTTAAAAGATTTAGTTAATAAAGAAATTTTTTCAAAGACGGGCAAATTAAAAAGTACGCGCTATGAGTTGAATCTTAAACCTTTTTATCCCATGATATCAATTGATGCAGCTGAGAAGAAATAAACAAACTCAACAAAAAAATGCTGCGGGTGATGCCGCAGTTTTTGTGGTTCACGGCGGATGCGCAACGATGACTGATCATGCCCTGCCATTTACTGTTTAACCTTGATTTTTAGGTCAAAATCAGACATATTGTTGTCAGATAATAACAAATAACAACAATATGTCTTAGGTCTCAATGAAAAAAACACTTGAAAAAATATTTCATGAAAATGGTGGGCAGCTTCGAATGAACGAGGCTATCAAACGTGGTATTTCCCGGTATATGCTTTATAACCTCAGAGATAAAGGTATTATAGAACAAATAAGCAGAGGGGTATACCGTTTGAAGGATCTCCCCCCGATTGGCAATCCTGATCTCATAACTGTAAGTCTTAGATTCCCCAATTCAGTTGTCTGCCTTGTATCTGCCCTATCGTTCCATGGGATAACGACCCAGATTCCGCATTCGGTTTCAGTGGCAATACCAAGAAAATCACGTCCCCCTTCTCTGGATTTTCCACCTGTACAGTCACATCAATTTTCAGATGATGCTTATACTGCTGGTATTGAAACGCATCAAATTGATGGAGTAGCTGTAAAAATTTATAATATAGAAAAAACACTGGCTGACTGTTTTAAATTTCGGAATAAAATTGGTATGGATGTCGTTCTGGAAGCGCTCAAACTTTATCGGGAAAGAAAAAAATTTGAGCTCACCGGACTGATCAAATATGGAAAAATTTGCAGGATTGAATCAGTGATGAGACCATATTTGGAGGCACTTGTATGAAGTCGATCAAGAACATTCCCAGCTCTGTCCGGCAGCGGATTCTTGATCGTGCCAGAAAAGACCGGCGACCATTCAACGAATTGCTTCAATACTATGCGATTGAAAGATTTCTTTACAGATTTTCTCTATCTAATCATTCAAATAAGTTTGTTCTCAAGGGTGCCTTGATGTTAAGGGTCTGGGGTTCACCAGAAATCCGCCCGACTATGGATATCGATATGCTTGGGATAACGAGCAACGAGGAATCGGAAGTCATCAAACAGATTCAGGATATTCTCAGTGTTGATGTTGAACCGGATGGATTGGTTTTTGATCTTGATTCCATCAGAAGTGAAAGAATTACCGAAGATGCAGATTATAAGGGGATACGAATACGGTTCCATGGAAACCTGGATAAAGCGATCATTCATATACAGGTAGACATAGGGTTTGGAGATGCTGTCCACCCTGAACCTGAAATGCATGAGTTCCCAACCCTGCTTGATTTCCCCGCACCGTTCTTGAACTGCTACAGTCGAGAAAGTTCTATTGCCGAAAAGCTTGAAGCGATGGTTAAACTGGGGATTTTGAATAGTCGAATGAAAGACTTTTACGATATCTGGCTTTTGGCCAGATTATTTGATTTTGACGAAGGCAGTCTGACCGAAGCAATCCGCCAAACCTTTAAACGTCGGGGGACACCTATCCCTTTAGGAATAGAGGCATTTTCTACTTCTTTTATTGATGCCAAACAAATTCAATGGACTGCTTTCTGGAAAAGACTTGAGCAGGAGTATGTACCAAAAAACTTTAAGGACGTTATTTTAGCGGTGGAAGAATTCTTATCTCCTGCAATTTCTTCTCTTTTTTCTAAAAATCCGAATCCTTTGAAATGGAAGGCTCCAGGGCCATGGAAATGATAACGCATAGGCAAGCCGTTGATTTTGGTTATGACTCAGTAATCAAATAGGAAAAAATGAGAAAAGAAAAATTCACAATACTATTTAGAGGCCCAGTGTATCCTGCGATAATAATCTCAGACAAAAGGCTTTACTCCGCTTTTGACATTGAAGAATTAGCGATAGGCTGTATGTCTTCTAATCCAGTAAAAGGTAGTAGCACAATCCAAGTTGTTGATTCAACAGGTGAAGAATTTTGGTTTACTCCTGAACATAATGCTATGTCGTTTGGTTTTTTATCAAAAAAATGGACCAAGAAAAAAATCATAGAATTGTTTAACAAAAGTTCAAATGCAGAAATGGCTAAATTTGAATATCCTCTAAAATCACTGTCAAGTAAACGTTTGGCAAAAATTATAACCGATATTTGCAAAGTGTTGCGGTCATAACAAATAAGGATAGATTGATGTGAGGAACGAACCTCAATCTTATCCCGTGGTTGGACATAGTATTATTAATTTTTTAAACGGTGACTAATTTTATGGAAAAGAAAAAGAATCTATTTCAGATCGATTTAATAAAAAACAAGTACCATATTTTTAATCCAGAAACTGCTAAGAAAAAAGAATATTATCCAAGAGAATTATTACAAATGATTGAGGAGTTACCCAGTTTTGAGAAGGAGTTTAATATAGATGTTGGGGAAATATATACCGTCCGAGCATTTTTTGCTATCTCGAAGCCAATCGACAATGAAGTTGGGTATCAAAGCGGATTTTTAGATGTAAAATTAATTATGAATGAGAGTGAAAATTTTATTGGCGAGGTTATTACAGAACTTCCTCCAATGTTTGTACTAAAAAAAGGATCAAAAATTAAACTTAAAAAGAGAGACCTTTTATACAAACCGAATTATAAATAAACAAAGCTGGTCTAACCAAGCCACTCTGGTGAGCTGATGAACAATCCGGTTCGAGCAGACAATCAGAGATTGCAGCTCACCCGGGCCATTAAAAACGAATGAATTCGTGATGATGAGATGTAAGAACTGGATGAAATAGAACTGAGTCATTTAAATCTGCCATGAAACCTGATATCAAGGAATTGTCTGATTTTTGGAATTGAAAGGAAAGGAGTAAGGACATATGTTATTTTTTAAAGACAAAAAAACCGGTAAAGAGTGTCTTGCTCTTGCCGAGGATGGCCGAAAGCAATACTATGAGTGTATCTTTTCCGTTTGTCCCAATCCGGCTTGCACCTGCATGACCATAGATATAGACCTTACCTTCATGACAGGTCAGAACCGTGGGGACCTGCCCAAACTTTCCCACACTGTGGCAATTGATCTGGACATGAGAAAACTAAAGACGTCACCCAAAAAAGATTTACCGTCTGAAGAAAAAGCTTTTGGAAACCTGCTTTTATCCCAGCTGGGAGAGGATGACTTTGAATTTTTGAGAATCAAGCATTTTGCCTATAAAAATAAGATTACAGAAGCAGCAGACATCAACGAAATAGAGGGCTATTTTGACTATGATGAAGTCGAGCTGAATGGGTTGATGTATGCTTACAATGGTATTTTACCGTATGGTGACCAGATTCTGGTCAATATAAATGAAGAAAAATACCTAATTGTAGACCAATTCTGCCTGCTGCCAAAGTGTAAATGCACGGACGCAATCCTGGATCTTGTTCCTGCCGGGGAAGATGCAATGAAGGCTGATCCCTGGTGTGCCTTTCAATTAAAATATGCAACAAAACACTGGGCCGTGATGGAGGATTCTCCTCCTCCAATCCCCCTGGACGAAATTCGAGCCGCCATTGAAGCACAACATCCGGACTTTTACAAACAGCTTCTGAGGCGCCATGAAAAATTAAAGAAAATCTATTTAAACTGCCGCAGGAAACATTATTTACCTCCACAGATCGTGACAGACCGGAAGGTTGGGAGAAACGATCCCTGCCCCTGTGGCAGTGGGAAAAAATATAAAAAGTGTTGTTTAAAGTCGACCAAACCGACTGAATTCCCGGACAACCGATTGGATATTTCCGGTTTTCAATTTCCTGACGATTTTAAACTATAATGTTTTTTGCATCAGGGCTAAAAAAAGTATAAATGAGTTCTTCGAAGACATTGATAATTTGGACAGTGCTTTTCCACAGTATGAAGCTGAATGCCAAGGTTGTGACGGCTTTTTGCCGGTTAACGATCTGGGCTTGTGTGAAGATTGTGCCGGCAAACTTGACCGCGATATGATCCGAAAGCGGGATTGGGCATATTCTGTCCTTGCATTTGGATGTCCAAAAGACAAGCTTGAAGATTTAAGGAACGACATTATCAAAAAGCACGGTAAAACATTTGAACTGATTGCTGATGAAAAACCCAAAAAGAAAAAACAACAGAATAAACGCAAACGAACTCGAAGAAAATAATAAGCCGCGGACAATTAAATGCAGTAGAAAATAAGCACCGGGAACCATATATGCCAAAGACAGCATGGTCTGGATGAATCAGAATCAAATCGCCTAACTTTTGACAGCTCCAAACAAAATATCGGCCAACATATTGAAAGAAGGGTAATTAGAGAAAAATTCAGTTGTAAAGAGTTACTTTAAAAATGATTGAAATAGTAAATCCGATTTCGGAGAAAGATACATGGAACAGAATTCAGAAATAATTATTTATACGGCTTCAGATGGCACAACACAACTCCAAGTACAATTGGAAGATGAAACAGTCTGGCTGACACAGGACCAGATGGCAATGCTTTTCGGGAAAGCAAAATCAACGATTAATGAACATATTAAGAACATTTATGCCGAAGGAGAGCTTGAAGAAAGCCAGACGTTAAAGAAATTCGGAATTTCCGAATTTCAGCAGAAAGCCCCGAATTATTATAATCTTGATGTCATCATTTCAGTGGGTTACAGGGTAAAATCAATACAGGGAACAAAATTTCGCCAGTGGGCAATCAAACGGATTCATGAATACATTGTAAAAGGGTTTACAATGGATGATGAACGATTGAAACAGGAAGGCGCAAGATCAAGATATTTTGAAGAACTTCTTCAAAGAATTCGGGATATCAGAAGCAGTGAAAGAAATTTTTATCAGAAACTGACAGATATCTATGCAACCAGCATTGATTACAAAAATGATGCTGCTCTGACAAAGGAATTTTTTGCCACCGTTCAAAATAAAATGCATTATGCCATCCACGGCCAGACAGCAGCAGAAATGATAAGTCAAAGAGTTGACGCAGACAAACCATCTTTAGGCCTTACCAGCTTTCAAGGCAAATATATAACCACAAGAGATATTTCAATTGCAAAAAATTATCTTTCAGAAAATGAACTTAAACAACTCAATCTCAGGGATAGGGATAGGATAGAACTTGCTTTTTATTACCCAAACCATAAAAACCCTCCAAAATTTGAAATATTATCACCACCCTGATACAGGTACAACATGTTGTACCTGTATCAGGGCAACAAATTTATGGCAAGAGAAAAAAATCAAGCTTTTGAAAAGAAAAAAGAAACCACATTAATATTTGCCGGAAAAGTTTACAAAACTTCAAATTTGAGCTAATTTTGAGCGTAGTCC
>JBDRQO010000011.1:0-132050 GCA_043826275.1 Pseudomonadota bacterium
TTGGCTTGCAGTTGGCGGCGGGGTAAGCGGGGTAATGTTTATTTGTTCGATTGGCGGGGTACGGCGGCGGGGTATATTCCCGTTACATTATTTTGACACCAATTATGGGCTTAGGCGTTACACTATTTGAATCTTAGCAAAAATCTAACGATATCGGGTCCCCGATTTTTATTTGATTAGAATCTTCATGGTTAAAATTGATCAGATAATTATTGCCTTCAGGAATAATTACATTTGATACCCTTAAAACAGCCGATTCCTGCTCCAGAATCCACTTATCCCCTATCCCCTGGGACACTTTAGAAATAGGCCGGTCATTCCTGCCTTCAGCCAATTCGGCATTCAGGACAAGTTTTTCATCAAAAGAAAGTTTGATGTACACAAAATCTTTAAGCAGATCATACGACGGCAGATTCACAAAAATCTCAAGACAACATAACGCCAGGGAATCCGAAGTATACACAACAGAAACCCCCTGGCTATTCCAGCGGCCACCGTAAAGCCGGGCTCCTTCACCGTCAAGCGCCCTGTGAGCATGCTTTTCTTTGACCAGGCGGTATGAAATGATTTTCATCAAGAAAAAACCCCGTGTTCAATGCGACCTAAAAGGTTTTCCACTTCTCTTGCACCAACTTCAGTGCCGGCAAGCTCCAACGGAGATACATTCCCTAACCCATAGGCTTTTTCTTTAAGCCATTTTCTGGCCGGCTCCACATTCCCAAATACGTCAATTGCCTTTTCAAGAAGCCGCTGCACCCGGTAAAGCCGTTCCGATTCTTCAAAACTGAACCTGCCTTTCTTCTTCCTTGCAGCCAATGTGCTTTTTGGCAATCGGATCACTTTGGCAAGATCTTTATCAGGCATATTTAAGCTTTGTCTAATTCTTGTGAACATGGAGACAGGAAGACCTTTTTCAAGGGATTTTATTACCTGGGGGATTGTTAGTTCCTGGTCTTTTAATAACGGCAGTGCCATTGCTTTATCCTTTCGATAAGTCTACTTTTAGACTTATAATAGTTCAGATAGAAACCTTTGTCAATTTAGCTGTAATTTTTTATTAAAACTCAGGGTATACCCGGATTGAAATCCTGTCTTCGATTTCGTATAAGATATCAGCTTCCAACCTCAATAAAGGGAATCAAAATGAAAACATTTGTTAAAAATTTGTTCATCGTACTGGCAGCCTGTTTTTTTTTTGTTGTGATTGTATCCGGTTCCGCATTAGCAGGCCAAAAAGTTAGAGTCGCAACCTTCAATTGCGAACTTCTGATTAAAAAACAGGGTCCCATTAAACATTTGGTACAAATTCCCCATGAGATGTTGCGTAGTCAGTTGAAAAAATACATAATTCACACCTTTGAGTCTTCCAAAAAAAGAAGGTAAATCTCATCAAAAATTCTGGAAGGCTGAAAACAATATTTGTCTATTGATACCAAAGAGTTATTGGAATTCCCGTGGGGAATTCGTCCTATTTGTTTAGCAGAACCCAAAATACGGCCAAGCATGCCCTTTGGAAAGAATAAACCGATCCCGGTCTTCCCAATCCGGTTTTTTCGGATCGATTTTCATTATCCGGAAATACAAGGCGGTGACAATATCTGCTGACGACAGTGAACCGCCCGGATGTCCCGCTTTTGCGGCGTGGATCATCTCGATTATGTCACATCGGATTACCCCTGCCATCTGTTTAAGTTCATTGATGTTCATTGGTGTTTGTGCCATTTTGTTCTCCGTTATTTCCATGATCGTGTGTGTTCAATTCCCTGAATCGACCCGCACAGGGCTGTAATGATATTCCTCCTGGATAATGGTTAATTATTTACTGCCAGTTTAATGATTTTTCAATGGCTTTTGCCCACCCGGCACACAGGGCATCACGCTGACCTTCATTCATGGTCGGTTCCCATCGTTTATCCTCTGACCAATTTTTTTGTAGATCTTTTATGTCACTCCAGAAACCCGTTGCGAGACCAGCAGCATAGGCTGCACCCAAGGCTGTTG
The DNA here is from genome assembly GCA_043826275.1 of Pseudomonadota bacterium. GTDB lineage: Bacteria > Desulfobacterota > Desulfobacteria > Desulfobacterales > Desulfobacteraceae > Desulfobacula. The sequence goes on from JBDRQO010000011.1 coordinate 2,002, forward strand.
TTTCAATGACTATGGGCCTTATGATCGGTACATCGAGAATATCTGCCTGGAACTGCATTAAGATTTCATTGACCACCATTCCACCATCAACTTTCAGGTGTTTTAAGTCAACATTGGAATCCTTGTTCATTGCGATAATAATATCACGGGTCTGATAGGCACAAGCCTCAAGGACTGCTCTGGCAATATGGCCTTTGTTGGCGAACCGGGTCAGGCCGGCAATAATTCCCCGGGCATCCGATCTCCAATAAGGGGCAAATAACCCGGAGAAAGCCGGGACAAAATAAACATCTGCGTTATCATCAACTGTTTTGGCCAGTTCTTCAATTTCTGATGCATTTTTTATGATACCCAGATTATCTCTCATCCATTGAACCATGGCACCTGCAATGGCCACAGACCCTTCCAGACAATACACGGCTTTTTCTTTGTTGATCTGAAAGCCCACTGTTGTTAAAAGACCATGGGTGGATCGCACCACCTTGGTCCCGGTATTGAGCAGCAGGAAACAACCGGTTCCATAGGTATTTTTCGCTTCACCTGCCATAAAGCATGTCTGGCCGAACAGGGCAGCCTGCTGATCTCCCAAAGCACCGGTAACCGGGATGCGGCCGCCAAAAGGGCCATGCTTGCGGGTGGTCCCCCATGTGTTTGAGTCAACAGACGGTTTTATCAAGGGCAGCATCGCCACAGGCACACCCATGGCATCCAATAGTTGCTTGTCCCATTCCAGGGTATGAATGTTGAACAGCATGGTCCGACTGGCGTTGGTAACATCGGTGATATGGCTGCCGTTATCAGGTCCGCCCGTGAGCCACCAGATAATCCAGCTTTCTATTGTGCCAAACAGCACATTGCCGGATTGGCACTCTTTTTTGGCATCGCTGATATTGTCCAGTATCCATTTAACCTTGGGTCCGGAAAAATAACTGGCCACCGGCAGGCCGGTTCGCTCCTGAAAAAAATCCTGGCCATAATGATTCACCAGGGATTTGCATATGGCTTCGGTTCTTGTACACTGCCATACAATGGCATTATAATAGGGTTTTCCTGTCAAGCGATTCCAGACGATGCTGGTCTCTCTTTGATTGGTAATTCCGATGGAATCGATCTGATCAGGTGAAATCCTTGATGTGTTCATGACAGTCTGAATCACCGCGCAGGTGTTCTCCCAGATTTCCATGGGATCATGTTCCACCCACCCGGGTTTTGGAAATATCTGTTTGTGCTCTTTTTGAGCAGATTTGAAAATATTACCTTGTTTGTTAAAAAGGATGAACCTGTTGCTGGTTGTCCCCAGATCAATGGCGCCAACATATTTGTTCATGGCTTCACTCCAGGTTAAATGATGAAAATGTCAGGTTATGATTTTTATTTATCAATACCATAACAGACCCAATATTATATTTTTGTTTATTCTAATGCAAGTGGATATCTGGTTAAAGCCTTGCCTGCAATATCCGGGACAAATGTTTGGTCGATAATTTAATTGGATTGTTTTTTTGCTTGGTTGCTTTGACGATTCGGTCAATATCTTTGCCTGTCAGGCCATAGGAACTAAGGATTGGGATATTTAATTGGTTTGTCAATTCATCCAGCAGTGATATCAGGTGATGGGATCTCTCCCTTGGCTTTTCCAGGTGGCATGAGGGATCAAGAAGATGGGCGATTTCTTCATATTTTTTTAAAGCAATACCGTTTGGGTCGGTCCGGATCAATTCTTCAATGTTTTTTCGGGTTGTTTCAGCCAGCAGTGTGCCACAAATTACGCCATGGGGAATATCAAATAGACCACCAATCACAGAGGCAGCAGTGATGTTGGCCGGGCAGTTTATGGTCAGTTCCGGGTCAATAATGGCGATATCTGGAATAAAGTGATCATGTCGCAACGATTTTTTAAATCCGTTTTTCCCCACCTGGTGGATGTCAGCATCTTTTGTGGCTTCACTGCCGGTCCCTGATGTTGTTGGTACAGCAATAAAGGGAATTTTTTTGCCATCATGAACTTGGGTCCCCACATCTTCTAAATATTCAACCACCGGCAATTTTTTGGTCACCATTGCTGATACGGCTTTGCCGCTATCAATAACACTTCCGCCCCCTATGGCAGCAATGATATTAATATTATGATGGCGATAATTTTGAACGATACCATCGATCATTGCAGGTGTGGGTTCTCCACTGATGACGGCTTGGAAATAGTCAATGCCTTGTTTTTCTAATGTGGTGGATAGATTGGCCCAGTGATCTGAGTTTAAAAATGATTGCGAACCCGTAATTATCAGGACGGTATTCCCATACCTTTTGATAAGTTGTGGCAAGTGTTCGAGTTTGCCAGGTCCAAACAGGACCTGCGGATTTACAAAAAAGTTAAAATCAATCAATTTTAAGTTCCTTTTATGGATGGGGGCTATTTTTTGTAAAGCCATCCAGGGCAGTTCTGACAGATGGGGTCGACTCGATTTTTCCTGTAGTCTTAAGTCCTGCGAACGCATATTGCCGCATGACCTCGTAACTGAGAATCGCAACCGTATTCGCCAGATTTAAGGACCGGGTGTGAGCAGCCATTGGGATTCTTACGCTGCACTTTTTTTTTTCTAAAAGCATTTTTTCAGGCAGTCCCACGGATTCCTTTCCAAAAACCAAGAAGACCGGGGTGTCATAATGAAACTGATCGCATCTGTTTGTTGCTTTTTGTGAGACAAGTACTTTTTGTCCCTCAGGATTTTTTAAAAGAAAATCAGAATAATCTTTGTAATATTTTACATTAAGCTCTTTCCAATAATCAAGCCCGGCGCGTCTTAAATATTTATCTTCAACAGAGAACCCCAGCGGCTCCACTAAATGGAGGACAGCACCCATGGCATTACAGGTCCTGCCGATATTTCCAGTATTCTGTGGTATTTCCGGTTCCAGCAATACAATATTTAACTGAATCATTTATGCCCCTTTTATAAATATGAAGTATAGCAGATATGCTGGAAATAAGGTCAAGTAATAAATAGATACCCGATTCTTTTGTGAAAAAGGCTCAGGTATCTATGTATAAGAGTAAATTATTATCGGATAAAAAGCATCTCCTGGTATTTGGGAAGCACCCAGAGATCGTCAGCAACAATACCTTCCAGTTTATCTGCTGTTTTGCGAACCTTCAGCATTGCAGGAAGAACCTTGTTACAGCACATTTTTGCTTGTGCAAGTTCATCATCTTCTTTGTGCGCAATAAGCGTTTCAAGCTCATCAATACCGGCCTTAAGTGCAATAACAAGCTTAGCTGTTTCCTTAAGAATTGAATCATCACACGCTATGCCCAGTTCTTTCATATTCAGGCAGTTATCAGCAAGTTCGGTCTGGTAGCGAACAGCTGTTGGATAAATAATTGATTTAGCCATTTGGACAACCGTTTTGGCTTCAACATCAATCCTGAGAACGTATTGTTCAAGATATGTTTCATACCGGCTTTCCATTTCATCTTTGGAAAGAATTCCATATTTGCTGAAAATTTCCAGGACATCTTCGTCAACTAAGGAAGGCAGCGCATCCGGTGTTGTTTTAAGATTTGGAAGTCCTCTTTTTTCAGCCTCTTTGTGCCATTCATCCGTATAGTTATCGCCATTGAAAAGGATTGAGTCGTGTTCGTCTAAAATATTTTTAATTACATCCTGAATAGCAGCATTCAGTTTTGACGAATCACCATTGATTGCATTTTCAAGTTTTGTGGCAATATAGTCAATTGAATCAGCAAAAATGGTATTCATCGCCACAAGAGGACCTGAAACAGACTGGTCAGAGCCAACCGCCCTGAACTCAAAACGGTTGCCTGTGAAAGCAAAAGGGCTTGTCCTGTTACGGTCACCGGCATCTTTTGGAAGATCTGGAAGGGCATCAACCCCGATCCGCATGATACCGGCTTCTTTTGAAGATGTAGCGCCGCCTTTTTGGATCTGCTCAAAAATATCTGCAAGCTGTTCGCCAAGAAAGATTGAAATAATTGCAGGAGGTGCTTCATTTGCCCCGAGACGATGGTCATTGGATGCGGAAGCGATAACCGCACGCAACACCTTTGAATATTTGTGAACTCCCCTGATAATGGCTGCACAGAATACAAGAAATTGAGCGTTTTTATGGGGAGTCGCGCCTGGATCAAGAAGGTTGCCCTGGGTTGCATTTCCAAAGGAGTAGTTGCAGTGTTTACCAGAACCATTAATTCCTGCAAATGGTTTTTCGTGCAGAAGACATTCCATGCCGTGTCTTTTGGCAAATTTCTTAAGAGTTACCATGACAAGCTGCTGATGGTCAGTGGCAAGGTTGGCTGTTTCAAAAACAGGGGCAACCTCGAATTGTGCGGGCGCAACTTCATTATGCCTGGTTTTTGCAGGGACTCCAAGTTTATAGAGTTCTCGTTCCACATCAAACATGAAAGCAAGCACGCGGTCGGTAATTGCGCCAAAATAATGGTCGTCAAATTGTTGTCCTTTTGCAGAGGGCGCGCCAAAAAGCGTCCTGCCGGAAGCCTGGATATCCGGTCGTGCAGAATAAAATGCACTGTCAATTAGAAAATATTCCTGTTCGGCTCCACATGTTGCAGCAACCATTTTTCCGGAATCATCTCCAAAAAGTTTTAATATTCTCTGGGCCTGTGTATTTAAAGCCTGCATTGATCTGAGGATCGGCGTCTTTTTATCAAGTGCTTCCCCTTTCCATGAAAGAAAAGCGGTTGGAATACACAATGTCGCACCATTAGGACTCTCCATGATGTAAGCCGGACTTGTTACGTCCCAGACAGTATATCCTCTGGCTTCAAACGTCTGCCGGAGGCCGCCGTTTGGAAAGCTGGAGGCATCAGGTTCTCCCTGAATTAAAGTGCTTCCTGCAAATTCAGCAATTGCATTACCCGTTATATCCGGTTCCAGAAAACTATCATGTTTTTCAGCAGTCGCACCGGTAAGCGGGAAGAATACATGAGCATAATGCGTTGCACCTTTTTCAATTGCCCAGTCTTTCATAGAGTTTGCCACAACATCAGCAACACCGGCATCAAGTGTAGAATAATTTTCAACTGTTTTACTTAAGGATTTGTAGATATCCTTGGGTAGTCTTTTTTTCATTACCGACATGCTGAAAACATTTTTACCAAACACATCAATGGAGTTTTTATCTTTATAGTCAAATGTGGTTTTTGGGGCTTTATGTTTATTTATAGCATTTATGATTTCAGACCGTTTATTCATTGTTCAGCTCTCCTGATAATTCATTTTCCCATTAGGGAGATTAATATTGCATATCCTCGTTGGATTTCTAAAGCAACACTTGTGCCAACACCAAAACCTGGAGCTATCTATTTGAAATATAAGACAATTTAAATCCAGTCGCTGGAGTTTGATTCCGGTATGTTACAAAATCGTCCTTTTTGTCAAAAACATAAGACAATTTTGGAATTTTTATAGCACAGCGATATTATATTACAGGGAAAATTTTTATAGGTCTTCATATGGAACCAATCTGTTGCCAAGAATTCCAATTACTTTTCCTGCAGTATAACCAGTTACAACAGCTACGGAAATTGTAATTCCGATACCGGTCGACTGTGCGCCTTTGTAACAAAGAATGTTGCCAGCGTTGCCCCTGAAAGGGCCATAATGTGAATACCCCTATTCTTAGTACAAGGAGAGGATCTTTTTTTATAATTAAAAAATATTTATTGTGGAAACCGCTGTCTTTAAAGCATGCTATAGGAGCCCATTCACAAACTTGTAACTTTTTTGTAACTAAACAATTCGCTTTATAGATTATCTAAGGTCTTACGGATTATGAAAGCCGACCGATCTTTATCAAGAGGCTTTTCAATATAGCTGTGAGTTCCAATTGAGATTGCTGTTTCTCCATCTGTTTTAATTGGGAAAACCAGTGCATAAAATGTTTCAATATTTTTGACATACCCATGAACATTGGTATGATTTTCTGTTTCAATCCCTAAGCTCGATGGCTCGATACCATATCCACAAATGAGTTCAATTCGGAGATTCTTGATGGTTTTCTCCTATTGCGGCACTGCATTTTTCACTGCCTTAAGCAGATATTTTCCTATCCCTGAGCAACCCACAATTACAGTAATGACTATTTCATCATTTTTAAATCCTAATTCTTTTCGAGCAGATTCTCGTGATGGAGGTGCTTTATACTGAAGCTTGGTGATTGGTTCGACAGGAAAGATATTTTTATTTTTGATTCGTAACCGCCACTCTTACTTGGGGATATGTTCAGGATCACCCACATAGATCCATTTGTCTGCTCTTTTCGGAAGGTGGGAAAACAAAAGCCAATCAAAAAAAGCTTCCAAGCTGGAACGGAACGGATTTTTAAAAAAAGGAGATCGCGGTACCCCGATAAAATCGCAAATGAAGACAACGGGAATTTTCCAAGATCTGCAATAATCGGTCAGAAAGAAAAATTCATCAAGTATAATTAGTTCAGGTTTATATGCTTTTATCAAGAATTTATTCAATGAAGAGAAATTTAATCTGCTTTTTGTTTAATATTCGAAAGAAATAGTTGTTTTTCCTTTATATGAGCCGAGGGCATCATACAGACAGGATTGCCATTAGTATAGACAATGTGGGAAGCGTTGAAGTCTTGCTTTATATTCAAATATACTTTATGAAGGACGCAATTGTAATCCATTGAGAATATTTCGACCGTACAGATTTTGGATAAATACGGAAAAACCGATTAAAATGATTGCTGAAAAACAACAATGAGTGCAAAACTTAAAATAGTAATCTCCATGGCAGTTTTCGGTACACTGGCATTGTTTGTAAAAAACATCTCTTTGCCTCCGGAAGAAATCGCCCTGTTCAGAGCCCTGATTGCATCTGTTGCCATCATTCTTTATAAAGCTCTAACCGCTGAAAAACTCCTGTTTGCCCGGATAAAAAAAGAGCTCCCCATACTTTTCCTGTCAGGTTGTGCCATGGCATTCAACTGGATTTTTCTGTTCAAGGCCTATCATTATACCTCTGTCTCCATAGCGACACTCAGTTACTATTTTGCACCTGTTATTGTGATGATCGCCTCTCCAATACTCTTTAAAGAGAAGTTAAGCTGTAAACAGATCATCTGTTTTATTATGGCAACCACAGGGCTTGTTATGATCATTGGTGTCAGCGGTACAGAACAATCCCATGCAAATTTTACTGGAATCGCCTTTGGGCTGGCAGCTGCTGCTTTATATGCCACGGTGATCTTATTAAATAAACATATCAAATCCGTCACCGGTATTGACCGGACATTGATTCAGTTTTTTGCCGCCATCATCATTCTGCTGCCCTATATTTACCTGACCACAGGCATTCATATCATCAGCCTGGACCGGTGGGGGCTGTTTAACCTGTTGTTTCTTGGTACGGTTCATACAGGGATCACTTATTGCCTCTATTTTTCATCGCTGAAAGATTTGACAGGGCAGGAAGCTGCTATCTTCAGCTATATTGATCCCCTTGTTGCCATCATTATTTCAGTTGCGATCTTAAATGAATCCATGAGTCCTGTCCAGATCCTTGGTGGATTGATGATCCTGGGATTTACTCTATTCAATGAGCTTAATGTAGGAGCATTTACCAACGATAGAATCAAGAGGAATTAAATCATTAGTGTTACTGGTGCTTTCGAAAAACTCTGACCAGTCTTTGCAGAATTCTTGTTGAGGCTCAGTAGAGTATTCTACTTTTACTGTATTTTCATCCAATGCTTTGATTCCAACAGGATCATTAATTAAAAGCTCCCTTTCTTGAGCGGTCATGACGGGAAATCCATAGTGAATATTTTCGTGTTTTAACTTGCCTTTAGATTCCATTCGCTGATGAATGAATTTAATATGATTAAGCAGTCTTTGGTGAATTAATTCTTGGGATGTCTTGAGAAAAGCATTTTGAAAACACTTGTTTATCTCCTGGAGAGTGCTGTCAATCTCATAGCCGACACTGTTTCTCCCGGAGGCCATGGCCGCAATTGCAGTTGTTCCCATTCCCAGAAAGGGATCAACGATCAAGTCGCCTTTGGCGGAATACATATTTATCAGCCTGTATACAAGCTCAAAAGGGTAGGCTGCGCTTCGTTTTCGAGTATCCTTGTTATTTAAAGCCTGAGGTGTGCCTTTTATATCAAACCAAACATCAGAAAACCACAGATTGCGCTCCTCCCAGAAAAGTGCGCTTTCCCTCCTGTTTGACTTGTCTTTTTCTTTGTTGAATACTCTTTTGGGACCCTTTCGTAAAATCAACACATATTCATGCTCTAAAGTCACATATGCTCCGGCGGGTAACATTCCTGAACCCATAAATTTATTCGGAGCATTCGTTTGTTTCCTCCACAAAATACATGGCAGAGAAGAAAAACCGATTTTTTGGGCATAGTTAAGTATTCGAGCATGATTGGTATATAAGGCGAAATTTCCATTAATAGTCCTTGTCGCGTCACCTATATTAATGCATGCAAAGCCTCCCGATTTTAGAACCCTGTAAGCTTCTTTCCATATTTCATCAAGCAGCCTGTGCATTAATTCATAAGCAGCAGAGACATTGCCTGTATCCAATTTTTGTTTTATTTTTGGATTCTGTTGTGAAAACATATCATCCCACATTTCAATCATGGGATATGGTGGTGATGTCACTAATAAATCCACACTTTCATCTGAAAGTTCCTGCATGCTTTTTGAATTCGAGAATATGACTTTATGTTCAGTGTTCATGTTTACCTTTAATAAATATTTTAAAAGAGTCATTAACATTTAAAACAGGCCAAGTAAATGATAAGCTTAACCCCTTTGTTTTGTTGGTTGGGTATCTTGCAATGGTGTGTAAATAGTGTGCAAATAGGGCGGTTTTAAGGGGGGATTTAAAGCAAAAAAGGTTACACACGAAAAGTGTAACCATCTGTAATACTTGGTGATCCCACGGTGAATCGAACCCCGGTTTCCGGCGTGAGAGACCCTGATAATGCTGGTTTCGGGCGATAGAATGAAATTGGGAAGACCCAGAATATTCATCATGTTTCCCACGACAATCAAATCAATAAAAAAAACGAAAAAATTTTTAAAATCCAGAAGTGATAATTGAAATAACACTTTTCCGATAGCGATTCAGGGAGCAGGCAAAAGACCTACTGTTTCAATTCAATACAGATTTTGAAGAGACTATTTCAGAAGTTTTGAAGGACCGGAGGGGGACCGGAAGTTTTGTTTTAATGTCGGTGTTGTGGCTGGTCATTTCTCTGGTAAAACTATTTGATGAAATTGACAATAAAAGCCATTAGTGCTAATTTTTCATTAAATACAATAAGGATTGAATTATGCAAAATGCAATAGAAATAAAACACCTTACCAGAGAAGAGAAACTAAGGATGGTGGATGCCTTGTGGGCGGATTTATTATCAGAGGAAGAACTACTCGAATCACCGACCTGGCATAAAAAGGCCCTTCAGGAAACAGAAAAACGCCTTGCAGACGGTAAAGAGAGAGTTGTGGATTGGCATACTGCCAAAAAAGAGCTACGGAAACACTTTGAATGAAAATTGAGATTCTCTCTTCGGCCATGGCAGACTTGGCAGAAGGCCGACAGTTCTATGGGGAACAAAGCGAAGGGCTGGGTGAATACTTTTTTGATTCTTTGTTCTCAGATATCGATTCTCTAACTCTCTACGCCGGTATTCATCCAATGTTCTACGGTTATCATCGGATGCTTTCGAAAAGATTTCCATACGCCGTTTACTACAAACTAAGGGAAGAATCCATCGCCACTGTATGGCGGGTGCTCGATTTAAGAAGAGATCCAAAGAGAATCAAAGGATCTTTACAGAAATTATAGTGTATCGGATGAATGACTGATGACAGATACAATAGCCTGAAAAAGAAATACGATGAGCTTCTTGAGGAAAATGAGGACCTCAGAGCAAAAATTCGGAAATTAGAATCTCAACCAAATCCCACCAGCAGCATTAAATTAAGCTATATTCAAAGCACGCAATCAAAACAGAAAGATGCATTTGATTCTGAGCAGAAGTCTGTTGACAGTTTCGAACATGCTGAAATTTATGTTGAAGGAACGGTTAATCAATATTCCTCCATCAATGAAAAAGTTTCTCTGTTCATGTCATTGTTCAAAGGGCGAAACGATGTGTACGCAAAGAAATGGCAGAATAAAAAGGGATTTTCAGGATACAGCCCCCATTGTTTGAATGAATGGACACCTGGTATTTGTAACAAACCCCAAGTCAAATGTTCCAAATGTAATCAGCAACGATACTCACCTTTAAATGAAGCTGCCGTTGAAAAACATCTCAGAGGCGAAATGATTATTGGAATATATCCAATGGAGTTCGATGAGACGTGCCATTTTTTAGCCATTGATTTTGATAAGGATGGCTGGCAGAAAGACGTTTCGGTAATACGGGAGACATGCTCTCACTTTGAAATCCCAATAGCTATAGAGCGGTCTCAATCCGGCAATGGCTGTCACGCCTGGTTCTTTTTTGAGGATAAAGTCCAAGCCGCACTTGCTCGAAAATTGGGGACTGCACTCCTGACCTACTCTATGAATAAACGGCACAAAATTTCATTTTCATCTTATGACAGGTTGTTTCCCAATCAGGATACTATGCCAAAAGGAGGATTTGGTAATCTGATAGCATTACCACTTCAAAAAAAAGCCAGAGATAATGGAAATTCAGTTTTCATCGACGAAAATTTTGTGCCTTATCTGGATCAATGGGGTTTTCTTTCAAATATTGAAAAATTGGATGAGAAGCTTTTAACGGCAATCATTAAAAAGCTGAGCAAGGGTAATGAACTTGGATTGCTTAAAGATGGAGATTCAAAAGAAAAACCATGGGTAAAACAAAAAACGGAGTTGAAAAAAGATGATTTTTCTGGAACGGTCAAGATTGTTCGATCCAGTATGCTTTATATTAAAAAAAGCGGATTGAGCCAGAAGGCGTTGAATACGCTCAAGCGATATGCGGCATTTAAGAATCCGGCATTCTACAAAGCTCAGGCCATGAGGATATCAACATATGGAAAGCCGAGAATCATATCCTGTGCCGATGATTTTGAGGATTATCTGGCACTGCCGAGGGGATGCGAAGATGACATCATACAAAGCCTCAATGAATTGAAGGTTTTTCCAGAAGTTGAAGATGAGACAATTTCAGGAAAAACGATCAATGTTGAGTTCAATGGAACACTAAGAGAAGAACAGCAGGAAGCGGTTGACGCCTTGTTAGCTTATAACAATGGGGTGTTGTCAGCCGCCACTGCGTTTGGGAAAACTGTTATTGGGGCAAAATTGATCAGTACAAGGAAGGTGAATACTCTGGTATTAGTCCACAGGCAACAGTTACTCTCCCAATGGCGGGACCGTTTGGATCAATTTCTGACTATCAATGAAACATTACCAGAGCCGCCGAAGAAAAGAGGACGAAAAAAAGAACAGAGTTTGATTGGGAATATGAGCGCTGGGAAGGACAGGCTCAGTTCTATCATTGATATTGCGATTATGCAGTCAATGAACATTGGGGGAAATGTAAAAGATGCAATAAAAAATTATGGAATGATAATTGTTGATGAGTGTCACCATGTACCGGCAGTTACTTTTGAACAGATACTTAAACATGCGACAGCTAAATATGTCTATGGCCTGACTGCAACCCCCTCCCGTCCGGATGGGCATCATCCGATTATCTTTTTTTACTGCGGGCCTGTTCGATTTTCTGTTGATGCGAAAAAACAGGCAGAAAAAAGACCATTTGAGCATTATTTGATCCCAAGATTTACATCTTTTAGAATCGGTTCGGTCACAGACGATTCAGAACCTACTATTCAGGAGATTAAGTCTCATCTCACATCAGATGAAATAAGAAATCAGCTGATTGTAGATGATGTAGTCGAATGCCATCAAAAAGGGAGAAACTCATTGATTTTGACAGGGCGTGTCGCCCACGTCGATGATTTGGGAGAGATGCTCAGGAAAAGGATTCCAAACGTAATATGCCTTAAAGGAGGGATGGGTGTAAAGAAGACTGCCAACTTAATGGAAGAACTTAATTCCATACCGGATACGGAATCTTTTGTTCTTGTCGCAACAGGCAGCTATATCGGGGAGGGGTTTGACGAGGCCCGTCTTGATACGTTGTTTTTGGCCATGCCGATTGCCTGGAAGGGGACACTTCAGCAATATGCCGGGAGGTTACATCGTTTCTCAGAGCATAAAAAAGACGTCCAGATTTACGATTACGTTGATATTCACGTAAGAATGCTTGAAAAGATGTATGGAAAAAGACTCAAGGGGTACGCTGCAATCGGCTATAAAGCAAAAATTGCATCATTGCCGGAAGCACCAACCAACATTATTTTCAATAAAAACAACTTTTACCCCGTTTATCTCCAAGATATCCTAATGGCATCAAAGCGGTTGTTGATTGTCAGTCCATTTGTTACGAAAAAAAGAATGCTTCAAATGAACGATCATTTTCATGAAATTCTGAAAAATCAGGTGGAAATTACAATTATTACGAGGCCTGCTCACGATTTTAAAGAAGACAGACGATCATCACTGGAGCAAATATTTAAAACAGCCGAAGAGATCGGAATCCGTTTCATATTCAGATCGAACATTCATCAGAAATTTGCAATTGTTGATGACAAAATAACCTGGTACGGCAGCATTAATCTTTTGAGCTTTGGCTATTCAGAAGAAAGCATCATGCGCCTTGAAAGCAGCAGTATTGCATATGAGTTGGCGGATAGTATTGAAAAAGGAGAAAAAGAGGAACCCTAAATAAACTACCACCAATAATCTGATTAATTTTCATTTAAAAACGGGTAGATGCCAGTCAGTATAATTCATTTTCTTATCGATCCGTTTAAAATTCGAAGAATTTGGCTAAAAATCTGAGGCAAAGACGTTTCAAAGGACTGGGGGGAGCGGAAGGATACGGGTCTCAATGTCAATCATTGCCCAGCAGTTTAAGTTTAAGTCGCAAATCACATTAAATTTTTGTCTATATCCATTTTCCCATGTAAAATACCAATAATATCAAGATAGCTGTCTGATATAAGATAAAAAATGATGTGTTTCTGCACAGGAAAGGAATAATATCCAGCTGCAATTTCATGTCGTTGTTTTCCAAGTCCCGGATTGGCCGCAAGTTGGTTAAGCTTGTCCTCAATGTCGTGAAGATATTTTTCAGCTTGCTTCTCGCCCCATGTTTCAACAGTATAATTCCAGATATCTATTAAATCTGATTTTGCTGAAGGGGTGAGACGGTATTTATGCATTCCTGGCCTCAGTAATAATTTCGCTCACGGATTGGGCAACAAATTCCCCCCGTTTAGCTTGCTCGGCACCAATTGATAGGCGTTCTCTTAACATTTCAAGTTTCATGTGCTGTACCAGTTCTTCATTTTTTTCCCAGAAGCGCAAAGCATCCCGAATCACTTCACTGGCATTGTTGTAATAACCTGATGCTACTTTTTGTTTTACCCTGGTTTCAAGCTCAGGTGTTAGTGAGATATGCATACAAGCCTCCTTATCTATTTGGATACTATATAATAATAGCAAAAATACAAACATTGTCAATCTTTGAAGATGTGTTGGTCGTGGAGACAGTCTGGTTAACTTTCATCAAAAAGTTAACCAGAGTTTATAATGGAATAAATTTACAGGCTAAGCGGCGAAATCAGATCAATTCAACTGCTTAACCACCTCAGCTTCAGAACTGTCAGAATGAATAGATTCAGAAATAACCCTGTTGGTGATCTCTTCAAGATATTCTTTTAAGGTCTTATTCAATTCTTCAAATTCAGGCCACAGTGTTTCATCCACAAAACTTTTGGGAATTTTTGCCATGACAGTGGTATGTCGCTGCCTGTAATATCTGTATGGCTTGATGTCATATCGCCGCAGCAGAGCTGCAAATAGTTTCCTGGCCCAGACATCTGACATGGAGAATTTGTATTCTACCGGCGGGTCGCTGCTTTGGGTCTCTTTTAAGCGATTCTTAATTCTCTGGAGAGCATTAAACGCCGCATCCTTTTCCCCCTCCGTGGTTGCCCCGGCAAAAAGAGCTTCTATCAATTTTAGCTTTTCTGTCAGTTTTTGTTCATTCATTTAATATCCTTTGAAAAGTAAAAATTTCACATTAAAGGTCATCAGACTACCACTGTTCAAAAGAAAAATGAACTCTCAATTCGGCTTAAAAAAGGAATCTCAGACAATATAAGCTGAGATTCCTTTGGGGTCAGGATTTATAATCAGGTTCAATACCATAGGCACCCTGACAGCGTTCAGGGAGCATAGAGTCTATTTTTTTCCTGACATCATTATTTATATAGGCGTATAACTGGCCGATGAGCAAAGTCATGATAACCAGGTCGTCAGTGAAGCCCACTCCGGGTATAATGTCCGGTATGGCATCTACCGGGCAAATCAGGTAACCTAAGACCCCGACGATAACAGTTTTTGCCCACAATGGTGTAGACGCTTCTCGCAGCAGGACATAGAGGGTGAAAGCTGCCCGCAATACTGAACACCCTGCTGTTTCCGGCATTTTGGTTATCTTATTCCAGAAATTTTCATCTGAATATGAAGCACTGTAATTTTTTTCATTCATGATTTTATTCCCCCATATTGTGAATGTTCACCTTCATATATATACTGTTCCAGGACCGGCAATGGTGTTTGCGTATGCCTTTTTTCCAACTGTAGACTTCTGACAAGACTGGCTGCCTCTTGACCGGTCAATGGTATAACAACTGATTCTTTTGTTTGTTGCAGGCACCATCCTTTTTGAGGGTGGTGATATAACCGTTCAACCGATACAAGATCATTGGAACTGTTGGAGTTGGGGGGCTTTCTCTCCGCTACCAGGACTTGTCTTTCGGGTTGCAGTCGACTATTTGAGATACCAAAATATTCTCGGATTTGAAGGTTGAAACTGTGTTTTTCCAGCCAGCGTCTGGCAGTATTCGGGCTGATCCAGTTTGATGTTGTGAGGTGACTGTTTCCTTTTGCCGGGCTGACAGACTGAATCCATTGCCCGTTTTGGGATTTGTATAAGCCGATGGAAACTCTGCCGGAAAACACTGTCATGCTTTCAGTTTCAAGGATCAGGGATGCTGTTGCCATGTCATGCAAAACAAGAATTATTAAGCACAATACAGCTATTTGTAATCTTCAACTAAACTCAGAAACAAATGCACGGCATTATCTCATAAATTTTAAAGAACACATTTCTTCTGCTAAAAAACAATCTTTTGCATATCGATCGATTCCCAATAAATCAGAATCAATATTTCAGTTAGTTTTGGAAAAGCGCCCTTTTAAGAGAGATGTGTACATCAAAGAGCTGGATGAAGAGCAAAAGCTACTACGCTTTTATAAGACTTTGGTGGATTATGATCCGACTGAAGATACATTCCAGATGAATGAACCGCAAAAATGCATAAAGAATCCACCAAAATATACTTTTGACAATATCAATAATAAAATTTTTCATAAAAAAGATAAAAGATACTCAGTGATAAATCTCAAGAAAGAGCCTGATTCTGAAGCTATATACAAATTTACAAATATCATTGATCTTGCCGAATACTGCTATGTAAATGAATTCTCCGGTATTGATATGGAGTACTGGGAGTTTTTTTCCTACGTCGCTTTCAGATTGGGCCTAAAAGCAAAATCATTATTGATGGAATATAGCTCTATAGGGAGAGGAAAAAAATTGGATCATATCAGAAAAATTCAAGCTTTGCTGACAGACGCGGAGGTCTTGTTGGATTATTCAAAGGGAATGAAATATGACCCTGAAATTAATTGCGGGGAGGAATCAGCAGCTCAGAAAGCCCAGAGAAGTGAATGGTTCGAGAAAAAAAATGATATAAGCCGGTCGCTGCTAAAATCAGAACCAATCAGAAAAATGGTCATCGCTTTTTCCAAACGCATTTTCAAGCGAAGAAGGCATATGAGCATCGCCGATGTCTCTTATTTGATTAAGGCCCCAGCCCTTACGATTGGAGCCCAAAATGGCATTAAATTAAGCACCCATGACTATACATGGACAATTGAAAAGTGGATATCATCTGTAGTAGAAAACCCATTTCAACATATAAGTTTTTTAATTTTCAAAGAAGAAAGCTAAAAAAAATATAAAAAAAATTGTATAAAAGTTCTCTGTAAAAAAATTCACACACTTTCCTTTCTTCTTTTTGTCCCCAATAGACTCCACTCCCGCCCACCTAAGATTTTTTATCCAATAGACAATATTAATAATTTTCTATTTATATCAGTCTGTTATGCATCATCGCTATGACGATTGGCTTCTCATGTCAGATACTTAGGTCACAGTGCCCAATGTGGGTGCATAATAAAAATTTAATTTATAAGAGGAGTTAAAATGAAAGAAGTAATTCAAGCTCAAAATATTTTTGAGTATAAACGTGCGCTTCAATTGGCGGAATCAATCAATTCTCAACTCTACCTGTATCTCCCCAACACCGAACACGGACAGATTATAAAATGGTGTGAAGAGCTTTCTGAAAGGGTTCAGACATTAAGCAAACTGGAACCGATTAACGATATCGACAGAATGATTATCGAAATGGCTTCTGATGGAGATACAAAAGATGAATGTATCAAAGCATACCGTAAACTGACCGATGCCAGCGATTCTGATGCAAAGGACCGTGTTGAAACAATTTGTGGTGATTTATTATTCATTTATGATTGCTATCGAGCTGAAGGTGAGTTGATAGATGATGTTGATGCAACATGGCCCAACACTTAAAGAAATAAATTATATGCAAAGTTTAAAGGCTGGGTTGATATGGAAGATTTTGTTTGGGTTTTTAAGAAGGACTCGAAAACTCCCTGGGAGGCTTCAACTTTGAGAATGAAATTATTTATTAACAATTTTTTGAAAGGATAAGGTTATGAAAAACCAGAATGGAAACTTTCCTTGTGATGGATGTGCCAAATATATCAAGGAAGGTGAAAAATGTGGACTGTGAATCTATACCAGGAAGTATGGAAGGACGGCGCGATAACAGTAAATAACGCCTATGTTTCTCCTATATTTTGTGAAAAATGTGCTGCCAAAAAAGATTTCGGTAATATTATGGTAGCAGAAGCGTTTCATCCGCAAGAGGCTCAAAAGAAAAATACTTTAGCTGATGAGGTTGTAGTTACAGTGAGGGACTTAAATCCCCCTACAACAACCAATTGCGCAGAACATGCACTGGATAAAGTCATGAAGAACCAGTTTTTTGAATTTCCTTGTGATGGTTGCGCTAAATTCATCAAGGAGGGTGAAAAAATGAGGAATATCAAGTTGTTTCAGGAAGTATGGGAAGATAATGGGACAACAGTTTTAGACGCTTATATGGTTTTTGTATTTTGTGAAAAATGTGCTGTTAAAAAAGACTTCGATAAAATTACAGTTCCTGACAAAGAATAAAAACATCTAACGGGCAGTGTTCAATCAGCACTGCCCAGTTAAAATTAGAAAGGAAAATTAGAAATGAGCAGAATGTATACAAACACAAAGACCTGGAACCCGTTTAAAGGGTGCGAATATGACTGCATTTACTGCAGACCCAGCTTCCAGGCACAGGCTAAACGTCACAAACACTTATGCATGAAGTGCTATAATTACACACCGCATTACCATCCCGAGAGGTTAAGCAAGATACCGAGCGCTGATATAGTTTTTGTATGCGGTAACGGTGATATCTCTTTTGCTGATCCTGATTATACCCATAGAATTATTGATTTTATCAATGAGCACAGATGGCGTTGTCCACACAAAATATATTATTTTCAGTCCAAACGTCCCGAGTATTTTGAACAGTTCATCCCGTATTTCCCTCCAAATGTAAAGCTTGTAACGACCCTGGAAACTAACCGTGATGAAGGATATGAAAAAATCGCAAAAGCACCATTACCTTCAGAAAGGTATCAACAGTTCCTGGAATTAGATTATCATCGCAAGGTAATCACTACAGAACCGTTGATGGACTTTGATCTTGAGGAATTCACCAGCTGGATTGTGAACATCGATCCGGAATATATGTGGGTAGGTTTTAATAGCAGACCCCGCCAGGTTCAGCTTCCGGAACCATCTGTTGAAAAGCTCCTTGCGTTCACTGCAGCGTTGAAACAAGCTGGAGTCCAGATCAAAGCCAAAGATCTGAGAGGACTGGAAATCTAATACAACCCACCTGAACACTGCTTGGCGGGGAATTTCAACTTTCCCGTCAAGCTTTCATCCAGCCTACCCCGACAGAAACACATCAAAATTTCATCAAGTCCCAATTGCGCAAAGCAAAAATTTTCAGAGGACCGGAGGCGGACCGGAGAAACAAAAAAGGATTTCGGCCAAATCGCTGAAATCCTTTGAGGTCGATGGTGATCCCACCGGGATTCGAACCCGGGTTACCGGCGTGAGAGGTCGGTTTTGAGCGTATTCCACCTGATTTTACAGGCGTTTCGAGCCGTTAAAAGCCGTTTAATGGAACGAAAAGCCGTCAAAAAAGCCGTTTGAGTTTGAAGAAAATCAAACTTAACCTGTTTAGAAAAATTCCTGACAAAACCCATCGAAAGTTCGGTTCCGTATCAAGGTTTTAGTAATGTATATTTTAGGTATCTATAATAATCCTTGCTTTCCAAAAACTCAGCACAGGGATAATTATTCTTGAGTCCAGTTAATGTTTAACTCACAGGCTTGTCACGTTAGCATTTTCGTTGTTAGAATTTTCGTCATGGGGAGGTACTTGCTAAGGAATTGGATAAAATGCTGTTCATTGACTTCACCTTTCAATCCATCATGCGAGATTGATTTTGGGGCCAACTTGAGTTGAATGGCCACGACTTCTTGCTTTGAAGCAAAGGCGGAATGAAGAAACGACTTCCCGCCAATTCGTGCTTCAGCCTTGGCCTTATCCATATCACCACACAATTCTTCCCCAAATTTGCTGTCCACGCGAGGTTGCTGCCTGTACTGCGATAGTGCTTTTTTCTGCGTCCGTACAATCATCAGAGATCACATTATTTGTATTGGCTGGATCTACGTATCTGACAGCCTTTATGTTGTCTCTAATGTGTTCCAGAACAGTAAGGACATTTGCGGCGAGGTTGCCAACCCGAGCATAGGTCAAGGCGTCGATAACTGCCATCTCCAAGAAGAACGAGGTGAATTCAAGATCGTGAAGTTGCCTCCATACCTTGATAACCCTTATTTCGTTAATTCTGCCGCTGCCTTTTACATGGGCTATGTGTTTTGCAACGTTGGTTTGTGTCCAGGAATTTGCCTTGCTGAGATAGAGGCTGTGATCATTGCCCTGCTGGGACTGCCTACGTCCGGGTACGAGATCGATTGAGTACCCGTTGACCTTCAGTCCAATGGACACGTTCTGCTTGCGCGCCATGTAGCCGGCATTGGTTACGGCATTGTAAAGTGTTAGGTACATATCGGCGAGCATTCCTGGCGTAGATGATGACAAGGAGAGGAATATGTCAGCATCAGTACCGATTGATACGCCGGTCCCTTTTGCGAGTGAACCAGAAAACTCAACACTGTTGAGGTAGGAGCCACCCCATTTCTGGAGAACAGGATAGAGGGTCTGACCAGCGGCTTCAGCGCCCACAGTATTTACTGCGTATTTTTGAATAATGCCTGCCAGATATTCATCACCAATCATTGATGTTCCTTTCTTATATTGATGCTCAACGACCTGCATCACCAGCGGCCCACCCAAATTTGCCGTGTCAGCGCCGCCGAGTTTCTTGACGCATAGTGAATGCAATTGTCCGCTGATCTTTTTTCAATTTCGCAATTTCACATTCTGCCTGGCTTTTGCCACGCACACATTGTCGTGGATTGCATAACACTCAACATAGTGATTACCATTATATTTGGAATGCTCAGGATCGTTCTTAGTCTGGTGGTCAGTTATCTCGCCTCTGGGCTGCGAGGAACAGTCGTCATTCTTCACTTTCCATTTAAACATATCTACAGGAGGAGGTGTTCCTTCGATCCTGAAATTGATCTTTCGCTCAGTAGGAATGTATCCGATAGCATCCAGAATGAACCTGCGGAAACCACCTTGTCTCTCTTGAACATGCCCTTGTATACGGAAGGAAAAATCTTTTTCGGTAAGTACCGGTATGTCCTGGTCAAACAGATACTCCTCACTGGCACAAGCCCTTCGATAGAACTGCACCTCAAGAAGAACGTCAATTGGATCGGTGTCCGACATCTCCTCTAAGCGCTTAAGAATATGATCCCTTGTTTGCTGAATAAGTTCCCGCTGTTTCTTGGTTAGATCTGCCACATATGAGTCAATGTATTTATTACTATCAGCTCGATCTCGGATTTGTGGATAAAGTATCTTGTTGGGAAGAGTGAAGAAGAAATTGAAAACACCATCAAATATCTCTGTGCTGTGATGCTCCTGAAAGAAAATGGTGATAAGCTGCTCGATGTGGAAAGATTTCAAAGGGAATTCGTCACTCAACTCCTTACACGCATTTTTCCAGGCTTTGAGGAACTTCACAGTTCGCCTAAAATCGGAGTTCACTTCGTTTACTTGCTTTGCCACCTCAATGTATCCTCTAGGATCGGAAGCAATCCACTGCATTGGTCTTTGACCTTTAGTGAGTGTCTCGTAAAGAGCTCTGCGGCTTTCGCCATGCCTACGCCTCACAAGTTCAGGAACCATATACATATCCAGCCGGAACTCATTCGTCCCATGAGCGTAAGCTGGAACTACGTCAACAGCAAAGACTTCTTCATCGGACTGTATGAAAGAAACCGATACAGAGTGTGTTTGCAGAGACACCTGGAGTTCATAAGTGGTTGGATTCTCGAATTCATCTTTTATTCGACGGAGTAATGTTCTCAACATGATAGAAGGGTCATGACTATCCTCATCCCATGGCCCGAGGAAAAAAAGAATGTCCAAATCATGTAGGGGGCGGATAGCTGTGAAGCGGGGGTACGAACCTATCTGAATGCATTCATTGTTTAGCACCCGCTTGAACGCCTCATAAACTGCAGTGACAAAACGCCTGTCGCCTTCCTTCGGTGAGGCATGGGCTCGCACGTATTCACGAAGCTTGTTATTTAGATCAGCCTTTTTCATAACTTGTAGTGATCATGGACGTGTAGATATCATTAAGCAGCCTTCCTCTAAAATTGACTATGATGGTATGCCGTTGTGATGTTAGTTTTGCCATGTCCTCTTCCTCTATAAAGCCCTCTTTCTGCGGGGCATAGATTATCAATGCGTCTGAATCCTTTTTTATGTCTAAAATCTGGTCAATATGAGACTTGAACGGTTTCCAGTGAACCAAAATCATTGTTGCGGATTCAGCCTTCTTTAGCGACTCTTTACCAACAAGGATTATGTTTTTGGCGTTGAAGAGGCGTGAATCAACCAGCAGATCTTTCAGGTCAGAGGATTGAGCTTCTTCAAAGATGGCTATCTTCCTCTTGGCCAATCCCATGCCGAGACGGAACCATACAGGTAATAGCCCCTTTGCAACCTTCAAAACCGTGCAAAGTAACCCAAGAACTGCAAATAGAGTCGTTAGCCCCCCTACACAAATGAAGAAAGGGTGGTTGAAGAAATCAATAACGGTCTTTATCAATTTGCCTCCTATATGTAGCTGGTACCTGTTTGGTAGGCTGCCAGCGAAACAAGTAATTGAACAGTTTTCGCATAGTGGTGATATGCGGATGGAATAATTGTGATATTGGACCAAGTGCCAAAATCATATAACCCGAGATAATCATCCCCGGCGGCAAAAAGCAACAGGAAAATTAATTGTTTTTAATTAAACCTCGGGCTATGCCCGAGCGACCCAAAAGGGTTTGACCGTTCCGGTGTGAATAAAATGTGATAAAGGTTCTTCCTCAGGAAAGCTCCCAGGGGGTACAAGAGGAAGAACCAATGCGAGATTGGCAAACATTATCACATGTAAAGTGGATCTGCAAATATCATATAATATTTGTAACGAAGTACAGACATCAAACCATATATGGGAAACTGAGAAGGAAAATAGGGGGGAATCATCAGAGATTTGTGTCGTCAGAAGGGATTGGACTTGCTTGAAGGTCATGCTATGAAAGATCATGTTCACCTCTGCTTGAGCATACCACCAAAATTTAGTGTGTCCAACACAGTTGGTTTTCTCAAAGGTAAAAGTGCCATAAGGATACATCGAGAGTTGCTTGGGACCAAGAAAATGAGCGGATTAAGTTTTTGGGCAAAGGGCTATTGTGCCAGTACAGTGGGTCTTGATGAAGAAGTTATTAAAAAATATATAAGAGAGCAAGATAATAAACATTAGAATATTAACGATTTAGATAGCCCCTTGAGGGGCTTTCCTAACACAATGCCCCCTTCGAGGGGGCTTCATCATACCTCTTGCTATGCATGAGGTAGGTGATTTGCCTGTCCAGCAGTCAAAGATTCTTGCATTGATCTGGATTGATTTCCGATGGAATTTCCGTTTCCAATAGGTTTTGTATCCTTGAAGAATTTGAGGATCTGGAATCTCCCGACATGGATAATTATTCTTGATTGATAAATCTCTCAGATTATCCCTTTAATTTTATTATTGCAGTTTCCCCAGTAGCATCCTGCATTTTAAGCCTGCTATTATAATAATCTATCAATTCTTTATTTGAGAATCCTTTTGGAGGAACTTCCCATTGTTCTCCAATCGATTGTGCTATTATTGGGCCATCTTCATCAGCATGTTCAATTACCTTTTTAATTGCATGAATTAAATTATCATGGTTTGTTTTACTAAAATTTTTTGAGCTCATTAAAAGAGGAAAACTTTTTACATGATTTAAGCCATTGCTTAAAGAGTCATGCAAATCCTGAACTTTGAGTGCCATATCTGTATCATCTGCAAATAACACGGGGATTGAAAGATTATTTAGCACAATGTTACGTGGGGTTAGGCTATGAGATTCTTTATTTGTAACGACAAAGTATGCGAGGTAATCCCTATATTTTTGAAAACTTTTTAAGAGAATTTTCTTCTGAGAAAATTCAATTTTTTCAGCACTCGTTTTATTATAATTATTATTTAAACCCACAATTGTATTCCATAAAGTTGCTATAGCAGACAGAACAATAAAAGCTATTATTAAAGCTGCTATAAATGGATTATTTTTTACTCTGAAAACGAATTCATCATATAAGGTTCTTTCAGAATTATTGGGATTTTTTTTCTCTAACGGCGAATAAAGGGGACAATCAGAATAATGAGCCTTGGAAACATGAGACCAATCATATATCCAATGTCCCTTTGGCAAATTTTGTTCTACACCAAATTTAATTCCACCATCATGATCGATTTCATCTGTGTATGGAGATATATCTGTAGCAAACATACCGAAATGATCATAAATTATTTCAGGACAGAAATTTGATAAATGTTTTCGTCGTCCTGGTGAGCCAAAAACTGTAGTTGCCTGCTCTTGAATTTGAGGCCATAGATCACTTTTTTTCCATTTTTTAAGGAGAGCTTTATCCTTTTCAGCGTTAAGCTCTGTGAAGCCCACACTCCCTAATAATGAAACACTTTGATAATATCTGGGACATTCATTAATAGTTGAAAATGGGCACCTATTTGCCAAATTTAACTGTTGGCTTATCCTTCTATACCACTCTATATCTGGGATAATTCTGTCCATAGATTTTTTGATATTCCTGTTTATAAATCGAAATTGCAGATATAAAAATTATTTTTAAAACTGAATTTAAATTTAATCCGGTTGTTTATTGCTATCAGAATATTTTGGATCATTCAATATCTATAAAGTTTAGGATACTTGCATTTGTCAGAATCGCTTTTTGTCTGAATTATCTTTTCCAATATGTTTTATATCCTGGAGAATTCAGGAATCTGAAATCTCCCGACAGGGATACCCCTATGGCAAATATCCAGTGTTTATGAATGCAGCGAAATCTATTTTTTATATCACAAAAACATTGCTAATGATTCATTTTCATTATACCAGTAAGCATATGTGGAAATTTCTACGGTCCATTTCCCATTAATGAAATATAATGATTTAAGCATATTTAATATAAAGCTGAAAGAAGATATAAAGAATTGAAAGAATGGATATTCATGCTTTTGAAAAAAATATAAAGGACTATGCCCTTTCAGAAAAAGCCCAAAATGTTTTACTAATTAATGATATCAATGATTATTCTCAATTTCTCAATATAAATGTTAAAAACCTTTACTATACTGAAAAAAGATTTAAACAAACGATAGACGAACTCCTATGTTTTCAGGATATGTTAAAGCGAAAAAGTGCAGAGCTTTGCGAAGGAGAACAGCTCACGACTGATTCAATCGGATTAATACAAAATGTGAACAATAGTAAAGAGGACATCGCCTTAAACGCTATTGATAAATTTATTGATCAAAAAGATTTGCCACAACTAAGGCATCATATTTTCCCGAACCTGGGAAGGGAATTTGTATCAGATAATATAGCCGTAGCGCTTTCCGATGCCGAGACGGGGTATAAAATTACCGGGGATGGGTTTTATGATCTGCTGCAAACCTGGCAGCAAATGTCCTGCAATAATCTTATTAGACTTTTGCCTATTTCAGTATCAGATTTTGTCCGGTATCTAACAAGTCGAAACCATTCTTCTTATACCCTGGTTATGGCATTCGTTTTTATTCGAAGTATGGATGAGGATGGTTCAATTAGTGTTCTTAAACTTGAAGATTTGTTTTATGATTTTTACTTATCTCGACATAAAAATGATCTGGTAGTAGAAAAAAAATATGCTATATTGAGCCAAATTGGAATATTAACTAAAGACAAGATAAAAAGGATAGCTTGCTCTTCACCTCTTCATTACCTTCTTGCTTCTGGTATATTTAAAAATATATCACATGGCAGGCTTGAATTAAAGCCCAACTTCATTAACGAGTTGGCCAATAAAAATGTGAAAAATTTGATGCTTATCACATTTCTCAAAGCCATAGATGACTATTATCAAAAAATTTCACCCGATTTTGCTTCCTATGAACAAAATCCTGAACCCCCACTCGAAATTAAAGAATTTTCTTCTCCAAAATTTAAGGAGGGGTATTGCTCAAAGGCCTTTTCCAGTGTGCCAATAATAACATCAACGGATAATTCAATTTTAAACAAAGAAAAATTGGTGGATTCAAAGGACCCCAAATATCTTGAATTAGTCCAATTTGTTAAGAATACAAATTTATCGATAAGGGCTATTAATGTTATTACGCAAAATTGTTATTCTATAGAAAATTGTTATTCACTGAATGAAAAATCTTTATTGGATTTTGAAAATTGCGGAAAAAAGACAGCTTACGAAATTTTAGATTTTTTTGAGACAATTAAACCTGAAGGGGATTTAATACCTTCACCAACAATCAAGGAACAATTGGAAAGTCCTCCTACAGAGACTTCTCTTTCAATGCTACCCATTTTTTCTTCAACAAAACTTGAGGGTTTAACCATAGAAAATCTACATCCTGACTTTCATTCATCCACTAAACTTATTGATATTTTTTTGTCCACTAGAACTTCTCATGCGCTCAAAACTACAGATGTAAAAACAATTGGAGAAATTCTGTTTATACCGGAATCTGAGTTTTTAACTTGGAAAAATTTTGGTAAAAAAAGTTTGAATGAACTCAAGGATATTGTTCGTTCCCTTTGCCTGACCGGAAATTATTCGCCTGATAATTATATAAATAAATCGGATTTCATTGATTATACAAGCTATGAAGATATGATTTCAAGTTTTACTGGACAATGTTTGAGAAGTAAACGAGACCAGAAATTATTTCAGAGAAAATTTTGTTTTCAAACCGGAAAGATACCAACCCTTGAAGAACTTGGACAACATTTTGGAATCACAAGAGAACGTGTCCGGCAAATAGTCAGTAAAGGCATTCGGCAGTTTAGGCATAGGCTCAATAAAAATAAGTTGGAAAAATTTTGGGGAAAGCTTGATTATGTAATTGAAAGTGGTGGCGGTATCATTCATTTGGGGGCATTGCCCACGGTTCTGCAAACAGAATTAAACTGGCAGACTGCGCCGTATTCACTTGCTTTAGGTCAATTCCTTGTTTTGCGACACCCGGATGCCAACTTTAAGGACGATTGCGACCTTATCATCGTGGAATGCGAGTGTCTCTCCTGCGACCAAATATTGCAGCAGCTGTATAGCCTGGATTTTACCAAGCACGAATCTTTCCATATTGAGGTTGTTGGAACCAAATTCAGGGATAAATGTCAAACCCAATGTCCTTGGGATCAGCCTGTCAAAACATTTCATAAGGCTTTTATAGAGCGGTTGATTGATCAGACTGAAGGGCGTTTGGTTCTTCATAAAGATTTAGTTTTATCACGTAGCAACTGGCTGAATAGATATTGTAAGAAACTTGAAGACGTTGCCTGTCATGTCCTTGAATGCTATAGTAAACCCATGCATTTTAGTGAAATTGCCGATCATATTCGTAGTCAAAATCAAAATTTTAAAGAAATGTCAGACCACAATGTTCATGCTTCAATCATACGTTATGATAAATTTAAGATTTTTAGTAGGGGTACCTATGGGCTGAAATCATGGGAACTCCAGCGGTATCGTTCCGTCTCAAGTGCAATTGAAGAATTCATTGATGCCACGGGGCTGCCACAACGAAGACAGCTCATTATTAAGCATCTTGAAGGAGAATTAACCGAAGGAAATATTACTGCGGCTCTCTCAACGGAAACACGGTTTAAGAGTATTGGAGAGGGGTTTTATGACCGGCCGCAAAATTGGCAGCAACGTACTTTTGATGAATTTTTCCGGCTTTTGCCCGACCCAGTGATTGAATTTGCTCGGTATCTTACAGGCCGGAATAATACCTCCTATAAGCTTGTGATGGCCTTCGTTTATATTCGCAGCATGGATGAACATGGCGTTATTTATCTTTCCAAGCTCAAGAAAAATTTTTATAATTTTTATCTTTCTCGTCAGAAAAAAGGATTGGGAGTGGAGGTCAATACGGCTGTAATGTGTCGTATTGGGGAATTGACTGAAGATGAAATCAAAAACCAAGCCTGCAAAAGACCTATAGAGAGTTTTTTGAAATCCAATTTTTTTGTCTTATTTTCCGAAAATGGCAGAAAAATGAGACTTGCAGATTTCCTTGCCACAGAACTTGGCAATCCCTTGGTCCGGGATGTCATGATCATACTGCTCCTCAAGGCCATTGATGATTATTATAAAAAAAATCTTCCTGTGACCATTGCCGATGCGAAAAAGCCGGAAATAACAATCCAAATTCAAGAAATTGATTCTTTAAAACTGGAGGTGAGTGATTGTCCAAATGTCTTGTCCGGTAAATCGAATCCAACAATAAATATTAAGAAAAAAAGACGGGGCAAGATTAGACTATGAGTAAGAAAATCGGAAAAAGAGCATGGTGGTGTGATGCCTGCCATGTACCGGTCCTTGGTAAAACATGTTTTGCCTGTGGCAAGACGAGCAGAGATCTTTGCGCCGCAACATTAGTACCTGTTTTCAAGCCGGAAATTCAATATCTTAAAAATCAAATAGACAATGAAATTCATTCTCTACTAAAAGAGGGAGAGATTTGGGTAGCACCCGGTAACTATACTTATTATTGTCAAGGTTTGCCTATCTTGAAATTAGCTGCCACCAATGGTCATGTTGAAATTTTAGAGCAAGGCAGAAAATTAAAGCCTTTGACCAGAACTAAAAAAAAATGGTTGATGACTCTACAGCAGGCAAACAGAACCTATATTGAAGAGATGCAATATGAGGCAGAGGATTTCATCCGCAGAACCGTAAAGGCCTATCAAGGCAAAACAACCATGGTCTCTTTTTCAGGAGGAAAGGATTCTACAGTAACATCCCATCTGGTTATGAATGCGCTGGGCCGCAGCGATGTTTTGCATATTTTTGCCGATACAACCATTGAATTCCCTGATACCTATTTTTATTTAAAGAAGTTTCAGCAGCAGCACCCATTAACCCCATTTATCCAGAGTCGGTCTAAACTGGATTTTTTTCAGACAGCCGAAGCAATTGGGCCACCCAGTAGGATTTTACGTTGGTGCTGTAGCACCCATAAAACCAATCCCCTTTCCAAGCTTATCGACAGCATGAGCCCTGATCAAGGAGTGCTCACGTTTGATGGTGTCCGTAGGGCTGAGTCTTTGCGACGTGCATCCTATTCCCGTATTTCTGATAAGCATAAAATTGCCAGAGAGATATTGGGTAGCCCGATCCTGACTTGGACTGATTTTGATGTGTGGCTTTATCTTCTATACCATCAATTGTTTTTTAATCATGCATATAGAAAAGGGTTTAGGCGGGTTGGTTGTCTGTATTGCCCGTTTAATAGTTCTTGGTCACAAAAAATGGTTAAATATAGATACAACGGGAAGGGAAAAAAATGGCAAACCTTCTTATCTGTGCAGGCCGAGAAAATGCAGCACCCCAACCCCTCTAATTTCATTGACCAGGGTTGGCGGGCCAGAGCCGGTGGTAGGGGTTTGGATCATTATAAAACAACCATAGAATCGACCCCCTGCAATCTGTCCGATAACGCAGTCATGTACCAACTTCTTAGTGGAAATATCCAATTGGTTCATCATTTTTTACGACCATTAGGCCCACAATCCAGGGTTAGCGGCGATAAATTTTCTGAAATATTTCTGATCCATGATCATAAATCAAATGAAATACTGGCAAGTGTGGAAGTCGGTTATGCGGACCAGGCTATTCGCATAAATTATATAATTAAAAAATATCGTCGACTCTTTCAGCAAAGAGTTGAAAAACAACTCAAGAAATTACAAGCTTGTATTTATTGTGGGGCTTGCGGCGCAAAATGTAAATTGAAAGCCCTTGATGCAGACGGTATTTTTTGTGTGGATGATAATAGGTGTGTTAGTTGTTTATCATGTGTTAAGCATAGATGTCCTGCATTAGAATCATTGATGAAAAAAGGAAAAGAATAGATGGCAAAATTTGAATTCGGTTTCGAGGAGGCATGGTTTAGATTAATCATAAAAAAACTTCCGGATCATCCAGATCTTTTTTTGCCGAAGGCTGTGGAAAAGGCACAGGCCATTCTCCGTGTTGGAAAACTTAAGGTTAGTGCTGCCCGTGCGTGGGCTGAAGCATCAGGCATTGTTTGCAAAAAGAAAAATGAATTTGTCCTGACTCCTCTGGGGGAAATTATTGCCTTGCACGATTCTGAGCTGGAAGAAGATGGTATCTGGTGGGTCATCCACTATAACCTTGCCCGCTCAGGCAGTCCAGCATGGTTTTATTCTTTTTATTTTAATGAATTTGTTTTAGATAGATTTAGTCGTGAACAATTTGAAAAAGAGATACGGGCCTATTGGGACAGCACCCATGAAAAACCGATGACGGACAGTGTCTTCCATAAACTGATCTTTTCTCCTTTTAAGCAGGTTTTTGAGGGCACTCGCCTTGGTGATGCCTTCGGTTTTTTGAAAACAGATGGAGAGGGAAATTATCTGCGTCAATCACCAAATTATTCCACACTTCCACGGGCAATCCTTGCCTATTCCCTTCTTGATTGGGGCATACAGCAACAAAGACAATCCGTCCATTTTGAAAAACTTCTTGAATCAGGGGGAATTGGCAAAATTTTTAGATTAGAGCGAGACGTCCTTGATACCTTATTATTAGATATAGGAGAATATTATCAGAAACAGGTTGGCTGGATCAGCCATACTGCCGGACTCAATTCTGTTTCAATTACGGGAGTCGACCCCCTGGCCTTAATCAGTGCCTATTACCATGAACTTGATGGAGACGAGCCTTTAAAAGCAATCGCACTGGGGGAAAAAGAGGTGGCAGGTGTTTTAAACCAAGAAGAGTAATGAATGAATCCAGATAAAAATAAATAAGATGGAAAAGTTTATTAAAAAAGACAGGACTATGACTCATGTCAATTCATGAACAATTACTTGAAAAATGGCAACAATGCCGTGAAAAACGCTATTCGGTGTTGATTATTATTACAGCGCCTTTGGACACTTTATTTCCACTGGACCTTGTGGAAAAATTTGCTGAAATTTCTAAGGCAAAAATATTCAATTTTAACAGCCGCTATCAAAGCAGGCTTGATGAATTTTTAACCTGGCAGACGGTCCGAGATGAAATTTGTGCTGAGGCAAATGATCAAGTTGTGGTTGTCACTGAACTTGAACCATTTTATGCCAAGTGGCCAGTGAATGAAAGGCACGCCTTTTTTAAAAATATCATTAGAAGCGAGCCAAGTCAGGGAATCGTCATCATCATTAATTGCCAAGAAGATTTGAGTGATCTAAAACAAATAGAGGAAAACAGCAGAGGGCTTATTTGGTCGCCATCCAGATAGTTTCGAGTGGTCCATGGTCGAATGGTAGAAATATTTTTTTGATAAAAATTAGAGGAAAAACATGGTAACTGAAAATTTAAGTGATTTTATCCATATATCTCCCGGTTTTAAAGCCGCGGTGAATCTAAAAAATGATCGCAATAACCTCCAAAAAGTAGCCGGTTTTATCCCCACTGGAGTGGCAAAAGAAATTATTCTTGATTTCGGTAAAAAGCTTCATCCAGGAAGTGATTTGCGATCCAGGATCATTATGGGAACTTATGGTACAGGAAAAAGTCATCTTGCTTTAGTTTTGCTGAGTTTTTTTACACAAATTCTTGAGACTTCTGAATTACAAACGATTATTGATAAACTTGAAGCCGATACCCAAAACGTGTTGATGCAGTATCGAAAACAGGTTCCAGAAAAATTTCTTGTGGTAAATCTTTATGGTGACGAAGGGGATATTGCAGATTCCCTGGTAATGGGGTTGCGACAAGCATTAGAGTCGGAAGGACTTGAATTCTTGCTGCCATCCTCAGCATTTGATGCTGCCCTATCAAGGATTACTGATATTGAAGAAAATTATCTGGATAGTTTTATTATATTAAAAGCAAAAGTTGAGCAAAAAGGCATGTCGGTTGAAGAATTAAAAACCCGGCTTAAAGAGTATCAGAAAAAAGCCTTTGATTTTTTCCGTGAAATTCACCCTTCTTTTTCATCAGGCAGTCGCTTTGAATATACTACTATGATCTCTCCAGTAGATTTTTATACTAGTGTTGTTAAAGATCTAATAGAAAACAACGGTTTCAGCGGTATTGCAGTCTTTTGGGATGAATTTGGACATAAAATGGGTGAGGTTGTGAAAGATCCCACTGGCAGAGAGGGATTGGTCCTTCAGGAGTTTGCCGAGTGCTGTAATGGCAGCGAGAGCAATCAACTTCATTTTTATTTGTTCTGTCATCGGTCATTGAAAGAATATCAAGATATTTCCATGACTTCTCCTGGGGTAAATAATAAACAGTTGGAAGATGACCTTAGAAAAATTGAGGGCCGTTTTAAGCAATATATTATGAAAAGTACCGATGTAGAAACGTTTCAGCTTATTGACGGTGTTATTGTGGCAGATGAAAAGGCAAAAGGTTGGGAACAATTAACGATAGATCATAATGATTATTTTGAAAACCTAGTTAAAGAAACAGCAAGACTGAAATACTTTACCGGGTTTACATCGGATGAGTTGAAATCTACTGTTGTTTTAGGAACCTATCCTTTACATCCAATGGCTGTATACAGTTTGCCTGCTATTTCTGAAAAAGTGGCACAAAATAATCGGACCCTATTTACCTGTCTTTGTGAGGATGAACCCGGTAGTTTTAAAAGGTTTCTGGATAAAGCAGTAAGTGATTCTGGTAAATCTGTCCCGCCGATGTACACTGTTGATGGGCTATGGGATTATTTTTCTAATGATGTTAAACAGCAGGAACGCACCTATTCAATTTACAGGGATTTTGAATTGCTAAAAGCCCGGCTTGACGATGATGATTTGCTTGGCGTAAGAATTTTAAAAGCAGTATCTGTCTTTCGTGTGACAAATCCTGCCAGAGTAAAAGTAACTGAAGAAATTCTATCTTATTCACTGGATATTCCAGAGGGGGGGATTGATTTTTTTGCCCAAGAGCTCGCCCGACATTCAAATTTGCAAAATGAAAATCATATTCTTATGAAACTCGATGCTGATGGCTCCTATCGTCCGGCCGTCAGCAGTGCCACCGAATCCTTAATGGGAAAAGTTCGAAAGCTAATAAATGACACACCTGAAAGACTGGGAACGAGCCCGGTGCAATATTTAAAAACATTGTGGAAAAATTTTCAAGTTGGTGAAAGCTATGAGGCCACAGGTTATAGTGATGAATTTGGTATTTCCCGGAAATTGGTGATTGAGCCTATTAGTATGAATCAGTTACGCGAGAGTCTGCACATTTTGACTAAAAATCTCGGCTCAGGAACATATGTGGACGGAATCCTTTTAGTGGTCTTTTGCAACAACAGTAGTGAAATTGATGAGGCCCAAAAAATTATATCCACGGAATTAGTTGATGATAAATATCAGCAGGTTGTGGTGGCTGTACCAAAGGTGCCGGTTCAACTTTTTGCTTTGCTCAAAGAACATCAGGCATTGAGTTATTTAAAAAAAAATGAAGCAAGCCTTTATGGTGAGGGCGGTGAGCTTTATGAAGAATGGTGCATTTATGATAACGATAGAGCAACTCAGCTCAAAGATACGGTTGATGAATTATTTGCGCCTGAAAAACAGATGCTCAATTATTTTTGGAAGGCCCAACTCCAAAAAATTCAAAACTCCAGGCAGATTAAAAAAATGGCTTCAACTGTTATGTATGAAGTTTTTTCGGATTGCTTGATTATCGGTGAACCAAAATTAACCCAGGATGATTTTGGAGGCAATTGGGGGTATCGAAAAGATTGTCGGGATATCACTATAAAACTCACGGAAAAAGGCGCAGCAGAAAAACTATGGAATGAAACAGCTGCAGCTCCTCGACATATTATTACCCAAGTTTTAAGGAGTAATGGAATTTTAAGAAAAAACAATGCGGGAGATTATGTTCTTGAAAAACCAGATTTAGAAGTATTTAGTGGCGCAAATAAAACCTGGGAGCATATGGAAAAATATGTTCAAATGGCTCGGCAAAAGCCTCTGGAGATGAAAAATTTGGTAAGAACCCTGAGGAAGCCCCCATTTGGGGTAAAGTGCAGGGTGATGCCTCTTCTCTTTGCCGCCGTTGCCCATAAAGACTTAGTATATGGCAATATTTCATTTGAATTTCAAAGGAATGCAACTCATGTAGAAAAGATTACGGCCATTGAAAATGACACGCTTGAAAAGGTATTCACGACACCTGAAAAATACAGGCTTGTTTATGTTAACGTCGGCTTAAACCAAAAAGCATTGGTTAATGCCTTGACCCAATTGTATGATGTTGATTTAATGCCAACTGATCCGCCTTTGGAAAGAGTGAAAAAAGTTGGGAGAAAAATGGGAGAATGGTGGCGATCTCTTCCAAAACACGCCCAATTAACAAAAGAAATTTCTGATGGTGCATCCCTACTAAGGGAGTATGTTTTTAAACCCCTTGCAGAGCTGGAGCCTGATACTCAACAAATACTGCTTAAAGATTTTTTTGAACACGTTTTCGATGATGCGAAAAAAATTACACCAAAACAGGTTGAGGAAGGAATCCGGCCCTTTAAGGAGGAGTTTGAGTTACTCCTTAGTAGTCTTCAAAAAAGGATACTGGCGGCTTATGGATCTGTTTTTGGGCAATCAGAAAATCCTGAGCAGGGATTGTCAACATGGTTTTTTGAGCTTTCCAAAGACAAACAAAATTATACCCACAATGGGGAACCGGCCATCCTTGTGAACAATTGTCGAGAGTGCAGCGAGATAAATGAGGACATATTGTTAACAATTGCTGAAAGAATGGCCGGTTTGAATATAGAGTCTTGGAGCGATGATTTGGTTTTAATTTTTCGTGGTAAGCTTAGTACAGCAAAAAACATTATAGATACATATGTCCCAAATATCTCTCATGGTCCCGGACCTGGTCCTGTAATCCCTCCTCCCAAAGGCCAGGGACGATTAAGTATATTTTTTCAGGGAAAAAATAATGAGCGCATTTTTGAGCTATTAGATGATTTTTCTCCCAATGGTAAAGTATTAGAAAATATGCTGAATTCAACAATTGATCAGCTGAGCAAGGGGATAGATGAAAAAGAGAAAATAATGATCTTGTATCGTATAATTGAAAAACATCTCTTTGGAATGTAAATGCAATGATTGAAATTATTTGCGATCAATATGAACTTTATTCTGCTGAAGATTTTGATATTCTTATAACAGAGACGTCCCAGTTTGAAGATGAACTTGTAAACATCAAGAATCATGCGGAGTCAGGAGAGTCTTTACGAGTTATTGTTCGCAATCCAGCGCTTTTTGACTGGTTTGATGCAGCCGTTAAATATGGTGCAAAAAAACGGATCATTGATCCTGTTTCTGAATTTGCCAAAGAGTTGAATCAACATTATATGCCGGATTATTTGAAAAAGAATCCGCATTGGGTTGTTGAGCTTCACCTGTTTGAAAAACTGAGAGAGCATCCTGTCAAGGGTGAGTCGGCCGATAAGTGGTTAAAGCGAGTGTTGCTTGGAGATGCCTGGATAAAAAATAAACTGGTTTCTCCTGATGATCTTTCGGAGATATTTCTTTTTTGGATAAACCGCAAAGGAACCACCTTGCATCCCCTTGAAAAACATCTTATAACTGAACAGCATCAGTCTTGGAGCCTTGTCAAATCAGACAATTCTGCATTGTTTGCTTGGTTGAAAGAGAATCCTTTTAACAGGGCTCAATACATTGTTTGGGAACAGCTTTTGTCATTATTTCCAGAAGATAAAATTTCAGTGTGGCTGCAGCCGGATCATGTTTGGTATGAACTTACTTCGTTCCCCAATCGCCATCAACTGCCTCGCCTGGATCTCAAGGTCCAGTTGCCGGAAAGTATAACAACTTTTGCAACAGCATTTCTAGAAGGGGAATGGAATTTCTCACCTGATAAAGCATTGTCGTTTATTTCGGGCGATTTGGATTTTGAAAATAATTTTCTTATTGAGCAACTTCGTCAACAATTGCAAAACGAAGTTGCTATTAGCCCATCAATATATGAAAAATTAATGGGATTTAAAAAATTCCCCAAAGTTATTTCCTTGGCTCGTCAGTTATTACCTGCAAAAAAACCATCTGGATTGGTATTAAGCTCTTCGATTGGTGAAGTCCAGGATTGGACTGCAAATGAATACTTACCATTTTATAATTCTTGTGCACTCCTTGGGTTATTAGCTTTGACAGAATCTTATGTAAGAGAGTTTGAGGTATGGTTGGAACATCATTATACAGATATGTTGTTTGGGCAAGGAATGGCTTTTAAACAGATTTCTAAAATCAAAGAGCATGTTATTGCAGGAGAATCCGTACTGATATTTGTTTTTGATGGGTTAGATTATCTTTGCGCCCGCGATGAACTACTTCCAGCCATGCAAAATAAAGGTTTTTTTCCATCAAGCAGCATAACACCATATTTTTCATTTTTACCCACACAAACTTATGTAGCAAAACCTGCTCTTGTTGCCGGAAAAATGAAATCTCAGATCCCTGATGAACTTCCAAATGCATATTTCTATAAAAAACTTCTTCAGGAATATCTTGGTCTTCCTGAAGATGATATAAGGTCTCTAACAGACCGGGATGGGAATCTTTTAGATCTTATCCAGAAACCTGCCAAAGCTTACCTTTATTTGGACAATCATCTTGATCAAGAATTTCTTCATAAAAATTATAGACAACATCTCAGGGGGAAGAAATATGGAGAATATGTTCAAAAGAAGGCGGAAGAGATCTCTCAATGCGTAAAAGATTTCAAGAACATGTATGGAAAATCATTGCAGGCATCTATTTGTAGTGATCATGGCTATACAATTATTCCTAAAAATAGTTCAATTATTGATGTCACAGTTACCAAATCTGGGAAAACAAGAACACTCTTTGCATCTGAAACGGAAAAGATTGATGAGCTTGATCAAGACAAAATTTGGGAATTAAATTCTGATCTCTATGGATTGAATGATACAATGATTATTCCGCGAGGGTACGCTTGTTTTAATAAGAGACCTCAAGGAGCTACCCATGGTGGCTGCACGCCTCAAGAGATGGCCGTTCCTTGGTTCTTTTTGAGTGAAGATAAACCTGAACCGCCCAAGGGATTGAGTTTTTTAATTGAGGGGGAAATTTTTCGAAAACGTATTGATAATATGCTTACTGTGATAATATCAAATTTAAACCAATATCCGGTTACGATTGTTAAGTTAGATATTGAAGGAATGGATTTGGTTTCTTGTTTACCCAAGACAATAGACAGCAAAGGTATTGGAAAGCTTGAATCGAAATATGATGCTTCTAATATATCTGAAAGCTATATTGAATTTTTAATCTATTATTATTTTAGAAGTCCGGCCGATGAATTGGAGCAGAGTTTAACAATAACAGTGCCAACAATTGGCGCAATGACAACCGAGTTTGATGATGACTTCGAATTTTAAAAAAATACAAGAAGACATTGATCTTAAAATATCAAGATCATTTCCAGATGTATGTGTCCATAAAGGTTTAGCCGCAAGCGTGGGGCTTTCAGGTCGTGTTATTCCGGCTTTTGTTACTGACTGGCTTGTCAGCAGATACAGTGATTACAAGGGGGGGGTAAATAGTGAGGGTATCCGAAAATTTATATCAAAATATTTACCTGATAAAAAACAAAAAGAATCTTTAATGTATGAAATACGCAATGGAAATCCTCTAAAAATATTAGATTCTTTTAGCGTAAAGGTTCATCCTAAAACAGGAGATCTTCAATTACGTATTCCTTCACTGGATGTGACCGGGCGTGCTTTGGATTCAATTGTGGATGCAAATCCTTCTCTTTTGATGGGAAATGTTTGGGGAAGCGGTACATTAAGCTGGCACCCCTTACAGGATAAGAAAGATCAATATGAAATTGTCATGACGGCTTTTAACCCAATGCAAGCTGCTAGCATTGATCTTGAATATTATGTGAATCAGCGTAAAGAATTCAATTTAGAAGAATGGCTGGTTCTCTTGACCAGGACGATGGGATACAATGAAAAAAACTATTCCACGAGACAAAAACTATTAATCTTTACAAGGCTAATACCTCTAATTGAGCCTCGTGTTAATATTATCGAATTAGCACCAAAGGGCACGGGCAAATCATATATCTATAGCCAATTATCTCGTCATGCCTGGCTTATTAGTGGGGGCGTGGTGACACGTGCGCAGTTGTTCTACGATATGAACAGTAAGCAGGCTGGTATTATCTCACATTTTAATGCCGTGATTTTGGATGAAATCCAGACAATAAAACTAAGCAATGAAGGAGAAATAGTAGGCGCCCTGAAAGGATATTTGGAATCAGGCGAGTATCGTGTAATGGGTTTCCATGGTTCTTCTGATTCAGGTTTTGTTATCCTTGGCAATATCCCTATCATTGATGGTCTGCCAAGAGATGAAAACTATTTTAGTGAACTGCCGAGGTGGCTTAATGGTCAGGAGGCAACTGCTTTGCTTGATCGTTTCCATGCTTTGGTACCTGGTTGGGAGTTACCTAGAATACAATCTTCTTCATTGTGCCAGTCGTTTGCATTACGTGCAGATTACTTTGGAGAGGTATTGTACGCCCTGAGAGCAAGCCAGGAACATATGGCTTTTGTAAAAAATCATATGGAGTCGTTTGGTGATCTTCGAGATACCAGAGCTGTTCAACGATTAGCTTGTGGATACCTTAAATTACTTTTTCCGAATCTTGATTCTGTTAACCTTGAAGAATTCAATGAATTTTGTCTACAACCAGCGATTGCTTTACGTTCAAATATTCGACGGCAAATGGCATACTTAGATCCTGAGTTTTCTCCCAATATAGCTGAGATTAGCCTAGTTTAAGTTTTTGAATCATAATAAGGGACCGGAAGATACTTTTTCTCAAGACAAGTATGAAAAAGCATTAAAGAGTTGAGAAGGATAGCCGACTTAAGGTGTTCCAATCATCAATGATATCAGATCAAATCTTGATGAAAGTTATAGGCAATGACTTCTATCGATTTAGAATTATCTTCCAGGTTAAAAATTCACCCAAGACTATTAGTCAACATTCATTTAAAATTATTCAAACCTAAAAATCAAGATTACTTGCAACTATCCTTGAGCTTTTGAAAACTCAACAATACGTGCAAAAAACTAAATTCTTTGAATCGATAATCATTCAAATGGTATTTTTAACTTCTCACGCACCTTAAGTAAGCCGTAAAATAACTATCGGATTGAACTGCCGGTCTATGGATTCGAAGTCCAAAATTAGAAAATTTGGAATTTTTAATAATTTTAACATATTGAAATAATTATGTTTTTATTTTTTACTTTTGGTTTTGTTTGGTAATGTTTGTAAATTTTTGACCTTGACGGGCACAATTTAGGCACAGTGAATGGGTTGAATTTTTGTGATTGAAACCCTTTGATTTCAAGGGAACAGAAGGAATTAAATTTGATATTTAAAATAATATTTAAATAAAAAATGCCGGCAATTATTAATTTGAGTTAACTAATATCTTGAACTCGGGTAATAAATAGGAAGGTCTGTGGCTGGATCAGCTTTGAAAAAGAGGAAGTATCAAATTAATTTAATACTTCCTCTTTTTTTCTGTGTTTTAAAGAAAACCTGAGCAAGTTTAGACAAAGTCAACAGTTTTCAATCTTAAAAATACCGATAAAAATCATAACAATTTTTCATTAAAAGCTTAAAATCAGGATTATGCAAAACCTCGCCAAATTCCAGGAACACTAAAGTATCAGTAGATGATAGTTATTGTTTTAATTTCTCAACGGCCATGATCTTAATCATAGAAGAACTGTCGTTTATTCCTTGACCCACGTAACATAATCGACTAATTTAAAAATTGCAAAAGATGTTTCAACCATATTTAAATATCGTTTCGCATATACTTAAAGAAATCTTTTTTAAAGAGGATTACTCAATTTTCACTTATTCTCAAGGAACAAAATGGCAAAACGTCTAAAGTCTCAATTAGAAAACTCCAAAGAAATAAAAAATGTTCTACGAAAAGCTAATCTCAATTATCGATTTAATGGAAAACTTATCGATATATTTCTTATATATCTCCCGTGTAAAGATAATGTTTGCGATCATTCTGATTTCCTTAGAGTCATAAAAGACACCATAATGACAAAGTTTGTTTTGTCTTTTTCTGAAATCCAAAACAAATTATCTATTCGAAATAATAAAGGGCCAGAAGAACTATTTAAAAAGTCTGTAAGAAAGTTGAGCAAACATACGGCAAAAGGGGAGTTAGGAGAATTAATTCTTTTTACACTGTTAGATGTCTATTTTGAGGCACCTAAAATATTAAGTAAAATTTCATATAAAACCAACCGAAGGATGGCAGTTCATGGTGCTGATGCAGTCCATGCACAGTTCATCGATGGTAAACTTAGATTATATCTCGGTGAATCTAAAATGCATAAAAAATTTTCAAATGCTGCCACATATGCTGTTGATTCGATTTCATCTACTATAGAAAAATATACTGATGAGTTTGATTTAATTGATAGTCATATCGATTTTCCAGATATGAATTCGGAAGCTAAATTGGAGCTGCTTGAATTTTTGAATCCGTTTTCAGAACAACAAAGATTTAATCCGGAAATGCTTTATTCTCCATGTTTTATAGGTTTTGTTGAACCAAGTGTGTTTTGTGATGACGAAAAATGTTATTTAGCAGAATATAAAAAATTAGCTAAAAAATATATAATTAGCTTCTATTCAAAATTAGAAAAACAGTGCGATGTTACCAAAACAACGTTATTGTTACTTCCATTCTCATCCTTGGACGTTTTGGTTGATGAATTTATCTCTTGTATGGGAATTGACACATGAAGACATTCTATATGGATTTATCTTCAAAAATTATCGATGACAAAAATTATCTTCAAGCTACTGATCAACTATTCTCCGCTTATGTATCCAAAAGCGTCAATGAAGAATATAAGATTGCTGATAAGCTAATTCGACAACTTTCGAATACAATACAATATCTTTATTTTTCTGACGTTGATAATTTTCTTAATGAGGGAGCGATTCTTCTATCGATGCTATTATACCTCGTTGGAGATAAGACTCCTGAACTTATAGCTATAGCTGAAAATTTATTTTTCAGCTCCGGCGACTTCCCAAATGTTAAATTACTCAAAGATATGTATCAAGATGTCCCGGTAAGGTTAAGTCTTTTCGATGAAACTCGAAAAGACATTCGCCAAGAACTAAACACTATAGATGAGGTTGATCACCCCCTT
Source organism: Pseudomonadota bacterium (assembly GCA_043826275.1). Taxonomy (GTDB): domain Bacteria; phylum Desulfobacterota; class Desulfobacteria; order Desulfobacterales; family Desulfobacteraceae; genus Desulfobacula. The sequence goes on from JBDRQO010000011.1 coordinate 42,487, forward strand.
ACGGACTATCAAAGAACATTATGGGAAGATCTTACATCAGATATAGATGTTATCACATCAGCTCCAACTTCAACTGGGAAAACACACATTATTTTAAGGTACTTAATGCATAAGCTCGAAAACAGCGACGGTGCCTTTGCAGCAGTAGTTGTGCCAACAAGAGCTCTTATCTCAGAGCTTTCTGGAAAATTATACGAAATTGCAAAAAAAAGAGGAATTGATACGGATATAGAAATATGCACGGTTCCGAAGGAAGGCCCTTTTTCTAATAAGACCTTTTTTGTGATGACGCAAGAACGATTATTTGAAGTCCTCCAAACTGGTGATTTATATTTCAATTATCTTTTTGTTGATGAAGCACACAATATCTCTGATAAAAGCAGAGGGGTGTTATTGCATCTAACATTGCAAAAAATGTTGGAGGACAGTAATCCGCAAATTATCATTAGCATGCCATCCCCACTATATCAGAATGCTTTTGATTCAGTCTTCTACGACATTGAATTCTCAAAAAAGAAAACTCAGCATTCACCTGTAGCCAAAATAATCATGGACGTCAGCTTGAAAGGGAAAAAGATTAATATATCCAGGGTTAATTGTGATAGATATGTTTCTATAAATAAAGAGTTCTCAGGAACAAAAATAGCAAATATTGTATATAGATTGGGTCAGGGTGAATGCAATATTATTTATAGGAATAAAACAAATCACTGCGAAGACGTTGCACAAGAGATAGCAATACTTATTAAGGACTATAAAAGTAAGCAGGCATTAGACGAAGCTGCCGATTATATTGAAAATTTTTTACACAAAGATTTTACATTAGCCAGTAATTTAAAAAAAGGGGTTGCTTTTCATTATGGACCGTTGCCCGGTGTTGTACGTACAATGATTGAAAACCTTGTTCGTAACGGAGATGTCAATTATGTCGTTTGTACAAGCACCCTTGCCGAAGGGGTCAATTTACCAGCAAAAAATTTGTTTTTAAAAAATCCGATACATCAACCTCCATATAAACCTACGGAAAGGCTTGAAACTGTAACTCTTAATAACATTACCGGACGAGCAGGTAGGATGTTAGAGCACTTTGCAGGAAATATCTTTCTAATCGAACCAGAGAAATGGACATACAAGGATTATTTCGAAGAAACGCAAGAAGAACCTGAAAAAATACCAACTTATTTTAAGGTATTAAATGATAATCTAGAATTTGTAATTGATGCGCTGGAAGGGAACTATGATCATGATGATGCAGATCAGTATTCATATTACACAATTGCAAATAAGCTTTTAAAGGAATACAGTAGTAGTAATTTATCCATGACATTAAATGCAGATCAATTGACATTGGATCAAAGCAGCATTGAACGATTAGAAAACCAAATAAAAAAAGCATACGATAATCTGAAAGTTGATACATTTACATTGGAAGCCAATCCTACAGTTGGTTTTATCCAACAAAACAAATTGTATAATACTATTCTAAACCAAGATGATCTCTCAGAATGGATTCTCCCTCACCCAAAATCGACTTTATTGTACAAAAGGCTTGAAAAAGTATGTAATGTTTTATATGACGCAGGAATTTTCTTGCCACAAAAGGCCTACAGCATAGCCCATGCATGTGCTATTGCTAGAAAGTGGATAATTGGAGAGCCTTTAAAAAATATAATTTCAGAACAAATTATTAAGGACAATGAAAAGGGTAAAGATTATAACTGCAATCGAAGTGTTAGGGATGTAATCACAGTAATTAACAATGACATACGATTTAGAATGTCTTCTGCACTAAAATGTTACCATTCGTTAATAACGGATGTAATTAGTGTGAGAAAGTTAGGATATGACAGCACTAAGATGTATTCATACATCGAGGTTGGGGGCTGTGACAGCCGAGTTATTAATTTGGTAAACTTTGGGTTGTCTAGAGAAACATCCTTAGAGATTGATAGAATACTCCCTGCGCACATTGAAATAGAAACATTTGAAACATTAAAAATTTTATATGAAGTAGAATTATTCAAACAACTGCATGTGATAACTAAAAATGAAATTGAAAATTTATTGTTGTAATTTGTCGAAATCGTGGAGAGCTTTTAAAAGTATATCCTGAGCATTTTTTTCATCAATAAATTTATCTCGAACTTCAATTTGAGTTTTATAAATAGCATAAGCTTTGCTGAAGTCTAAGTGGACTTTTACACCTTCATCATCTAATCCCTGTACAGTTAAAGCAGTACAACCCTCATTCTCAGATAGATAGTCTACAATTTCAATCAAATCTTTCTCACTGAAACCGTTTTTCCCAACTTCACTGAATGTTAACGCAATTTGAGAGTTAGTCAGCATAAACGGAGCTGTAAACAAATCTCTTAAAATACCTGGGGTATCATTGGTTGCCTCAGTTAAGGAAGACGCATCGACTTTGAAATGCAACTTATTGTAGCCCTTAAGTTCTCGAAGTTTTGAAAATTCTTTGTTTTTAGATATATGTTCCAATTTAATATTTGAAATTCTATCTTTATTAAATTGTTGAAGAGTTGTAGCTGCCATACTCTTTAGACTCCCACTCAGTCCAGTTGTAAAACCTAACACAATTTGATTTTTTGGGACTAATACAAAATAATAAGGATCTCCAATAATGCCTTGATTTAGTGGGATTCCTGAGATCTGCCCATTACTAAGTGCCCTAATTTGCCAAGTATTTCGTTCTCTAACAACTGAAATAAAATATACTGGATTGTTTTGAAATTTTAATTCTGAATGTATTTTTATTAAATGCTTTTTTTCACGAATATTTATTATTCGAACTGGTTTATTATTGGCTTGGTTGGCAGTGTGAATCGAAACGAAATCGTTAAAAAAGTTATCATGTGCTTCAATTGAAAAAAAGCGTACAGTAATTTTCTTTTTTATTCGGTTCATTTATACCTTCCTATACAACCATATAGCTTGAATAGATATAGTGGCTCATCAAAAAAAAATGCCACTATTTTTCTATAAAGAAATTATTTAAAAAGCTTATTATAATTATCATATTTTTTCTATAAAAATTTTTTAACCTACCCCTTTATTTTAGACACGGAGTTAACGGTTAAGCAACTTCTATTTTTGAGGTGAATTCCTGATATCAGACAAGCCGAAAAGAGAGGCTATAAAAAGGCCGGGCTTTGGCTTTAGTTCCCCCAATTCCAAATTATAAAAAATCGATTTTTAAGATGTGAACAATATATTAGACGATAGGTTGTTTTGTCCAATAGAATTTAATTTAAGATTTATTTGTTTTATTGTGCTTGTTCAAATATAATTGAATATTCTTTACAAAAATTTGAGATATTGATACTGGTTAATTAAAATTTTTGATCACTTCAAGTCGGATATTATTCAATTTCAGGTAGTATCCAGACTCATACATTTATCCATTTAGTGATTAACAACAATAAGTGTGAAATATAATAAAGGAGAATCACAATGGCAATAACGGTTTCCTTGATTAACATGAAAGGTGGTGTTGGCAAATCCACATTGTCGGTTAATTTAGCTTGGCATTTCGCCGCCTATAGTGATTGGTTAAAAAAAATTCTCGTTGTGGATCTCGATCCGCAGTTCAATGCAAGCCAATATCTGGTGGGTGTAACAAAATACCAAGAGCATTTATCAGATGGAAAGCCAACAATGTGGGAGATACTTGAGCAACACACAAGAACCCCTACCGGTAAAGTTGGGGTTCTTGACCCACAGGATGCAATAAGAAAAGTTAGAACTATTATGGGTGGTGGAAAAATTGACCTTATACCATCTCGACTTGAACTTTCTTTGTCGCTAAAGAATTCAGGTCACAAAGTTGATTTACTTCAAAAGGCCTTGAAGAAAGTTGAGTCAGATTATGATCTAATAATTATTGACTGCGCACCAACTGAATCCATTCTTACCACTGCTGCATATCTCGCAAGTAATTATATTTTAGTCCCGGTTAAACCTGAGTATTTATCAACTATTGGTCTTCCTCTTCTCGTAAATTCAATGGAAGATTTTATACAACAATATGACGATTCACCTCTTGAACTTGCGGGTATTGTTTTTAATGGATGTAGTGGATATGCCCCAGAAGAGGCCCGGTCAAAAGGAGAGGTAAAAAAAATGGCTGCTATAAATGGCTGGCATGTTTTTAATTCTGAAATTTCATACTCGAAATCATATCCAAAAGGAGCCAGGGAAGGTCAGCCAATATTTCGCACTTCATATGCCAGGACAACAGCAGCAAGTAATTTCAGACAGTTTGCTTCCGAGTTTGCTATAAAAATAGGCTTAATATGATCAACGATTTGAAAACATTCGAATTACTTAGTGAGCTATCCAAGCTCTCAAAAAAATATGGTAAAGAAACTTTCATAGAGTTAGCAACCATTTTAAGAGATCCCAGTCTTTTAAGTCAGGTTGCTGATTCTCTTGAGGCTATTGCCAATATGCCTTCTAAAAAAAAAGGGACACAGAAACGCATATCTCCGACAGAAGAACGTTTGAGATTCCGAGAATCGCTTATTGAACTCGGCAAGTCCGAAATAGAGAAATCAAAGATTCTTTTACCCTTGTTTGATTCTCTTCAGAACAAAAATCTTTTGCCATCTCTTCGCGAGCTAATTAATTTTATCTCTGATCACGGCCTGCCGGTCCCTAAAGCAAAATCACGAAGTAAAGTAATTATTTCTTTTATGAAAAGCTGTAAAAATTTGCCATTGAGTGATTTACAGCAATTTAATTTTGTTATTGAACCACACCAAACGACGGATGATGAGGACAGGAGCTTAGAGGGTTGGGGGAATATTATTTTAGATCGTAATAAATAAAAAGTTATTTCAAAATCAGACTACATTGTATGAATTGGGAACGGCATCATTATCAATTCTTCATATTAATTAATATAAAAAATTGATAGCAGACTTCTGGCTTTTCTAAGGTTGTGACAGTGCAAGTCGAAACAATTGATCGATATGGGCGAACCGTAGCCCATGTTAAACTCCCTAATGGTCTTGCTTTAAATGAAGAGTTATTGAGGGCTGGATTGGCTTGGCATTATAAACAATATTCAAGTAATAACTCGCTGGCAAAGCTGGAATCAGAAGCACGGGCAGCTTCATTGGGAGTATGGTCAAAAAGACCCGGTTGCACCGTGGGACTGGAGACACGGTTTAAAGAAATCCGAAGCTAAAAAAGAAAATCAATTAACCGGGACTTTTCATGGAAATGTAAATTCAAGAATATTCCATAGACAAGGTTGTAGATATTATGATTGTTCAAACTGCACGGTTATATTCGATGTACGTGAACAAGCAATTCAAGCCGGTTTTCGACCATGTAAAATATGTAACCCCTAATTTTTAGCAAAATTTCATTTTGCTTTAATACTTTCATCTTTCAGCAGTAGATGTTTGAAACATAGGCTTGCCTACTTTTTCGAAATTTAGCGATAGCTACTAATATTTTTAACTATTTATCAATTGGCTATCCTTACTTCATATAGAACCTATTTCTGCTTGACATACAATATGTAGGATGTGATATGATATTAAGTATGTTCAATTATCATAAGATTATAATTATAGGAGTGAATTATGGGTACAAACAAAAAGAAATCTTCAAATTCTATGGCAACGCTGGCATCACATACGTTGCAAAATCAAAAAGCTTCAAAAACTGCAAAGAGTTTAGCGGCATCAGTTTTATCTCAAACCCATTCGAATAATCAAACTGGGGCTGAGTTAGAAGATTTGGCATCTAAAGTATTAAGGAGTAATAAATATAACGGTGAGACTAGAAGTCTTGCGGCTTCTGTTTTGTCGCAGTCGAATAAAGAACGGTAAATAAAAAAATGACATAAAATTTGCACTTATTGACGAAATGTGAATAAAGAATTAAAACAAAACAAGACTACGTTTTAACGAGGAGAGTAATACTAATCAAATTAATCACTAAAAATAAAGAGTGGATATTTAGTGGTATTGGTATTGGTATTCTTACTGGCATTTATCAACTCCTTCAAAACTATTATAAATCAAATCCAGATGCGTCAGTTTACAAAGCATCGATGACTATTTTAATTATAATAGCCTTTGTTATCATAGCGAGTAATCTATATGTTATATTGATAAGGAAAAAATTCCATATCTATTTCAAAAGCAAACTCAAAGAACTCGCCAATTTCTTTCTGGATGAAAGAAACAACAAACTTCCTTACCAGATTCAATATAATTGCTTTGAATCTTACGGTCACCATAAAAAAATTATTGATGTACTTAAAAGGGTTATTTGTATTAATCAGGGAGAATTGGTTGAATTTGTGTATGATGCTGGAGAATTACACAAACCAATCAAAGAGGAAATCGGGAAGAAAGAAGCTAATATAAATTTCTTAATAGATGCTTGTGAAAAACTTGAAAGCGAGATTAACAGAAGAACAACTAAACTTTATGGGCATACGTATGAATTGGTATTAAACTATTTTTGTGATAGAGCAAATAATGCACCAAGAATTTGTGTCAAAGAGTTTAAAGATGGTTATGTTGAAGATGTATTCAGATATCCTCTCGAGGAATATTGTAATAGAAAAAAAATATCCGAGGCAGATAAGGGATGTCAGGAAGTCATTGCCCAGGGGTATGCACATTTGTTTAATAATATCCCCATGGACATTAAGGAAGGAAAATATGATAATCCCAGAATTAAAACGTTAGAAGTAATGAATTATATTAGTGATAAAAGTAAATTTAACAATTGGACTAAATGCTGGATTGATACTCTGACTACAGCTTCCGATTCTCAAAGAAAAATATTAAGTCCTTCAGATAGATCGTGTTATAAATCTACATTAATCATTCCTATGACACTGTTGAAAAACGAAATGTCTGATAAAGTTAGAGAACATTTCAAAATTCCTGGAATTGATGGGAAAGAAAATAGCAGAGCAATTTATGCAATATTGTGTTTCGACCATACTCAAAAAAATTATTTTAATGAAGAGACCGATATTGATGCTGGCTATATATTCGCAGATATTTTTTCATTGTATTCAATATATGGTTTGATGTATACAAAATATTCGAAAAGTTTTAATAAGGCTAAAGTTTTAATAAAAGAATATGAAAAAAAAGGAGGCGTTAACTAATGACAGAAATACAGAAGAATTATTCAAAGAATAATTCTGTTGTTGATTCGACTGGCACACTTCATTCTCTTCTTAAACAAGATATAATGGATAGATTCGGATATATTGGACGACCAGATTACAATGGAGAATCTGAAAAATATCTCCAAGGGGAATCTGGAGAAATGAATATAAGAGAAACAGTAGACCAGACTGATTGATCAAGTTAAATCATATGTCAATAAATGTAATTTTTTGACTTAGATTAGCACAAATTAGGTACAGTGGGGAGGTTGGTTGTGATCAAGAATTTAATTCCGCCTCAAAATCAGGAGATTTAATTCCCCAACAGTTTTTTTCGATCCATCTAATTAGCTTCTTTTAATTCCCTTAAAAAAAATAAATTTTTCAAAATTTAATTCCTTCCATATAAATTCCACTTCGTTGGTTTTCTTTTGAAAAATAGGAGCGACAAAATATAAACCCATTTTATTAAATCATAATTATTATGATTTGTCTTTTAATTTTAAGTATCCATCGAATTCATCTTCGAAATCATCATATTCATCTAATTCATCTTCGTCTTCAAAAAGCCAAATCACCGAGAGAACCTGATTATAGTATGGTAATGGTAAAGACAACTCTTGCACTGTTATTTGATGCTTAATAATAGAAGCATCAAACCAAACATTTTTATCGACCTCTTCAAATTCTTGGGGTAACTCTTCTCTTTTAAAAAATTCAATTGCGTATGTATCCGTTGAAAGTGGTACATCAGCCTCTATATAATACTTGAATGATTCAGATCTGCTCACCCATTTTATCATTGAATTTTCAGATAAGACTATTGCAATGCTTTCATTTGTAAGTTCTTTAAACCTTATCAAAGTGGATTGTAAGGATGATTCAAATTTTGAAGTTAGCGATTGGAAAAGCTCATAGCTTGGCTCTTGATGATCAATCTCTGCTGAAAAATACTGTCTGGGCATTAATAGCTCGGCCGCAAATTGATTGGCTTCATTCTCTTGGGGTTTGTTTTTTGCACTGTAGTTATTTATATCAAATGCATTGCAGTTATAGTTACTGTCGTGGCTTTTTATTAAAAAATGCCCCAACTCATGAGCTATTGTGAATCTCTTCCTTGTCTTTTCACGAATATGTTTGCTTATACTAATAAATCCTACTGATTTATCCGGAAGGGCAACTAAAATGCCTTCAACGTTTTTATCTGGGATTTCCTGTATCCCTTGAATCCCGACGTTTAAAGCGACCTGTTCAATATCAAGAGGGAAAGTTGGTGTTTCAAGTGCTGCAATAAGACTCGTGGCTGTTAATACTGGATCAAAACATCTATTAAAATCCTTATTAAACAATTTTGCAGTCTCTCCCAATATAGTAAGACCTGAAATTTTCAGCAAATCAGGTTTTTTAAATAAACTTTAATCCTTCATCCCTATCCTTCTGTATTTTTTTAAGAAGCTTCATCTGTTGCTTAATCATTTCTTTCGATGCATCATCCAAATCTTTATAACCCCTAAAGAAAACCAAGGCTTCTTGATCTTCATCCATTTCGTTCATCCCTTGATCAATTAAATAATCAACTGTAACATTCAAGGCATCTGCAATTTTTGCGATTAGTTCAACTGATGGTTTTATTTTTGAGTCTGTTTCAAGTTGCCACATATAACTTTTACTTGATCCTACAGCATTTGCAAGTTCCTCCAAAGTCATTTTTTTTAAGTTGCGAGCTTTTTTTATTTTTTGGGGCAGTCCTTCCACTTATTTTCCTCCCTTTTTAGTAAAATCTTCTTGTAATAGAATGGTAATACAAAAAGTTCGCTTAAGCAATACTTTTTTCTTGACAAAAAGTATTGCTGTGGTTATACTTTTGATAGTGCTAAAGTTATATGGCAATAATTTTAATTTAAGGGAGAGCAAAATGGCGACAAATCCTCCGTCAGGAGACAACAGAAGGCAAGGGGCAGTTAAGAACCGATCACAAGTTTATAATCCTCAAAATGATAAATGGACAAAGCGGGATAAAGACACTGGACGGTTTATGGATCAAAAATCCGACGACAAACCCTTTAAGGGCGTTCGAAAAGAAAAATGATTGGCGGTGAAATAATTAAAGCGAGAGAATTGGCAGATTCTCTCGCTTTAATTCAAATTAGATTAGATGCTCAAAATGGGAACAAGATACATCAAAATCAATTGAAGCTTGTACAACAACTCGTGATGTTCAAGTATTATTTCCTTAAATATTTGTCAATAGTTTGTTCCTGGAAGGAAGATGGTGGCTGTATAGATGTGACTTAGTTTTGAATTTATAGGTTAGAAGAATGTGTATGTAATTTGACAATGAAATTGAATTTTAAAAGGAACAAGACATGACTTATTATTACGTGAATAAAAATCAACAATCAAATGGTGATCATGAAGTACATAAAACTGGATGCTCATATATACCGAATCAGGAAAACAGACAATATTTGGGTGATTTCTCTAGTTGTCGCCCAGCTGTTCAGGAGGCGAAAAAGTATTATCCGAAGTCAAATGGATGCTATTATTGCTCGAATGAGTGTCATACGACTTAAAGTTTTGACAAAGATAGCTTTTGGTCAGGTAAATTCCATAGTTATCAATTTTTTGAGGAAATATGCTTTTAACTGTTGTTTAATATTCTGATTGACAAAGCTTCATTTCTTTGAAAATATCAATAGAAAGAGGTTCACTTTTCATCAGAAAGGTGTACCTCTTTTTGTTTTCGCTAATCCTTCTGTAAAACCGCTACTAACAACCGTATCCCGTCGATAACTTTCAGCAGATAAATTCAAATCCAGCCCAAAAAGGATCATGCTAATTTTTAACATTTTTAATAACCCTTCTTTTTATTAAAACTTCAACAATCTGTAACGTTTTGATTTTAAACTTTTTTTGCTCTTAAAAAATCAAAACATTTAAAACATCCTCCCCACCCTTCAGAAGTATGTCATTCATCAAAAGGTTCACCAAACTGATGATGAATGAACCACCTAAAAGAAAAAAAAGAAATGTTTGGATAGTCGATGAAAGCAAATGTCTTAGAAAAAGAGAGGTTATCAAACTCAATAGATTTTGCCTTCAATTAAAGATTAAAGGGCTTCAGGATAAAAAATTCACCGCTGTAAGAAACTGGTTTATGATTGAGCTTGGATTAAATACTGGATTAAGGGTTCAGGAAATGGCCTCACTAAAACATTCAAATCTTTTTTTGGATGAGGGGCGGTCTTCTATTTCTTTTATTGGTAAGGGCAATAAGAAAAGGTCCGTTTGGCTAAGCTCAACTTTTAAAAAGAAATGCAATATCTATATAAAATTCAAAGACCGATTTAAATATTTAACCGATCCTGACGCCTATCTTTTGAATAATCTTAAGGATGAAGGGATTTCCAAAAGAGCTCTTCAAAAGTTTTTCAAAATCATTATAAAAAAAGTCGGCCTGCCAGGACATTATCACATTCATTGCTTAAGGCATACGTATGCCACTTTTCTTCTAATATCGAGTAACTACAATTACAAGTTTGTGCAAGATCAACTGGGACATGCCTCAATTAGTACCACCCAAATTTATGCCAGTGTTACAGAATCTGAAGGAAGGAAAGCAATTGAAAAAATATACAAATAAAATTTTTAGTAGTTGAAATCATATGAATTAAATGAGGGAGGGATCTAATGAAATATTTGAAAATTAAAATATTGTGTTTGGCAGGCTTTGCTATGCTATGTCTGGCCTTGTTTTCCGGCTGTTTAAGTAACTATGGCAAGGCTGTTGTAAGAGACTGGGGGGATACAGCAGTGCAGCAAGCAATTGTTAGCGGGGTTCAAAACGAGATTGAAGGGCCAAGAGGGACAACAGTTAATGTAAATAACAGTTATGCTGAGCCGGTTAGGATAGAAAAACCAACATTAAAGGCATGGAAATATAAGGACTTTAATGGGAATGGGAGGCAGGATCAGGCTGAGTTTATTGAGTTACAGTATAATGAGCCTGTAAATATCGATAACTTTGATTTGGTGGTAGCGTTTTATCCTGTAAAAAATGGTTCTGATGTCACATATTCTATATATAGTCCCGACGGATACAAAATTTCAGGAGGAAGCCTTCGATATGATAAAGCGGTTGTAATTGGAAAGGATAAAAATCAGTTTCGCGATTATAAAACTGGAAAGCATATATTCACAGCAGAAAAAAATAATAACCTTTTGTCCAGGGAGATAACGATTTTGAAAAATAATTAATTTTTTAACGGGGAACAATTTATAAATCTCTTATGCCATAATTTTAGATGAGAGAAAGGAGAGTTGGTGGCAAGAAAAGAGCTGTTGCAGGCTTTCAGATTGTATCTCTGATTATATCATTTTTGGCTTTTAATTTTTTGATTTATTCTGTAGATGTCGTTAGTGGCGGTGTGCCAAGTTCCGTTTCTCTTGGAAACAACCCATCTCAAATACCTGTTCCATCTGGCAGATCTTATAATCCAGATGATAGCAATCTGCCAAGCACATCCAACTTTCCTGGTAATTCTATTCAAAATGCAAAATCAGTTGGATCTTCATATAGTTCAAATATACTGGGATTTGGCAAAGGCAGCACTCCTGATACTCTTACAACCGGATTACAATGGGCAGCTATTGCTTATTATGCTGGAACGATGATGGGGGATATGTTTGGAATGACTGAAAAGAATTCAGAAGCCTTGGGGACGAGTTTAGCGGCTGGCTTTGGGACGTATAAGGCTTTAGATACCTTTACCTTTGAAAACGAATTTGGCTCACAATATTTGGGACAAAATTCTGGTGTAATTGGTCTTGGTGTTGGGGCTATTGTTTTTGCTTTGATGTATAAGGAAGTTGAGACGAAAGTTGTGACTTTTAATTGTATGCCGTGGCAGGCACCGGTTGGAGGTGGCTCTTGTGAGGTTTGTAACGATGCTGATTTACCGTGTTCGGAGTATCGGTGCAAGTCTTTAGGGCAGAGTTGTGAGATTGTGAATGAGGGGACTGTTGATGAGAAGTGTGTATACGTGAATCCTCGGGATGTGAATCCGCCTGTTATAGGTCCGAATTATGAAGAATTGAGTAAGGGGCATGAGTATAAAAATGTGAAAAGTTCACCTCCGGGACCTGGATTTGAGATTGTGAAGATTGCGTCGCGGAATGGGTGTTTGAAGGCATTTAGTCCGCTTGAGTTTGGGATAACTATTAATGAGCCGGCGCAGTGTAAGATTGATTTTAATCATACGGAGAAGTTTGATGATATGGTTGCTTATGTTGGTGGGAGTAATCTGTTTTCTTATAATCATAGTGAGGTTTTTAGTTTGCCTGGAGCAAAGGACTTGAGTTCAGGCGGTTTTGTTTTAACGAACGGGAAGGATTTAACATTTTATTTGAGATGCCGAGATAAAAATGGAAACGAGAACTCGGCTGAGTATGCCGTGAATTTCTGTGTTGACCCAACCCCTGATACAACAGCTCCAAAAATTGAGGCGACTTCGATTGCAAATGGCGGTTGTGTTGCAGAGAATACGGATAGGAGTGAGGTTATTTTTTATGTTAATGAGCCGAGTAATTGTAAATGGAGTTTTCAGGATCAAGATTATGACTTGATGGAGAATTCTATGAGTTGTGCAACTTCTTACAGCCAGGTCAATGCAGCGCAGTTGTTTGGTTGCAGGACCGAGTTGACTGGAATCCCAAGGGATGGTGTCACTTATTATTTGAGGTGTAAGGATCAGCCAGGGAAAGACGAATCGGATAGGAATGAAAATAGGGAGAGTTTTGAGTTTAAGTTGAGGGGAAGTACCGGATTGGTCTTAAAGAATTTGAAACCGAATGAGACTGTGTTTGGGGGAGTTAGTCCTGCACCAATTGAGCTTTATGTTGAGACACTGTTTGGTTGTAATGAGGGTCGTGCTGTTTGCGAGTGGGCCGGGGACGGTCAAAATTATATTCAGTTTTTTGATACAAACAATGAGGATGGAATTCATACGCAGAGATTGAATTTGGTCGGTGGAGTTCATAATTACCGTGTCCGTTGTATTGATGAGGGTGGGAATGTTGTTGAGGATTCTGCTGAATTTGAGGTTGATATCGATACGAATGCGCCGGTTGTTGCTCGGGTTTATGAGGAAGGCGGAATGTTGAAACTTGTGACGGTTCGGGATAGTGAGTGTTCGTATAGTCTTGATGATTGCGATTTTAGTTTCGTTGAGGGAACTGAGATGCCTTATGGGAATACGACTATTCACGTTGCGGATTGGAGTGAAGAAAATACTTATTTTATTAAGTGTCGGGATGCGTTTTTGAATGAGGGTGCTGGGTGTTCCATAATTGTAAGACCGACAGAAAATTTCTTATGATGGGATGAACTATTTAGGCAGTTGATAGATGTTTTACCTGTAAAAATTTGGATTTCATCTTGCAGATGATGTCAGAAAATCGAGATAATATATTATAAAAAACACTCTGGAAGAATGACCGGAGATGGTGTCCGCGGTTCATATATTTGAATTGAAATTATAAGTTGGAAAAAAGCGAGATACCAGATATGGGGTTTTGAAAAACTTGCCTGGGCCCTATGAATACAAGTCGTGACCGGCCATATTTTTATCCCAGGCATCATTGCCAAAAGAAGTCAACACCATTTAAATAAGGGAGCTTACCCTATAGACATAAAGCTCTCTTTTTGACTAACTCAGAAATCTGTCTAAAAGATTAAAATCCTGAAAGATATAGTATAGTGGCCCGGATGAGCAGCGACTGCTTGATTAAGAGAATTAACCAAGATTTCGTTGATCACAAATTTATTATCCTTTCCATCCTCATAATTTTATTGGGTACCCAATATAGAAATATTCTATCTTTTTTCAAATGGACATCAGAATAATCAATTTGATTTAAACGGCTTGCCTAATCTATTAATACAGGCTGATGAATGATGAAGTGGGGCAAACTCGAAGGGGATTACACGATAAAAAGATAGGGTTAAATGATTAAGCATATTAAATACCATCCACGATTAGAAAAACAGTGCAAAAAGCTTAACAAATCCGGTGCCAAAGCAAGAAAGGCTGTAAAAAAAGCCCTTGATGTATTGTTGAAATTTAAAACATCTAAAAAGGATTTTAGTCAGATAGGGTCTTTGAGTCATTATGGAGAACTGCGACTGAAAGACTGCATCAAATATCGTCTTGGCAATGGCTACAGACTGGTGGTGTTAATTAAAAAACAAGCTCTTTTCGTCCTGTTCATAGGCTCCCATGACCAGTGCAACCAGTGGCTTGAAACAAACCGCGGGACTGAAAAGTTCTGCTTTTCCAACCAGGAAAAAGTCTTAATAAAGAGCTTAACACAAACAAGAACACAGAATTCGGCATTGAATAAAGCCGACCCAGACGTGTTTAACCATGTTGAAGACAAAGTGTTAAGGCAGGTCTTTAATGGGTTATGCAATGCCACAAGTTAATACACAAATATTCATGTTAATAACCACATTAATCAAAAATATAAAAAGGCGGCCATGACCGAACACATGCCGAACTGGGAGTTTGATGATGAGTTTGATGGTGGTGAAGAAACCTGCGGCCGGGTGATCATTAACCTCTATCTTTATATCCAGGATCTTATACCCGGCAGCCGGATTCTTGTGATCTCCAGGGACCCGGGGGCACCGATTGAGCTTCCTGCCTGGTGCAGGATGACAAATAATGAACTCAAAAATATACAACACCCATATTATTTAATCACATTAAAACCTGAAAAACTTAGGAGAAAATCATGAGCAATACATTTTGTGTAACCATTACCCATTGTAAAACCGATCCTGACAAAGCCACGCTTGGTTTTGTTGTAGCAAATGCAGCCCAGGGAAGTGAAAAGGAAACCCTTGTTTTTTTAAGCTCTGACGGTGTCTATTGTGCTGTTCCTGAAGAAATTGCCAAAGTTGATGAAGGCGCTCCCTTTGCCCCGCTCAAAGATCTTGTTAATAAATTCATCCAGGCAGGTGGAAAAATTTATGTGTGCACGCCCTGCATGAAAAAAAGAGATATCAGTGAAGACGGCCTGATTGAAGGTTCTACTCCTGCCGGCGGTGCTGCCCTTGTTGAATGGCTGTCCAATGGATCTCCCTGCGTGGCATACTAACTTATTGGTAAGGATACAAACCCATGGAAAACGATCTGAAGACCATCACACCAGATGCGGTGTTTGATGGCGGTGATATGGATTGCGGCTCCGGGCTGATTCTCCTTATTCGTGAAAATATGCTCAAGGTAACCCAAAACGGTATCCTTGAAATGCGGAGCCGCGAACCAACCGTAGCAGATGATCTGCCGCCCTGGTGCAGGATGTCGGGCCATCTCTACCTGGGCAAGCGGGAGGCGACCGGATATGCCCGGTATTTTGTAAAAAAAGGGACTGTTCCCAAAAAAGAAGATGAAGATCTTGAAAAAGACAAAGAGACTGCTAAACAATACGAGTGGCGGCTGCGTGCAAGATCTACAGGCCATTTGAAATCCTCAGTTTATGCCCGCAATTTTTCATTTGATGTGGGCCAGGCAGCAAGTTTCGAGGAAAAAGATGCTCATCCCAGCTCGCTTGAATATCTCTTTGGAGCGCTTGCCGGATCATTGAGCACCGGTTTTGCCACAGAATGTGCAAAGGCGACTCTTGAAGTCGATGATATCGAGATCTCTCTGACCGGGACCTTGATAAACATCCTTGCCCATATGGGCCTTGAAGAGGGAGATCCTTCCATTAAAAAAATCGAACTTAAATGCTTTGCTTCTACATTTGATAATGAACAAAAGGTCAAGTCGGCCTGGCAAAGAACCATAGATCGATCGCCCATCGCTGCCACTTTAAAAAAAGCGGTGGATTTACAATTTAAGCTGGTGTTTGTGTAATGACTGAAAACAATACATTTTTAACCACACAGGTGGGGTCATGGCCCCGTTCCCGGCAGATGCTAAAAACCCTTCGAGGCTATCAGAAAGGCCGTGTCAGCCGAAAAGATTTCACATCGGTTGCCGAACAGGAAATTAGAAGGACAGTCGAACTGCAGGAAAAGGCAGGACTTGATATCCTGGTTGATGGTGAACACCGCCGGGAGAGCTTTTATGCTTTTATTACCGACAAGGTGGCTGGAACACAACTGATGTCCCTGGCAGATATGCTTGATTTTGTAGAGGATAAGGCTGAGTTTGAAGAGATGCTCAGGACTATGGATATGCCGGCTTCGGCTGTGAAAAACCCGACCTGTACCGGGAAACTTTCCCGCAGGGAATCACTGGCAGGAGAAGACTTAAGGTTTTTAAGAACCTTGACGAACAAACCGATCAAAATAACGCTTCCAGGTCCCTATTTGTTGACCCGATCCATGTGGGTGGGAGCACTCACCCACAAGGTTTATCGTAATCACAAAAAGATGGCCAATGATATAGTCAAGATCCTGCGTGAAGAACTTATTGAGCTAAGGGATGCCGGATGTGAGTTTGTCCAATTTGATGAACCGGTTTTGACCGAGGTGGTCATGTCTGAGGAGTGCAAACGGCGAACCTTCATGTGAGCCACCCTAGCTACCCGCCGGGATGCGGGTAAGGAACTCAAGTTTGCTGCAGATCTCATCAACCGGATTGTCAAAGGCATTGATGGTATAAGGATCGGTGTCCATATCTGCCGCGGAAACTGGAGCAAGCAGGAAGAGGTGTTGCTGTCAGGCGATTATGCCCGATTGCTGCCTGCTCTGGAACGGATGAAAATCGACCAGTTTGTATTGGAATACGCAACTCCCCGGGCAGGAGATATTGAAGTTGTGGGAAAACATCTTTTCGACAGGGAATTGGGTCTTGGTGTGGTAAATCCCAGGACCGATGAGGTTGAAGGCGTTGACATGATCGTTTCCAAAGCTGAAAAGGCCTTGGAATTTTATCGTCCAGATCAGCTTTTTTTAAACACGGACTGTGGGTTTGCCTGCTTTTCAAGCCGATCTGTTAATGTTGAACAGGTCGCGTATGAAAAGCTATGCGCCATTGTTGAGGCGGCAAACATTTTAAGAAATAAATACAAGTAAATGACATATAATTTATGAAAAAAAGTAAAAGATTAAACATATGATGAACATTGATATTCCAGGATTCGGAAAGATTGAAATCGAACATGTGGTATTTGATTATAACGGGACCATAGCCCAGGATGGTGAACTGATCAAAGGGGTGAAAGAAGGGATTGCCAAATTTTCAAGCCAAATGAATTTTCATGTGATTACAGCAGATACATTTGGATTTGTTAAAAAACAGCTTCAGGATGTTAACGCTGTCTTAACCATTATTTCCAACAAAAACCAGGATCAAAAAAAACTGGATTATGTTAACACGCTTGGTGCGAAGCAGACTATCTGTGTGGGTAACGGTGCCAATGATAGATTGATGCTCAAAGAAGCCTGTATCGGCATTGCTGTCCTTGGAGATGAGGGACTTGCCTCATCATCTTTTGTGGCTACAGATCTTATAGTTAAAAATATACTTGATATTTTCGGCTTTTTTAAAACACCAGAACGTCTTATTGCCAGCTTAAGGACATAAATTATTTGCCTATTATTTTCACTGTCCTGCCCGCAGATGATTTTATTGTGCCTTAAATCACCATTTCTTATTGGGAATCCAATACTATGTCAAGCTATTGGGCTTTAATGTAAATTTTGTGACCCACAAGAGAAAGAGAATAAATATACCCCCTGATAAACTTCTGTTCACCAAAGATCGATACCAAAAGAACTCCGTCCTCAACCGGCTCTACCTTGTCCACGGCTTCCATCACCAGCTTTTCTTTGTCTTCTTCCATGATATATGCATTTGCTTCACACATAATTTTTTACTCCTTATTTAGAAATGATAAATGGGTATCAATGAGTTCATCCACCAGTTGGGGCAGCGGCAGCCCGGTCACACCGACAATTGCGATATTTTCCTGGGTCAGGGGCAAAAGCACTTTTCGGGCATCACAAAGACAGACAGCTTCTGCCATCTCACTTGTAACCTCGCCCATCATGGCATGGGGCATGATAATACCCACAGGCCCAATAATAATATCTGCTTTTTTAACGGTCTGTACAATGGCGTTGCTGCCGGAAGCGCCCTTGTTTGCTCTTGCTTTGAGCATCTGGGCCGTTGCAATGGCATTGGTACCCAGAGCAATCACTTCTATTCTCTCATTAAACCGCTCCTTGAGCCGTTTGATGATGATAGAACCAATCCCGCCGCCCTGTCCGTCAATTATGCATATTCGTTTTCGCAATATCTCTCTCCGATTCCCTATACTTTTGCGTACGCTATAAAAAAAGCTGGGTCTGCATTTTTTGTTAGTCTTTTTTTCTTATAAGGATTCATGCCAAAACATGAAATATCATACGATTTTATATCCTTAAAATGAGCAGTTTGTAAAAGCATGTTCGCATTATCAAAGCAAATACCTTTATAATACGGCAATGATTTTTGAATTCCGGCATAACTGCTGAAAAAGCGCAGGGAAGTCAAACTGCCATTTTGGAACTTCTCTCTGAACAATTTAAATATCAGATGATGAATTCCTTTCCAGGTATGATTCATCCATAACCCATCCGATATTACCAGCGTCCCACCCGGTTTTAAAACCCGTCGCCATTCATTAAGCGCTTTGTCGGGGTTGGGCAGTGTCCACAATAAATTTCGGGATACTGCTACATCAAAGGTGTTATCTTCAAACTCAAGTTTTTCAGCATCTCCTGTCTGAAAAACAATATCTCGTTTGTGTGTTATGGCATTTTCCCTGGCATGAGAAATCATTTTTTCAGAAAGATCGATACCTGTGACAGCAAAACCTATCCGGGCAAGATAAAACGCAAACTGTCCTCTCCCTGTGCCGATGTCAAGGGCCTGTCTTCCAGGAGTACCTGAAACAAGTTCCTTTAAAACAGATTCCCATCTATTTTCGATTATAATGGATTTATCTGCATCATAGCCATAACTTGTGCTTCTCCAATTCCAATATTTTTTTATAGATGCTTTTACTTTTTCCATAATAAATTCCCCAAATAAAAAAGCCACGAAGATTTTCCCTGTTCTCAGGTGAAAGCCTTCGTGGCTTTTTTATTACAATTTGTAATATTTAAAATAATAATATTTCTTATTGATCACCTTCTGGTAATCAATAATATTGGTCCATAAATACTCAATTCATAACAATGTGTCAATATTTTATTGTTTCTTTTAAACAAGGATTCTAAAAATCATTTTAATGTGATAAAAATTCTTTGTGACATCATTATTCTCATCCCCATATTACCCACGGGTAAAAGGTAAAAATAGCCAATGCATGATATTAATTACACCCACAAACACGAACTGGATGCCCATGATTTCCTGGGCTGCTGCAAGGATTGTCAGACCAGTCTGAATATTATTAAACCTCACATCATAGCGTTTGCCGAACGGATTCAAAAATATAATAACAAGATGCTGGCGATACTTGATCTCGATAACCTTTATCGGCTCTATCAGATCCTGGATGATCTGGCTCATATGGAGGCTGGTGCGCGTCTTGCCGGACTGATCCTGAACGAACCGGATATCCGGCGCAAGCTTCCAATGATCCGTTCCTATTATTCTGCATTTTTCAGCATCCATGAGAAACACCTGGCAGAGGAATTGCTCAAATCGGATTCACCCTGGGAAACCCTGAAATCTTTTCCTCTTTATCCAAGATATGAGGCCTTGGTGAGAAGTCAGATCGAGGCTGTAAACACCACTCACGACAACACAATGATCTTTATCGGATGCGGCCCGGTGCCAATGACTCTGATTCTTATGAACCGCCTGTACGGCATCCGATCCATTGGCCTGGACAGCTCTAAGGAGACTGTTGATTTAGCCCAAAAAGTAATCCAACGCCTTGGACTGAAAAATGAGATCAAGATTATCCACGGGGATGACTCACATCTTTGGGAACTTTCCTGGGATATGGTGCTGGTTGCGGCCCTGTCAGAACCAAAGGCCAGAATTTTTCAAACCCTTTATAAAATTTTAAAAGAGCGGAATGTGCATGCCCCTGTTATTTACCGGACTTACACCGGGATGCGTGCTGTTCTGTATGAACCGGTTCAACCCGGAGATATCAAAGGGTTTAAAATTGTCAAAGAGATCCTTCCCACGGGGCGAGTCAATAATACAACAGTATTTACAGAGTTTGCCGGATGAAAAAAAACAGATTAGACTCAATCAAAAATGAATTTCTGGATATTTATGCCGCAATTCAAGATCTGTCGGAGTTTGAGATTCTTAATAATCCTGAAGGGATTTTCCAATCTCATTTTGAAAGGCTGCAACGCCTGATCGCAATGGATATCGACAATCTTGCGGCAGATGAGATGCTTTGTGATCAAAGATTTCAATCAATCACAAAATATATCGCCCATCTAAAAACAATAAATGGACTTAGAATGGAGATCAGGCAAGCACGTGCGGTTATAGCCGACCCTGATCCATGGTCTCTTTTAAAGCGTTTCCAATTTTATCCCAATTACCTGAAGCTGGCTCAAATGGAATATAAAGGTGGAAAACTCAAACCAGGAGACCGGGTGGTATTTCTTGGCAGCGGTCCCTTACCCCTCTCCCTTATCTGCCTTTGCACGCAAAATGGTGTTAAAGGTATCGGAATTGAGCAGAAGGCAGAATATGCCTTACTTTCCAAAAAGGTAATTAAAGCACTCAAATTAACCGATCATATTCAAATAATTCAGGGGAATCACTTTTCTCTGCCTTTAGGGGAGAAATGCAACCTTGTAATGGTGGGTGCTGATGCAATTCCAAAGGATGAAATTTTTGACCATCTTGCAAAAGTGTTTTCCAAAGGGACAAAGTTTTCTTACCGGATCTATGAAAAAGGCTTAAGACGTCTTATGGATGAAAATCCTGTTACAAATATTTTGCCGGTGTTAAAAGAATATGCATGCATACGGCCGGAACCACCGGTAAATAATACTTGTGTTTTTCTGGTCAAGATCACTCCCTAAACATGGAGGTGGAATGCCAAAGGATTTGTTAAAAATTACAAACCAGATTCCAACCCCTTTTCTATTCATTGAAGAAAAGGTCCTTAGGCGTAATATCAGCCATATTCATGATTACGCAGATAAGCATGGCTTTGCAGTACGCCCGCATATCAAAACACACAAATCTCTTGAAATAGCCAATATGCAGCTTGATTCCGGTGCGGTCGGCCTTGCGGTTGCAAAAGTTCAGGAAGCTGAGGTGATGGCAAAACCTGGGCCTGTGGATTTTACAATAGCATATCCTGCTGTGGGTATTTTACGTGCGCAGCGTATTGCAAAGCTGTCCTTGAAGAATCCTGTAAGAGTTGCGGTTGATACTGAGTATGCCATGGAAGAGCTTGCTTGTGAAGCCGTCAAACATGACATAGTTATCGGGATTCTTGTCATGTTTGATGCAGGACTTCACCGGTGCGGAATCGCTGATCCCAACCGGGTCGTAAAGCTATCTCAATTTGCCCAAGCTCACTCTGGTCTTCGCTTTGACGGCATCCAGATGTATCTTGGACATCTTTACGGAGATGCTGCAATAGATCCGCAAAGCTTTGAGCAGATCAATCAATTATGGGAACCGGTTTATGAAGCCCTTTGCAATTTTGGGCTAAAACCTGAAACTATCTCTTCGGGTTCAACACCATCCCTTGAAAATACGCATCTTGTCCGCCACATCAACGAGATCCGTGTGGGAACCGCCATTTTAAATGATTATTTTGTTTTAAAATTCAATCATTGCACCACAAAAGATTGCGCTGCCCGTGTTGTTGCGACCGTTATTTCAGACGTAGTACAGGGCCAGGTAATCATTGACGCCGGTTCAAAAGCCCTTTCTGCAAAACAATTATTACACAATGAGAACCTTGAAATGGGTTATATTCCTGAATACCCCCAGGCAAGGATATTTCGTCTCCATGAAGAACACGGCTGGGTTGATGTCAGCTCCTGCGATCATCCACCAAAGATTGGGGAACGTCTGAGTATCATTCCGGTAAATATAAGCCTTTGCATTAACCTGTACGATTATTTTTATCTGATCACTTGCGACGGCCGCTTGCAAAAAAAACGGGTTGATGCAAGAGGCTGCCTTGTCTGAATTTTCAGAAATAAGGGCGTAATGGTATCAGCAGGAATCTGAGCAATTGTTTTAGTGCGTCTTGGCAAGGTCTAAAAACTGGCTGCCAAGATCTGTTTATAATGAACAATTGAGGTGCCTCTTTATTGTTTCTGGTTGTTAAATTAAAGTTATCAAAAAAAACAATCCAAGCCCTGCTATAATCAGGCCTGCCATTATTTCAATGGCAGGTTCAATGATAGCAAACAGTTTTTTGTGGTTTGACGTGACCGAAAGTACAGCCGATTTCCCCGATATTCCTAGAATGACAATACAGCTAATGGTGGTCGCCATACCAATTGAAATAAATGTGCCAAGAACGATTCCAAGCCAGGTGAGATTTAAAGATATGGCAAACAGCATCACCATTACCACGCCGGGGCACGGGATAATCCCCACTGCCAGTGCGGTGATATATGGATTGGCAAAACGCCGGGTTTGAGAGGGTACTGATTTTTTTATACATTTATACATGCTTTTTGCGAAAATAATCAGCCCAAGAAGACAGATTAAAGAGTAACTGATGATCTGGGTGATGTGTGTCACGGTTTACAATGATCCTGAAACTTGAGTCTGAAATAAAAACTTGACTGTCAGTATAAACAGAATCCCGGAAAATCCATGGGCTAATGCCACCAGGTTGCCGAAAATCAATCCCTGGAAAATACTTGGTTTGCAGGACAGAATATAAGACAGGGCAATAGCTTTCCCATGACCGGGGCCTGCCGAATGGATCACACCATAGGCAAAAGAACAGGCCATAAGAAAAAAAACAGGTGCCATGCGCTTTGTTGTTTGGACACTGCGGATTAAATCTGCCATTTTTTGCCTTAATTTTTGCTGCCACATCACTATATTAACATAAAAAGCAGACTGAGCCTGTGGTCTTATGGTAGAGTGCTGCTGTTCCTGCTTTGACGTAAACGGATTGCTGGCCATTGCTGTTGAAGCAGACAAAAAAATGATACACAGCAAAAAGGCAATAATGGCTATTTTATTCATTGCTTTAACCTGAACTCCAGAAACAGGGCCCAGGGGTGAACCATGTCATAATAAATTGATGTGGACTTATCTTCTTTGATTTTAACTGTGACTTCAAATGGGCCATTGTTGTTAATTTCATACGGATGCTGCTCGGTGAAATAAATGGCAGAATAGTATGTCGGGTCATAGGAAGCTATATTTATGTGTTTAAGATTTTTTACGGCACTGACATGGCAGGGGATGAAAAATTCATAAATCAGTTTCCCTTTTTCAAGCCTGGCCGAAAAATCGGTCACATATTTCACTTGAAAAGGCTTGCCGTCAATTTTGACATAAATAAAATAATTAAATTCAGCAATATATGAAAATGCTTTTTCCTTGATAGATTCCACCTCCGTCTCTTCAAGAATCCCGTTTTTATTCCGGTCATAATCATCGCAGATCATGGTGGAAAACATGTCATCAAATTCCCAAAAAACATTAAACCCTGTCATTCCTTTTTCATCAAACACGAGCTTCAGGTTCTGGGCAATAAAAGTATGAGGATGTGACCAGGCGATTTCAACCGTGACAAATAAAAAGCCCAAAATGATCAAAACAGATTTAAGAATGACAGGTTTTATATATGCTGCGCCGTTTTTAATCATATCAGGATTCCTGCTTTCATATTATATGGGGTAATATAAAATTAATTATAAAAATAAGCTGCACTTTTTGACGGCATGTCTGTTTTTTCAATATGCTCCAGCTCCATGAAAATAACCGAACTTCCATCCATTTTTTTTTCGTGTACCACACCGGTTACCCTGACCCAGTCATTGTTCTTTATTTGCTGAATATTGTCTTTTTTGATAACCAGGCCCATAGGCCTGCCATCGGCCGCGCAGCAAGTTATAAGATACCTGAACACAATCGCCATGTCTTTATTCTTCCCTACGGGTTCATAGAACAGGCCTTCGATGCTCACTTTGCTGCCTTTAACCGTATCCCATTCCTGTGTCAGTCTGGAGATGGACATGTCAAGGGTTTCAGACGTTTTTTTCTTTATCGCTTCAGGTGCAGACATCTGGGTGGTTTTTTGGGGTGCAGCCATTGTCCGTTTGGACAATGCATAGCTGCCAAGGGTGTTGTCTCCTGCAGCAAAAATAAACGCTATGGGAAGCAGGGTAATCATTCCCTTTATCATTGAGTCTTGTATATGATGTTTTGTTTCGGAAAACAAGAAACTTACGGCAAAAATACTGCAGATAAAAAGGCTGAAATAAATCAGAATGCCGAATTGTGGTTTTAAAAACAGATAATATCGGTTGTTATATATCAAAAATCCAAAAGCGATGATCCACGCACCCATGACAGCAAGCGGCATGCTGGCAAAAAAAACTTTATTTTTGGGTTGATTTATAGCCATCCTGAAACCTCCAGGAAAAGCATTGCAAGAAATACAGAAAAGATGACCAGGCTTGAAAGCGTGATGATCATTCTTTTGGTGAACACACTCAGATACATCATGATCAGTTTGATATCCAGCATGGGCCCCAGCACCATAAAAGCAAGCTGAGCTGAAAGCGGCACTCCGGAAGACTGAAAAGAGGATGCAATAAATGCATCTGCTTCACTGCACAGGTTGAGTGCCACTGCAAGCACCATCATGGATATAATGGCAGTTACAGGCCCTGCCATGACAGAAGTGAATACCTGCCGGGAGACAAAGGTCTGCAGGGCAGCGGCGATAAAGGCACCCATGATGAGAAACCGGCCGATATCATAAAAATCTGCTGCCCCATGCTGGAAAGCGGCAAACACTTTTCTTCTCAATGACAGGTTTTTTATATCTCCATTATCGTTGCATAGATTGCATGTATGGACAGGTGTTGTTTCTATCAGGGTCTGGGTTTTTGACAGACATGAATCAATAATGAGTCCAACGATCACTGCAATGAAAAACCCTGCGAGGGATCTTAAAACAGCAATTTTAAAATTGAAAGAATAGGCGACATAGGTAGATGCAAATACCAGGGGGTTGACAATGGGACCGGCCAGGAGGAAGGCAACAGCCGATCCAAGCGGCATGCCTTTATTTAAGAATTTTCTGACAACCGGCACAATGGCGCATTCGCACACGGGAAAAATGATCCCCAGTAATGCCGCTAAAACAATGGCATCATGTTTTTTCTTTGGCAGGATATTGATCAGACGCTCTCTGGACAGAAAAATTTCTATGAATCCGCCCAAAAGCGTTCCCAGCAGCATGAACGGGAAGGCTTCAAGGACAATGGAACTGAATATGATGGAAAAAGTGATAAATTGTTCCGATCTTGGATGGAATGCCACCATGAGCAGGGCAGATACCAGAAACAGAACCTGTATGTTCCTGCCGACACTGGATACGGTCCTGCCCTGCGTTTCATGGGTATGACACCCGCAACCGGTATCAATGGGAAAAGAGGTGATTTTTAAATCATTATCTAAATATTTCATTTTATCAATTATTTCCTTAATAATTTATGGATAATCAGCAGAGCAATGTAGGCACCGCCGCTTAACACAATGATGGTAGGCCCGCTGGAAAGGCTCCATGAATAGCTTATGCCAAGTCCTGTCCATGTAAAGAAACCGCATAACAGGATTGAATAGAGCATCATCTGCCACAGCCTTTTTGCATAAAAGGATGCAATGGCCGGAGGAATTGTCAGCAGGGCAATCACCAGCACAATTCCCACGATCCTGACCAGGAACACTACAGTCAGGGCAGTTAGAATCAGCAGTAAAAGGTAAAAAAAAGTGGTATTGATCCCCCGCAAGGATGTAAATTCACTGTCAAAGCAGACACCAAAAAACCGGTTGAAAAAGAGAAGGCAAGTGCCAAGAACCAGTGTATCCAGGCAGGTGACATAGAGAAGATCTTTGCCTGATATCAGCAGGATATCTCCAAACAAATAGGATGCCAGATTAAAATAGCCGGGTGTTTTATCAATGAGCAGAATCCCGGATGCCATGCCAACGGCCCAGATCGTACCGATAATGGTGTCCTCCCGTTCCTTTGCATGAAGGCTGACAAGCCCTATGGTCACAGCGGCAATGATCGCTGCAAGTACGGCACCTAAAATTGGATCAAACCATGTAAGCCCTGCGTTTACCTGGAGAAAAAGAGCAAGCCCTATACCGCCGAATATGGAATGGGAAATGGCTCCGGCAAGGTATCCGATCCTTTTGGTGGTGACAAATGTTCCAATGATACCAAAGGAAACAGAGGCAAGCGCACCCATGATAAAGGCATATTTTAAAAAGAGGTTGTCTGGATCAAAAACAGCATGAAAAATATCAATCATGGGTGTGCCCCTCTTCACTGCATCTGTGGTCATGCCTTACCATTTTCAGATCCCCGTGGTAAATATCCTTTATCATGGCCCCGTTTATCATGGTTGTGGGGTGAATGACCACTTTGCGGTTCACGCAGATAACGCTTTTAACATATTTTGAAACAAACCCCAGATCATGGGATACCACAAGAATGGTCATTTTTGAGCTCAGGTTCTGTAAAATAGAAAACAGATTCTCTTCTGTCTCATGATCCACGTTGGCTGTTGGTTCGTCCAGAAGAAGAATATCCGGGCTGATGCACAGGGCTCTGGCAATAAGAATACGCTGTTTCTGACCGCCGGAAAGTTCGTTGAACCCTGTGTTGAGAAAATCCGACATATCGACCTGGTTCATGGCGCTCAATGCCTTTGCCCGGTCCTTTTTTGAAAACCAGAATCTATTCTTTTCAAGCCGTCCCATCAAAACGACATCCATGGCTGTCGCAGGGAAGTCCATGTCCAGGTGGGCATACTGGGGCATATACCCGATCTTCTGCCTTGCCTTTTCCACAGATTTTCCCAATATACGGATTTCTCCTGTGTCAGGTTTAATCAACCCGAGGATCAGCTTGAGAAGCGTGGTTTTGCCACCGCCATTGGGTCCGACAATGCTTGCAAACTCGCCTTTTTTAATTAAAAGATTTACATCCTTCAGGACATTGCGCTGTTTGTAAGCAAATGAGACATTACTCAATATGATTTCATGATCGCTTGGCATTATTTACCTTATTAAATACATCTGCCTTTTCCGGTATTGCGCCGAACAAGGCAGAATCGTTTATTGTTTCAATGCCCCGGCAATGGATTGTGCAATATTTTCCATATTCGCCAGGTAATCAAAGGCAAGGGGATCGATGGATACCACAGCACCGTTTATGGCAGATGCAATTTTTTGGGCGGCATTCCGGTCAAACTGGGGCTGGACAAAAATCACCCGGGTTTTTTCTTTTTTTGCAAGCTTAATAATCCCAGAAAGCGCTTTGCCTTTGGGGGCTTTTCCCATGGTTTCGACTGCAATCTGTTTTAAACCGTAAGCATCGGTAAAATACCCGAAAGCCGGGTGGAAAACAAACAGATTGCCACCCTTTAAATCTTTGAGTACGGTTTTCAGGCGGTTGTCAAGATCATCCAGATCTTTAACAAAGCAATCATAATTGTTTTGATACTCATCTTTGCCGTCCGGATCAATACTTGAAAGCGCCTGGAAAATTGTATGAGCCTGTATTTTTACGGTCACGGGGCTCATCCAGATATGGGGATCATCTCCCACGTGGTGGTGCTCCTCCTCCTTATTATCATGATGGTCGGCATCATGACCATGACCTTTAGCATCAGTATCTTCCATCTGTCTCAATACAATGCCTTCACGGGTATCTACAATTCTAACTCCGGCAATGGATTCAATTTTATCCAGAATCCCGTTCTCAAAAGGCACACCAATCCTGAAATATACATCAGCCGACATCAGTTTTTTTATCTGATCAGGGGATGGGGAATAGGTAGCCGGACTTTTGCCTGGTTTTACAAGGACATCAACGTTAACGCGGTCCCTGCCGATTCTTTCGACAAAATATTTCTGGGGCAGAATACTGACTTGGACATTTATGGGGGAATTTGCATATATGGTTAAGGGCAAAAGCATTACCATGGAAATAGACAACAGGTATTTTATAAAAAATTTCATTTTCACCTCTGAAGTGATTTTATGGATCAATAATTTTATCAGCCAAAGGTTGACAGGCTGATAACAATATTTCATGCTATGTGATAATGATTCAGAGGTGGTGCCCTTGGGTTATATATCTGTTGGCATTCGCAGTTGAAATCATCAAATTTACGATTGCATTTTTCAAAATGAAATGGGATGAAGGAGACAAGTCTTAGATTGTTAAATGCAAACGAATGATGGATGGTATTTAGAACCTTACATATCAGGCACTCTTGGTGTGTTCCTGTTTTAAAGGGCACCATTTTTTCAAGAAAAAAATCATCTTCATGAAGATTGTGATCATGAAATCTGCATGCGACATGAGTGTCGCACGAAAGGAGGATCTCGGAAAAACGATGTTCATAATGATGGGAATGAAGATGTACAGAGGATGCCAACCCCTGAAAAACAAGGTTGAAAGCTATTAGAAGGGTTAATATGATTTCTGCTGCTATACAGGCTCGGTTATTTTTACCAGACATGTTTTTCCGATTTGCTCCCCGCCGCTTTTGTGATCGCAGATTTTTGCTGAATTGAAGTGTAATGCTTCTGCAATAATTTTGCAAACTGCAATTCAAACAAGCCAAAGTTTTCTATTGCGAGTTTTTGTATGCAATTTTGTTAAAAAAGAGGACCGCTCAATTTTTGATAGGTTCGATGTCATTATGGGGACAGGTATCAAGTTTTTTTACAAAATCCCTGAACTTCTTAAAGGTCTGTTTATCCATTGCGTGTTCCATCTGGCAGGCTGTACGGTCTGCGGTTTCTTCATCAACCTGTAATACTCTGAAAAGAAAGTCTTTTAAAAAAATATGACGGCGCTCTATTTCCAGTGCGATTTTTTTGCCTTCAGGGGTTAAGGTAACATATCCATAGGGTTCATAGTTGACAAGCTTGTTTTGGGCAAGCTTTTTTAACATCCCTGTGACTGAACCTCTTTTAATGTCCAGCTTTTCGGCGATATCCTTGGACCGGGCCACGTTTTTTGTTGTCTGCAATTTTAGTATGGTCTCAAGGTAATCTTCAAGGCTTTCTGAAAGCTGATCTTTTTTAGCCATGTCTTTTCTCCTTAGTTATCATCATATTTTTATAATGTAATATTCAGCAAGTCAAATATTTAATTATAAACAGCTCATTTTTTTATTGACAACCATAATTGTTAGGCTTATAGAACATTTCTGAGTATAGAGAACTTAATGCTTTATGGAAAACAAGGAGGTAACCATGGAAAAAATAAACCTAAGACAGATGAGTGTGGATCAAACCGGGATCATTACCCGTGTAAAAGCAAAAGGCGAGCTTGGCAGGCGCCTCAGGGATATGGGATTGATCCCGGGTAAAGAAATCAAGGTGCAGGGGAGGGCCCCTTTGTATGACCCGGTCTCTTTAAGGATCATGGGATTTACATTAACGCTTCGAAACAATGAAGCAGACCATATTGAAGTGGAGGTACAATAAGATGAGTTGCGCAATTGTACTGGCCGGCAACCCGAACTCCGGCAAAACAACCCTTTTTAATGAGCTGACAGGCGGCAGGCAGCATGTGGGAAATTATCCGGGCGTGACCGTTGAAAAGAAACAGGGAACGTATAAAAGCGATATCGGACAGTTTGATATTGTCGATCTTCCGGGCACCTATTCTTTGACAGCCTATTCCCTGGAAGAAGTGGTTGCAAGGGATTTTCTGGTGAATGAGAATCCTTCAATGATTGTTAATATTGTTGATGCATCCAATCTTGAAAGAAATCTTTATCTGACGGTCCAGTTCATGGAAATGGGTATCCCGGTTTGCATTGCTCTGAATATGATGGATGTTGCAAAAAAAAGAGGGATTGAAATAGACATAGATAAGCTTTCAAAATTATTAAAAGTACCTGTTGTTCCCACCGTTGCCAAGAAAGGTAAAGGGAAAAAAGAACTCATGCAGACGGTTGCGGCAAACGCCGGTCAAAGTGTCGAGTCCTTAATTATTTCCTATGGCCAGGATATTGATACAGTACTTGATGAAATGGAAGAAATCATTCGATCAAAAGGTTTCCTGACGGATTGTTACAGGCCCAGATGGACCGCGCTGAAGTATCTTGAAAATGATCCGCAGATCATTGGGATGGGGCACAAAAAAGATAAGGCTGTTGCTTTGGAATTGGATATAATTGTTCAAAGAACGACAAGCCATATGACAGCGACCCTTGATGCGCATCCTGAAGGTATTATTGCCGATCATAGGTTTGGATATGTCAATTCCGTGCTGAAACAGGGAGTTATCAAGTTTTGTCATGATGAAAACAGGATCCAGCTCTCGGATAAAATAGACAGGGTCATGACCAACAGACTTTTGGGTCCCATTATCATGATTGCAGTGTTAATGGGGCTTTACCAGTTTACCTTTGCCTATAGTGAGGTTCCGGTTGCCTGGTTTGAAAATTTTTTCAGCTGGGTCGCAGGTGTGGCAAATCAGGTGCTGCCGGAAGGGCAACTCAAATCCTTAATTATATCAGGGGTCATAGACGGGGTGGGTGGCGTCTTGGGATTTGTGCCGCTGATCATGTTCATGTTTTTCGGTATCGCATTTCTTGAAGATTCCGGATACCTTGCAAGAATGTCCTATATGCTGGATCGGGTGTTCAGGATGTTTGATCTTCATGGCGGTTCTGTCATGGCATTTATTGTGTCCGGTGGGATTGCGGGCGGGTGCGCAGTTCCAGGGGTGATGGCCACCCGGACCCTGAAATCTCCAAAAGAACGGCTTGCCACTCTTTTAACGGTGCCATTCATGAGCTGCGGTGCAAAATTGCCTGTATTTGCCCTGCTGGTAGCTGCTTTTTTTGCTGAAAACCAGGCGCAGGTCATGCTGCTGATTACCATGATTTCCTGGGTTGGGGCGCTTCTGGTGGCCTGGCTGTTACGTTCCACTATTATCAAAGGAGAATCAACACCATTTGTCATGGAACTTCCACCCTATCGGCTGCCAACCCTGAAAGGACTTTTTATTCATACCTGGGAAAGAACCTGGCAGTACATTAAAAAAGCAGGCACTGTTATTTTAGGAGTCTCCATTGTTCTCTGGGCCATGATGACATTTCCGGGATTGGATAAGGCAGAGAACCAGAAATTTGAAAATCAGCGGGCAGCCATTGCATCGGGTGTACCAGCTCAGGTTTTGAAAGAGATTGAAACCCTTGAAAAGGATCAATTATCTGCCAAGGCTTTGGCAGTAAAAGCAAGTTCTACACAGGTTGATTTTGATCAAGCCCAGGCAGGATTGAAAAATTCTATTGCAGGCAAGATAGGCTGTGCTCTTGAAGGGATAACAAAGTTTGCCGGATTTGACTGGAGAACAAACATCAGTCTTGTGGGGGGGCTTGCAGCAAAGGAGATCGTGGTGTCAACCCTTGGTACGGCCTATTCTCTTGGCCAGGTCGATCCCGAGGAAACCAGTTCTCTTTCCGACAGGCTCAAAACAGCAGAAGGGTGGGGCCCGTTGACCGCATTCAGCCTGATCATATTCACCATTTTTTATGCACCTTGTTTTGTTACAGTGGTCTGTATCGCAAAAGAGGCCGGATCATGGAAGTGGGCAGCGTTCTCTGTTGTGTTCAATACAGCGCTTGCCTTTGGATTATCTGTGCTTTTTTTTCAGGTCGGGTCCATTGTCCTGACATAAATTTGGAGGTTGATTCATGGATTTAATTCTTGTTGTAGTTGTCGTAACGGCTGCAGTGACATTCAGCATCAGAGGCTTTGTTAGAATTTATAAAGGAGAAGGTGCGTGCAGTTGTGGAGGAGGGTGTTCCTGCTCTTCCAAGAATTCTTGCAATTTTCGATTTCCTTATTGTAAATAAAAATAATTATAAAGAAGTGTAGAATGAGTGGAAGAAAAATGAAAACAAACCTGATTTTATTGTTGTGTGTTGCTGTTTTCTATACACTAGGACTGACAACGGTCCTTGCAGCGGATTCAACATTCGTTATCGGCAACATCTCCGACTATTGTCAGTGCTGCTGTGCCGCCTGTGGACGGGTTGACCCTGGCCGCCTATTTTAATTCTGAACCCGATGGAACAGACCGGAACGATACCCTGGGCAGCAGCACAGATCAGGGCTTGAATGAATTTTTTACTCGTCTGGCTCTGGAATTCTGATCCGCTTTTATTGACAGCGACATGGATAAGATTGCATTCATTCACTGAAGAATAGTGTTTCCAGTATAGGAAACATCATAACCCGGAAGACAGCATGTTAAAATTCCATTGTCAATCCAATGGTGAAGCGGAACCCGTCATCCGGATATCCGTAATGCACCTCATACCCTTGATCAAAAAGGTTTTCAAAATAGACAAACGCTTGTGTTTTACAGGATTGAATTTTAATCGGATGAATGAATTTCAGATTCACGGTCTGGTAATCGGAAAGTTTTTTCTCCCCTGAATTGGCAAGGTCTGAAAACTGGCTGCCAAGCGCTGTAAAACTTGTTTCCACACGGGTTTTAAAGGGTGATGTCCATTTAAGTGTTGCCTTGAATTTGTGATCCGGGGCATAGGTCAAATCTTTGTTGTTGTCCTTGTTACGGGTATGCTGCCATACATGGCTCATATCCAGGCGGGTGGTATCAAACAGTTTCCAGCATAGGATAGTTTCAATACCCTGGCGAAATGCCTCATCTATGTTGACCGGCCGTTTAATGAGATCCATGCCCTCCTCATAACCTATCATCTTATCTGTGTTTTCCCTGAAAAGGGTAAGCTCCACTGATCGCCCTTTGGAAAACTCATGGGAAATACCGGCAGATACTGCCAAAACTATTTCTTCTTTTAAATTTGGATTACCCCTTACCTGGTCGATAGAACCATGGCTGGGCTGGTAAAGCTGACCAAATGTCGGGATGTTGACGCTATAACCGCCATTTACTTTGACTCGTGTGTCAGGACCCAGGGTGATGTTCAGGCCGGCATTGACAGCAGGCTGAAAATCAAAATCAGAAGTATAGTCGCACCTTGCCCCAAGGCTTGCGGTAACTATTTTTCCTGTTAAATCAGACTGTAGGCCAAGACTGGCATTTTCTCTCTTATGGTCGCCACTTAAAGTATGCTCAATCCGGTTCTGGGATGCACTGGTCACCATTTGCAGGGAAAACCCGTTATTTTCATTTGTCCAGGTGGCCTCGTTCTTAAATCCGATAACCAGTTCATCAAGTGTGGCGACAACTCCGGTCTGTGATCGGTCTTCAAGGCTTAGATCATCCATGAAAAGTTTTATATCATACTCTCCGGTTTCACCGCAGAATCCTTTTACACGAAAATCCAGAGAGCCTTTCTTATATTCCTGGCGGGCATCTGAGGTGGGGTTGTAAACAGGGCCTGAAGAGCCATGCTCAGACTGGTAATACCGGCCTGCAAGATCATATTTGGTATTGCCTTTAGATGGCAGATCCCATTGAAACCCCACGCTGCCGCTGTCCCGGTCACTATTGGTCCGCTTACCATCCCTGTGTTTTGCGGATGCCATCAATTTAAGGGTGTGGGAATCTGAACCTATCATGTGTGATCCTGAAATCTTGCCGGTTCCAAAAGAACCGCCACTAAGATTGATACGGGTGTTCCTTTGGGGTTTATTTATATTCGGACTTTCATTGGCAAGCACAATATTAATGGCCCCGCTGGTTCCGCCCGTCCCTAGCCAGACAGGTACCGGCGGTTTAAACACATCTACCTTTTGAACCATATCCAGAGGAATGGAATCCAGGTCAACACTGCCATACTGGGTGGAATTGGCAGGCCTGCCGTTGATCAGTACCAGGATATTGCCGTTACCCCCTGAACCCCGGATTGATATGCGTGATCCAATCCCGGACCCGCTTTTTTTAACTTCCACGCCCGGCATGGCGTTCAATACCTGGTCAAGGCCTGTAAAGCTGCCCTGTTGTATCTGGGCCTGGGTCATCTCAACCACAAGCTGGGGGTTGTTTTTTTTGTAATCATCAATCCTTAAGGACGTGACCACGATTGTGTCCAGGGTTACAGGTTCTGAATTTTTTTGCTGCTGTGCCGTTGCCGGTCCGGGCCATAACACGCCCAGGGACAAGCAAAAGATCAGGGCGATAAAGAGTGCCGTGGTATTTGAATAAAAATAAGCTTTCACCGTGATCAGTCCTTTGCTTTTTTAACACATAATACGGAAATATAGAAAAACAGGCATCCGGTTATGGCTAGGACAAAAAGGGAAAACAAAGAGGGCATATGGCCAAATGCTGCTGTCCTGATGGATGTGGATGCATGGGTCAGGGGCAGAAAATAAATGGCTTTCTGGGCCCAGGCAGGAAAGTTTTCCACAGGGAAAAAAGTACCCCCTAAAAATGCCATGGGCGTAATCACGAAACTTGTCACAAGGGTCTGGTCTGCATGGGATTTGACCAGCATGGCAAGTCCCACGGCAAGGGAGGCAAACACAAAGCTGTTCAGCAGAACAGCCAGCCAGAACCAGGCATTGCAGGAGAGCACAACCCCGAATAAGAGACCCATAACAAGAATCACCATGATAGCGAGAATTGCCCTTGTCATCCCGGCCAGAACTTCGCCGATCACATAGGAGAGATCGCTGACTGGTGCTGCCTGGATTTCTTCAAAAATATACCAGTAAAATCGTGCGATATTGATCTCACTGGAAATGGCAAAAGCCTGGGTCATGCTGCTCATGGCAATAAGGCCGGGGATGAGAAATTCCATATAGGTATGGCCTTCTATGGTCACATGTTTTCCCATGGCATAACCGAAAGCAATCAAGTAGAGCAGCGGAGATACCGACCAGGAAGGGATAAGCCTTGTCAACCGCCTACGTAATATCAATATTTCCCTGTAATAAATTGCTGATGCGCCTTGTATCATTTTACTTTTTTCCCTGTTAATGCCAGAAAAGAATCCTCAAGATTAACCCGCCGCAGGGTAAAACTGTCTTTGTTGGCGGCAATATAATCATTGGCCTCTTTCCGGTCGTTAAAATAAAGTGTTTCCATGTCATCTTCCTTCAGGCGGTCCAGGGCCCAGGTTCCCTGCTGCTTCATCAGGTTTTCCGGCGTGTCCACCACCACAATGGAGCCATTGTCAATAAAGGCCACTCGATTTGCAAGGAATTCAGCTTCCTCAATATAATGGGTGGTTAGAAAAATAGTGGTGCCATGCTGCTGGATTTTTTTGATGAGCGCCCAGATCTTGCGGCGCATGCCTGCATCCAGTCCCACAGTGGGTTCGTCCAGAAACAGGATAGCCGGAGAATGCAGCAATGCCCTTGCAATCATGAGCCGCCGTTTCATCCCTCCTGACAGGTTTTTGATCAGGGTCTTTTTCCGGTCACCCATTTCCACATAATCAAGCAGTTCATCAATCCGGGACTCTCTTTGTTCTTTGTTCATCCTGAAAAGTCTGCCGTGGATATTTAAATTTTCAAACACGGAAAGTTCCCGGTCAAGATTGATTGACTGGGGCACCAGCCCGCACTGTCTACGGCTGTCAATTCCCGGGGCTCCTGCGTCAAACCCGTTGAGCTGCACGGTTCCTGAAGTCCGTTTGGTCAATCCTGTCAATATCCTTATGGTGGTGGTCTTTCCAGCTCCATTGGGACCCAGGAAGGCAAAGAGTTCTCCCTTATTCACCTGAAGGTTGACATCCTTGAGCGCCTGGGTGGATTTATATGTTTTATTGAGATTTTGTATCTGGATCATGATGGAAATCCTACAGCTTTTTTCAGGTTTCGCATGGCAGACACATCGGTTACAATATCCTGCAACGGCTGGCGCCTGACCCTGTGGGGCAACGCCAGTGTGGCCGCTTTTTCAATGTCCTTTGATTCAACCTGTGTCCTGCCGTCGTAAGCGGCCAGGGTTTTGGCGGTCTTTAAGATAATGATATCACCCCTGTGGCCGTCCACGCCCACATCCAGACAGTATGATGCAATTTCATACAGCATGGGTTTTGCACAGGTGATTTTTGGATAAAGGGCTTTTGCCAGTTTGATTTTTTCCACAAGTTTTTGGGAGTCGCTTTCCCATTGTTTGACAAACGCTTCCGGGTCTTCATCAAAACCGGTACGTCGTTCCATAATAGCCACCCTGGCATCAGGATCTAAAATCCCGGTGATATTGACACAGAGACCGAACCGGTCCAGAAGCTGGGGACGCAGTTCTCCTTCTTCAGGGTTCATGGTGCCGACAAGGGTAAACCGTGCAGGGTGGGAAAAAGAAATGCCTTCCCGTTCAATAGTGTTAACGCCCATGGCTGCTGAATCCAGCAGCACATCCACCACATGGTCGTCTAAAAGATTCACCTCATCCACGTAAAGAATCCCCCTGTGAGCAGCAGCAAGGATGCCGGGCTCCACCTGTTTTTCCCCTTTTTTAAGGGCCTGTTCCATGTCCATGGTGCCCACTACACGGTCTTCGGTGGCTCCTACAGGCAGTTCGATTACTTTTATGCCTTCCATTACAACTTCAGGTATCCGGCCGCTGCTGCCCAAGATGCTGTCCCGGCATTCAGTGCGGACACATTCCATGCAGACCTGGTGTTTGCCTTTAGGGTCATGCTGGAACGGACAACCCTTAACCTTTTCAATTTCCGGAAGTATCCGGGCCAAGGCCCTGACAGCCGTAGATTTGGCCGTTCCTTTTTCTCCCCGGATCAGTACGCCTGAAAGGCCAGGATTGATAATATTGAGTATCAGTGCCAGTTTCATCTCTTTCTGGCCCTTGATGGCCATAAAAGGATAGACATTCTTTTTTTTCAAAACAAACCTCCTCTTGCTATATCGATCAATTGGTTGACTTTAAGATCTTGTATTTTACAATATTCCGCGTTCAGGTTGGCGGCAAGTTTTTGGGCCAGGCCAAAGGAAACAGCACCCCCACTTTCAGAATCCACCACAATAAATTGTATTCGGTGTTCAAGCGCCATTTTTTCTGCTATGTTCATAGCCTCCTGGAAAGGGTTTTGAGCTCCCAGGGCCACATTCCCCCTGCCATCGGTAATGATAATGGCAATGGGCCTTGCTTCAGGCTCCCGGAGCAGATGGTTGCGCAACAGTTCAAATCCTTTGACAAGACCGGATGATAAAGGTGTTTTCCCGCCCACAGGCATTTCTTCCAATAATTTGCCTGCAAGTTCCACAGACGAGGTGGGCGGCAGGTTGACAAAGGCCTCTTCTTTTCTAAAGGTTACCATGGCCACCTTGTCCCGCTTCTGGTAGGCATCCAAAAGCAGCGACATAATGGCTCCTTTTGAGGCCTTCATCCGCCCCCTGGCGCCCATGGAAGCGCTGGCATCCACGATAAAGAGCAGAAAATTTCCCATGCGTTTTTCCCGGATTTTCTCCCGGATATCCTGGTCTTTAAGGATGACCGCCATGTGGCTGTTATTGTTTTTTCTTTGGATCTGGAAAGGGGCTGCCGCCCTTAATGTAGCATCAAAGGCAATATCATGACTGCCTTTAGGAGTGGTGCTTTTCACATACCGACCTTGCTTTGCAGCCGTTCTGGACCTGGAGCGTTTGCCTGATCCTCTTCTGAATATTTGATCCTTGGGCGAAATAATTTTTTTTACCTTAAAGGTTTCTCCTATTTCAAATATTTTTTCCAGCACATCTTTTTTGTCCTGTTCTTTGTTTTCCGGTTCTTTGTTTTCCCCCTGGGGTTCAGGATCTGGTGCGGGCTGTTCTTCTTCTGACTCCTGCCCATCCTGTTCTTGTTCGCCCTGATCTTGTTTGTTTAAGGCATGCCCATCCTGATCCTTTTCTTCCTGTTCCTGTTCATTGGGCTCAGGCGACTCAGGCGTTTCCTTTTCAGTCTGGTCCTTATTTTCTTCAGGTTCATTATTGTTATCATGGGAATGGTCTGGTGGAGGAGGAGGCGGTGGCGCAGGTGATAGTTCCCGTTTCCGGTGAGCCAGGGCAAGCCAGGCTACCTGTTTTACCTCATCCATTCCAGCTTCAGCCTTGCCATGAAAAGCCGCAAACGCTCTGGCTGCCTGTTCAATCACAAGGTCTGCCCTGTGCCCTGCCACGTTGTTTTGAGCACACAGATTTGCCACAAAAGCCCTTAAACTATCAGGAAATTGAACGTCTTTTAAAAGGTTTACAGCCTTTGTGATCTGGTCGGACAAAACCACATTATCGGCTTGATACTGGTTTGAAAAACCTTCAGGATCAGCATCAAAGCTTTCCTTTCTCAGCATCAGAAGGATTCTTTTTTCGATATCTTTTTCTGATGTTACTTCCACACACAGGCCGAACCTGTCCAGGAGTTGGGGCCGCAGTTCCCCTTCCTCGGGATTCATGGTCCCCACAAGGATAAAATCAGAATTATGGCAAAAAGAAATGCCCTCTCGTTCAATCCGGTTTTTCCCTGAACCGGATGCATCCAGGATGATATCCACGATGTGATCATCTAAAAGATTGACCTCATCCACATACAAAATTCCCCGGTGGGCACGGGCCAGCAACCCGGCCTGCAAAGACCTTACTCCGCTTTTTACGGCCAGGCCAAAATCAATGCCGCCTGCCACACGGTCTTCTGTTGCATTCAACGGCAGGGTTACCACCCGTGTCTGGAGTTCAATGACATCCTGTTTTGATTTCTTTTGACAGTCATGGCAAAGATTCTCCCTGTCATCCGGATTACAGGACCAGGCACAGCCTTTGTTTACAAGGATCAGGGGCAAAAGTGATG
Organism: Pseudomonadota bacterium; assembly: GCA_043826275.1. Classification (GTDB taxonomy): domain Bacteria; phylum Desulfobacterota; class Desulfobacteria; order Desulfobacterales; family Desulfobacteraceae; genus Desulfobacula. The sequence goes on from JBDRQO010000011.1 coordinate 81,617, forward strand.
CAAGCGCCCTGACCGTGGTGGACTTTGCCGTACCTTTTTCTCCCCGAATCAAAACTCCTCCGATGCGCGGGTTGACAGCATTGAGGATCAGGGCAAGCTTGAGCCGGTCCTGTCCCACAATGGCTGAAAATGAAAAAATATTATTGTGTATCATTTATACGATCTTCCTCTCTTCATAGGTTTTGTCCAATACCGTGACTTCTAGAGACCGGGTCAAAGGATTTTCAATAACAGCCGTATCCACCCCATAGGCAATTTTTAAATGGGCCGGAGTTAGAACTGTTTCAGGTGAACCCATGGCTATGATTTTTTTGTCACAAAGCAAGATAAGCAGATCGCAGAACCTGGCGGCAAGGTTCAAGTCATGGATGACCATGACCGCAGCCAGACCCTCATTTTTGACCAGGGCGGCTGTGAGGCCGAGAATTTTCATCTGGTGTTTGATATCCAGGTTTGCCGTGGGTTCATCCAGCATGAGAATTTGAGGGGTCTGGGCAAGGGCTCTTGCAATGATCACTTCCTGACGCTGTCCCCCGCTCAGTTCGCTGATCATCTTGGAACGGAAGGTATGGATACCGGTTTTTTCAATAGCTGCATCCACAAAAGCCCTGTCCTCTTTTGTGTCTGAAAACCGTAACTGCAAGAAAGGATACCGGCCCATGGACACCACTTCTTCTACGGTAAACATCGGCGGGATAAAAGAACTCTGGGGAACCACAGCCATGATTTTTGCAATTTCTTTATTTGCAAGATTCCTGATATTTTTACCCTTAAGTTGCACCTCGCCTGCTTCAGGACGTTTGATACCAGTCATGATTTTAAGAAGCGTTGTTTTTCCGGCACCATTGGGTCCAATAATCCCGTAAAACAGTTTTGAGTTGATATTAAAACAGATATCTTCAAGAACGGGAAAGTCCTGGTATGACGCGCTGATATTTAATATTTTTAACATGTTTTTACCACCACCCCAATTACCACCAATTGACAGCTTTTTTTCTGCGCTTAAGCAGGTAAACAAAATAAGGCGCCCCGATTGCTGCCGTAATAATGCCGATGGGCACTTCAGAAGGCTGGGCAATAATTCTTGACAGGGTGTCGCAACAGACCAGAAAAATGGCGCCGCATAAGGCGCTGGCCGGTAACAGTATCCTGTGACGGCTACCGATGACCATCCTTACCATGTGTGGAACAATCAAACCGGCAAATCCGATAATGCCTGAAACCGCGACAGCGGCCCCGGTAACAAGGGCGCAGGAAATCAGAAGAACCCGTTTGACGGTTTCCACATTCATGCCCAGGTGCACAGCGGTTTCTTCGCCAAACTGAAAGATATCCAGTTCCCGAGCCAACAGGCACAGCATGCTGATTCCAGCTAACATCGGCAGAATAATAATTTTTACGTCCATCCAGGTGGCCAAGGCAAATGACCCCATGAGCCACAAGACCACATTCTGTAGATTTTCCATGGACGCTGTAATTTTTAAAAACGATACCACCGCATAAAGGAAAAGCCCCACGGCAATGCCTGCCAGAAGCAATGTTTCCGTGGGCACCCGGTTGCCAGTCCTGGCAATGTTATAGACGACAAATATGGTTGCGGTGGCACCTGTAAAGGCAAGAACAGGGATGGCGAACGGGCCGAATATCTTTCCTGTGCCCAGCACGATGGCAAGACATGCCCCGACAGCAGCACCAGATGACATGCCCAGTACATAGGGTTCGGCCATGGGATTTCTGAACAATCCCTGCATGGCGGCTCCTGCTACGGCCAGCCCCATTCCGACGAGAATGGCCAGTACAACCCTGGGAGTTCTGACATCCAGGACAATCACTTCAGGAATCCGTGTCCAGTCCTTGTCGATAAGACCGAAGCCCAGTTGATGCACCCATATCTTGATCACAAGCAGGGGCTTGATCACCATCGGTCCGGTCATGACCGCAAGACAGGCAGCAGCCAGAAGTCCTGCGCCAAGAAGTATAAAGATCAGAACTGTCTTTTTGTTTTTCACAAAAGCCTGCTTTTTCTGCGGTTCTGCAATATTAAATTTTTGTTTTGCCATTTTATTTTACCTTGATCTGTTCATAAATTTGTTCTGCTTTTGCTGATATGCCCAGAGTAAGATAAAGGTCTGCGGTCAACTTAAACTCTTCTTTGGTCATGGGGGTTAAATATCCGTAAATGATCAGGGCGGTTAAGCCTTTTTCATAGTCGTGGCTGTTCAGGTGAATGTGGCAGAGCGTTTTCCACCATTTAGGTTCAAGCATATCTGTTTCAGTCAGAAAATCCGCATAGGCAAGCGCCTTGTCATTCATCTCCAGAGAAAAATACTGGTACAGCAGAATCTCCTGCCATTTTTTGAGTTTTTCTTTTTCTGATTCTACGGCAAGCTGTTCAAGATAAGGCAATGCATCCTGGTAACGCTCAAGTGAAAACATTATATTTACCAGGGTTTCCTTAAAAGACAGGATTATTTTATCCGGATGGGCCTTAATCAGTTTGTTAAAAACAGTCAGTGCTTTTTCAGGGGCTTTTGCCTGGAAATGACAGACAGCTGCATAATAAAGATGGTCCGGATTTTTAATATCTGACAGGTCATATCCTTTTTCAAATGATATGGCAGCTTTTGAAAAATCATCTTTTTCATACTGGGTTATTGCCTGATTAATCCATGCTGCGGCTGTAAGAGGACGTTCCCGGCCCATCACGGGAACGGGTAATATACCCAGGCAGATTATAATGATGATAAACTTTTTCATCAATTCTCCAGTTTGAACCGGATGGTGGTCCGGGCCATTGTGGCAACCGGGATTCCGCCCACTGTTCCGGGCGCAAATTTCCACTGGGAAACACAACGGATCACGCTTTTGTCAAATATATTTTCAGGCTGGGCATTCACAATGCGGATCTGTTCCACCTTTCCGGTTTTTGTCACAAGGAACTCGACATCAACAGATCCTTCAATGCCCCTGCGGCTTGCCCGGACCGGATAAAGAGGCGGTATATTGACAAGTGTGATAAGAGGTGAATCCAGTTCTCCAATGCTGTACTGCTTTTTCAGGGCAGGCGCATCCATTGGAATCGGCGCAAGCTTCGGCATGGTAAAATTTGTGGGAACTACCGGAAGTTTGGGATTTAATACAAAATCCAGTTTAAGGTCCGGGTTTACAGGCTGAGGTTTGCGGGGTATACGTGAGGTTGCAATCTTTTTTTCTGGTTCAGGCTGTTTTATTTTTTCAGGCTCTTTTTTAAGGGACTGATGTTCTGTCTGTTTGATCCGGACAACACTGACCTGTTGAATGCCCTGGAATTTACCCGGCTGGTCAGGCACACCCTGGATCAGGCCGGGCATAATCCCGAAAAGACTGAGATTAAGAAGAACAGAGCCTGCCAGGGCAAAAGCCCAGTTTTGAAAAGACCTGAAAGAAGTCATAATCGTAAGTTTACTCTCCCTGCCCCGTGCATGCGGCAATGGCTACATTCTGGGCACCGGCAAGCTTACAGGCATCCATGACCGTAATTACAAGGCCTGTCAGACTTTCCTTGTCTGCCACGATCACCACACTGCCGTCCGGGTTTTCTGCCAGGGCCCGTTCCACATTGGCACGGACCGCCCGGATATCCACGGCACGTTGGTCAATATGGATGGTGTTATCCTTTGTGACACCGATCAGGATGGTGGTTTGAGCTTTACTGACAGCAGTTGTGGCTGTGGGCCTTGAAATATCCACGCCAGTCTCTTTTACAAAGCTTGTGGTAACCAGAAAAAAAATCAATAATATAAAAACCATGTCAATCAGAGGAGCAATATTCAGTTCAAGGTTTTTTGAAGTTGCCCGCCTGCCGCTTGTAATGTTGAGCATAAAAATCTCCTTATAAAAACCGGTTTAAATACATACCGGTTGCAGCAATCTTATATTTTAAATTATTGGCTCTTTTTGTTAAAAACCCGCTCATGTAAAGTCCGGGTATGGAGACCATGAGCCCTGTCTGGGTGGTGATCAATGCCACGGAAATCCCCCCTGCCATGGCTTTGGCATTGCCGGTGCCGAAAATTGTGATCACGTCAAAGGTTTCCATCATGCCAATAACTGTACCTAAAAGCCCCAGAAGGGGAGCAACGCCTGCCATCACCCGGATGGCACCAAGATAGCTGTCCAGAGATGAGACCAGCCGGACAACGGTTTCATCCAGAATAAAGTTATCCAGGACCGGATCATTGCTGCGGGCCAAAAGAAATTGTCTGACCAGAAGAGAGTTAACACCCTGGTATTTGTCATCCGGCCATTGATTGTTCTTCACAAGCTGTCCTGCCGTATCCCTGGAAATATTTTTAATATAAAGCCGGTGAAGAAACAAAAGCCGGTTGATGATCAGAGTCCACATACAAAAGGATATGACCAGGATAGGGATCATGACAACCCCTCCTGATTGGATATAATTTTCAATGGAAAAAAAAAGCTCTTTGATCATAATAACTATTGCCGTTGTGCCCAGGTCTTGAACATCATGTTAACAAAAGCCACGGATTTTTCTTCCATCCTGGAAATCTGGGTTTCAACCCTGCGGCTTAAAAGGGTGTGAGCCAGCATGATGGGAATGGCGACAGTCAAGCCCAGCATGGTGGTGACGAGCGCTTCTGAAATACCGCCGGACATCATCCTGGGATCAGAAGTCCCGTAATAGGTAATCACATGAAAGGTATTGATCATGCCGGTGACAGTTCCCAAAAGTCCCAAAAGCGGAGAAATAGCAGCCAGCATACCCAGGGTGGATAAAAAGCGTTCAATTTTGGGGATCTCTCCCAATATGGCTTCCTGGAGCGCATTTTCCATTTCAGGCCGTGTTCTGTCTTTAAGAGCAAGGGCAGTCAGAAGTATCTTGGGAAGAAATTTATGGCGCATGGACTCAAGGTATGTTTGGCATGTGTCCCAGTCATCTGCTATGATCAGCTCTCTTAATTTGTCCATGAGTTGCTCAGGATTGACACGTTTTCTTGAAAAAAAGATAATTCTTTCAATAAGAATGAGAACAGCCAGCACCAGGATAATCAATATAGGCCAGACAATGGCGCCGCCTTTGGGAACCTGTTCCATAAGGTTGAGTTCATGGGTCAGCTGACGGATGGCCCCGCCTTTTGAGATGTCCATATAAACATCATGGCTTTTGCCCTGCATATAATCTTTTATCTTATTTTGTATTCTTTTAGACGGTAGTCTGGAAAGTGCAAAAAACCGCTGGCTCTGGTCAGAATACAAGAGAAACCCGACCTCTTTATCCAGTATATAAATCCCGGTAAAATTGCCCAGGGTCAGGACCTTTGCCTGCTGCTCGCGGCCCTGGCGGTCAACAATCAACCCCTTTGCGACTTTTACCTGGCCTGATGCATGGATTTCTTCAAAAAGAAAATCAGACAACAGCTTGATATCATCCATTGAAGGAAATTTTTCCTGGAGAATAACAGGTTCCAGAAAGGTTTGCCGGTCCGGTGTCATGCCGCTTTGAATGCTCTGGATCAAAAGGGCTTTCAAATCCTTTGCACTGGTCCTGACCACGCCTTCAAATTCCCGGTTTATTGCACTGGTTTTTTCAAGGTCCTGGTTAAGCTTTTTTGTTTCGATTTTTAATTCATTGACATGGTCTTGAATCTGTTGGTTTTGGGTTTTCAGTGTTTTAATATCTGTTTTTAATTTTGCAATACCTTCCTGCAATATCTTTTTATCATTTTGAATCAACAGCAACTGGTCCCTATCTTCTTTTTGGGCCTGTTCTTTTTCAGCCCGGGCTTTATCCATCAACTGCTGTTGCTGCTGTTCCAATATCTTGTAATCCTGGCGCATGTCTGACTGGGCAAAGGCAGAAAAACCTGTAAGGCTGGCCAGGATAATGCCAATTAAAAGAGAGTGCTTGATCATTGTTCATCTCCTTGTACAACCAGCCTGCCCAGGGGCAGGGATAAAAGCTCGGCCGGCTTTCTCTTTTTGCTGATCTCAACACAGGACTGGATAGCCCCAAGATACTCATCTGCCAGGGGAGTCCAATTTTTTTGGGCCACATTGTAATAAGCGCAGGAAGTTTGATCCAGAGACAAAAAGAAAAGACAAACCCTTCCAAGGCGAAAAATATTGCCCAGCACCTCTTCATTGCCCATGAGCACTTTTTCCTGGTATGTCTCAATGGTATTGCCGTAATCCGCCTCAACAAAAAGAGCTTCCATTACTTTACGGTATTTTTCGGCAATAGTGACTTCTGAAGACTCCAACATCTTTTCAAGATTTTTCAGCCGCATTGCCCGTTCGTCTTTTAAAAAAGGCGTATCATCTGAAACAAGGGCCGCAAGTTGGGCATATACAGTGTTTAAAAACGGCAGCAGTTCTTTTTGTATTCTCACAGATTCCTGTTTCTGCTTTAAAAGCTTTTCGTTCAGGATTGTGGCTTCAGACTCTGCTGCTGCAAGTTCCTTGTTTGCCAGAACCAGGGTTTCCTGTTCGGTTTTCAATAATTCATACTGATAGATCAATTTTGCTTTTTCCTGTTCCCATTGGTCTATTTCTTTCCCGGTTTTCTGCCGTATCTGAATTGACTGGTCAACTGGTTGTTTTACGTCTTTTACCCTATTAGCCTGACACCAGCCTGTTGAGGGAAATAAAAAAATACTCCCTCCCCATACCAGAAGGCCTGCCTGAATCAATATGGCTGTTGTCTTTTTTCTTAAATATTTCATTTCAATCCATTCATATAATTTAATAATTAATAATCACCATCAAATAGTTCAGGATGAATATATCCGGCAAGAGTCCGGATCACTTCTGCAAACCTGACCACGGTGTGAAATGAGTGACCATCTATGGCATAGATCCGGTTGTTCTTCACAGCCTTGATACCACTGAATCCCGGCCTTTGTTTAAGGGCTTTTATCCGCTCATCCTTCTGGTTTTCTTTCCAGAAGGAGACCACAATCACATCAGGGTCACTTGCAATGACATATTCAGGAGAAAGTTCCATGTACTGTGTATTAAACTGGCCAGCTATGTTAACTCCGCCGGCCCGTTCAATGAGTTCATTGATGGAGGTCTTTGCGCCATAAGTGCCGTTACGGGCACCCCACCAATAGTAAACCTGCGGCTTATATTTAATTTTTGAAGAAATCATCCGGCTTAAACTGTCTACCTCGGTCCTGATTTTGTGTGCCAGTGCGGCTGCCTGATTTTCTTTACCCAGAATTTTGCCCATGCGTTTAATCTGCTCAATTCCAAAGGCTGTATTTTCAACTGAAACAAAAGCAGCATAGGGCAGACCTCTTTTATCAAACACAGCCGTGTACTTTCCCGGAGTATCAGATGATGCAAAGGGAATGATCAGGTCAGGATCAAGGGAAATAATTTTTTCAATATTGGGATCACTGAACCGTCCCACCCGCTCTTTTTGAAGGACGGACGGGTATCGCCTGCAGATCTCGGGATAGGACTTATCAATACTGTCCACAACTCCCACGAGCAGATCGCCTGCACCCAGTTCATAAATGGTGTCAATGGGGCTTCCGGACAAAAGGACAATCCGTTCAGGCGGCTTTTCCAATACGATCTGTCTGCCGAAATCATCTACCCCGATAATCTGGCTGGTGCCTGCAGAACTGCTTGCGGCAAGCCCTGCCATAGCACAGGCCACGGCAAGGCAGATAGAAGTTTTAAAACCTATTGTCATGTCTGTTTCATTCCATTATATGGTGGTATAAAAACCATGTTTAGAACCGTACGGTCGCTCCAATGCCGATATAACGGCCGTCCTGGGGAAAAAATCCCGTAGTTGCCGGGGAGTCATACTCGCTGTGGGCCTTACCCGTGGTGTTGGAGACCTTGTCCCATTCCTTGTCAAGCAAATTGGTGCAGTTCAGGTAGCATTCAAGCATGCCCATGGCCCAGGTAAATTTTACATCAACAAAATGAGCTGACGGCATTTCCAGGTTGTTGTTATAGTCTTCATACTGCCGGCCAAAGCCATGGACATCCAGAGATATGGTCAAAGACCCATAGGGCTTGTCCCGGAACGGATAGATATCCACACCGGCCATATATTCATATTCCGGGACACAATTGACTTTTTTACCGGCAAGGTTGGTAACGGTTGAGGTTCCGGCATCAGGGGTTGCCCAGGCCGAGGCCGTACCGGAATCCCATTCCGCATCAATGGTGGTAAAACTTAAGCGGTAGCCCAGCCATGAAAGCGGCAGTCCGTCAACTTCAGCTTCAATTCCCTGGTGGATGCTGTTGCCCGCGTTACGGTATCCTTTGAAACTGGTGCCCTCATAAAAAGAGACAATCTTCTCATCAATGTAGGTGTAATAGTAGATAAGGGAATAATTGAATGCCTGGTGAAACCGGTGTTTGAACCCTGCTTCCCAGGTATCATAGACTTCCGGCTTCAGGTCTTTGGCCTGGGTTTGGGCATGGTCTTTCTCCATATCCGTCTTATAATACCCCAGGGGCAGATAATAATTGGAATGATTATAGGTCACGAACAGGTTCGCGTTTTCCACAATATTGTACGAGGGTGAAAGACTCCAGTCAAAGTCGCTGTCATAATCGGCCTTGATCGAAGCAGGGACCTTGTTGGACAATTCAAAAGTTACATTGTTGTAGCGCAGACCTGTCTGAAAGCGGAACCGGTCCATGGTCAGGTCATTATTCAGGTTTAGACCTAAGAATTTTCTGGTGGCATCGATATCGGCCTTTTGCTTGCCAGTGGTCATGGCCCCGGTCATTGCAGCGGTATTAAAAGGATAGGACCTGACCTGGTCATAATCGTCATATTTGTAATCAACACCCAGGATCAGGGTGTCGGAACCCTGTTTAAAATCAAAAACCCTTCCACTGCTGAGCTTGATGTCATATTGCCTGTCATCCCGGTCATCCCGGTAATTATCATTGGGGGCATTGTTGTAATCGTTCATTTGGGTGTAGACTTCATTGTCCTTTGTAAATGTAAGGGAACCATTGAACAGCCAGTTGTTTTTGTCATAATCAAATCTTATTCCAGCATTGAAAAGCTCCTGGTCGGTCTCATTCGGCAGGTATTCATAACCGCTGCCGTCTTCTGCGGTATTACAGCTTGCTACAGCCCTGTCCCGCGCAAGCTGCCAGTAAGGCAGGCCTGTGGGGTATTTGGCGAATGAATCATTAATCCCGGCAATAAAATCCAGCCGTCCGCCGTCAAATTTGTACCCGACCTGACCGTCGGCGGTTTTGGTTTCCTCGTCACTGTAGCGGTATCCGTCTGTTTCCATGCCATACGCGGAAAGGCTGTAATCATATTTATTCTTTGTCCCGGAAATACCGGCCGTAACGTTAGCAGTGTTCCATGATCCGTAATCCGCAGACATAAAGCCCTGTGTTGTGTCTTTAGCGGATTTCCCGGTGTTGGTCGTGATCAGAATAACGCCCCTGGCTGCGCCCGCCCCGTATTTGGAGGCTGGCGGCGATTTTATGACCTCAATTTTTTCAATATTGTCCAAAGGAATCGTATCGATCTTGCTGTACCCGTTTAACCCTGAGTTGATGGGCCGGCCATCTACATAAATGGCCGGGCCGCCCGAAAGGCTGCTTCGTGTTCCACGGATACTGAAATAAGTTTTTGACCCGGATTTCTGGTTAATGACACCGGGGATCGAGGAAATCAGCTCAGAGGCTTTGCTCTGTCCGCTGTTTTTAATGTCTTTTTGTGTAAGCACAGTGATGGCGGCATTGGTGTCCAATAATTTGTTTTTTATGCCGGATTCGGTTACGGTCACGGTATCCAGAACAGTTATGTCATCTTCTGCCGCCCAAATGGCCTGTGATAAAACCAGGCTGAGTAATATAAAAATCAACACCCATTTTATTTTTCCCCATAAGTTCATATTTTTTTTCCTCATTTTTTAAATAAATTTTTAACTATTCAAATTTAATTTACTTCCCGAATGATTTTTTTTATATCTTTCATCTTCTCATTCCAGGATTCAACATCTTCACTGGTCATGATATCCACAGCACCGCCCTGGAAATCTCCTGTTACATCACCCATCCGGTCTTCCAGGCAGGCTTCGGTATCAAGATATGCCTGCTTGAGCCGCTCCAGAAGGTCAGGGTCAGGTTCCCAGATATCTCTGGATTCGGCCTCGAGAAGCCGTCTGCCGATTTCTTCCATGGCCCAGGGATTGACCTTTTCAAACCATTCCTTCATTTCAGGGTCCAGCATGAATTTTTCAGCAATTTCATCAAAAATCCAGTTGTCCACTTCACCGGTGGTGGCACCAAACCCGTAAACCCGGCCAATGCGTTTGTTTAAGTCTCCGGCACCCTTATATCCGTGCTGTTTCATACCTTGTATGTATTTGGGATTTAACAGCTTGGCCCGGACCACTCGCCTGAGTTCATCGGCAAAATCAGTCACCGACACATTGGCAGGGTCCCGGGTGTCGCCATAATAGGTTTTGGGTGTTTTGCCGGAAAGCGCCTTGGCAGCAACGGTCATCCCCCCGTAATTGCTGTAAAACCCGCAGCATTTCAAAAAATCGGTTTCATCGGAAATATGCTTGTCAAAAGTGACCTGGACCCGCTTGAGATTTTCAACAAGTTCGGGATGGGCCTCAACCCCAAAGGCATTTTCTCCTGAGCCGTATGCGTAGCCGTTCCAGAACAGATACACGTCTGCAAGGTCTGCCTCTGTTTTCCAGGCTGATGCATACACGGCAAGGTTGACCCCGGCCTTGTAAACGCCTGGCTGGGCACAGAAAACCCTGAAGGACAACCGCCTGAAGTCTTCCCTATTTTCAGGGTCAAGCCCTTTTTGGACAGCCTGTTCCATGACATGTTTTCTGATAAAATTACTTTTATGGTCTTCATTGAGCATGGCCACAGCGCAGATAGCCTCATCCACATACTTGACCGTATCCGGGAAGCAGTCCCGGGTAATGCCGGACACCCGGATATTCACATCAATCCTGGGTCGTCCAAGTTCTTCAAGGGATATGATATCAAACCCGTTAATCTGTCCGTTGGGTTTCCATTTGGGCCGCACTCCCAGAAGATGAAAAATCTGACCAACCTGTTCTCCGTCAGAACGCATGATATCCGAAGCAAACCAGACCATTCCCACAGACTTGGGAAATCCGCCTTCTTCGTTTTTGTACCGTTCAATCAGGGCATCGGCAAGCTTGACCCCCACCCTGCAGGCCGCTTTTGTGGGAATGCGGGTCGGATCCACATTATACAGATTGCGGCCCGTGGGCAGGATATCCACCCTTCCCCTGGAAATAAAACCGGATGGGCCGGCCGGAACATGGCCACCGGCCATGGCATTAAGCAGGGATTTGATTTCCTTGGAATCATTGATGCGGCTTGCTGCATCCAGAACCAGGTCTGAAAAACCCTGGAACCGTTTGAAAAGATCCTTGTCCGGCAGGCTCCCTGCTTCGGTTATTAAAATGGTTTCAATATCTTCGTGTTCAACAATCCTGACAATAATTTCTTTTGCTGTCCTGTCTGACTCAAACAAAAGATCTGAATAAGGCGTGTTGGATTTTCCATGCCCGCCCGGATTTTTGAGCGCATCAAAAATATCTTCTCCCCAGAGATCAAAAACAAGTCTTCTGGTATTGAATTCATTATTGGTATCAAACCGTAAAATCGTATTAATATACTCGGCCAGGTCATCTTTTTGGGGAATGTCACCGAACGTGTGCATGCCGACCGAAGTCTGGCTGTTTTTCACCGAAGATATCAGTTCATGGCAGCGTTCTGTCACAGCCTCAAAATTTTTTGGAAAACAGGCATCCACTTCTTGTCTCAAATTATTTTTATCAATGGCTTCATGGATAAGATGTTCAATCTGATGGGCCCTTGCGGGATCTGTATTCTTTGCCTGAGAGTATTGGTTTAAAAGGTCTTCAAGGTCCTTGAGTCCTTCATAGGTGTCTGAAATGGTGAGCATGGCTTGAAGATGATTCACAGTAACGGCATAGCTGCGCCGCTTGGCCACCACCCCTTCGGCCGGGTTGTCGGAATTGTAGATGTACAAATGCGGCAGCCTGCCGATGGCAATTTCCGGCCAGCAGGCGCCTGACAATCCTGCTCCCTTGCCTGGAAGCCATTCCAGATTCCCGTGGGTTCCCACATGGATAATGACATCGGCCTTGAATATTTTTTCCATGTACATGTATGTGGCAATGTACTGGTGGGGCGGCGGAATATCAGGATCATGGAGGATCTTGCAGACCTGACCGTCGCATCGGCTGCCTGCACACCCTCTTTTGGGCTGCATGATCACGTTGACGTTTCCAAAATTCAACCCTGTGATCACAAGTTTTCCGTCATAAACCATGCTGGGGGGGACCCCGTTCATTTCCTGTCCCGGGGGTCGGCCCCATCCTTTAATCATTTCATCCCGGGCTTTTTGGGGAAGTTCATCAAACCATTGGCTGTATATTTCATTGTCCAGCAGGGCCAGGTGTCCTTTTTTGCTGATGATCTCATCCACTGTGGTCCAGCGGAATTCTGCAATGGCTTTTCGTTCAAGAAACATTTGCATCAGGTCTTCGCCTGATTCAGGGATATCCTTGACCCCATAGCCTTTTTGGGCCATCTCATTCATGATCCTGACAACACTCTGCCCGGAATCAAGACCGGCTGCTCCACCCACATTGGCTTCCAGACCGGAACATTCTGCTTTGTGAAATACAAACACCACCTTTCTTTCTTCAGGGCGTTTTTGGCCAAGTCTGATAACATTTGCCACCCGGTCTGCCATATATTCAATCCGCTGCGGGATAACCTCACGGATTTCAAAGGACGTATCGGTTTTTTCATCTGTTACTTTGCAGCTGGCAGCCACCATAATCGGCTCGATATTACCTTCAAATTCCGGCATGGCAATGCCGAAACTTACCTCTGCCGTTAATCCCTGGGGATCCTGCTCCCATTCCTGTATGGATTTGGAATAAGAAACCAGCGGTTTGAACACCGGCACATTGAGTTTTTTAAACAGGGTAACACTCTGGGTTGCTACACCGGTTTCACTGATATCGTTATTTTTATCACGGCCCAGGAAAAAATAATGCAGATTGATCAAAGCATGGATAAGGGGCTTTCCTTCTTTATCAAAAAAATAGAACTCAGCCGCTTTTACAGGCCCAAGTGACCCTGCCTCCGGGTCTTGTGTTCCATTACAGAAAACCGGCAGTACATTAAGACCTCTTTTTTGAAAAGCCGTAATCAATGCCTCTTCCAGACAGGCATCTCCATTGGTAAAAGTGTTCCTGGAAAAAAGAAGGCCCACAGTGTAATCATGATCAAACGGATGGGCCGTCATATATACTTCAAGGGTATCATACACCTGCCAATCAGGCGGACACAAAATCCCCTGCCAAGGCAATGGAACCGGGTCTTGAACTTTTATTTCAGGCCTTAAAAAACAGGCGATAAATTCCAGAAGCCGTTTATAGTTTTCAGGGCCTCCTTCTGCCATGTATCCATAGGCCCTTGCGCAGTCTGATGGAGAAACCGTGGCGCACAGCCCCCAGTGGGAGGGGTCGAAGGATACGGTTACAATGACGGCCTCTTTATTGACTTCATCTATTCTTGCCCTGATTTCTTCAAAAAATGCGTCATGGGTCCAGTAAAAAAGGACAGCATCAGCTGTCCGGGCAGCCTTGAAAAAAGCTTCGAGCACATCTGAATCGTTCAGAATTTCTTTTTGTGAAAAAATTGTCAAATCCACATAAAAGCTGTCCTGTGCCGCCTTTATAAATGCAGGCAGGTACGATCCCCACATGATGGACACGATATTTGTTTTTTTATCTTTTGTCATTGCAGACCTCTTTATAGTTTATGCTTCACTGATTTTGAGGAGTTGTGTGCGGCCAGGCATAAAGATACTGACACACCCATGATGATTGACGCAATTTCATCATGGTGCTATAAGGAGGGTGCAAGCCCCCCTGAATATCAATTGGATATCAGGGAGGCTTCCCCGGAAGACAGCATGTTTCTTTGACCGGATCCTGTGCTGTCTTCCTATTTTTATGCTGAACTTGTACGTTTATATGACTTTTTTACAGTTTACATCTCCCCCAATAAAAAAAAGCCAGGAGTTCCAGATAGAATTCTTTCCATCAGGCCTTCTTGGCTTATATTAATTAATTTTAAATTTTAATTCATGCAATTCCGATTGCAATTTGTAAAAGTAATACTGAATCTGAAATCCCTTGTCAACAATAAATCCATGACAACGGCATTTCATTGATCTGGAAATGACGGTCCTTGATATTGTGACAAATTACAAATGCCCTGAAAAATCTGTCTTCCAAGCGGACATGCTCCTTCAGACGCTGATAACTTTGTCGGCCACCTGCATGGCTGTGACGATATCCAGCATATTGGTCGTCTCACCGACCTTCTTTCTTTCAAGCAGATTGAAATGATTCAGGCATGTACCGCAGACAAGGATTTTGAGACCTTCTTTTTCATAGGCCACAAGATCGGTCAATACCTCTGAGTCGTCAATGGTCAGTTTTACCCCGTTATTAACAAAAACCAGCTGCCACAAATCTTCTCCCATTTCTTTGAGTGTGCGCAGAAAATTGACCATTAGTTTCCGGCCGAGATCATCATCTCCTGTGCCCATACGGTCGGTGGCGCACATGACCATGATTTTTTTAACATCAGAAGGCTTCTCAGGGGATTGAGGGGTTTGTTCCTCCGGTTCTGAAACGCAGCTTCCAATCACCAGAAAATCAGCGCCGTTTTTGTCAAGCCTTGTCTGAAACCCCTGGGATTCAAGGAATCGCTGAACGTTCTGCTGAGCGGCTTTATTGTCTACAATCACTGTCAAGCTGTCAGGTCTGTTTTCCTGCAGGGCAGTTCTGGTTTGAAGCACTGGTAAGGGGCAGGTGAATCCCCTGGCATCGATTTCTTTCATTTTACATTTCCTTGTTGAGTCGAATTAAATTGTTTTTATATATGCCTGAAGAAGGCCTAAAAATCATACAACCCATAGTTTTTCTTTCCGGTCATTCAGTACTTCCCCAATCTGGGAGGCATCACTTATGCCTGCATCTTTCATGGCACGGATAAGCTGATCCACATGATCGGCATTCACGCTGATCAGCAATCCGCCCGATGTCTGGGGATCCACCAGTACGTCCTGCTGTGAGCGCTTCACTGAATCGGCACATGCGATCATTGTCTCCCGAAATTCTCTGTTCCTGTAAGCACCGGCTGGAATGAGGCCCATGTCGGCAAATTCAAGGGCTTCTGGAATCACCGGAACCTGATCGGAAAAGACACGCACGCTCATGCCTGAACCGCATATCATCTCAGCAAGGTGCCCCAGAAGCCCAAACCCTGTCACATCTGTGCAGGCATTGATGTTAAAATTCGACATGATTGCGGCAGCTGTGCGGTTCAGGCATGCCATAAAGCGGGTAACTCTGTCTGTGAGTTCCCTGGAAGCCATCCCTGCCTTGATGGCCGTGTTGATAATTCCTGTCCCCAGTGGCTTTGTCAGCACCAGACGATCTCCCGGCCGCAGATTCTTCTTTGTGAGCACCTGTTTTGGATGCACGAATCCAGTTACGGAAAGGCCATACTTCAACTCTTTGTCTTCAATGCTGTGACCGCCGATGAGTACGACATCTGCTTCAATCAGCTTGTCAAGTCCACCCTGAATGATCTGCCTCAAAACCGACATATCCATTGTAGTAACCGGAAAAGCAACCAGATTCATGGCGGTCTTTGGTGTTCCGCCCATGGCATAAACATCGCTCAATGCATTGGCAGCAGCAATCTGTCCGAACCAGTAAGGATCATCCACAACAGGAGTGAAAAAATCCACTGTCTGGATCAGGGCCAGATCTTCTGAAATTTTGTAAACTCCGGCATCGTCAGCACGGTCCAACCCAACGATGACGTTTTCATTGGTTGGAAACACCATGCCGCATAATGCCTTGTCCAGGTCTCCTGGAGACAGTTTGGAAGCTCAGCCGGCACCAGCTACCGTCTCGGTCAGGCGTATTTTTTTATCATCTTTCATAGGCCTCCTGCTCCATAATCAGGGCAGCTCCCAGGGCTCCCATCATCTGTGGGGCATCCGGCACGCAGATTTCCCGGCCCAGATTCCGGGCCAGCAGTTCGCGGATGCACGGGTTCTTTGCCACGCCACCGGAAAAAACGATCGATCCATTTGACGATACTCTGTTAATCATTCCTGTTGCCCGTTTAACAACGCTGAGATGAAGCCCCCGGGCAATTTCTTTTCGGTTGGCCCCTTTTGCAATCAGTGATGTCACCTCGGATTCTGCAAATACCGTACACATGCTGTTGATACTCAGATCTTTTTTTGCCTCAAGGGCTGCAAAACCAAACTCATCAATGGAGAATCCAAGATTTTTTGCCATAATCTCAATGAATTTTCCGGTTCCGGCGGCACAACGATCATTCATTTCAAATTTTTGAACCCGTCCGTTTTCATTCAGAGCAATGGCTTTGCTGTCCTGTCCACCGATATCCAGTATGGTCCGGGCATCCAGAAAAAAAGAACGAACTCCTTTTGCATGGGCTTTAATTTCCGTTACGGTTTTTGCGTCATCAAAAATAATCTCAAACAGGTTTCGGCCATAACCAGTTGCCATAATTCCGTCATAGGCAACCCCATCCAGTATCTTTTTAGCTTTCGTGATCGGATCAAATCCAGTGTCGGTCTGACGGCTTTCAATTATCCGGCCACCTTTTACAACCACAAGTTCAATGGTCCTTGATCCAATGTCAATTCCAGCGTATTTCATAAATTCAAATCTCTGAAAACCTTTATCAATCTTTGATCAATTCTATAAAGGCTTCCACCCTTGTTTTGACTTGACCCACATCCTCCATTCCATAATCGGTTTCAATTCGAAGGCAGGGGATGTTCTTTCCTTCCAGGGCTTTTTCAACCGGAATGGATTCCATGATATACGGATGACAAAATTGAAGACCATAATGGATGACCCCGTCAGCCTTATAGGCTTTAGCCATCTCCACGATATGGTCAAGCCGTTCTTCATTGGGTGTAAAAATAGCACAATCCACTTTAAAATACCTGTCGGTAATTGCATCTATTAACGCATCAACAGTGGTCCCGGAATCCTCTGTAAGGTTCCTGACACCCCGCTCTCCGACACAGGACTCTTCACCCACGATCACGGCACCTGATGTTTCAATGATCCAAGGCAGTTTCCAGTTGGGTACGGCCATGGGGCAGCCGGACAATAAAATTCTGGGCGTTTTTTCCAGAGCAACACCCTGTTTTTTGGCTATTCTTTTTTCCAATTCGTCACAGATTTTATTTACCGACTCTGTAAACCGGGCCGGATTGTCATAAAAGAAAACCTGATTTGCCAGAAGGGCATCCAGTCCGGAAATGGGAACTGGGTCAGCCTTTCGAAGTATGGACAGCCTGTGGAGGGCCGATCGTTTGGCATTAACCGTATTAATGGCATCCTTAAGAGAGTCTGCGGTGATGGCAACACCTGTAAGTTTTTCAACAGCATTCTTAAAACGGTCATACTCATTCCTGAGAATATCACGCCCCTGACCTGATTTCATTTGAGGCAGGTCCATGACATAGAGGTTATCAACCAGAGAGCCGAGAGACTCATATGCCTTTTTCTTTCCGTCACAGGTGTTTTCCCCGACAATCATGTCTGCACTCTCAAGATAGGGGCAGACTTTGCCCAGTTTAAACCCAAAGGATGATTTGATCAGAGCGCAGGTGTTTCTTGGCAGATATTTTTCAACTTCTTCCATGGCAAAATCTGCTCCGGAACAAAGTCCGACCAGTGTTGCATTCGCTGCCAGCGCAATTTCTTCCGGGACAAACACACAATAGGAGCCGATAATTTTTCGACCCTGTAGCTTCTCATCCAACAGCTCTTTAATTCTCAAGCCATGCACTTCGCTCATAACAAAATCAAAATATCCCATTCCTTCCGGCCGCTCCTTCTGAGACAGATAAATATCGTTGTATGCATTCCCCAGAACGCTCAGAAGAGCATCATGGGCCTCAAGATTCAAACCCAAATCCTTCCACATGGATACATAGTCATTACTCATAGTTAATTTCCCCTTTCCTTTAATTATCTTAGTTCCTGACTTATCTTTGGTATCAGAAAACAATCACGCTCAATTACCTCCTGGACCAGCAGTTCAACAATAGATCAGGAAGACAAAGAAAAACAAATTGATTGTTATGATAAATTCTATGAACTGTATTAGATATTCCTATAAACATGGTCGGTTCCATTTTTATTATCAATTTGATTTCCCTGTTACTTATACGATAGTTTTCCCAGACTTAAACCAAAAAGATAAGAGAACATTCATGCTGGTTATTATTGTTAATGCAAAAAAGAGGTTTTAAAAACCAGGGGAGAAAAAATGCAAAAAAAAAATTATTCAACAACACGACGTGATTTCTTGAAAAAGGCAGGGAAAAGCATTGTTGCCACCGCACTGGCAGGACTATCGCCGGCAATATTCCCTATAAAAAAGGCATTTGCAGGTGTCACAACCATCAATTTTGCCTATATTTTGTCAGACCATCATGCACCAATGATGGTGATAGCAAAAAACTTTGAACTATTTCAGGAAAAATTTAACATGGGCTTAAAACCGGTTACTGAAGGCCAATTTTATGATTTTTATCATGATGGCAATAAAGTTGCTCAGGTAAAAATGATTCCCACCAAGAAAGGTCCGGATGTTGAAAAACTAGTTGCCCAAGGCAGTGTTGATATGGCAATAAGCGGTACCCAAGCCATTTTAATGTCTGTTGACAAGGGCGTTGATACACAAATTGTTTCACCCTTGCAGACGGCTGGAAATGTTTTCGTTCTAAATAAAAATTTACCGATGGAAACATGGAAAGATTTTATCAAGAATATCAAAGGCAGTCAGCAACAATTTAAAATCGGCATGCCGGGTCCGCATACGGTTGCAGCTATTATTTTCCGTTCAGCGCTTGATCATGAAGGAGTCTCATATACTGAAGACGTTACAGATAAAAAAGCTGATATTTTATTCATTAACATGAAAGGCCATGGAAATCTGGTCGCCGCCCTGATCAATAATATCACCCAGGGCATTATCGGTGCACAACCGTTTCCGTCAGTAACGATTGATCGAGGAGCGGGCAAACTCATCCTGAACCTGCAGGATGCGCCACCAAATAATCGCTGGCAGGGACACGCCTGTTGTTCACTTGAGGCAACGGGTCAATTTTTAAAACAAGAGCCTGACCTTTCCGTAAAATTGATGGAATTGTTTGCAGCTGGTGTCATGCTGACAAACCAGAATAAAAATCTTGCTGCTGAATCAGCTTCGTCCTGGCTGGGAATAAACAAATCTGTGGAAACCATTGCCATGGAGTCATTGAATTATTCGACCGTACCGACAGAGCAATGGAGAAACAGTGTGTATACCTATGTGCAGATAATGGATGAAATGGGAATGTTCACCGGCAAGCTTAGGGGCAAACGGAATGCTGGAATTGACCCGGATGTGTTTGATTTTTCATATATGGATCTGGCTAAATCCAACCTGAAGGCTAAGGGAATTGTTGTATAGTCTATGATTATACAACTGCGAAAATTTCTATCTCGATTATTTTTGCCGTTTCTGCTTGCCTGTCTTTGGCAATTGATAGCGGTATGCCTGGACAAGCCGATGGTATTGCCGAAGCTGGGTGCAGTTGCACAGGTGCTGGCACACCCGACCGTCAAAATACTAATTACCGGCAGTTTACTGGATAATACCATCATCAGCTTGACAAGGGTAATGCTTGGTTTCCTTTTGGCTGCAGGGATATCAATCCCTTTAGGTTTGGCAATGGGGTATTTCCCTGTAATGGATCGTTTTTTTGATGCCAGTATAGAGATGCTCCGTCCAATTCCGCCTCTGGCATGGGTTCCTCTGATTCTGGCCTGGTTCGGGATAAAAGGATTGACAGATATGATCCCAGCCCTTGCTGCGAATCCGATTTTTGCAGGAATTCAGTTCTCAACTATGTTGATTATTTTTATTGGCGCTTTTTTCCCAATTTTGCTTAACACCATTCAAGGGGTTAAAAACATTCCTGTTGAATATCTTGAATCAGCCCGGACATTGGGAGCACGTAATTTTTCACTTCTGCTGAAAGTAATTATTCCAGCAAGCCGTCCTCTGATTGTAACTGGTCTGCGCATTGGTTTAGGTGTCGGATGGATGTGCCTTGTGGCGGCAGAAATGATGCCCGGCAGCAGTTCAGGACTGGGATATCTGATTTGGTATGCTTATGAATTGTTACGGGCTGATATTATTGTGGCCGGCATGATAGTCATCGGCATGATCGGTCTTCTTATGGACAGGGGCTTTAAGCTTGTTGAACAAAGAATGCACTGGAGCAATAAACTATAAACCAATGCTTTGCTTAAAAAATGTGTCAAAATATTATAGTAATGGTAACGACCAAAAAATGTTGGCTATCGACGGTCTGAATATTACTGTTTATCCTAATGAATTTGTTTGTATCATTGGCCGTTCAGGATGTGGTAAGACAACAACCTTGCGAATGATTGCAGGTCTTGAAAGAGTATCCAGAGGTACCATTCATTTAAACGAGAAGAAAATCATCGGTCCAGGCCCTGAACGCTGCGTGGTTTTTCAAAGATACACGCTTTTTCCCTGGAGAAATGTCTTAAGCAATATTACTTTTGGGCTTGAAATACAGGGATTAAAGAAGAAAGCAAGAGACAAAATTGCCAGGCATTATTTGGAGCTTGTCGATTTAAACAACTATGCCGAATCTTTTCCGCATGAGCTTTCAGGCGGTATGCAACAGAGAGTCGCTGTTGCCAGAGCGCTTGCCACAGATCCTGAACTGCTGCTCATGGATGAACCTTTTGGTGCGCTGGATGCCCAGACGCGAGCTGTTTTACAGGACGAACTTATTAAAATCTGGCAAAAAGATCAGAAAACATTGCTGTTTGTTACCCACAGCATTCGTGAAGCCATTTGTCTTGCGGATCGAATAATTATTATGAAAAGTCATCCCGGCAGAATCCATAAGATTATTGATAATAAACTTACCCGCCCAAGAGATAATAATAGCCAGGGCGCAAGATCATTATATCTGAAAATCCATAAAATGCTGAAGGAAATTTAATGAAACAGCAACTTCTTACAAAACTCCAGCAGATTGCTGAACAGAACATTGCAGATATTGAAGCCCATAAAAAAGCAGGGAATCATGTTATTGGATTTTATTGTCTCTATGCTCCCACAGAGCTTGCGGTTGCAGCAGATGCCATTCCGCTTTCCTTATGCGGGACCCGTCAGACCCCCATCGAAGCGGCAGAAGAAACGCTTCCCAGGAACCTGTGTCCGCTTATTAAAAGCAGCTTTGGTTTTGCGATAACAGACACATGCCCGTTTTTTCGTTTTTCAGATATTATTGTTGCAGACACAACCTGTGACGGTAAAAAGAAAATGTTTGAAATTATGTCGGCTATTAAACCGGTTCATGTATTGCAGCTTCCCCAGCAACAGGATTTCAAAATGTTTCTGGAACCGTGGAAAAATGAAATAAAAAAATTAAAATCCGTCATAGAAAAAGCCACAGGAAAGAAGATAACCAAAGGAAAAATAAAGAAAGCCATTCAACTTCTGAACAAAGTGCGTAAAACAAGAAAAAAATTAATGGATGTGGCAAAAACCAAGCCATCCCCGGTGACCGGCATGGAACTTGTTGAAATTTTGTTTAAAACCGGTTTTTTTGCAGATAAGCAAAAGGGCATTGACTTCATGAATGAAATCATTGAAGAGTGCCATGCCATGATTGATCATGGGGAGAGCCCTTATAACGTAAAAACGTATCGAATTCTTTTGACTGGTGTGCCGATAGGCATTGGGTCGGAAAAGGTGGTCAAGATTATTGAAGAGTCCGGTGGCAATGTGGTGGCATTTGAAAGCTGCTCCGGCTATAAGCAGACATTCCAGGTGGACGAAACCATTGATCCCTTTCAGGCCCTTTCAGAACAATATCTTTCCATTCCATGCTCGGTCATGAGTCCAAACCCAAAAAGGATTGATCTTTTGGATGAAATGATCCGTGAATTCGCTGTTGACGGTGTCGTTGATCTGACCTGGCAGGCATGCCATACCTACAATATTGAAGCTGTTACCATACAAAAATATATCCAGGATCACTTCAGGCTGCCATACCTGCACCTTGAAACCGATTATTCTGAATCCGACACTGAACAGTTGCGGGTCAGAATAGAAGCATTCCTTGAAATGATCTGATCTTAAAAAGGAGAACATTCATGCCAGTTATTATTGTTAAAGCAAGAAAAGGAGTTTTGAAAACCAGAGAAATAAAGGCGGCACTGATAAAAGACATGGCCCAATGTTTTGCAAGGGCTGTAAATGATGAAGCCTATGCAAAAAGGGCCACAGTGATCATTGAAGAGGTGCCGGATGAAAACTGGGGAAGAAATGGCGAACAGATTCAATCATGATTCGTTTGGATAATATTCATTTTGCCCATAAGGCGGTTGATGGTTCTCATGTACCAACCCTTGAAAATATATGCCTTCACATCAATAAGAATGAATTTGTTTCCATTGTGGGGCCAAGCGGATGCGGTAAAACCACTCTGCTGGAAATAATGGCAGGTCTTAAGATCCCGGACGTAGGAAAGATAGAGATAAGCTGCCGAAAAGATGACAGAAAATTCGGCTGGGCCGGATATATGTCCCAGGCAGACACCCTGCTCCCTTGGAGAACTGTTGCCCGGAATGTACAAATCGGCCTTGAGATCAGAAAGGTCACGAAAAATAAATATAAAAGCCGGGTGGCGGGTCTGATCCGGAAAGTCGGCCTTGAAGGAACTCAAAACCGGTATCCTTCCGAACTGTCAGGCGGCATGAAAAAACGCGTGGATCTGATAAGGGCATTAGCTTATGATCCTGAAGTGCTTTTGCTGGACGAACCGTTCGGTGCCCTTGATGCCCAGACCAGAGAAAAATTGCAGCAGGACCTTTTATCCCTTTGGAGGGACGATAAAAAAACAATTGTTTTTGTTACCCATGATCTTATTGAAGCCATCATGCTGTCGGACAGGATCATCATGATGAGTTCAAGGCCGTCAGGCATTATAAGGGAATTTCGAGTCAAGGTGCCAAGACCCAGGCATTACCATGTTCAGTTCAGTGATGAATTTATAATCCTGCACAAAAAAATCAGACAGCTATTTATCGAACAGGCAGGGGAGAACAAATGAACCTGAACCAGAAGATCCTGTGGGCTCGTTGCGCTGTGGTGCTGGCAAGCATTGGGCTGTGGCAGTTTTGTTCCGGTACGGGTGTCATTGATCCTTTTTTTTTCGGCAAGCCCTCATCCATTCTCCTGGATTTATGGTCAATGATCATTGATTTTTCAATATTTTATCACGTGTGGATTACATTTGCAGAAGCCATGGCCGGCTTTTTCTTTCTGCCGCTATATGTGGCACATGGCCAGAACATGTTTCAAGAGCAGGGGCTTGATGTCACTATTGATTCAGCCCAGGGTGGACCTCTGGCAATGCAGGCCCTGATCTCGGGTCAGGTCCAGTTTTGTGCAACAGGCCACGGCCAGGTCGCTAACATGTGGGCAAAAGGCAAAAGCACCAAAATAGTAAATCAGATGCAGGACAAATGCACCTTCTATCTTGTGGGCAGGCCTGAAATAAACCATATTGGTGACCTTTCAGGCAAAACCATCGGGTGTACCAAAATAGGAGCTGAAACCTATGGTGTCGGCAGGTACCTTGTTGCAGGGGCAGGCCTGGACCCTGAAAAGGACATCACCATGACCGGTGTCGGTGGTATGTCAACCATGGCAAGTGCCCTTGAAAACAACAGGGTTCAGGCAGTGGTCTCCTGGCAGCCGCTGACATCCAGGCTCATAAACCAAGGCAAGGGCAACCTTCTGGCTCGGCTGAACACCACACCCGGAAGCTACACGTATTTTAATTCACCCAGTTATTCTTTTTCAGTTATTCAGGTTACGGACAGCTTTCTTGCCGAGAACCCAAAAACCGTTCAGCAATTTGTAAATGCCATGGTCAAGGCTGAAAAATGGATTGCTTCCTCCTCTATGGTTGCTGTTGCCAAAGCGGTTGCACCTTATTTTCCGGGCATGGATCTTAAAACCATAAAAGAATCCGTCATAGAGGATAGCGGTGCGTTTACCCAAACAGGTCTTGTTACGAAAAAAGGACATGACACAGCCGTGACAGTATTCAGGGAAGCAAAAATACTGGACAGGGATGTCCCGTTTGAGGCCATTGTGGATAACTCATTTACCCAAAATGCCCTGCACTGATGTTTTTAAACAGCAATAAATCCCTTGTTTTTCCCATCAATGCCCTTCCAGCATGCCGTCTGGTTGCGGAGGGTATTGATACCTTAAGTCACAGCTTTGAAATAAAGCAAAAAGCAGTCCATAAGTATTACAGACTTGTTGATGCTGACATCCTGTTCTGCTTTTCCGATATTGTTATCCAGGCTGAAGCCATGGGGGCAAGGGTCAGATTTGCGCCGGATGCCATGCCGGCCATTGAACACCCGGCTTCCACGATCCTTCATCCCAGAGCGCAGCAGGTAAAACGA
Organism: Pseudomonadota bacterium; assembly: GCA_043826275.1. Lineage (GTDB taxonomy): Bacteria > Desulfobacterota > Desulfobacteria > Desulfobacterales > Desulfobacteraceae > Desulfobacula. Next base: position 106,315 of record JBDRQO010000011.1, read on the forward strand.
ATGGCTGTTAATGCCGGGGTGATCCAGTCACTGGCCCGTGAGTTTCCCCAAAAAACCATTGCAGGAATGGTTTATGGCCCTTTCACTGTCGCAGGCCAGCTGGCAGGTGAACAGAATGTCATGAAAGGGCTGCGGGAAAACAAGAGGCAGGTACTTGAACTTATTGAACACTGCTTTGACTTTGCCCTGGACTATGGATCATTTCTTTTTGATTCCGGTGCAAATCTTTTATGGGTATCAGATCCTTTGGCCTCTCTTTTATCCCCCATTGATTTTGAAAGGTTTGTACAGGGTTTCCTTTCAAGGCTTTTTAAGGCTTTTCCAAAAAATTCAACTGCTCTGCATATCTGCGGGGACACCACACAGCTGGTAAACGCCATGGTCCAGACCGGGGTGTCCGGCATCAGCTTTGACCAGTGCATGAACCTTACCACCATAGAGGATATGATCCCGGAACAGGTTGAAATCATCGGAAATGCAGACCCTGACCGCGGGGTGGCCACTGCAACTTTTCCCGAAATAGATACAATGGTTTTTGACCTGGCATCCCAGATGGGAACCCTGCCCAATTTTTCATTGAGTACCGGATGCGCCCTGCCTTTCTCGACTCCAATTGAAAATGTTACCCGGTTTGTTGACGTTGCAAAAAACCAGCTGGAAAAAATTCAAAAAGAAAAAGTGCTTCTTAAAAGTCTGGGGCAGGCTGTCTTTTCAGGGAACCAGGATGAAACCACCCGATTCACCCAGATGCTTTTATTAAAAAAAGTTGATCTGCAGATCATCATTGATGCGGCGCTAATGAGGGCTGTCAGAAAGGGAAGTGCCCTTTATGAATCCGGCAGGTTTTATCTTCCGGATCTCCTGCTTTTGACCGATTCCTTTTACTGCGGATTTGAAATAGTACGTGACGGTTTGCTGGCAACAAACCGTTCCCCTCAAGTGATACTCGGGGTTGTTAAGGGTGATTTCCATGAAATCGGCAAAGATATTGTCAAGGCCATGCTTGAGGCGAACGGCATCCATGTAATTGATCTGGGTGTTGATGTTACGGCTGAAGCATTCATATCCTGTGCCAGAAAACATAAGGTTTCCATCCTGGGGCTTTCCGCGTTTACCACTTCATCCAGAAAGGAATTAAAAAAAATTGTTGGCCTGGTTAAAACTCAGGATTCTCCCATAACCGCAGTTCTTGCAGGAGGGGCAGCCCTTTCGGAATCAACGGCACAAAAGCTCGGTATTGACGGATATGCCAAAGATGCTGTGAGTGCTGTTGCATTGGTAAAACACTTTTTAATAAAAAAAATGAAACCCCATGTCATTTGAACCAGATACAGAGCTGCCGGAAAATTTATTAAAGTATCTTGGATCAGGCAAAGATGCATTATCTATTGAAAAGATTCCATCCCTCTGGCAAGAAACACAGCCGCTTGCACAAGTTGCTGTGTTTAAAAAAGAGCTGAAAAAAGATAATTTCTATTCCCTTTTCAGCCCTTATGCAGAAAAGAGCAGTGCTGTCAGACGGCTTCTTAAAGATTGCCATTCGGTTTGGCTGATGATTTCTAGCCTGGGAACACAACTTGAACACCAGGCAAAAAAATACAGAATGGAGAAACAATTGTTCTGCGGATATATCCTTGATCGTATGGGAAGTTATCTGGTGGAATCCGCCATGCGCAGTCTGGATAAAGAAATCACCAGCGAATGTAACCAAAAACAACAGGCATGCACCATCCGCTATAGCCCGGGGTATCAGGATTTCGGGTTGGAATGCCAGAGCGTGTTTGTTCATCTTGCTCGACATGAACTGCCTTTTTTGAAAATCAAGCCCAACTTTCAGCTTGTGCCTGAAAAAACCATCACTGCCATCAAGGGAATAAAAGACAGACAAACAATTAAAAAGAGCAATTATCATGAATTTTAATATCACATCAAACATAAAAGAAATACTTGTCAAATCACAAGATGACGGCATCGCCCGTCAGGATGCAAAAACACTTTTGCAGCTTCCTTTGCACTCGATTGAAACCTATGCCCTCATGTATGCAGCTGACAGGCTTTCAAGGGAAGAATTCAATAACAAGGGAGAAAACCATTTTCACATTGGGATAAATATTGAGCCCTGCCCTTATAACTGCCGTTTCTGCAGCCTGGCTCAAAAGGCAGGGGTTTTTACCAATCCTGTGGAATTTTCCCGGGAACAGATTGTCAAATGGGCGATGCAGGGTGAAGTACAGGGTGTGGATGCCCTGAATATCATGACCGGCGGAACCCTTGCTTTTGAGAACCTGCTTGAAATCGGCAGGGTCTTGAAAAAAAATGTTAAAACACCGATTGTGGCCAATACCCGCGATATCACTCACAAGGAAGGTGAAATGCTTCTGGAAGCAGGGTTTGTGGGTGCCTATCATGCTGTCCGCCTGGGTGAGGGAAAGGACACACCGTTCAAAAGAAAAAACCGGGTCAGAACCATACAGACCATCAGGGATGTCGGACTTTTATGGATGAATTGCATTGAACCTGTGGGGCCTGAACATGATATGGATGAAATCATTGATCTCATGTTTCTGGCAAGAGAATACAAGGCTACCTACAGCGGGGTGATGCGGCGGATTAATTTTCCTTCAAGTCCCTTGGAAAAACATGGAATGATCACTGAATTTGAGTTGGCAAGGATGGTTGCAATAAGCCGTCTTGTCATGGGGAGAATCCCAAAGGCCCATTGTACCCATGAAGCAAATACCGCCTGCCTTGCAGCAGGTGCCAACCTGTTTTTTCCGGAAAAAGGGTCAAGCCCCCGTGACTGTGAGGGAGATACAGGCAAAGGAAGGGGGCTTGACATGGAAGAATGCAGCCGCCTTCAGCAGGAAATGGGGTGGGACTCTGCCCTTGTATCTAATTGTTTTACCATTTGAAATAAAAGGAAACCATCATGAAAAAAAATGTAATTATCAGTATGTTAATAGCCTTGGTTTTTCTGTCGCTGCCTGGTCCAGGGTTCTGCAAAGATTTCAGGGTGGGAACATGGAAGACCGCCCAGACCATCCAGCCGTTTTTTTACCAATCCTTTATTCCGGGCGGGGTAACGGGAAAAGTGTTTACATTTACAAATCCTGCGGACCAGAAAACAGCCCTGCTGGCAGGAAGCCTGGACATGTGCGGCACCACTCTGGCCCATGCCATTCATTCGGCATCAAAAGGGGAGCCTGTTGTCCTTGTGGCTGCCCTGTGCAACAAGTGTTCTGCCCTGGTTGTCAAAGCAGACGGCCCAATACACAGCATTGCTGACCTTAAAGGGAAAACCATTGGATATGTACCCGGCACCATGCATGAAATACTTTTAAGAGAAGCATTAACCAGGAACGGACTTTCTCCTTTAAAAGATGTCAAACTGACCCGGGTGGACTTTTTTGATATGGGCATGGCCCTGGCCAGCGGTGGGATTGATGCATTCCTTTCAGGAGAACCGTTTCCGACAATCGCTGTTATAAAAGGCTATGGCAGGGTATTGTCATATCCATATTACAAAGGCTCCATTGGAACCATAAATGCAGGCATGCTGGTAAAACGCAGCACCATAGAAACCAACCCGGAACTTGTATATACCCTTGTCCTTGCCCATGCCCGGGCAACCAGATATCTTATGACAAATCAGGGCAAATGGCTTAAAAAGGCTTCAGAATTCGGAACACAGGTGAACATCCTTGAAAACGCTGCCCCCAATATGGCGCTTTCCTGGGAAATGGACAAGGAGTTTATCAAAAGCACCAAAGCCCTTGGTGAGAGGATGCAGGCCCTTGGTGTGATAAAAAACCAACCTGATTATGACAGACTTTTTGACCTTGATTTTATTAACAAGGTTAAAAAAGAACTTTCAAAATCAAATCCTTCAGATTCCTGATCCATGAAAAAGCACCCTGTTAATTTAATTCTGCCCTGGATCATCCCCATGTCCCTGCTGATTTTTTGGTTTGCCGCAGGCAAGTTCCGGCTTGTGCCGTCCTATTTATTACCTCCCCCCCATGAGGTGGGGAATACAGGATATGAGTATATATTTGGAAAACAAGGAGCAGCTCCTTATTCAGGACGATTTTTAAGTGATGCCGCAGCAAGCCTTGTAAGGATCGGCCTTGGTTTTTTTATTGCAACAGCCACAGGTATTCCCCTTGGCATTTTATCCGGCCGCATGCCTGTTGTTCGAAAACTTTTAAGTACCACCATAAATGGTCTTCGGGCAGTCCCGGGAATCACATGGCTTCCACTTGCCATGATCTGGCTGGGTATCGGCCTGAAAACAACGATTTTCCTGATTGCCTTGGCGGCTTTTTTCCCCATCTACCTTAATACGGCATCAGGGGCAGTTCAGGTAAATCCTATTCTTCTCCAGGCCGGAGACATGATGGGAATTAAAAGGTTTAAAAAACTATTTTTTATTTTAATTCCAGGGATGATGCCGGATATGATGACCGGTCTGCGACTGGGGCTTGGTATTTCCTGGGCCTATCTTGTGCTTGGAGAGTTGACAGGCGTCCCCAACGGTCTTGGTGCCGTGATAATGGACGCAAGAATGCTTGGAAGAATTGATATGATTGTTGTCGGCATTATTATCATTGCCGTCATGGGAAGATTAAGTGATATGATGCTTAAATATTTTTTGAAAATCTGTTTTAAAAGCGCGGCAAGGATGACATGAAAACAAGTGCACAACCCAAAGTCATACTGTTTGTATCACCTGGAACCAGGAAAAAGGCTGTCCTTGAAGTACAGGCGCTGTCCAGAGGATTTCATGTGCACAGATCATATTTAAATGTCCTTGACAACATAAGGTTTGAGGCCTTTAAGGGAGAACTGATCTGTATTGTCGGACCCAGTGGATGCGGAAAAACAACTCTTTTAAATATTCTGGCAGGATTTATTGCACCGGATTCAGAAAAAGTGTTGATGAACCGCAACCCGGTTTATGGCCCTGGTCCGGACCGGTGTTTTGTTTTCCAGGAAGATGCTCTTTTCCCCTGGCTCACGGTTGAGGAAAATATTGCTTTTGGCCTCCAAAAAAATATTTGGAATAAAAAGATTCATAAAAAAAAGATTGAAAATTTTCTCGAACTTGTGGGGCTTAAACCTTTCAGGAATTATCTGCCAAAACAAATTTCAGGAGGCATGAAACAAAGGGTAGCTTTGGCAAGGGTGCTGATTCTGGAACCTGAGATACTGCTCATGGATGAACCTTTTGCAGCACTTGATGCCCAGACCAGGGAAAAGATGCAGGAACTGCTATTCTCTGTCTGGGAAAAACTGGGCCATACCATAATATTTATTACCCATGATGTTAATGAGGCAGTGCTCCTGGCTGACAGGATACTGGTGATGGACAAAAACCCGGGATGTATTAAAAAACAATTTTATATTGACCTTGCCAGGCCGAGGAACCAGGAATCCCATGATTTTTTAACCTTCAGAACCAGGGTTAAAAAAGAACTGAAAACATGATATCACTAACCAGCAAAACTCTGGGCTTGCCAGACCGGCACATATTTCCTGTAATGGCTCCACGCAGAACAATCTGAACACCACCTTTGTATATAAAAAACTATGCCGAGCGAGCACTTACGTCATTTTAGTGACTGTAATTTCTTTTGATTAATCTTGACTTTAAAAAATTTTATAAATATAAACCATATTGATCAGGTGCCTTATTAAAGGCTGAAAAAGGGAACACTCGTGAAAATCGAGGACGGGCCCGCCGCTGTAATCGGGGACGAACGCTGCAATGAAACCACTGGCTTTGGGGCCGGGAAGGTGCGGCAATGAGGATGAACCGAAAGTCAGAAGACCTGCCTGAACAATAATGCAATGATGCCTTTTTCCGTGGACAAGGGACAGGCATACCAATCTGTGGAAAATCAGGGAACCCCAGATCATTTAAATGGTCCGGGGTTTTTTATTTCCAAATCCCGGAAATACAATTTGTAGCCGCCAGGAAAAACCTGCACAGGCAAAGCCGGGATGATTCAATCATAAATTAATCTTCTTGGCATTCCTGCTGCGACTATTTTTTTCTGTGGCAACAAAAAAAATGGATGAAGAAAATTATGAAAAAGAATTTACTGATATTGCTATTGTCTGTCACATGCTTCTGGCCGGGCTTTGCCTCAGCCGGTAATACCAGAACGGACAATACGGCTGTGACAATGGATGAAGTGGTTGTCACTGCAACAAGGAGCAGGGAAGATCTGAAAAAAATTCCAGCTAAAATGGAAGTTATCAGCAACAAAGAAATCGAACTGACTTCCGGGGAAACCATAACCGAACAATTAAAAAAGAATGCCTCCATCAGTGTGATAGAATACGGCACAGACCTTGCCGGTATCGGTATCAGGGGTTTCAGGCCTGAGTTTTTAGGCATCACAAAGCACTCTCTTGTGCTTATTGACGGCCGGCCTGCAGGGGCCACAAACCTTGCATCCATTTTAAGTGACAATATCGAACGGATTGAAGTCCTTAAAGGACCGGCATCTTCCCTGTATGGCGGGGAAGCCATGGGAGGTGTGGTCAATATTATTACTAAAAAAAATACAGGAGAGCTGACAGGTCTTGTTGAAGCAGGGTTTGGATCGTTTAACACCAACTTTCAGAAAGCTGCCATTGGTGGCGGCATAACTGACAGGATTGATTTTGATGTTTCTGTCAGACGAAAAGATCAGCAGAATGATTTCCAGATGGGCAATGGGGATTCCAGGTCCAGTACAAGTTATAAAACCCGGAACGGGGATGTCAGATTGGGTATGGATTTTGGGAAAACCTGGCGAATGGATATTGGCGCAGACGGATATCAGGGCATTGATGTTGAATTGCCTGGAGACATCTATAATGGTGATGTCGCTTCCGGTAAAAAGGATATAGACCGCTGGGCCTTTGATGCAACAACTGAGGGGATGATTGGTGACAATAACAATGTCTCTTTTACTGTTTATAAGACCCGGGAACTTAATGAAAATTACCAGAATTATACAGGCTCTGGCCCTTATACTGCTGCTCCCACCTATCATGCATCTGATTCTGAGGCAGACTGGTTCGGGTTTCAGTTGAAAGACACCATTTCATGGAATAACCAAAAAATTATACTGGGTTTTGATTATCAGGACATTGATAAGGAAAGCCGCAGATACAATCAGGATGGATCAAGAAAAGCTCCCTATTACCCTGATGAAACCCGTGAAAACATGGCAGGATACTTTGAAACCATCTGGAATTTATTGGACAAACGTCTAACTGCCACTCTGGGTTGCCGTTATGATACTTTTGATGTCTCTACTGAATCAACCCCTTATCTAACCACCTTTACCCCCGGGACAGAATCCTTTGACACTTTCAGTCCCAGGGCTGGTCTGAACTATCTGTTTGATAAAGGGGTAAGGTTGCACACAACCGTGGGTAAAGCCTTTGTTCCTCCAACAGCTGCCCAGCTGGCCGCAAACATTACATCTTATGGCACAACCACAACAGGTAATCCCAACCTTGATCCTGAATCTTCCATTACATGGGATGCAGGTATTGGATATGCAAAACCGCAGATGGGATTGAACATGGATGTCACATATTTTCATACAGATGTGGACGATAGAATTATCACGGAAAGCACCAGCGCCACAACAAAAACCTATAGAAACAGCCTTGGCGCTGAAATACATGGCCTGGAATATATGGTTTCTTATGATGTAGGGGCATTATTAAAATGGAATCGTTCCCTTTCTTTTTTTGTTAATGGTACCCGGATTTTTAATGCGCAAGAAGAACAGACAGATGGCACAGACAGAGACATCAGGAATGTTGCAAGTCATACCATCAACTATGGTGTAGAGTATGAAGACGATATGTTTGAAACAAGACTCAATGCCAGGTTTCAGGATCATATGAAAGACAATGACTGGCACACTACAGGGTATCCTGAAATCGAGTACCCCAGTTTCACGGTTGTTGATCTGGCCTTTGGTATGAAATTTAAAGATCATCATAAAATTTCGGTAAATATCGACAACCTGTTGGACCATGATTATTACGAGAAAAAAGGGTTTCCCAAACCAGGTATTGGTTTCACTGTGGGTTACAGGTATTTTTTTTAAGATATGGAATTAAAAACCTTAATAATCGGTCTGATTGTCTCTGTCGCTGTCTTTGCAGTCAAAGCCGGTGGCGGACTGGCCTATCTGTTCTTACAGGTGCCCGGCAAGCGGAACAGGACAATGATATGCGTTGGTTTCGTGGCTGCATACGGTTTTGTTTTCCTGGCTGTGGTGCTCATCCTGACAAAGATCAATCTGAGTCATCATATTGAGCTGTTACAGGATTTTTTTAAAAGCGGTATGACACTTCATTTCCTGATGGCCCTCCTCACCGGGGGGTGGGGTGTCAGGCTGCTGTTGAAAAACAAGCAAATCCAGAATACCTCCCGGGGCTGGATTCTTCTGGTCCTGCCCTGTCCGGTGTGTTTGAGTGTCATCCTTTTATCCTGTTCTTTTGTGAGTGTCCTTTATCCTGGTCGTCCGCTGGTATTTGTCAGTCTATATGCCGGGTTTATCCTGATCAGTTTTGTGGCTGCTGTTCTGTTTGCTGTCATACTCAAGGACCGGGTGGCCGCAGGGCCGTTTTTAGGGATACTGATGCTCTATATTGCCGGATATTTTTTGTTGTCAGTGATTGTGATTCCGCAGTTTGCCGACCTTGATAAAATTTACAGGATATCTTTGATTGGTCAAGGTATCAAAATAACCAGAGAAACCATCATAGTGATTATAATAAGCCTGTCAGCCCTGGCTGTCGGATTGATCAAACCTTTAAAAAGAGAGTAAAAATGCAGATTATGGCTGTTTTAAAAACCTTTATCTACCTGATTGCATCTTCAATGTTCATGCCGGTGTTATTGATATTATCCGGTCTGTTTATCTGGATGCTTGTATATTCAGGTACATTTTTTAAATCATGGCTACAGCGAAGGCAACTTCACCTTTCAGATAAAGACCGGATCATTGATCTGCCGGAACACCTTCTGTCCGGCACATATCAAGATCATTTTCCCGGTCCTGTTTCAAACCGGATAAAAACCATAGAAAAGCTGGCACAAGAGCATGACCCGGTGGCCATGGTCAACCTGCTCCGGGATACCGAGCACCAGATGTGGTCTTCTCTGGACCGATTGAAAATTATAATCCGCATTGGCCCGGGCCTGGGGTTGATCGGCACCCTGATCCCCATGGGAACCGGCCTGGCCTCCCTGGGTCAGGGTGATCTGGCACAATTGAGCCAGGATCTGGTGGTGGCCTTTACCACCACGGTTGTGGGTATGGCCTTGGGACTCCTTGCTTATTTTTACTTCACCATCCAGCGCCGATGGATGGAACAGGACATTAAAAATATAGAACTGGCAGCAGAACTGCTCTGTGAAAAACAGACCAAAAACCATATGGAAAAGGCGTCCTGATCATGAAATATCTAAAGGCAAAACAGAGCCTTGGGAGCGGATTTTCAGACAATGATCCCTTATCCGGAGTGGCCAATCTCTTTGACCTGGGGCTGGTCTTTATCGTGGGCCTTTTGATTGCCCTTTTCGGTGCTTATCACATGGAGGATCTCTTGTCCAAGGATTCTGAGATGACCATTGTTAAAAAAACATCAGACGGTCAGATTGAAATCATTGAAAAAAAAGGTAAAAAAATTGAGGCCATGAAAGTCAGCAAAAACACAGCCAAAGGCAGAGGTGAACGCCTTGGAACGGCATATAAACTTGAAGATGGGTCCATGATTTATATTCCTGAACAGGAGTGATGCACATGAATAAAAAAACAACCATAACACCAGTGAAAAACACTGTTTTTTTCTTTTTGTTCCTGGCAGCCTTGCTGCCGAACCTGCTGCCGACAAGGGTGGGTGCCGCAGACATGGTTTTCATGGTGCTGGACCAGAACTCCTATATTGCCAATCTTGCCGTCAAAGGGCTGGACCTGGCCGCCAACTATGAGTTTGATATACGGATTGTTACAACAGATGATATAATAAAAGCACCGGAAAAGACAAAACAGATCATAGATACTACGCCCATCATTATTGTGGACGTCATGGGCAGGGAGCTTTCGTCGTTTTTAACCGAAAGAACAGACTTAAGGTCTAAAACCGTCTATGCCCTGCGGGGTTCTCTGGATAATGAGGCGCTAAAAAAGCAGGGGGTCGTCTTTGACCCGGTTGTATCTGAATATTACCAGCACTTGAGTGTTGAAAACATTCAAAACATGCTGCGTCTTGTGGCCCATCGCCATATCAGCAAGACAGCCACTTACAAGGAAATAGTTAAAAGTTCCCGGCTCGGTTTGTATCATCCGGATGCGCCTGAAGCTGTATCCGGTGTTTTTACCAAAATCAAAGACTATCTTTTATGGCAACAGAAAAGACCCGGCTTTGACCCTTCATGCCCAACCATTGGGTTTTGTTTTTTTTCGTCCTTTTTGACCTGCGGGCAGAAAAAACCCATTGACGATATGATCCACTGCCTTGAAAAACAAGGGTTCAATGTGTTGCCCTGTTTCGGCAAAGAGCAGGACATCATGGAAACCTTTCTTCTGGATGATAGATCAAAGGCCAGGGTGGATGTGGTGCTGGCCTTTTCATTTAAATTCTACAATGCTCTGACACCTGAACTGGGTGAGCTTTTAAAAAAGCTGGACGTCCCTGTAATCAGCGCAGTAAGCCTGTACAAGAACACCATTGATCAGTGGCGCATAAATCCTGTGGGCATAGACAGCATTGAGGTCGCATGGTCGCTGGCTGTCCCGGAAATATCCGGCCTGATCGAACCCACTGTGCTTTCTGCCAAGGAAAAAATCATTGATCCTGATACTGGCAAATCTTTTTTTATAAGCCGTCCGGTTACCGAAAATATGGACCGCCTCATTCCAAGACTTAAAAACTGGGTCAACCTTCAGCGCAAACCCAATAAAGATAAAAAGATCGCCCTCATGTTTTACAACCATCATCAGGGCAAACAAAATATTGGCGCTTCCTATCTTAATGTGTTCAAAAGCATTGAAAGTATCTATCACGCATTAGATGAAAACGGATACAAAACCGGAGCCCTTCTGACCGAAGCACAGATTAAGGAACTCATACTGACATCAGCCAGGAATATCGGCTCCTGGGCACCGGGCGAACTCGATAAAATGATGGCCACAGGCAGTGTTGTCCGGTTGCCTATGGCCACGTATAAACACTGGTTTGAAGGCCTTCCTCAAAGTTTTAGAGACAAGGTTATTGAGCAGTGGGGGAAACCCGGTACCTCCGGGATAATGGTCAAGGGTAACGACTTTATTATCCCGGCGGTCCGGGTTGAAAACATCATCCTGCTGCCCGAGCCTGCCCGTGGCTGGGGAGACGACCCTGAAAAGCTGTACCATGACACCACCTTGTATCCCCACCACCAGTATCTGGCAGTCTATTTGTGGCTGCAACACGAATTTAAGGCCGATGCCATGATTCATCTGGGCACCCATTCCACCTATGAGTGGACACCGGGCAAACAGGCAGGCCTGTCTCCTTCCTGTTCGCCTGAAGTGTTGATCACGGACATTCCCAATATTTATCCTTATATCGTGGATGATGTGGGCGAAGGCATCCAGGCCAAACGCAGGGGCAGAGGAGTTGTCGTCTCGCATTTGACCCCGGTTTTGAAAAAATCAAACCTGCATGAAGAATACAGTCGCATGGCAGAACTGATTAATGAAATTGACCAGGCCCGGTCGCAGGGCAGCGCCACGGTTGAAGAAAAAACAAAAGCGCTTTCCCGGCTGGCTGAAACAACCGGCATCCTGAAAGACCTTAATCCCGGTACGTCTGACCAGGAACCTTCTGCCCACCCTGAAAAGCAGGGCCGGGCATACGGCAGCCACACCGGACAGGACGCACTCTCCGAAGAAACCATCCAGGCTCTGGGCCATTACCTGGAAGAGATTAAAGAAAACATGATCCCTTATGGAATGCATACCTTTGGAACATCTCCCAACCCTGAAGAGGCCGGTGAAATGTCAGATGCTATCTTAAAATGGAACCCTGAATGCAATCCAACCATCCTGGCACAAAACCTGACAAAATCGGGTGGGAATGAAATAAACAGTCTGATTAAAGGCCTGAACGGTCGCTATATTCCGCCCGGCCAGGGCAACGACCCAATCAGGAACCCTGATGTCCTGCCCACGGGCCAAAATTTTTACGGGTTCAATCCGGGCAAACTGCCAAGCCCTGCTGCCTGGGAACTGGGTAAAAAAGCAGCCCAAGAAATTATTGACAACCATATTGCCAAACACGGCGCTTATCCCCAAAAGGTTGCTGTAATCCTGTGGGCTGTTGAAACCCTTCGAAATGAAGGGGTCAACGAATCCACCATCATGTATTTGATCGGAACAAAACCCAGATGGTCCAAAACCGGGCGAGTCCTGGGCATAGACCTGATCCAGTCAAACGAACTGAAGCGCCCGAGAATCGATGTTATGATCAATGCTTCAGGCCTTTACAGAGACATGTTCCCGGAAAAGATGCTTTTTCTTGATAAGGCCATCCGCCTTGCAGCCAGCCAGACAGATGTTGAAAACCTGATCGCAATGCATAACGCCCAGATAAAAACTCGTCTTATCAAACAGGGAATGGACCCTGAAAAAGCAGATGATATGTCACGGTTCCGCATCTTTTCCGAACCGCCCGGGGCTTACGGTAACGGGGTTTCGGAAATGGCCGGCAGTTCTTCCAAATGGGACAATCCCGACAAGGTTGTGGATGTGTTTGAAAACAGGACAGGCTTTGCATTCGGTCAAAGCAAATCAGGTCGCAAATGGGGTATTCAGGCAAAAGCAGCATTTAAAGAGCAATTGGCCGGGGTTGATGTAGCCGTCCATTCAAGTTCATCCAATGTTTACGGTCTGCTGGACAACGATGATATGTTTCAATACCTGGGTGGTCTTTCCATGGCCGTACAAAAAGAATCAGGCAACGCTCCTGAAACCCTGATTACCCGGCAACAGAACAAGGGCAGGATCAATGTGGAAGACATGGGCAAAACCCTGGGCCGTGAAATACGCAGCCGGTATCTGAATCCCAAATGGATACAGGGCATGAAGGCCGAAGACTATGCCGGTGCCAAAGCCATGTCGGATTTTGTTGAATATCTCTGGGGCTGGAACATGACCACACCGGAAAATGTAGATGCTTCCAAATGGCAGCAGGTCTATGAAGTCTATGTCAAAGATAAATATGGACTTGAATTAAAAGAATTTTTTGAAAAGGCATCGCCCTGGGCCTTCCAGTCCATCACCGGCCGCATGCTGGAAACCAGCCGCAAAGGGTATTGGAAACCTGATCAGAAAACCATTGAAACCCTGTCAGCCGAATATGCCAAAAGTATTGTTGCCAAGGGGATTGCCTGCTGCGACCACACCTGCAACAACCCCATGCTTAACCAGATGGTAGTCTCCATTATTTCCATCCCTGGTGTTTTAAGTCCAAAACTGGTGGAACAATTTAAACTGGCTGTAGAACAGATGGCGAAAAAACCGCTTGATCAGCAGGTGGAAGCCCGCAAACAGCTCATTGAAAAACTGGCTGCCCCGAATCCGGAAAATTCTTCCCAGGATTCACCGGACAAGGAGATGGTGGAAGGCTATAAAATGGAAAAAATAGAAAAAAAGGATGACGCCACCCAGATGAACTCATCCGGTATTGAATGGCTGGCAGTCCTTGCCGTACTGGGTATTATGGGGCTTATATCATATGGTTCCCATAGAAAAAAGACCAATTTTTAACAGGGTTGGATGTTCTATGATCTTTTCAAATATCTGTTACTGATTTGTGTACCGGTGGCGATCGGCAGCCTTAATTGTAATCTGGTGAAGGTTAAGGCGGCCGATCATGCCATTGATTTAAGAACAGAGCTGTCGATTTGATTTCCGGCTTTGTTAAATAATCAGTAATTCTGATGCATTTAAAATATCGATAAAATAATTTTGACAAGGAACTTTAACTACGGGTACACTACCGATTTATTGCGTTCTACGATTGAATCATGTATCTTTTGATAGTGACTTTGTCCGGAGGTTTAAATATTAACACCCTTGAAAAGGACTAATTAGCCATGGGCAAAAAGTGTTTAAAATTTGTTTCTATTTCTGAAGCCTTAGAAGAGCTCAAAAACACCCTGATGATGCAATCCGAAGTGCAAAAGCAAAAAGAGATTGGACTGATAATAGCAAGTTTTGAAGAGTTTGAGATTCGAAAAGACGTATTAAAGGCGCATCCATCGGATTTGATAGAAAGGCATGGGCTATGGATAGAATCAGATGATAATAAAAAATTCTATTACGGTATTGACCTGGTGGAATTCTTTCTGGATCTGCTGAATTCTAAACCGTCTGAAGCAATCGGAAAAGTATACTCAAAAATTGAATGGGTCAGCGCAAACGTTGCAAAACATCAGAAAACCGGCGCAAATGGACTTTTAATTAAAACTGAAATGGAAAAATTCAAATGCGTGCAATGCGGGCATTGCTGCCTTGATCTATCAGACGCTTATCAGACGTCTGTTCCGGATTTTGATGTTATACGCTGGGAATGCGAAGACCGATATGACATCTTGGAATGGGTGGATTCATTTGCAGGCTTGAATGATATATGGATCAATCCGAAGACCGGCGAATCAGTTAACCGCTGCCCCTGGTTAAGAAAACTCCCGAAAAAGGATAAATACATCTGCAAAATTCACGAGACAAAACCAAAACATTGTCTAAATTTCCCAAAATCTAAACGGCACGCGTTAGAAAATGGTTGCAAAGGATTTCACTCAAAATATGCATTTAACAATACCGGACTACCTGAATCTTAACTGTCGGAAGGCTATACTTGATCACCAACGATGTATAAGAAAAAGGAAGGTCTGGTGAAAGTAGCTAACACCCTTATTAGCAGACCTATTGGCGACACATAATAGTCAACACTTTGAAATATTCAATATGCCAATGCAAATCAAACAGGTTTTTATTAAAAATTGAAGCCCCAATCATGTAAGCAAACTTGAGATTAAATTGGCTGATATTATTAATCCCAAAAACCGGCTTTGATCAGGAATATCGGAGTTTCATATAAAATTAATATATTTATTTGATTTTACCATTATTCCTCAATATTGAGATGATGGTACGGTGTATAAGTAGCTAAAAAGACAAGAAATAATAGATCGGGATTGATTGAAATGGATACTTGAAGGAAGAGATTGATTACAATCTTTAGTATTGCAAAATAAATAACAGATGATAAATACTAAATATAGATATCACTTATTCAAGGGTAATGATAAAAATGGCAACGGCAGAACAAATAAAAGCTTTGATAAAATCTCATTTCAATAATGATAAAGAGCGTTTTTATACTATTTCTCTACAGTTGGCAGCTCATGAATCAAAACAAGGTCATCAATCAATTGCAAAGGCCATTCGGGATATTGTTGACAAAGGGCGTCAACAGACAAAATCCAAAATAATTCCATTTCCTGGTGAATTACAGGGCTTAGTTCTGATAGAAGAACCTGAGACTCCTAAATCTTCTTTGGTGATGCCAGAGGCCTTAGAAAAAAGAATTGATAGAATCCTTCATGAATACAAGTTAAGAAACAAATTAAAATCTCATGGTTTAAAGCATCGGCGTAAAATATTACTTGCGGGTCCCCCTGGAACAGGGAAAACAATGACTGCAAGAGTTCTTTCACAAGAACTTGATTTGAAATTGAACACGATACAGGTGGATCGCCTTGTTACTAAGTTTATGGGGGAAACCAGTGCTAAACTCCGTAAGATATTTGATTTAATAAAACAAACTCATGCTATATATTTTTTCGATGAATTTGATGCGATTGGTGCTGAACGCTCATTGGATAACGATGTGGGTGAGATGCGCCGGGTATTGAATGCATTTTTACAGTTCATTGAACAGGATCATTCGGATAGTATTATTATTGCTGCGACCAATAATCCCAAACTGCTGGACAATGCTCTTTTCCGTCGGTTTGAGGATGTGTTGAATTACAATCTTCCTAATGAAAAAGAAAGACAGATGTTAATTGA
Source organism: Pseudomonadota bacterium (assembly GCA_043826275.1). GTDB lineage: Bacteria > Desulfobacterota > Desulfobacteria > Desulfobacterales > Desulfobacteraceae > Desulfobacula. Next base: position 122,457 of record JBDRQO010000011.1, read on the forward strand.
AAACATCATGGGTACTTTTTTAGGCGTCCGCTTTGCCTGGAAGAATGTTCTTCAACTAAGTGGTGGCTTGTCTCATGCAGAAATAGATTATGCTTGTAAAGATACAATAAAAGGAATGATTTTATCCGGCAAAACAAAAGGGACTGCAATCTTATTATCTCAGGCATTGAAAGAACGACAGAATTCATATGCTGAAACCAGATAATGCCAAAAAATTACCCTCATATTGTTCTTCAACAAGCTCCTGAAACAACCATATTTACAAGTACCTCCAGCAGAGGAAAGAAACATATCCCCTCTGATCGAAACAGGCAAAGCCATAGCTCGGCATTAAAACAAAAACTACAACAAGCTTGGGTGGATACAAAATCGGAACAGGTTGTTCATCACACAACTCGAAAAGGTGTTTACCTTGAATTTAAAGGGGAGCCAGGTTTTGATCTGGTTACGAAAAGCCTTGAGGACATGAAGTCCAAAAAAATTCGTCTTTTAAACGTAAGAAAAGAAAGCATTAAATCTGACAAATTGTCTTATAAAACTTTACCTGAAGACATCACGATTTTTGCAACAGTTTTTGTTGATAATGAGAAAAAGGAACTATTTTTCAGTAAGATAAAGCAATACGCTGAGGAAAAGACGGTTTCGGGAAAGCCAAAACACAGTGATTTGATTAATAGCATCTCCAACATCAGAAAAGCAGATACAATAGAATCTTTCTGGTTGGATGAGAAGAGATTAATACCTAAAAAAGAACCTGTATGGTGTGAGGTCTGGTTAAGGGCAGATATTGATGAAACAGCGGATTGGAATGAAACTTTAGATAGATTCGATCATTTACTTGAAAAATTAGAAATCCAATCACGATCAGGTTACATAACGTTCCCTGAACGAATTGTTAAAGTGATTCTGGCAAATAGCAGTCAAATAGAACAGTTAACAATTCATTCTGATGATATTGCAGAATACCGCAGTGCAAAAGAAACTGCCTCTTTCTGGACCGACATGAAAAATTTTCATCAGGCAGAATGGGTAAAAGACCTGCAGGATAGAACAAAAATCAAAGCCGATTCAGATGCATCTGTTTGTATCCTTGATACAGGAGTTAATAATGGTCATCCGCTTTTGAACCCTTTGCTATCTGATAAAGACTGTCAAACAGTTGATTTGGATTGGGGGACCCATGACCATCATAGCCATGGAAGCTTAATGGCGGGCATTGCAGCTTATGGGGATTTAGCTGCCTGTCTTGCCAGTTCAAGTGATGTTGAGATTAAGCACTGTTTGGAATCGGTAAAAATTTTACCTTTACCACCACAGCAAACGGAACCAAATTTGTGGGGCTTGATAACAAGTCAAGGGATATCTCGTGCTGAAATACAGGCCCCACATAGAAACCGTATTATCTGCATGGGTGTTAGCTCTGTCGATAGCAGGGATCAGGGGAGACCCAGCTCTTGGTCAGGACAGCTTGATCAAATTGCATCTGGCAGCCAGGATAATACTCAAAGATTGTTAATCGTATGTGCAGGGAATATCAATGACTTACAGGTCGCAAAAAATTATCCTGAAGCCCAAATTACAGATTCCGTCCATGACCCCGGTCAATCTTGGAATGCCTTGACTGTAGGGGCATATACCAGTTTAAATCAAATCGATGATCCAACGATGTCTGGATATAAACCGATTGCACCTAAGGATGGCCTTTCCCCATTTTCCACCACATCATCAATATGGGAGGATATGTGGCCAATTAAACCTGAAATAGTAATGGAGGGTGGGAATTTTGCTCAGGATGAATGTGGATTTGTTTCTGTCTGTGATGATCTTTCTTTATTATCCACCTACTACAAACCACAAGAAGGCTATTTTTATCCATTTCAAATGACAAGTGCCTCCACAGCCTATGCAGCATGGTTTGCAGCGCAAATCCAATCAGAATATCCCAATTTTTGGCCTGAAACTACACGCGCAATTATGGTACATTCTGCAAAATGGCCTGAAAATTTGAAAAACCAATTTGTAGATGATGATAAAAAAACATCTTTAAAAAGGTTGATGCGAATTTGTGGCTATGGTGTACCAGACCTTCAACAGGCTTTATATAGTGCATCAAATTCACTAACATTGATTGCACAGGAGACTATGCAACCTTTTGATAAAAAAGAAAGTGGTAGTGGATACCGTACAAAAGATATGCATCTTTATGAGCTTCCATGGCCCAAAGAAACTCTTTTAGAATTGCCGTCAGACACGATGGTGGAAATGAGGATAACTTTATCATATTTTATTGAACCAGGACCTGGTGAAATTGGTTGGAAAGATAAGTATAGATACGCCTCTCATGGCTTGAGGTTTCATTTGAACTCTCCGGGTGAATCTCAAGAAGAATTTGTGAAAAGAGTCAATGTCGCAGCAAGGCTTGAAGATGACGATAAACCAGACACAAAAAGCTCTTCTGAGCATTGGGTCATTGGTTCTAAAAGCAGAAATAAAGGTTCCATTCACTCTGACATTTGGAAAGGGTCTGCTGCAGAACTTGCAGGCTCTAATTTAATTTCGGTTTCTCCTACTATTGGATGGTGGAGAGAAAGATCTTACCTCGGCAAATGGAATAAAAAGACTCGTTATGCTCTTGTAGTGACGATTAAAACACCTGAAGAAGAAATGGACATTTATACACCTGTTGTTACTAAAATCGGTATTAAAGTTCCCATAGAAATTAAAATATAGCGTTGGCTACTGGTACGCTTCTGGCTAAAATCTCGGTTTTTCAAGGCCCCCGAAATACCGTGGATTTTCCCTGTGAAGCTGACCGTCTAAAATTTTATACTGGTATCACATCCAATGCATCTGAAATATGATCGCAGAATATTTTTGTAATAGCATCGATGTCGCCAACACCCTGTTCCACCACTGATACCTGGATACCATTTCGTTCAAATGTTTTCTGCCAAGAGTCTTCTTCACAAGTCAGATCTTCTTTAAAATGAACGCCTGCCACCAGCATCAGGGGGATGAGGCAGGCCTTTTTAAAACCTGCTTTTTGTATACGTTCCAGAGTATAATCCATGTCTGGAAAATCTTCAACCACGCCTACAAAGACCCGGTCAGTATAATGTTTTCTGAGGACCGCTTCCAGGGCCGGGTATGCGGTCCAGGCCGGATGGTCAGTGCCGTGCCCCACAAGAATAACAGCAGTCTCATAGCCTTTTGGGAATATGGGGGCCAGGGCTTTGGATGTTTTTTCGTAATCGGAATAAGCCGTGAGTAAGGGCAGACCAATGGATGACCTGATGTTAACGTGTTCTTTTTCCGACACCAGACGATCAAATTCATGACCGCAGATCATATGCAAAGACTGCAGGACCACCCATTCATGACCCTGATCTGCCAGAATCTGAGACATTTCCATGGGATCTTTCAGGTCAAGCTTTTGTTTGCGCATCATGGCATGCTTGACCATCCTGGAGGAATAGGCCCAGAAGATTTTGTGATCCGGAAAGGTTTGTCTAAAAATTTGATCCATTTTATCATAGGTTGCAAAGGCCCTGGCAGTGGTGCCAAAAGCGGTCAGAATGATAGGTATGTTTTTTGTGAAAACTTTCATTTGTGTTTTCTCTTAGCTTTTTACTAAAAATTAATATTTGCCCCGCACACCACCCTGAACCCGTCATCCGGGTATCCGTAGTGGGATGAAAAATTTTTATCAAACACATATGAGCCACCCTCTAGTCAATAGGCAATAAAATTTTTAGGGAAAAAGCCATTTCCCTTTAATATAGCGTTAACAAAAAGAATCTCCTGACTTAAATTCAAAATATGCAGTCTTTAAACCTGCTACACATATGAGCCACCCTCTAGTCAATAGGCAATAAAATTTTTAGGGAAAAAGCCATTTCCCTTTAATATAGCGTTAACACATATGAGCCACCCTCTAGTCAATAGGCAATAAAATTTTTAGGGAAAAAGCCATTTCCCTTTAATATAGCGTTAACAAAAAGAATCTCCTGACTTAAATTCAAAATATGCAGTCTTTAAACCTGCTACAAACACATATTGAGGGTCTCTTACTCAGTTTTAATACTGATGGTTTGCCTTGATACCGCTACTGGCAAACGCCCTAGAATATATTCGGTGACCTCATGCTGCCCTTTTCAAAAGGTACGGGCTTAATCCCAATGACTCTGAGACCATCCAGTTAGTTTCAGGGTCAGGTGAGGCGCAGGATCTTAAACTTGTTAATTATGATAGCAGCATTTAATCCGGGCGAGAATGGACCACAATTATCCGTCGGAGCCCGGATTAAATGCTGCGGATGCTACCACTCTAATCAAATCGCATGGGTTCATTTCAAATTTTCTTTAATGATACATCTTAGCAGTCAGGCTGCAATAGTTTGTATCTTTGGCATCATTAATAAAAGTTTTCATATAAGCCCCAGTTAGACGTCGAGATATGGCAACAGCGATTAAGCCGGTAAAAATTGATCCATATTAAAGGGTTGCCTCCTTTTAAGTATAAAATACACGGCTCTGCCTATTTTATGGGCCAAGATTGAAAGCGCCTTACCCTTGTTATGTTTTCGGGCCATTTTGTCCACATACGCTTTTGCCTGGGGATTGCCCCTTAAAAACAAAACCGCTGCTTCAGAAAAGGCCCACTTTAAATGAGCATTACCGATTTTAGCACCTGAAGTCCCATAGGATTTGCCTGCCGACTGGGCCTTACATTTAACCAGACGGGCATAGGATGCAAAATCCTGAACCCTGGTGAACCTTTTAATGTCATAAATTTCATAAAGTATGACCAGACTGATAATTTGACCGATACCGGGAACTGAATTCAATAGCATGTAACTTTGATAATCATTAATTTTGGCATGTTTCCTGATATAGTATTCAATCCCCCTCAATTGTTCGTCATAGAAATTGATTAAATGGATATCAAGATCAACGCTTTTTTGTACACTTGGATCGGCAAACCTGCCATCCACAAGTGTTCGGTTATTTTTATATCTCAGGTTCTTACCCAGCTGGTCATAATTGTATTGGGTGTTTGTATTATGGATATGACTCAACAGTTCAGACCGTTTTCTCATCAGATGCATTCTTCGTCTCATCAGGTCCCTTGTGGATCGCATGTCTCTTGGATAAACAAATGCCATGGGGAATGTACCGCCCTTTGCCAGGCTGGCAATCTTATGAGAATCAATTTTATCATTCTTGGCTTTACCGCCATGGATGGCTTTCATGTATAAAGCATGGCCCAGAATAAAGGTAATATTGTTATCTTCACAGAAATCTGCCACCCAATACCAGGAGAACATACACTCCACTGCAATCACAAGGCCATCACGATAAGGTTCGATGGCCTTCATAAGAGCATCAGGTGACGTTTTAATATCCTTATGGAGTCGTACCTTACTTTTTGAATCCAGAATGCAAAGATACATTGACCTGGCATGAAGATCGATGCCACAATAATAATCATGTTGCTTAGTATAGAATTTCATTGAGTCTTCTCCTTTGTTTAAAGATTAATCGCCTTTTGCAGCATAATGATATGCTGCTGCAAAGGAAAGGCTCAATGATTATCAGGTTGTTGATGTGGACAAAAAACGAGGTGTCTTTTCCTAATAATTTAACTGGGTGAACCAGTTTAAGATCGGTTGTAATATAGTTGTCCAGCATTTCAGACAGGGTATTCTGCGTATCGGTATATTGTTCTGTATATGCCCGTGTTGTGATTTCAAGTTTTGTTCCCCACTTGAACCTGGTTTTCAGGACCAGCTTAAAGGTGTGCTCGGGCGCATAACTCAATTGTTTGTTGTTATCCTTGTTTTCCGTGTCCTGAAAAATATAGTTCAGGTCAAGGTCTGTGTCTTTGGTCATATGGATTTTGACAATGGCTTCAACACCCTGTTTGACAGCCTTGCTGATGTTTTCCGGCCGGCTGATCAGATCCAGACCCCGCTGGTATTTGATCAGGTTTCGGGTATCGGTTTTAAACAGGGAAATTTCTATTTCATGTTTATTTTCAAAGGTGTGAGAAATCCCCAGGTTCAGCGAAATTATTTCTTCTTTTTTCAAATCAGGATTTCCCCTGACCTGGTCTATGGAGCCGTGGCTTGGCTGGTATAACTGCCCGAAAGAGGGAGTGTTTTCACTATATCCTCCATTGGCTTTGAGAATTGTTTTATCCAATATCTCAATGCTTATGCCTGCATGACCACCGGGAGAGTAATGAAAGTCATTGGTGTAATCAGATCTGGCACCCCGTGGTCAGAAACAAACCCCCCGGCATTGACCTGAAAATCAATCCCATCTGCCTTTTTACCATAATGCAGGCTTATATTGCCCTGGTCTTTCTGGCTGTTGGTTCGTTTCCCTTCCATATGGGCTGTGCCTGCCGAGAGCATAACATCATGATCGTCTGCATTCATGTTAAGACTGCCGCTCAAATTTGCCTGGCCAAATGATCCTGCCGATATCCTGATCTTGCCATTCTTTTTGGCAGTTTTTCCTGTCTGATTGGTTTTGGTTTCAATATAGATTGCACCGGCACTGCTGCCCGGTCCCAGCCATACAGGAACAGGCGGTTTAAAGACAATAATTTTTTTAATAATGTCTATCGGAATACTGCCAAGATCAACGCCGCCATACTGCATGGTGCTGGCAGGTCGGCCGTCAATCAGAACAAGAACAGAGCCTGACCCGCCCCCGCCACGAATGGAAATTCTGGTACCCAGGCCGTTTGAGGCTGGTTTGACATCCACCCCGGCCATGCTGCCCAGAACATCGTATACCTGGAGAAAATTTCTCTGTTCGATCTGCCCGGCATCCATGCCGACCACCTGGGAAGGGTTCTTTTTAACATAGTCTTCTATTTTTTCACCGGTAACCACTATTTCTTCAAGTTCTACAAATTCTTTGGCAACTACGGCTGATGTTAAAAAACAAACAGCAAAAAGGATAATTCCAAAAGAAAATTTAAAGCCTCTTGTTTCTAATTTATTCATATTCTTCTCCAAAAATAAAAAACTCCGGACCGATTATTAAAAATCGATCTGGAGTATCCCTTTTCTTTTTCCAGATAAATAAACTATCCTTTCTGTCCACGAAGGATGTTATCAATATTCCAGGTAGGTCTTCTGACTTTCGGATCATTCTTACGGCTGCGCCTTCCCACCGATATAATTGCCGGCAGTGGCATGAAGCAGCGTTTGTCCCCGATTACAGCGGCGGGCCCGTTCCGGATTTAAACCGGATTCCCTGTTAAGCTTTTCAAAGCACCTGAACGTGTACAGTCATATTTAAAATATCATCAAAAGTCAACTCTCAAAACAGTACGCCTTTATCAGGATATAAACTTTGCGACAGAACCATTTCGTTTAGCCGACTTTAGTATGATTTCAGTAAACAATAATTTTTTAATGTTGACTTTTATTTTTTTTCTAAATATTACCTTATTGTTCAGGTGCAAAAAATGCTTAAAAGGGAACTCCTGTGAAAATCAGGGATGGGCCCGCCGCTGTAAGTGGGGACGAAAGCTTTATCACGCCACTGTCGGTTGAAAAACAGATGGGAAGGCAAAAGCGATTAGGTTGATCCACAAGTCAGAAGACCTGCCGGACAAATTAATGTATCCCCGTGGATAAGGGAGTTACAATAAGATCTTGAGGAAAACAAGGGATAGCCCCAGATCGGTTGATAATATCGGTTTGGGGTTTTTTATTGCTCCAGGCCATTGAATTTAATTTAAATATTTTAAGGAGCAAACATGAAAAAACAAATTTTAACTTTATTCTTACTCTTTTCGCTATTCCCTGTTCTTGCATTTGCATCAGGACATGGTCATCACCGGGATGTTAAAAAAGGCATTCTGCTTGTGGCATTTGGTTCGAGTCTTCCTGAAGCCCAGATTTCATTTGAAAATATTGATAAAAGCGTTAAAAAAGAATTCCCAAATATTCCTGTTCAATGGGCGTTTACATCCTCTATTATCAGGAACAAGCTTGCAAAGCAGGGCAAAAATCTGGACTCTGTAGCAATGGCACTTGCAAAAATGACAGACCAGGGATTTACCCATGTGGCGGTTCAATCCCTTCACACAATCAGAGGGGAGGAATTCAATGATCTTTTACATACTGCCCATGCTTTTGAAGGGTTGCCGGGCGGTATTGAAAAATTAATTATTGGTTCTCCTCTTCTTTCCAGTCAGAAAGACATGGAAAATGTGACTGATGCCATTATTGAAAACATACCAGGCAAAAGAAAAAAAAGTGACGCTGTTGTGCTGATGGGTCATGGGACCCCTCACCCTTCAAATGCTTTTTATGCTGCTTTGATGTTTAACCTCCAGAGAAAAGATTCCAATATTTTTGTTGGTACTGTTGAAGGGACACCCACAATAAATGATATAAAAATTATGTTAAGGGAGAAAAACATAAAAAAAGTGTATCTGATGCCTTTTATGTCTGTTGCTGGAGATCATGCGAGAAATGACATGGCAGGGATTGAAGAAGATTCATGGAAATCGATTCTTGAAAAGGAAAAATTGGAATGTGAAATTGTCCTGAAGGGAACAGCTGAATATACTAATATGATAGATATCTGGGTGGATCATTTAAAAGAGGTAATGACACATTTTAAATAAAACATAAAAAACGAAATAATAACTCAGGTGCTCGACAGGCTGTTATGGAATGCAAAATTCAATAGATTTTCAGCCAGATTTAATTTCGCCTATACCGGGGAAAAGACAATTACAGTCAATTAAATAATATTGGATTACTATATGAAAATTTGCTTTCCCCAAAAACCATTGTTCTTTGCTGCTTGCTGTTTATGTTTTTTCGTATTGCAGCCGCCATATAGCATGGCCCAAGAAAATGCCATAATCCCTCAAAGGGTTATATCACTATCACCAATTATCACTGAAACAATATATCTTTTAAATGCCCAGGATCAATTAATTGCCAATACAAGCTATTGCATGGCACCGGATGAAGCACAATTCAAAGAAAAAATAGGATCAGTTATCCAGATGAATGTTGAAAAAATTATCAGCATGCGACCTGATCTGGTCATTGCAAGCTCGCTTTCAAGGGGAAAACAGATAAAGATTTTACGCAATCAGAAAATCAATGTGCTTAAAATCGAGAACCCTCAAACTTTTTCTCAAATGTGTGACATCACAATGAAAATAGGCACGGTTCTTGGCCAGGCAGACAGTGCAAAAAAAATAATAACAAGCACTGCGAATGAGGTTGAAGCTATTAAGTTTAAAACAGCTCATTTTCTTAAAAAAACGGTGTTTATTCAAATTGGCATGAAACCCTTGCATTCTGCCAATAAAGACACGTTTATCAATGAATATATCAAGTATAGCGGAGGAATCAATATTGCTGAAAATGAAAAATCCGGCATATACAGCAGAGAAAAAGTTATTAAAGAAAATCCGGACGTTATTTTAATTGCAACCATGGGAACATCAAAAAAATCTGGAGAAATCGAAAAACAACGATGGATGAAATTTGGTTTTTTGAATGCCACAATAAAAAACCAAATTTATGTTCTCGATCCTGAACTTATC
>JBDRQO010000012.1:0-90348 GCA_043826275.1 Pseudomonadota bacterium
TAATAAAATTCATAGTGTTATTTTAATTTTTCATTATAATTTAATGATATGATATATTCCTTATTCCCCTTTGGACCCAAAATAGGGGAGGGGATTACCTGGTTCACACAATAGCCATTCACGCTGAAAAAGCCTTTTAAATCATTAAGAACTTGTTCTCTGACAACAGGGTCCTTAACAACGCCTCCTTTACCTATTTTGTTTTTCCCTGCTTCAAATTGCGGTTTGATTAATGCCAAAATCTGAGTGCCATCCCTCATGAATTTTTCAGCCGCAGGTATCACTATTTTCAATGAAATAAATGAGGTGTCTGCCACTATTAGATCTACTTGTTCATTCACTCGCTCGTAAGGCATATGACGGATATTTGTTCGTTCAATGACTATCACTCTCGAATCTTGTCTCAATGACCAGTCAAATTGCCCATATCCAACATCAACACTATAGACTTTTGCTGCACCATATTGAAGCAGGCAGTCTGTAAAACCTCCGGTTGACGCTCCGATATCTATACAGGTTAATCCGGTTACGTCAACTGGAATTTGAATTAAAGCCTTTTCAAGTTTTAAACCGCCTCGACTGACAAAGGGATTACCGTCTTGTTTTACATTAATTTTTCCATCGGGATCAACCAGAGTGCCGGGCTTATCGATCACAATATCATTGACCAGCACTTTACCGGCCATAATCATTGTTTTTGCACGTTGTCTGGATTTAACCAGTCCTATATCCACAATCAAAGAATCAATGCGCAATTTTTTAATTTTATTTTTAAAATTTTTATTGATCAAACAGGCCTTTCATCTTTAATGCAGTATCGACAATGGCAGTGTGGTCAATACCATATTCTTTTTGCAATACATCCTGTGGACCGTGCTCAACAAAAGTATTTTTAATACCAATCCGTTTGAGTTCAATTCCTGACACACCATTGTCCAGGAGCACTTCCATTACAGCGGATCCGAATCCGCCATCCAGGACATGTTCCTCAATCGTGATAATTTGATTTATTTTCTGAGCATATTCAATAATCAATTGACTATCCAGGGGTTTAACAAAACGGGCATTGATAACCGTTGTATTAACCCCTTTTTCTTTGAGAATGTCAGCTGCTTTTAATGCTTCACAGACGGATTTACCAATGGCAATCATCAACAAATCATCTCCCTGACAAAAAACCACCTTGGCTTTTCCGATTATAATGGGGGAGGGGGAGTGATCAATCTGAACTCCTTCACCTCTTCCTCTTGGATATCGAATAGCCACAGGACCATCATGATCAATAGCTGTCACAAGCATTCTGGCCAGTTCATTTTCATCTTTAGGGGCCATGATTGTCATATTTGGCATGCACCGAAGGTATGAATAATCAAAAAGACCATGATGCGTGGGGCCATCTTCACCCACTATACCACCACGATCAATAGCAAATACGACCGGATATGAATCAATACAGACATCATGAAGTATCTGGTCAAAAGCGCGTTGTAAAAATGTCGAATAGATAGCAACCACGGGTTTTAATCCTTGGGAAGCCAGTCCTGCTGAAAAGGTGACTGCATGCTGTTCAGCAATACCAACATCAAAAAAACGATCTGAAAATAATTTGGAAAACTCTATCAGTCCGGTGCCTTCAGGCATGGCTGCAGTAACCGCAACAATCTTTTTGTTTTCTGTGGCCAGTCTGATCATCTGGTGTCCGAACACCTGGGTATAACTGGGAATCGGGTTTAATTTTTTTTGACTTGCGCCTGTATCAACACTAAATGATCCTACGCCATGAAAATAGACTGGATTTTTTTCCGCCGGTGGATACCCTTTGCCTTTTTTTGTTGTTACATGCAGCAGTACAGGATCCTTTGGATTCCTGATATTTTTTAATATATCGATAAGATGGTAGAGATTATGTCCGTCAATGGGTCCAAAATAATCAAAATTAAAGGCTTCAAAGAGCATCCCCGGTGTAATAAAGGTTTTAAAGGATTCCTCACTTCGTTTGGCAATATTATATATATCATCACCGATTTTCGGCAAAGATTTTAAAAAAGCACCAAACTGATTTCGCATGGTCTGCAAATATTTTGCAGAAAACGTGCGGCTTAAAAAAGAAGAGAGTGCGCCGACATTGGCTGAAATTGACATATCATTATCATTGAGGATCACGATGGAGTTGCGTTTAAGATCTCCGGTTTGATTCAATCCTTCAAAGGCAAGTCCTGCAGTTAATGATCCGTCGCCGATCACTGAAATAACATCGGAATTATTTTTATTCAAATATTTACCATAGCAGACCCCAAGGCCTGCTGATATGGACGTTGAGGAATGACCAACAGTAAATCCGTCATAGGGGCTTTCTTTGGTTTTTGAAAATCCGGAAATTCCTTTATGTTGCCTTAAGGTATGGAATTGCTTATTGCGACCAGACAACATTTTGTGTGCATATGATTGATGACCAACATCCCATATCAGGGTATCATTTGGCAGATCAAATACATAATGAATGGCAATGGTCAGTTCAACCGCTCCTAAACTTGATGCCAGATGGCCACCATTTTTAGATACCACATCAATAATTCTATTACGGATATCCTGGGCCAGGATAATCAATTCTTTTCTGGATAATTGTTTAACATCAGCTGATGTATTGATTTGTTCAAGAAGACTCAAAATAGTTTAACCCCAATAGTGTTAACGGTTTCTGTTAATAATATAGTCTGCTATAGATCTTAATGGTTCTGCTGCGTTGTCAAATTGTGAAAGACAATCCATGGCATCAGACACCAGATCTCTGGCATATTTTTTTGATTGATCCAGCCCTATGATGGCAGGAAATGTCATTTTATCGTTTAATTGATCGGTTCCTGCGGCCTTACCCATGATTTCAGGATCACCCTCAACATTTAAGATATCGTCCACAATCTGGAATGCCAGCCCAATTTTTTGGGCATAGTCCACCAGTTTTTCAATTTTTTTTGAGTCAGCCCCCACACTTAGTGCACCTGCTTGGACACTGACAATAATCATTTCCCCTGTTTTGAGTGCATGAATCTTTTTTAAATGTCCCAACACGTCATTTTGGTGACCTTGATAAGATTGCATGTCCAGCATTTGACCTTCCACCATTCCATTAATACCAGATGCACAAGAAAGCCGGGCAATCAGATCTATTCTTATATTATTGTCCGGATAAACATCAAAAACTTTTTGTGGCAAGGCCAGGATATTAAAGGCGTGGGTGAGCAGGGCATCTCCGGCCAATATAGCAATCGCTTCAGAAAATTTTTTATGACAAGTGGGGCGCCCCCTTCTTAAATCATCATCATCCATTGCCGGCAGGTCATCGTGTATCAGGGAGTAGGTATGAATCATTTCAATGGCACAACCCACGGGCAGGGCAAAGCGAACATCACCTTTACAGGCCTGTGCGGCAGCCATGGAAAGGATAGGGCGAAGCCTTTTTCCGCCTGCCAGAAGCGAGTGACGCATAGCCATGATTAATTCACGATCTTGATCAAATCCATCAAGAACAATAGATAAATGATCATTAATGATCGTTCGGGTTTCTTTAAGATATTGAGTCAGATTAAAATCCATATGTTTATACGTCAAACGGCTCTTGTTTGATGTTGTTTTCAGAGTCCCTGGTCAAAAGAATTATTTTTTTTTCAGTTTTATCTAATAAGTCGAGGCAATATTGAGATTCTTTTATTCCGAGCTCATATTTTTTAACTGCCTCTTCCAATGGAAGATCTCCGGATTCCATTTCTTTTACAATTTCTTCGAGTTCTTTTAACGCCTGTTCAAATGATTTTTTTTTGGCCATTAGCTTCTTCCACCTTTGTAATCAATCGTCCCTGATGTAAAATAACTTCTATTTGATCATTTTTTTGTACATCATTTGCATTGGTAATTACTGCTTTAGTATGTATAAATCTTGAAATGCTATATCCTCGCTGTAAAATTGCTGTTGGATTTAAAGCATCAAGTTTTGAATTCAACCGATCATGATTAAATGCAAAGGTTTCCATTCTAGCTTTGAAACTCTGATTTAATAATGATGCCAAAATATGGATCTGCTTCTTATATTGAATCGTTTGAAGGTATGGATTCTGAGTTTTCAAAGAATCTTCAAACCATTTAACTTTTTCTCTATTATAATATTGACAGCGATTAATGCCATTAGTCAGCCGTGAGTGAAAATCTTCTAATTTAAATCTTAAATCATATAACAACCGTTCCGGGCTTTTAAGCCGTGCCATGTACTGATCAATTTTTTGCCGGTAATAATGGATTCGTTTTTTAACTGTACGGTTCAAGCTGTCTTCAAGTTGTTGAACCGTATAAAGCAAATTTTTTTTTAAAGGAAAAGCTAATTCTGCGGCAGCTGATGGCGTCGGGGCCCTTAAATCAGAGACAAAATCAGCAATGGTGAAATCAGTCTCATGCCCGATACCGGTAATAACAGGTATTTTTGAATCAAAGATAGCATTGGCAACAAGTTCAGAGTTAAATGCTGCCAGATCTTCTAAAGACCCTCCGCCACGAGCCAATATAATAAGATCTGATTGTTGGCGATCATTAACAAAGGTAATGGCTGTGCAAATATCGCTAACCGATTCTTCACCTTGTACATTAACCGGAAAGATTTCAAGACAACAATTGGGAAAGCGACGTTGAGAAATATTTATAATATCTTTAATTGCAGCACTGGTAGCCGAAGTTATAACACTGACAATTCCAGGTAAAAATGGTATTGATTTTTTATGTTGATCATCGAAAAATCCTTTTTCAGCCAATTTATTTTTTAATTGTTCAAAAGCAATTTGAGCTGAACCCGCACCTTCGGGTTCAATATGTTCAAAAATGAGTTGATAAGACCCTCGAGGTTCATAAAGAGAAAGTCGGGCAAGTCCAATAATTTTCAATCCATTTTCAGGATTAAATTTTAAACCTCGTTTTTGATTTTTAAACATGACAGCCTGAATCATAGACTGGTTATCTTTTAATGTAAAATAGGAGTGACCGGATGATGGGACAGCGTAGTTTGAAATTTCTCCGGTAATCCAGACAAACGGATATTTTTCTTCCAATAAAGATTTGATCTGCCTGGTTAACTTGGAAACAGTATAAATATGTCCGGCCTGTGTATCTGTCATTAATATTAAACTAACCGTATTCTATTATATTGAACAAAGGTTATATATATAAAACAATGATGGTTTTTTAACAATAAAATAATTATTAAACAACTTTTAACCCAAACCCGTTAGTTACACGATTTTATTCAACGTCTGATAATATATATTATGTAAACTATATTAGATATCAAATTAAATAACAGAAAATAAGTACTTAACCAAAATGTAATCTTGAAATCCTGCCCTTTCGTGTTATATTACCAATCAACAAATTATATTTTTTTGGAGGAAACCATGAATACATATTCTTCTTTGTCACAAAATGCTGCATTAGTTAAAACAAATGCATTCATTCGTAGCGTTTACAATTGGATGGCCATTGGACTTGGATTAACCGGATTGACAGCTTATTATGTTGCTCATGATCCTGCCATGCAAAAAATAATTTATACGACACCCGGTCTTATGATAATTCTTATTATAGCCGAACTTGGATTTGTCTTCTTTTTGAGTGCAAGGATTCAAAAAATACAGGCATCGACAGCTACTGCTTTATTTACGATCTATTCAGTCCTTAACGGCGTCACACTTTCTATAATATTTATGATTTATACTCAATCATCTATTGTTTCAACTTTTGGTATCTGTTCAATTACATTCCTTGCTTGCAGCGTCTATGGCATGACAACCAAAAAAGACCTGACATCCATGGGTGGCTTTATGATGATGGGTTTGATCGGTATTATTATAGCATCTGTGGTCAATATGTTCCTCCACAGTTCTGGAATGCAGCTCATTATTTCGTACGTGGGAGTGATTGTTTTTGTGGGCCTTACAGCCTATGATACGCAAAAACTCAAAACAATGTCCCTGACAATGCCTGACAATGCTACGGGTGCGATGGTTCGTAAAGGTGCGATCATGGGCGCTTTAACTTTATATCTTGATTTTATCAATCTGTTTATCATGTTGCTTCATATTTTTGGTGGCAGAAGAAGTTAATTCGCCTTAAAAAAACTTGCCTTTTAAAATTTTAAAACCCTCTTTACTTTGATGTAACGGGGGTTTTAATTTTTGTTGAATCTACAACAAAAGTATATGCTAATTTAAATATTTTCTTTAACAGACTTACAAATATTATCACAATATTGTTCGATTAACGACTGATCCGGTCCCTCTACCATAACCCGTAACAATGGTTGAGTGCCAGAATACCTTATTAACACCCTGCCTTTTTCCCCAAGACTTTTTTCAACCTGTTCAATGGTATCTGCAATGGGTTTAATTTTTGTAAAATCAGAGCGCGATGCATCAACCTCAACATTTTTTAAAATTTGCGGGTAGACTGTCATCACAGATGCCAAAGAGGAAAGTGGTTTTCGTGTTTCCATCATAATTTCAAGAAGCTTCAAAGCCGTTAACATGCCATCACCTGTGGAATGATAATTTAAAAAAATCACATGCCCTGAATCTTCACCGCCAATAACTGCATTGGATTTTTGCATTTCATCCAAAACCTTACGATCTCCAACCCCGGCTTTGATATGCTTAATCCCCAGGCCCTCAAGACACTCGCTCAAGCCTATATTGCTCATAATTGTACTTACAACTACATCATTATCCAATTGGCTATTTGCCTTTGCAAACTTGGCGCAAATCGCAAGTACGCAATCTCCTGTTATTTCACACCCTTTTTCATCCACTGCAATTAATCGATCGGCATCGCCGTCAAAAGCAAGACCGATATCTGCTTTTTCATCAACCACAAATGCTGCAAGATCCCTTGTGTGTTGGGAACCACAGCCATCATTAATATTGATTCCATCAGGTGAGTTGTATATAAAATGTGCCTGGAAAAGATCAGGATTAAAAACCATTTTACTGATTTTTGATGCTGCCCCATTTGAGCAGTCAATAATAAGCCTTAATTTTTCATTTTCATTTTTATCTGGTTTTTGTTCTGGAAACGTATTTAATAAAAACCGGGAATATTTTTCCAAACTGTCTGGAATTGAAACGATAGATCCAACTTCTGAATTTAGTGGTTCATCATTGTTCAATATATATGCTTCGATCTCTTCTTCTTGTTGATCTGATAATTTAATACCACCATGTTTAAATATTTTAATACCATTATCTTGATATGGATTATGTGAAGCTGACAGTACAATCCCAGCTCCTGCTTCTTTGATATCCGTACAAAGGAATGCGACCCCTGGTGTTGGAATAACGCCAGCCAACATGGCAGTTACTCCTGTGGAAGCTACGCCAGCTGCAATAGCTGATTCGAGCATGTCTCCTGAGATTCTGGTGTCTTTGCCAATTACCACAGCAGTGAATCCCTGATCTTTTACAAAAAAGCCGACTGCCCGGCCCGCTTTAAGCGCGACATCACAGGTGATTGGATATTTGTTTGCTCTCCCTCGAATTCCGTCTGTTCCAAAAAGCTTTCCCATGGATGTTCTCATTTATTCAGATTAATAATTTTTCTAAAATCGGCTGCTCAATGTCTAAGAGCCATCGACTGCCTATATTTTGTTCTATTGTATTCAAATGCTGAATAACTTCAATATAATTTTTATTCGATGAATTTATTTTTTCTTGAACAATTTTGATAAATTTTACTCCTGCGGCATTAACAGAATCGTCTTTTAATGCATGGTTAAGTATCTTTTGTAAAATTTCAATTTTTTGCAACACTTTTTCATGAGTGACAATGGATGCACTTGTTTTGTATTTAAGTTGGAAAATTAATTTTTCTTTTGAAATTTCTAATTTTTCACCAAAATGAAAAAGCCGATCAATTCTTTCTTGAATGCAAATTGAAAGATTTTCCTGAAGCCCCTGTACCAGATATTTTGAAAACTCATCATAGACAAACAAAGGCCGAATATTTTTATACCATGCGTTTAATGCTATCAACCCTGCTATATAATAAATATTATTATTATAGACTTGGGCAACTTTATTATAAATACCAAATTGTCTGGGCATGGACATGTCTTTGTATGCTCCGCCTAAAATCAGGCGATCTTCTTTTAGTTCATTTTTTCTAATGATAGATCCGGCAGCCGAAATGCAGCCATACCCAATTCGGACCGGTCCAACAATTCCGCCCTGCCCGCCTAAAAAAATGGGAGAAGATCTAAGCATCACCCCGTTGTGGACATCTCCAAACATGGAAGGCGTGGCTTTATCCTGATTGGGTGTATAGTTAAAATGGATGAATGACGAGCCAACCTCTGAATGGTTCTTTCGGCTTGTCCCACCAGCCATGAAACAATCACAAAAATTAATCAAACTACCCAGGGTAACAAAAGGAAATAAAATGGTTTGTTTTAATCCCACGGTATGGGCGGCGTTGGCCTCTTCTTCTAAAATCGTTCCTTTTCTGACATGGGCTCCTGATCCAAATGTATTATTGCCTGCAAAAACAGTTTCTTGGAAAAATCCTCCATTCAAGCAGGTGTTTTCACCCACAAGGGTATTTTCCAAGGTTACCGGTGCCTCATAACCGATTGACACATTTTTCATTATCAAAGATTGTTTACCCATGATCTTTGTCCCGGCATATAAAATGACGTTATCTGATGATATCCTGTCTGGATTGACATCATAGGAAACATAGACTGATTCAGGGTTGGGTATATGAACCCCTTTTTTTATGAGCGCCTTGATTATCTTGTTTTTCATGATCGTATAATTAATGGGCTAAGGTGTTAATTGTCAAGATATTTTATCGGCTGAATCTATGAAACAGGACTTAACCCAAAACTCTGGTTTGACGTATGATCAATCAAGTAATCTTGCCAAATCTTTTTTACACAGGAGTGACTTATGTCTCAGACAATTTTGAATCATTCAAAGGGTCTTTATAAAAATCTATAGATAATACAGCCCCAGGTGAGACCGGCACCAAGCCCGACAAATAAAACGGTTTCCCCTGATTTGCCGATACGACCCTGTTCTATGGCTTCATGAAGTGCAATAGGAATGCTGGCAGCCGTGGTGTTACCATATTTTTGAATATTATGAAAAATCTTATTTTCATCAATTTTTAAAAATTGTCCTAATGCCTGATTAATTCTCAGATTGGCCTGGTGCGGAATAATCAGATCAATTTGATCCAATTCCATCTGAGCCTTTTCCAGAGATTCGTTAATCACTTTGGGCAACATTCTCACGGCTTTTTTAAAAATGACAGGACCATCCATGATTGGATAATAACGGGGATCGTTAATATCGAGTCCCGGAACCAATCGTTTCGGCAATCTGGACGCAGGCAACTCCACAGTTAATGCGTCTGCCAAATTGCCATCTGCATGCAATGAGGTGGCTAATAAACCGGCAGATTGATCTGTTTGAATACCTTCCAGACAAACAGCCGCTGCTCCGTCACCAAATATGACCGTAACATCACGACCCCGGGTGCTTTTATCCAGACCGGATGAATGAACTTCAGCTCCGACCAATAATATTTTATTGGCAAGTCCGGATTTGATATATGCATCGGCCGTGGCAAGCCCATACAAAAAACCTGTACATTGTTGCCTGATATCCAGGGCAGGCGTAGAATCAAGTCCTAACTTGGCTTGAAGTAGACAGCCTGATCCCGGGAACATGATATCCGGACTTAAGGTAGCAAATATGATAAAATCAATATCTTCAGGCTTCCAACCAGCAGACTTCAATGCCATTTTAGCAGCCTCAAATCCTAAATCAGATGAACCCGTGACCCCTTCTTGATTAATCCAGTATCGTTGTTCAATACCGGTTCTCTGACGAATCCATTCATCAGATGTATCCATTAATTTTTCAAGGTCATGATTGGTAATCACATTAGGTGGGACATACATCCCCGTACTTTTTATAATGCTTGTTTTCATAGGGCTTTCCTTGTCCGTATGATTATCATATTGATATCTTTGCTAACGTGCTATATTATGCAGGCCTTATAATATTTATTTAATAATTAGGCAAGAACCTTAACAATAATTACATAGAAATCAAGGCAAATAACTTGTTAACACAAATTATTTTTCTCATTATCGGTATTATTCTCTTATATGTTGGATCATGGGTTCTTGTTGAAGGTTCTGTATCCACTGCAGTCATGTTTGCTGTCCGACCGGTCATTATCGGTTTAACCATTGTTTCCCTTGCAACCTCTGCACCAGAGCTTTTGGTCAGTCTTGTGGCTGCTTTTAAAGGGTCAAACGATATTTCCATGGGTAATATTATAGGCAGCAATGTGATCAATATTGCTCTGGTTTTAGGAGTGAGTGCGGCTATCAAACCCATTGATATAAATCCTCAAATCATTAAAATTGATATCCCGTACATGATTGTGGTATCTTTTGTTTTCTGGCTGCTCTGTCTTGATTCTCAAATTAACCGTATGGACGGAGTTATTCTGCTGGTCTTACTTGCGCTCTTTTTGATTTATGGATTGATCACTGCCAAAGATCGTAACAATAAAAATGGTCCAGCCAAACTATCAATGGTACAGATAATTAAAAATATAGGGTTTATTGTTTCCGGTATTGTCATGTTGGCATATGGTGCTAATTTTATTGTTCAAGAAGCGATTCAAATCGCTACACAAATGGGTCTATCACAAACCTTTATTGGTATCTCTGTTGTGGCACTGGGAACCAGCCTGCCTGAACTGGCTACATCAGCTGTTGCCGCTTCCAAAGGAGAAAGCGATATTTCTGTGGGAAACGTTGTGGGGTCCAATCTGTTCAACATCTGCCTGGTAATGGGCACTGTTGGCGTTTTTAATCCAATGTCGGTTGACATAAATCTCCATTATTTTCAATTTCCATTCATGGGCTCAATTTGTTTGCTTTTAGGCATTGTTGCATATCGCTTTCGTCGCATTAGTAAATTTTCAGGATATTTCTTTATTTTTCTATTTATTTATTATATTTGTATCTCTTATTTAAAATAATGTTGACAATTTCGTCTTTTTTTTATTTTTTCCTTGCAGGTGAAACGGTTCTATTATATGGAATGAATGACTTAATAACTTTCCAAAAGATAAGAGGCGCAAAATGGTAGATCCGACAAGGCTCCTGATTGTTGACGACAATGAAGACATTTTGTCGACTTTTTATGAATTTTTCAATTCAATGGGATATGAAGTTAAAACTGCGATAGATGGATTTGCAGCCTTAAAAGTGTTACGCGATAAATCCAATTTTTTTGATTGTCTGATTACAGACCTGGTTATGCCTAATATCAGTGGAATAGGACTTATATCCATTGTCAAAAAAGAATATCCGCACTTAAAAATTATAGCCATGACAGGATATGGCGATCAACCAGGTGCACTGGCTTCTGAAGCCCATGCAGATGTGGTTCTTTTTAAACCGATTGATCTATTTAAAATAGAAAACACTGTTTCAGAGTTATTAGCTGGTCAAGTTAACGATAAAGAGAAAAAGTAAAATATTATTATGAGCACTCCTTTAATTGGCGTCAGCAAATCAATCTTAAAAATAAAAGAATTGATTCATCATGTTGCAAATACCTGTCTAAATGTTTTAATCACAGGCGAAACAGGTGTTGGCAAGGAAGTTGTGGCTCAAAGTCTGTATACTGAAAGTAGTAGATGTAATAAAAATTTTGTAAAAATAAATTGTGCCGCCCTACCGGAAACACTTCTTGAAAGTGAACTTTACGGATACGAAAAAGGTGCTTTCACAGGTGCTCATCGTAAACGACCGGGTAAATTTCAGACCGCTGACAAAGGGGTTTTATTTCTTGATGAAATAGGTGATATGCCCTTGGCATTACAATCAAAAATGCTTCATGTCCTTCAAAGCGGTGAATTTTCTCCCTTGGGCTCAGACCTGGAATTTAAAACCGATGTTTGGGTGATAGCCGCCACTAACCATAATCTTGAAGAAAGTATCGCACGTAAAACTTTTAGAGAAGACCTTTTCTATCGGCTCAACATTATAAAAATAGAAATTCCGCCTTTACGTGAAAGAAAAGAAGATATTCCGTCCTTGATCGAGTATTATTACAGATTATATAAATCTGAAATTCCAGAAAATCATGGGACAAAACCAGATTCTGAAATAATTGAAAAACTCTGTAATTATCCTTGGCCAGGTAATGTTAGGCAGCTTCAAAACTGTATTAAAAAACAAATGGTCCTTGATTCCTGGGAAAAAGTTTTTCAAGATCTTCCACAAGAAAAAATCCAAATTCAAGAAACCACTGAATCAAATGGGAACCTTGATGGGATTAACGCTTTTGAGACCCACAAATTTCCCTCAAATCGTAGCAGCATTATCTCACAATTTGTCGATTTATCCACAAGCTCGGATAAACTATTTGAAGATATCTCATTAAAAAATATTAAAAAACTGGCTTCGGATCGGGTTGAAAAAGAAGTCATTACCTTTGTTCTTGAAAAAGTTGGCTGGAACCGTTCAAGAGCGGCTAAAATTTTAAAAATAAGTTATAAAACACTATTGTACAAGATGACAGAATTTCAAGTAAATCCACCGATTTAATAAAATACTCATTCCATCACCACCAACAATATTCTTTGTTGGTTTAAAATCTATAATTCTGATAGGTATACACTTATGATCGTTTTTTGTTATTTGCGAACATTATGGATATAATTCTTATAGTTTCATCAATTTTTAAAGATTTATTTGACAATAAAATCGCTATGAAGTATTTTTTATAAAAAAGAATACAAAATAATTTGTAACAAAATAATGAGGAAACCATGAAAATTGATGACACCAATATCGACATTATTAGAGAATTAAGGCAAGGGAAAAAATCGTTCAAAAAAATCGCTGATAAACTTTTAATTACAGAAAATACGGTAAGATCCAGAGTTAACAAACTTCAGGAAGAAGGTGTTCTTGAGATATGCGGGCTTGTGGATCCATCGCAAATCCCTGATCATCGCACTGTCATCATTGGAATTAAGCTTTCTGAAATGAATCTGGTGGAAAAAGGAGAAGAAATCAGCAAATTAAAAGGCGTTATCTCTGTCAACGTTGTTACCGGTCGCTATGATCTTCTGGTTTTTGTACTTTTCAAAAAAGGGTTTGGACTGCTTGAATTTTACACTGAACAGATGTCCAGGGTGCAAGGTGTCCGATCAGTTGAAACTTTTGTTATCTATAAATCTTACAATTTAAAGGTTCCATATATATTATAATGATCAATTCTATATGATCTGAGGACATTGTCATGAGCAACCCAGAAAAAAGATTAAAAACAACCCCATTACATCTTTGGCATAAAGATGCCAATGCTAATATGGCTGATTTTGGTGGCTTTGATATGCCGTTATGGTACCCTACTGGTGTTAAAACCGAACATTTGTCTGTATTACGATCTGCCGGACTTTTTGATACCAGCCACATGTCCTGTATCATGGTAGTAGGAACCAATGCCCTTGAATTAATAGATTATTGCTATACACGAGATATCCACCCGCTATTGAACGGCCGGTGTATTTATGGTGCCTTTTTAAACACAAATGGCTATTGTATCGATGATGCCATTGTTTATAAATTTTCCAAAACTGTTTTTATGATTTGTGTCAATGCGGGTATGGGAGCCACAATTGCCCAACATTTGATGGACAATTGTTCAGATAAATCAATCAAAATTATCGACCTTTCCGGGCAAATTGCAAAAATCGATATCCAGGGTAAAGACTCTGCGAAAATTTTGTCTCAGGTCATCCAATCGCCTGAATCGGTCTTTTCCAAAATGATATATTTTTCCTTTAAAGGCATGTTTGAATCACCCATTAATGATCTGGATGTATCAACAATATCTGGCCATAAAGAAGTAAGATTAAAAGACGGCACTCCCCTGTTATTATCTCGATCCGGTTATACCGGAGAATTTGGGTTTGAAATTTTTATTCAATCTGATGCTGTTGTTTCTTTATGGACACAGCTTTTGTCCATTGGAAAAAAGAATGGTATTCTTGCCTGTGGATTGGGTGCAAGAGATTCTCTGCGGGCCGGTGCCTGCCTACCTCTCTCTCATCAGGATATCGGTAATTGGAAATTTATAAATCATCCATGGGATTTTGCTCTGCCATACAATAAAATGCGAAACAAATTTACCAAATCCTTTATAGGTGCAGATGCCCTGCTCTCGGGAAACAATCATCAATTTATCTACCCTTTTGCCGGTGACTCATTAAGAAAAGTTGGTGCGGGAGAACAGACCCGGGTTATCAATTTATCTGGTGATGACATCGGAAACGTATTAACCTGTGCTACAGACATGGCAATTACCTGGCATGACGATCAAATCGTAAGCATTAACTCTCCCAATATTTTAGATTCGGGTATTTCAGACACAATAAAAATAAAGGGCATCAGTTGCGGATTTATCCGTGTTGACCAGGAACTTGAAATGGGTACCCACTTGATACTTATTGAAGGCAAAAGAAAAATTAACGTCACGATTGTTAAAGATATCCGCCCGGACCGGACTGCCAGAAAAAAAATAAATAATTTTATTTAACACCCAAGGAGGCTTTTATGAAAGAAATTGATGATCTTAACCTACCCGACGACATCAAATATACAAAGGACCATGAATGGGCAAAGCAGGAAAACAATTTTATTACCATCGGCATTAATGATTATGCCCAGGATCAATTAGGAGAAATCGTTTTTGTTGAGCTACCGGAGATCGAAGCCGATTTTTCCCAGGGTGATGAATTCGGCAGTGTAGAATCGGTCAAAGCCGTCTCAGAAATCTATTTACCGGTATCAGGCCAGATCATTGAGATTAATGAGGCGTTAGAAGATGCACCGGAACTTGTTAATAACTCTTGTTATGACAAAGGCTGGCTTGTAAAAATCAAGGCGTCTGATCCTGGACAAATGAATGATCTCATGGATAAAGGAGCATACCTTAAAATGCTCAAAGGATGATTGACTATGCGCTATCTCCCACATACCCAAGAAGATATCCAACAAATGTTAAAGATCACAGGCCATAAAAGCCTTGATGATCTGTTTGATTGTATTCCAGATAAACTTAAAACCAGGCAGCCCATGGATATACCGGACAGTCTTTCTGAATGGGAATTGAATGCACACATGGAAGATTTGGCTTCATCCAACATCGCCTGCAGGGATTATAAGTGCTTTATCGGTGGTGGAAGCTATGACCACTATATTCCAGCCATTGTCCCTTATCTGATCTCCCGTTCTGAATTTATGACCGCCTATACCCCTTACCAGCCTGAGGTCAGTCAGGGAACATTGCAGGGAATATATGAATTCCAAACCATGATCACTCAGCTTTTAGGTATGGATATTGCCACTGCATCTCATTATGACGGTGGCACCGCTCTTGCCGAAGCTGCCTTGATTGCTTTGGGAAAAAATCCTTCAACCAATAGAGTGGCTGTTTCTTCCTTGATCCATCCCCATCATCGACAAATCATTCAAACCTATATTTCACCCCGAGGTTATAAAATGGTGGAATTACCGGCAACAAAACAGGGGCTTACCGACACATCAGTATTAGAAGGGCTTGATGATATTGCAGGTGTTCTGGTTCAATCACCCAATTTTTTAGGAAATATTGAAGATTTAAAATCCTTTAAAACCATTGCTGAAAACAAAAAAATATTATTTGTGACTTCATTTACCGAAGCTTTTGCCTATGGCCTTTTAAAAACGCCAGGCTATTATGGTGCTGATATTGTGGCAGGCGAAGGTCAGAGCCTGGGTATTTCAAAATCATTTGGCGGCCCGGGTCTTGGGCTATTGACGTCCACACAAAAATTGATGCGAAATCTTCCAGGGCGACTGGTGGGAAAAACAAAAGATCGTGAAGGAGAAGATGGCTTTGTCCTTACCCTTTCCACCCGGGAACAACATATCAGAAGAGAAAAAGCCTCCTCCAATATTTGTTCAAACAATGGCCTTAATGCAATGACAGCAGCCATTTTTCTTGCAACCATTGGAAAAACAGGCATCAGAGAAATTGCCCAGCAAAACCATGATAAGGCGGTCTACCTCAAACAGGCCCTTACACAAAATGGATTTAAATCCATTTATAACACTCCATTTTTTAATGAATTTGTCTTAAAAGTCCCTAAAGGATTTAAAGACAAAAGAGAATCTTTGATTACAAAAAACTGTATTTTTGCCGGAATGGACCTTGCGCCCTTCTATCCTGAAATGAAAGACCATTATCTTTTTTGCGCAACAGAAACAGCATCTAAAAAAGATATGGATCAATTGGTCAAGGAGGTGGCATGATGATATCGAATACCAATACACCCAATACCAACAAACCCAACATAAATAAACCGGGTACCAAAGGGCTTAAATTCAAGGAACCCCTGATTTGGGAAAAAAGCTCAAGCGGCAGATGTGCCATATCCATACCCTGTCTGGATGTTCCACGATCTGAACTTGACAAAGATCTTGTGGGGCAAGCGCCTGATTTGCCGGAGCTTTCAGAACTGGATGTTGTTCGACATTTTGTTCGTCTGTCCCAATGGAATTTTAGTATTGATTCAGGTATGTATCCTTTGGGGTCATGCACAATGAAATACAATCCTAAAACCAATGAGGTCCAGGCAGCCAGACAAGGGTTTGCCGGCGCTCATCCTTTTTGTGGCGATAAATTTTCCCAGGGGGCATTAAAATTAATGCACACCCTTGAACAATATCTTGCCAACATAACAGGTTTTCATGCCGTCACCCTGCAACCGGCTGCCGGCGCACATGGTGAACTGACCGGTATGATCATGATTCATAAATATCATGAAAAAAACGGCAGGCAGCGATCAAAAATCATTATTCCGGATACTGCCCATGGCACCAATCCGGCCAGTGCCACACTTTGCGGGTATGAATCGATTAAGGTGAATTCAGGTCCAAATGGTGTTTTAGAACCTCAAACCATTGCAGAAGTGATGGATGAAGACACAGCCGGTATAATGATCACCAATCCAAATACCCTGGGCCTTTTTGAGACAAATATCCAGGAAATTGCAGATATTGTTCATAACAAAGGTGGCCTTGTCTATGGAGACGGTGCAAATATGAATGCCATCATGGGCATTGTAAAGCCTGGAAAAATCGGCATCGATGTTCTTCATTTAAATCTTCATAAAACATTTTCAACTCCCCATGGCGGTGGTGGGCCAGGATCAGGGCCGGTTTGCGTTGCCAAAGCACTTGAACCTTTTTTACCCGTTCCCAGGATTTTAAAAAAACTTGATACCTATGAGTTGATTACAGACTGCCCGGATACCATTGGCAGGCTTCATACCTTTTACGGACATTTTGGAATTATGGTTCGCGCCTATTCATATATTTTATCCATGGGCCAAAAAGGGCTTGAAGATGTCAGCAAGTTTGCAGTTCTTAATGCCAATTACATTAAAGAACGTTTAAAAGGTCATCTATACCTGCCCTATGATCTACCCTGCATGCATGAATGTGTGTTTAACGACAAACTTCAAAGACCTTATAATATCACAACCATGGACATGGCCAAACGTCTGTTGGATTATGGTTTCCATCCGCCTACGGTTTATTTTCCCCTGGTCGTTGACGGGGCATTTATGGTGGAGCCCACTGAAACCGAATCCAAAGAAACCCTGGATGAATTTATCGAAGCAGTCAAATGTATTATAGAAGAGGCGAAAACAGATCCTGATACCTTACACAAGGCACCCTGGCTGGCAAAGGTCACACGGCTGGATGAGGTATCTGCTGCAAGGAAGCCATGCCTGAAGGGATAAAAAAACCCCTGCAACCAGCTATATTAACCGATTTAGGACGGTTAGACTATCAAAAAGCCTTGGATCTACAAAAAAAACTGGTACAGGGCAAGATTGATGGAACCATTAAGGAAGATCATATTTTACTGGTTGAACATCCTTCGGTTTTTACACTGGGCAGACGAGGAGGCATGGAAAATCTGATTAAAGACCTGGATTTTTTAAACCAAAAAAAAATATCCATTATTCAAACTCAACGGGGTGGCAATATCACCTATCATGGCCCGGGCCAGGTTGTGGTCTACCCTGTTTTTGATCTCAAGCGTTTTTCCATAGGGGTGAAAGATTTTGTCTGCAAACTTGAAGAAATCATGAAGCAAACCTGTTTAGATGTGGGTATCACAACCAACAGAGACATTAAAAATAATGGATTATGGTTAAGGAACGCCAAAATAGGAAGTGTGGGGCTTGCGATTATTCATGATATTTCCATGCATGGCTTTGCCTTGAACATTACCGTGGATCTTAAGCCGTTTTCATGGATAAACCCATGTGGTCTGAATGATATCTGTGTTACCTCGATTCAAAATGAATATAAAAAACAAGGTTGGAATACTCAAAATCTGTCCATGGAAAATATCAAGAAAAGCATAGCAACACATTTTTCAACATTATTTAATTTAACATTTATAAACGCCCATGTACCCATCCAATAATATAATAAAAAAAAAAGAGGGCAAAAAAACGGGCAAACCATCCTGGCTCAAAAAAAAACTGCACATGGGCGGTGAATACCAAAGGGTTAAAACCCTTGTTGCCGGTTCAAACCTTCACACTGTCTGCCAGGAAGCCAATTGTCCCAATATGTTTGAGTGTTTTTCAAAACAAACCTCAACCTTTATGATCCTGGGATCGCAATGTACGCGTCATTGCCGGTTTTGTAATGTCACATCTGAAATGCCGGCAGCGGTTGATCCTGACGAACCCAGACGGGTGGCAAATGCAATAAAAAAACTGGGGTTGACCTATGTAGTGATCACTTCTGTGACCAGAGATGACCTTGAAGACGGCGGTGCCGGCCATTTTGCAAAAACCATTAAAGCGATTAAAAATGATGCAAATAAATTCCCTGCCCTTCAACCCATTTGTCCAAAACCCATACAGGTAGAGGTTTTGATTCCTGATTTTCAGGGCAGCCGATCCGCCTTAAAAACTGTTGTACATGCAAGTCCTGACGTCTTAAACCATAATATTGAAACTGTTCCCTCTTTGTATTCCCGGGTTCGACCGGAAGCTAATTATCAGCAGTCCCTGGCTGTATTAAAACATACAAAACAGGTAAATCACTTAATGCCGGTTAAATCTGGTATTATGGTAGGTCTGGGAGAAACACAAAAAGAACTTGAATTAACCCTGTCAGATCTGTTTTCACATGGCTGTGATATTCTTACCATTGGACAATATTTACAACCGACTAAATCTCATCTTCCAGTTGAAAAATACTATTCTCCAGACGAATTTAAACAATTAGAACACATTGCAAAAAAAATGGGATTTAAACAGGTTGCTGCGGGACCCTTTGTCCGCAGTTCTTATAATGCCTGTGATTTATTCAGAAAAATGCTTGAATAACAGCAGGAAAAATCGAATGTCATCATTTCAGTTGTTCATATTTTTATTTTTAGAAATAAGACATTTCTTTTGAAAACTGCCTGCTGTATTGATCTCAATATATGATGCACCCTGTTCAGGTCCAAAATTACCTGCCAGAACAATAATTAAATCCTCGGGTTTAAACTTGCGTTCATCAATCAATCGACATATGGCCTTATGAATAGGTACGGAGCTGGTAATTTCAAGGGAAATATAATCTGCAAACACACCAAATGAAAGAGACAATTGCCGCATCACCTGTTCATCATAAACTTGAGCATAAATGGGACTGTCCCCCCGATAGGCGGCCAGAGCCCGGATAGATGTACCGGTTAAAGAGTCTGCAATAATCGCTTTGCTATTCAGCCTGAGCGATGCTTTTACCGCAGATTTAGCCAGGTAGGCGGTCACTTTATTATCCATACTATAGGGCACATTGACATAACTGCTCTTTTTGTATTCTACTTCCTGAATTATTTTGGCCATGGTACGGACAGCCACTTCAGGATATTTTCCACTGGCGGTTTCACCAGACAGCATGAGCGCATCAGCATGATCCAGGCAGGCATTGGCCACATCTGATACTTCAGCCCTTGTGGGTCGAGGTGATTCGATCATGGAATGCAGCATCTGTGTGGCCACAATCACAGGCCTTCTTTTTTCAATACAGGTTTTGATAATCTGTTTTTGTATCAAAGGAATCTGTTCTGTGGGAATTTCAACGGCCAGATCACCTCTGGCGATCATAACCCCATACGCATGGTCCAATATTTCATAAAGATTTTCAACTCCAGCTGAATTTTCAATTTTTGCAATGATTTTGATAGAAGAGTGTTTTTCGTCTAAAATGTTTTGGACTGCAATCACATCTTCTTTGTTTCTTACAAAAGAATGGGCAATAAAATCAAGGTTTTGATCAGCGGCAAACCTTATAAAATCCTTGTCTTTTTGACTTAAGGCAGGAAGAGTGACATGAACGGCAGGAATATTCAAACTTTTCCTCGAATTGATCACCCCGTCGTTTTCAACATAACAGCTCAGATATTCTTCTGTCTTGTCCATCACGGCAAGGGCAATCAGTCCATCATCAATTAAAACAGAACTGCCAATGGGTACATCTCTTACAAAATGTTCATAAGACACACAAATCACGTTTTTACTTGATTTTTCATCAGGTGCCCCTTTGAGCCTGATTGTATCTCCATATTTTACAGTCAATGGCTGGTCATTGTCACAGGTCCGTATTTCAGGCCCTTTTGTGTCTAATAAAATACCAATTTTATCAGAAACCAGGCGAGTATTTTTAATGACTTCAAGTGCATTTTCATGGGTCATATGAGCGGTATTCAGACGAACCACATTCATACCGGCCTGATATAGTCCTTTAATAAACTCAGGCGAACAATTCAGATTTGAAATAGTGGCGACTATCTTAGTATTTCTGGGCATGGACAAAGCCTCCTTTACTGCATAACTTGATAATTAAATTTTCTATTTGTGTCTTGGTATCAATAGTTGATGTTTTAAGATTGTAATCTAAATCACTTAAAAACAAAAGTATCTGGCAAAGCTCATTGAGTGAAAAATTTTCAGATTTTTGAAATACTTGATAAACAGGATACGCATTCGTGGGGTTGGGAGCAAGAAAAAGATCATTTGGCATATCTTTTTTTGCAGGTACCTTCCCTGTTAAAAAAAGCTCTCGTTCTTCTATCTTTTCTTTTGTTCTCAAGTCCAACGCTTGGATCTTAGGCAAAAGGGTCTGTTTAAACTGGTTAAACGACATTTGTTTTAAGTTTATCCCATTTGGATAAAAATGATTCAAACTATCACGAACCAGAATCAACTTACGAACCAGATTTTCCAAAGATTTTAAAATCTGTAATGGATGAAGTCCCTCTTTAAATAGTGAATTCAAATAAAACAAAGACTCTTTGATTTCTTTTTCCATTACAGCATTTGTCAGATTAAAAATAGGGTCTTTTTTCTCCCGGACAACAACAGCCTTAACGTCTTGCTGGGTAATCTGCTTGCGATCACCAACATATACAGATAATTTTTCAATATTCTGGCAAAACAGATCCAGATTAAATCCAGTTAAATCCATTAAGGTTTGGAAAGTTTGATTATCCATGCTTTTAGCATATTTGGATAATATCTGTCCGGCCACGCTCTGCAACACAGAGCGCTGTTCATCCAAATCCACTTTTCTGACCCCTTTGGCAACGCCACAGTCAATAATCATTCCTTTCTCTAAAATTGTCTTGAAAATTTTCTTTCGTTTGTCACTCTGAACGCTTGTCATCACAAGGACATGTTCAATAGGCCAGCCTTTTTCAATAAAATTGGTAAAAATATCAACATCAGATGACGAGTATTGTATCTGGGATGAATTTTTCTGGATTTCAAATAATGGAATATTCTGTACGACGACAATTTTTTTTTTCGACAGAAAAGAAAAGGTACTAACCTGTTCAATAATATCGCCTATAGTCGTCACGGTTCCATCTAATTTTTCCATTGAAAATTGATTTTTTTCTTTTCCAAGCAGAAAGGACTCAAGTGTGGTTAACGATTTTTTAACAAAATACGGCTCTCCACAAATCAAAAACAGGTTGGGAACATGGTAGATCTGAATCGACTCTAACTCATGGATGAGTGTATGGTGTTTAACGATCGTCATTAACTGATTTGTAACGTATTATTAAAAGAATAAATGCTATCAGAGAAACCAAAAGGCCAATCCCCTGGGACATGGAAATAAAATTAAAAATAAAATCCCCTCGAAAATCACCCCGGAAAAATTCAATGATAAACCTGAACAGGGAATAAAGCATGATATAGCTTAAAAAAACCATACCGTTAAATCGTTTTTTTCTGGTAATCCATAAAAGGATGAAAAACAGGAACAGGTTGGACAATACCATATATATCTGGGTGGGATGTAGCGCGACATTCAAGGGTGCAAGGCTCTGGGGATGCGTAAAGGTGATGGCAAATGGCAGTTCACATGATTCTCCATAACAGCATCCTGCAGACAGACAGCCAAGTCTGCCAACGGCATGAGCCAATGCAATGCCGGGAGAGAGGATGTCAGCCATTTTCCAGATGTTAAGGTTCTGGGCTTTTAAATAAATAGCTGTGGCAATAATTGCGGTTATAAATCCGCCAAAAAAGACAAGGCCGCCATTCCATATTTTAAAAATATCGAAAAGGTTATTTTTATATGAATCAAAACCAATGACGACATATAATCCCCTGGCACCGATAAGGCCGGATATCATAATAATAAAAAAGATGTCGGTAACAGTTTGATCCTTGATCCCATGCGGAGCTGCAATTTTTTGGGAAACAAACACTGCAGTCATAAAACTGATGGCCATAAACAGACCATACGTATAAAGATTAAACTCTCTAAAATTTATGAGGATCGGATGCATAAAAATCTTTCAATTAAAAATCAGGGATTTTGTTAAAAAGAATATTATAAATTAATATTCCCATTCCCACAGTAATGGCAGAGTCTGCCACATTAAATGCCGGCCAGTGGGCTGAGCCAATATAAAAGTCTAAAAAATCAACCACCATTCCATATTGAAACCTGTCAATCAGATTACCCAATGCGCCAGCAAAAATCAAGGCCAGACCATAGGATAAAAAAATAAAATCACGGGCACATCGATGGTAAAACCAAAGAACAAAAATAGCCACAATAGATGACAAAAACAAGAAGATAAATTTTCTAACACCAGGTGATCCTGATGCAAAGAAACCAAACGCGCCACCAGGATTCATGACATATGTGATGTTAAAAAAATTTTTAATCACCACAAAATTATCATGGAGACCAAAATTGGCTTTTATAAGATACTTGGTTATCTGGTCAGCAACAATGATAATACTGCTGACCAGACTTAATCGTGTCCAGGTGTTCATAAGGGCAATTTAATAGACCTTGCAGAGTTTTAGTTAAAGGATCTTTTTTAATACATCGGCACATCGTTCACAGGCAGTGGGATGATCCAAATCCTGGCCGATAGTGGTGTCAAATCTCCAGCATCGGGTACATTTTTCACCCGCGGACTTGTCCACTTTAATGGCCAGTCCTTCAATTTCCTTACCCTGATATGTTGTATCATCAAGGTCTTGAACCAGTGTTGCCTGGGAAACAATAAAAATATCATTTAAATTTATCGTCAAATTTTCAAGCTGTGTTCTTAGTTCTGTATCCGGCAATTGAATCTGGATGGCTGCATCTAATGGGTGCCCGATCAGCTTTTTGGTTCTTGCTTCTTCAAGGGCTTTGGTGACTTCAGCTCTTAACGTCCTGATATTTTCCCATTTATCAGCAAGATCCTTGTCTTCCCATTCATCTTCAAGGGTTACCATGGCTTCGAGATGAACAGATTCTTTAGCATCCGATTTTTTGGGCATATGCGAGTAAATTTCATCAGCAGTAAATGGCAGAATCGGAGCCATTACTTTGACAATGGCATTTAAAATAGTTGCCATAACCGTCTGGGCATCCCGTCGAAGCGGATCATCTATGGCGGATGTATATAATCTATCTTTTATAATATCCAGATAGAATGAGGACAAATCAACCACACAAAAATTATGGAGAGTATGATAAATAGTATGAAATTCATAATTTTCATACGAGATTAACGCCCGTTTCACCACTTGATGCAGTCGATGCAGAATAAACCGGTCAAGCTCGGACATTTCACTGACTGGACGAATATCCTTTGTCAGATCAAAATCAGAAAAATTACCCAGCATAAACCGACAGGTGTTTCTGATCCTGCGATAGGCATCTGATAATTGTTTGATAATATTGTCGGAGATGCTGACATCCTGTCTGTAATCAGCTGAAGCTGCCCACAATCTTAATACATCCGCACCATATTGTTTGATCACTGTATCCGGTGCCACGACATTACCCACAGATTTTGACATTTTTCTGCCATTTTCATCTACAACAAAGCCATGGGTTAATACGGCTTTATAGGGTGCGTGACCGGTTCTTCCCACACTGGTGAGCAAAGATGAATGAAACCATCCCCTGTGCTGATCACTGCCTTCAAGGTATAAATCAGCCGGTCGCTGAAGTCCTTCCCTTTCTTCAAGAACTGCTGCATGACTGACGCCTGAATCAAACCAGACATCCAGAATATTATGATCTTTTGTGAAATCGGTTGACCCGCATTGCTCACATTTGGCGCCCTGAGGCATCAAAAACGCGGCATCTTTTTCAAACCAGATATCAGAAGAATGCCGGGTGAACAATTCATGGATTTTATCCACAGATTCCCTGGTCACATAAACGTTTTTACACTCTTGACAATGAAAGACAGGAATGGGAACTCCCCAGGACCGTTGGCGTGACAGGCACCAGTCAGGCCGATTCTCGATCATGGAAAAAATTCGTTCTCTTCCCCATGATGGAATCCATTCTACATTGTTGATCTCTTCTAAAGTATTTTTACGAAGGTTCATCTTATCCATGGAAATAAACCACTGGGGTGTGGCTCTGTAGATGACTGGTTTTTTACATCGCCAGCAATGGGGGTAAGAATGGGATAAACTTTCATTTTGTAATAATAAATTCAGGCTTTCAAGTTTTTCATTCACGCTCACATTGGCTTTAAAAATAAACTGGCCGGCAAAATGTTCAACATCATTAGAAAAGACACCATTGTCTTCAACCGGAGAATAACAGTCCAGACCATATCGTTTTCCTGCTATATGGTCATCTGCTCCGTGTCCGGGAGCGGTATGGACACAACCGGTACCCGCCTCAAGCGTGACATGATCCCCTAAAATAATCAAAGAATCCCTATCATAAATAGGATGTTTGCATTTTTTCTTTTCAAGATCCAGCGCAGACAGTTCTTTAACAATGGAATAATCTTCAATCCCCAGGGTTTTCATGACATCTGCAGCCAGATCTTTGGCAACAATCAACACGCCCTGGGTTTTTGTCTTAACTGCAACATAAACAAAATCAGGATGAAGACAGATTCCTAAATTAGCAGGAATAGTCCAGGGAGTAGTGGTCCAGATCACCACAAAAATATCTTCACTAACTCCTGGAAGAAAATCAGACAAATCATCTTTCATTGGAAATTTCACATAAATAGATGGCGATGTATGATTCTCGTATTCAATTTCAGCTTCTGCAAGAGCCGTCTGGCAGGAACAGCACCAATAGATGGGTTTTTTGCCTAAAAACATATCACCGGATAAGGCAAATTCACCGCACTCTTTGGCAATCCTGGCTTCATATGGGTAGTTCATGGTCAAATACGGTTTATCCCACTCACCAAAGACCCCAAATCGTTTAAATTCTTCACTTTGTATGTCTACAAACCTGGCAGCATAGGATCTGCATTCACGCCTGATCTGAACTTCGGACATCTCCTGTTTCTTTTTGCCCAGTTGTTCATCCACATTATGTTCAATTGGAAGACCGTGGCAGTCCCAACCCGGTACATATGGCGCATCATAACCTGACATCTGTCTGGAACGGATAATGATATCTTTTAATATTTTATTGAGCGCATGTCCCATATGAAGATGACCATTGGCATACGGAGGGCCGTCATGGAGGATAAATGGTGTTTTACCTTTGGATTGTTCTCTTAGTTTTTCATAGATCTTTTTTGTTTCCCATTCTTTTAACTGCTGGGGTTCTCGCTGTGGTAAATTAGCCTTCATTGCAAATTGGGTTAAAGGCAAATTCAAGGTTTTTTTATAATCCATTATTCCTCCGGTGTTCGGATCCATTGATATTCAAATATTGAACTTTTCTTTTTATGTCGAAACCTGAAAATTGTCAAGATTTATCAGGCAAATCAAGGAATTTGAATGATTATAAAAAGGAAACAATAAAATAAATTTTTAAGACTTTGTAATGAAAGAAAGCACTTTATCCATCAATTGATTAATGACCTTATATTGTTCCGGCGTAGCAGCCAGAATATCTGATTCAGTCTGGATATATTCAGAAGGTATCAGTTCGGATTTACAATTTCTGACAATCTGTTGTGCAGATTCATTCGTGGTTTCAAGATGGAACTGCAAACCAATAATTTTTTTACCCAAAGCAAATGCCTGATTCTTGCACACGGCACTGTTCGCCAGACAGACAGCTCCGACCGGCAAATCAAAAGTTTCACCGTGCCAGTGAAAAACCTGAACAGACTTTGGAAAGTTAAAGGGTAAAAATTTTTCTGACACCACACCTTGTATAGGAAACCATCCGATTTCTTTTGTCTTGTTTTTATATACCTTTGCTCCCATTGCACTGGCAATTAATTGGGCTCCCAGACAAATGCCCAAAACAGATATGTCCAATTGGATCACATCGAAAATGAATTTTTTTTCTAAGACAAGCCAGGGAAACTCTTTCTCATCATTGACACTCATGGGTCCACCCATAATAATCAGCAGATCAATTTGGTCAGATTCAGGCAAATTTTGGGATTCAAAAAAACGAGTACAAGTAATGGTATAGCCTGCGGCTTGCAGCCAGGATTCAATACTGCCAAGTCCTTCGAATGGAACATGTTGCAGAAAGTGGGCGCGCATAGAATTTCCTTTCTAATATCATGACCTGATTTATACGGTCTTATTTATAAATATAATTTCTCGCAGAATCAAGATCGTATGGTCATCTGTATAACCGACCGTTTGGAATTGTCAAACGGTAACCAATAGTGTTCTGTATTTAATTTGTAATTTTCCAGTATTTCAGAAGTGACTTCACTCTGTCCCTGCTTGCCTTTCATGGCAAAAATACAACCACAAGGGTTGATAAATGGCCGTGCAAGACCGACATATTTTGACAGGTCTGCAAAGGCACGGGAAATAATTGCATCAAATTGTCCAGCATAATTTTCATCATTATGTAAATCTTGCACCCGTGAATGAACCGCATCAATATTTTCAAGATTCAACAATCGAACGATATGTTTTAAAAAGCTTACTTTTTTACTGACAGAATCGATGAGCACCACTTTTATGGATGGGTTCATGATTTTAATGACAATTCCTGGAAATCCACCACCCGATCCCATATCCATCATACAGATTCCATTTTTCAACAGGGGCATAACAGCTATTGAATCGATAAAATGTTTTTCTGCCACCTGTAAAGGATCTTTAATAGCAGTTAAATTGATTTTTTTATTCCAGATCATCAGTTCTTTTGCATATTGCTCCATCATCAGGATCTGCAAAGGACTTATATCAATTCCCAGTTTTTTTGAACCGTTTGTAAGATGATTTTTAAAATCCAACATGATTAAAGTTTTTTTAAAATTCAGTATGAAATTACTTGACAAATAAGAGGTAAAAACATAATATAATCGCTTTTATACGCTAAGTTTAACTGCGGTGTCATACTAACAAAATCATAATAATTTAGCAATAACAAAATAGTTAAAATCCTTTAAACAATCGCATCTTGCCAGATAAAAGAATGCCAGATGAAAGAAAAGGATTGTTTATAAAGATGAATGTTTATTTTAAAAGGACAATTTAAAAAATGATCAGAGATCTAGAACGGGTCAGGAATATTGGAATCAGCGCCCATATTGATTCTGGTAAAACCACATTGACAGAAAGAATACTATTTTATACGGACAGAATTCATCAGATTAATGAAGTCAGGGGTAAAGACGGCGTTGGCGCTATCATGGATTCCATGGACCTGGAAAGAGAACGTGGCATTACCATTGCTTCGGCAGCAACCCATTGTGAATGGAATAATCACACTATTAATATTATTGATACCCCGGGCCATGTGGACTTTACTGTGGAAGTGGAACGTTCGTTAAGGGTTTTAGATGGTGTTGTCCTGATCTTATGCTCAGTATCTGGTGTTCAATCCCAGTCTATTACCGTTGACCAGCAGATGAAACGGTACCATGTTCCCTGCCTGGCCTTTGTTAACAAATGCGACCGATCCGGTGCTAATCCTCTCAAGGTTGCCAAACAGCTCAGAGATAAACTCGGACATAATTCTGTAATGATGCAATTGCCCATTGGTCTTGAAGACAAACATGAAGGTGTCATTGATCTGGTCGCCATGAAAGCCTATTATTTTGAAGGTGATAATGGTGAAACCATGGTCACAAAAGAGATTCCTGCTGACAGGGTTGATGAGGCCCAGGCGGCAAGAGAAGAAATGATAGATGCTGTCTCTTTGTTTTCAGAAGCACTCACAGACGCTATTTTAGAAGAGACGAAAATCACAGAAGAGCTGATCATGAATGCTGTTCGGACTGGGACCATTGCACGTAAAATGACCCCGGTTTTTCTTGGATCTGCCTATAAGAATAAAGCTGTTCAACCGCTGTTAAATGCTGTTATTCAATACCTTCCCACTCCGCTGGATATCGACAACGAAGCCTTGGATATGGATAATAATGGAGAGACCGTTATCCTGGAAAGCAAATTTGACAAACCCACCGTTGCCCTGGCGTTTAAGCTTGAAGATGGCCAATATGGCCAGCTGACTTATATCAGGGTCTACCAGGGGTGTATCAACAAGGGAGATACCCTGGTTAATTCACGAGTCGGCAAAAAAATTAAAGCAGGTCGTCTGATTCGAATGCATTCTTCTCAAATGGAAGAGGTAACTTCTATTCCCGCAGGGCACATTGGCGCCATGTTTGGTATAGATTGTGCGTCAGGTGATACCTTTGTTTCTCCTACAATTAATTATTCCATGATTGCCATGCACATCATGGAACCGGTTATCTCTTTGTCCATTATACCCAAAGACAACAAGGCCCAGATCAATATGTCAAAAGCCTTGAACCGTTTTACCAAGGAAGACCCAACTTTCAAAACCTATGTGGATCGTGAAACCGGGGAAACCATTATCCAGGGCATGGGCGAACTTCATCTTGAAGTCTATGTGGAACGAATGAAAAGAGAGTATGCAGCAGAAGTTGAAACCGGTCAACCAAGGGTTGCCTATCGAGAAACCATTACCCAAAAAGCCATGTTTAATTATACCCATAAAAAACAGACCGGAGGTTCCGGTCAATTTGGACGAGTTTCAGGTTTTATGGAACCATGTGAAGACCAATTTGAATTTGTCAATAAAGTTACAGGTGGCAGAATCCCTACCCAATATATACCCGCCTGTCAAAAGGGCTTTGAGGCCTGTATGGAAAAAGGACCTAAACTTGATTTCCCTGTTACCGGGATTAAAATAACTCTTGAAGATGGTGCTTTCCATGCAGTTGACTCTTCTGAAATGGCCTTTAGATCAGCTGCCAGAGGCGGGTTTCTTGAAGCCTATGCCAAAGCAAAACCAGTCATAAAAGAACCCATCATGAAAGTGGTCATTGAAACACCTAACGAGTTTCAGGGCACCTGCATGGGCCTGATTAACCAGAGACGGGGTATTATCCAGGGCTCCCAGGAAGAAGGCGTCATGTCTGTAATTGAATCCCAGGTTCCGCTGGCTGATATGTTCGGTTTTTCCACTATTCTTAGATCAGGCACTCAGGGAAAAGCCCAGTTTACAATGGAATTTTCAAGCTATAAACAGGTACCACAATCTGTTTCAGAAGAAATTACTAGAAAAAAATTAGAAGAACAATCTAAAACCAAATAAGTTTTTATATAAAGAGAGGGAACATGTTAAGAAAAGATCTCATTCTCAGGAGCCCGGTTAATCTTACCCTGGGCATTGAAAATATTACAGACGGCAGATTTGGTGCTGTCCTTTCACGAGCCGGTGTCGGCAAAACCAGCTTTCTTGTCCAGATTGCCTTAACCCAGTTATTGAACAATCAAAAAGCAGTACACATCAGCCTGGATGACTCAATGGAAAAAATCAATGTCAGGTATTCAGAAGGATATACCAACCTGGTTGATTCCATAGGATATGTTGATCCGCAAAAAGCAGTCCGGTTGTGGGAAGATATCTATCCGAACAAAGTGGGAATCAGCTACACTGAAGCGACGTTTAATACCAATAAAATCAGGGACTATCTTAAAAGCTTTAAAAAAGCCGCCCTTCCCCAACCCTCTGTCATGATCATTGACGGTATCAATTTTGACACTGATGTGTCCGCAACCCTTGATGAACTTGAATCCATCAATAAAGAGTTTTCAATCTTTATCTGGTTTTCAATGAAAAATCACAGGGAAGAAGACCTTTGTGCTGATGGATTTCCAATCCAGCTTGAAAAACACAAAGACCGGTTTGAAAAAGCCGTGTATCTGAATCCAGTGGAAGACAAAATTGAAGCTATCATTTTAAAAGACGGTGACAGAACAGATCAACGATACATGCTTGATCCGGCCACCATGATGACGATTTAAAGCGATTCGTTTAGAATAGCAAACAGCACTAAAACCGCTGTTGATTAAAGGAATTAATCAACAGCGGTTTTTTATTTTCTCACCGCCCTTTCCTTATAAGGACAGCTAAGTCTACACCCACTGGCAGATGAAATTATCAATGGCTTTGTAGATGCGGTCAACATTTTCACCCAACAAAATGCCGTGGCGGTCAACATCAAACAGATAATATTCTTTGGGCTCAGATCCCAGTTTTTTAAACAAATCCAGTGTCCCTTTGGGATTCACCACCGGGTCTTGTCTGGATTGTACCACCAGGGTGGGTGTTTTAATGAACTTTAATTTGGGTTCAAGCTGATCCATGAGTTTCTCAAGCTGTCGAATACCTGCAATGGGATTTCTAGCATAGTTAATATCTGGATTTTCCGGCTGATTATCAATAAATTCTTTTGCAATGGAAGACAGGTGGATTTTTTTTATCATGGTATTCCAGGTATCAATGGCAGGAACAAAATAAGACCCCATGTCCTGGAGCTTCATGGGCGGTGCTACAGCAAAAATCGCACTGATATCCTGCACTCGTGTGGATAGATCCAGTGCCAGGCCGGCACCTGTTGAAAAACCGCCAAGAAAGACTTTCTTGCAGGAATGCCTTAATATGACGAGTGCTTCTTCAACGGATTCAATCCATTGTTTATAGCTGGTTGTTGCCAGATCGTCAGGAGAGGTTCCATGGCCTTTTAACCGGGGAACATGGACAGTGAATCCCCTGGAGTGAAGGTATTGGGCAAACGGTTTCATTTCTTTTGGGGCTGCCATATACCCGTGAATTAAAAGAACACCGGCAAGTGCCTGGTCATGCTGGTAAAACAGAGGCTTGCCAATTCTTTTTTTCTTTGATTCAGATTCAATATAATATTTGTTGTAATCACATGAGAAATCCACATGACTTTTTTCATTTAACTTGTCTTTGACACCTAGTATGATTTCATCATACGATTTCTGGGCAATCTTTTTTAATTTTGCCTCAACCTCTCTGACCGGTTCCACTTCATTGGCAATCACACAAATTGGATTATCAATTCTAATGGTATGAAAATTGGACTGTAAAAAAAATCGTGTCTGATCCTTAAATATTTTATTATCGTGAATTTCAATAACATTTGTATTTTGGGCAGTGGTTAAAAAATCAGAGATCCGCTTAAACCTATCATCAGTAAGAAGATGCGTCTGGCTTTTATAAAAGGTGCCGGTTAAACAAAATTTATTTTGTGAGGTCAGCCACAGGATGGCATATAATGCCTTGCATTTGAATTCATACAGATCAATACCGTGTTTTTGATAGGGAAAATGCTTGAGAATACAGGCCAGGACATGATCATAATTTAAAGTGGTCATATCATATACTGCAGTCATATACTTATCCATTATTTCCATGGATATTTCTTTGATGATCTGTTTGGAAGCAA
The DNA here is from genome assembly GCA_043826275.1 of Pseudomonadota bacterium. Lineage (GTDB taxonomy): Bacteria > Desulfobacterota > Desulfobacteria > Desulfobacterales > Desulfobacteraceae > Desulfobacula. The sequence goes on from JBDRQO010000012.1 coordinate 32,349, forward strand.
TATCTTCTTCAAATTTAATCCTGCGTTTGACCGTGAGCATGCTTTCAATATATGAATCATTTAAATAAGGTTTGATGGGTATGGGGTCGCCAATGTGGATATCGATATTCACATTGGAAAAGAGCATGGAACCTTCGGTCATCAATTCATCCATAACCCTTCTGGAGGGCTCTTTCATCAGGATCTGCCCGATTCTACTGACAATATTTTCTTTGGGGCTTGCAGGATAGTATGTGATATTTATGGGAACAATAAAGGTTTCTTTTTCCAATACTGTTTGAATATGATCAATTTCAAATTTTTCAGCCAGACGGTCGTATTCAGGTTCTGCCTTCTGCCACAGCCGCCTCAATCGCTCCCGGTAAAATTCACACCTCAAAGCCAGGATGGCCGCCCCGGTGTGGGGTCGTTTAACCATGTCATCGTCTGTCAGGCTGAACTGATCTTTTTTGATCAGTTTTTTGTTTTTCACCATCATGCCTTCTGGGAAAAAAATCCATTGGACATCTTTTGTCAGCAAGGTTTTTAAAATCAGGTTATCACGATTGGGATCACGGGTAGACACTGCCCCAAGATTATTTAAAAAACCCTGAAGAATCGGAATCTCAAATAATTCAGCCGCAGCAAGCGACCACACTTCTTTGCCGGTGAGCTGATGAATATGATAGGGAAGAAAAATGGTTTCAATGCGTGTAAAATGATTGGCAGTGAATATCACAGATCCGTCAGGAATATTGCGTTCCCCATTGATTTTGATATTGGAGTTTGAAAATCCTGAAAAGGTTTTCATAGTATAGCTTGATAATTCAAATGCAAAACGATTCATGGCTCAAACCTTTAAAACAACATTGTGTATCTGTTGTAATTATTATATATATCTGATGTTGATGTAAATTTTGACCATATAAGCAATGTATACTCTAAGAATTATTTTTTTTCAAAGACTATTATTGCTGTAAGAAAAAACCGGAGGCTTAGTGTGTATTCTAAAATTGTAATTCTCAACTTTCCACCAGAAGTTACCCAGCAGGCACTGGTCTGTCAACTGACTAAAAAATATGACCTGTTATTCAATATTTTAAGTGCCAGAATTTCCAATCGTAAAGAAGGTTATATGGTTCTGGAAATCTTGTCTGCCTCAAAAAGCGGATTTAACAAAGGAGTGAGATACCTCAAAGATAAAGGCGTATCTGTTTCCCTTCCAGAACATCAGATTTTTAAGGATGAGGAAATCTGTACCCATTGCGGCGCCTGTACTGCAGTATGTCCCACTGAAGCCTTGTATATTAAACGCCCTGAAATGGAAGTGATCTTTGACAAAGAAAAATGCAGCGTATGTGAATTGTGTGTGATTACCTGCCCCTCCAGAGCCATGGGGCTGTTTTCAGCTGAAACCCAAGAAGTTGAATAATGAAACACCCGGTTGTTGCTATTGCCTTAAGCGGTGGTGTTGATTCACTGGTTTCCGGTTATCTTTTAAAACAAAAATATAAACATATTTTCGGTATCCATTTTATTACCGGTTATGAACGAGAGCCAACCGATCTTGTAAAGCTTGAACATCAACTGGGTTTTGACATTCATACCATTGACCTTTCCTTTCAATTTGAAAAACAAGTGGTTCAGTATATAGTGAAAACCTATCTGCTTGGTAAAACACCAAACCCCTGTCTGATCTGCAACAGGGAAATTAAATTTGGTGAATTGCTCAACTATGCCCGTGCAATGGGAGCTGATTACCTGGCAACCGGTCATTATGCCACCATTGTCAATCCTGTTTCATTTCCTGATCAAAATATTTTGCACAACTATCTTGAAAAAGGCAAAGATCAAATAAAGGATCAGAGTTATTTTCTTTCCCTGCTTACTGAACAACAGCTTGAACATATTATCTTTCCGTTGGCAGGCATGATCAAACAAGATGTTAAAGCGCTGGCAAAATCTGTTGGAATTTCACCCATCCAGCCCAGTGAAAGCCAGGATATCTGTTTTATTCATGATAATAATCTGGCACAATTTATCTTACAAAAAGAGCAGATACAACCTGAACCTGGGCCAATCATTGACATACAAGGAAAAATAGTGGGCCGGCATAATGGGCTGCATCAATTTACCATTGGACAGCGACGAGGCATTAATTGCCCTTCCACCGAACCCTATTATGTACAAAAGATTGATATGGCTGCCAATCAGCTGGTCGTATGTTTTAAAAAAGATTTGTCCACCCAGATCATGATGGTTGACAAGATCAATTGGAATAGCAGCCTGAGTGGAACGATTGACAATATTACCACCAAAATACGATACGCTCATAAAGGCGCGCTTTCCACCCTTACATTAGACAAAAACTTTGGCCGGGTGATCTTCAACCAACCTCAGAATGCTGTCACACCAGGCCAGGGTGCTGTTTTTTATAAAGAAAACCGGGTTTTAGGGGCTGGTATTATACAATGAAAACCTTTTATATCCAGACTCTGGGATGCAAGGTCAACCAGTACGAAAGTGACGGCATATCCGGCAATCTTGAAAAACAAGGCTGGTCAAAAAGCGACATCAAAAAAGGCGCTGATGTTTTCATCATCAACACCTGTGCGGTTACCTCAAAAGCGGGTATGCAGTCCAGACAGGCGATTCGTAAAATCATCCGGGAAAACCCTGATGCCAAAGTCATTGTTACCGGATGCCATGCCCAGACTGACCCTGATCAAATCAATCAGATTCAGGATATCGACCAGATCATCTGTCATAAAGACAAAATTAAAATTGCTCAAAAAATTACATCAATTTATGAACAAAATATTGATTTAACATTTACACAGGCAGATCACAGCAAAGCCAATACGTTTCACAGCTTTGAGAACACTGTCAAAGGAGATATGACCCGGGCCTATCTTAAAATTCAGGACGGCTGTGATGCCTTCTGCACATATTGCATTGTTCCCTATGCAAGGGGATCATCTGTGAGCATGCCGGAAAATGAGGTATTCAATCACTTAACCGAGCTGAACAGATCCGGGTTTAAAGAAATCATTGTTACCGGTATTCATACAGGGATGTATGGCCTTGATTTTAAAAAAAAGACGTCATTGACCCAATTGCTTGAGAAAATAAATATAAAAAAACCAGTGCACCGCCTGCGATTATCTTCTATTGAATCCACTGAAATCAGTAATGGTCTTATCCAGCTTGCCAAGCCAGGCAATATTCTGTGCAATCATTTTCATATTCCATTGCAATCAGGGGATGATGATATTTTAAAGAAAATGAAACGGCCATATACTGCTGCATTGTTTGAAGATATTGTCCTTAAAATAGTTGACCAGATTCCCAATGTTGGAATTGGTGTGGATATCCTGGTGGGTTTTCCTTCTGAAACCGATGAACAATTTGAAAATACCTTTAAGTTGATTGAAAAACTGCCAATTTCCTATCTTCATATATTTCCTTTTTCTGCCAGAAAAGGGACACCTGCTTTTTATTTTAAACCCAAAGTTGACTCAAGGGTTATCAAAGAAAGAACCTTAAGGATGCGCAAACTTGATACTATCAAACGAAAAGCATTTATTCATGCCAATATGAACCAACCGCTGGAAGGTATTGTGCAACAAAAGATTGATACTAAAACCGGGATGCTCAAAGCCATAACATCCAATTATTTGACTGTTTTTATAGACTATGAACATGGTTTACAAGGAAAAACCATTGATCTTATCATAAAACGCTGCCATAAAGATTTAACTCTAAAAGGGAAAATCATACAATACTAATTGAATTGGAGATGATCACATGACAGATATATTCAAACAACTGGCCGCTCATCTTGACAACACACCCAGTGGTTATCCTGCAACTAAATCCGGTGTTGAACTACGCATCTTAAAACAATTGTTTACAAAACAAGAAGCAACGCTTGCTTTATCATTAATGCTGACGCCGGAAACAGCGGATGTGATTGCCAAACGTGCCGGCAAAGATATTGAAACAGTGAGATCCATGCTTATTGAAATGGGTGTAAAAGGGACAGCTATACATGTCAACCGTGATGGAATCGATACCTTTATGCTCTTACATTTTGTTGTAGGAATCTGGGAATACCAGGTGAATCGACTGACAAAAGAACTTATCAAAGATTTTAACGAATATGTCCCCTATTTAATAAAAAATCAATATAAGAATAAAACCCAGCAGCTTCGTGTGGTACCGGTGAGTCAATCGGTGACCACCCAATTGAATGTCATGGATTATGATCAGGTTGAAACCATAATCAAATCACAATCAAAAATTCTGGTTGCCCCTTGTATCTGCCGCAAAGAACATGACATCATGGAAAAAGGGTGCAATAAAATCAAAGAAGCCTGCCTGATTTTCGGCGGCGGTGCATATGTCTATGAAAGCCGTGGAATTGGCCGGACTATTTCCCAGGATGAGGCTTTGGACATTCTTCATACAGCAGTTAAACAAGGACTGGTTCCCCAGCCATCCAATTCAAAAAAACCCATCAATATCTGTCTGTGTTGTTCCTGCTGTTGCCAGATCTTAAAAAATATAAAGGATTTTGATGAACCCGCTAAAGTGGTGTCCTCTAATTTTCAAGCTCAAGTGGATGAGGATGAATGTACCGGCTGTCAGGCCTGCGAGGAAGTCTGCCCCATGGAAGCCATATCAATGGATACCAAAGCCATTGTTGCCAATGTGAATTTAAAACAATGTATCGGGTGTGGGCTTTGTGTGAATGCCTGTGATTTTAATGCCATGCATTTGATTCAAAAAGATCAGTCTCAAAGGATTGATCCGCCAGCCAATATTATTGAGACCTATATGACCATTGCCAAGGAAAAAGGCCTTTTTTAAAAAACAGGGCTAAAGTCCCCTCTCCTTTTTAACTACCTCATAGGCTTCCTGGATTTCCTGGAATTTATCATTTGCAAATTTAATAAATTCTTCAGGAAGTCCCTTGGATTCAATCTTGTCTGGATGATATTCAGTGACCAATTTGCGGTATTGTTTTTTGATCTCTTCATTGGATGCGCTTTCATCACATTTTAACCGCGCATAATACTTGTTGGTCTCTTTGACATATTTTGATTTTATGCGGGCATAATCGGTTGAAGAAAATCTAAAAATTCTGGAAGCAGATAAAAGCAATATCTCTTCGGAATCTGAAATCTGACCGTCTGCTGAAGACACCCGTAAAAGAATATCCATCATTATATCAAGGATATGGGGTTGGGCCTGAAACACTGAATAAAACTGCATGGCAAATGCATCAAAGCTTTCATTGGAATCAACAGCCTGCCTGAAAATATTTTGAGCAGTTTGCTGACTGTTTATATCAAGCCTTAAGTCTTGTTTCATAAAAGCGTCCACAGCAGCGATTTCTTTTGGGGACACATGACCGTCAGCTTTACAAATTTTTGCCAGCATGGAAAAAGCTGCTGTAAAAAAAACAAGCTGGGCTTGTTCAATAGATGAAAGCGTCTGGTTAATACCCGGTCTGGAGGTCAGGTACCTTTCTTCTTTTTTATCCACCATGGTGTGACCAAATGCAGCACCTGCAATAGCGCCAATTGGACCACCCAATGCAAAACCAATGGTTCCCCCAATCATTTTACCTAACCAGCCCATTTAAATTTTCCTTTCAAATATAAATCAAATTCCTTGTAACAATTTTAAAGATTATATATAAACACAAATACCCTGTGCGTCAAACAATTAACCGAATTGACTTTATTATGCTGCTTAAAAAAATTATTGGAATTTTAATTATCATCCTCAATGTCGGGGGAATAGGCTTTATCATTTTCAGCCTCGGTATGATGCTTAAAGAAAAATTTTCTTTGGAAGAAAAACAGGCAAAAGAAGTAAACGCTGTCCCTGCCCAAAAAAGTGACCTTGATATCAGCAATGATGATATCATCCCGGATGAAGATGACTTGCTAAAGGATATGGACCTGTCTGATCTTGACAACTTGAATTTTGATGATTTTGAATAAAAAAAGGATATGGTTCATGGGTCCACGAATAATTGTTTTTGGCGGTTTGATTTTTCTATTCTTGCTTTTTACAGGTTGTGAGCCATTAGCAATCGGTACAGCCGGAGTTTCAGGTTATAATGTTACCGGCGATGAACGATCCATCGGTACTATTTTTGACGATTCTGTTATATCAAGTACCGTAAAAAGCCGTATGATCAGTGACGATTTTGTCAAAGCCCGGTATATAGACGTTGATGTTCTCAACGGTGTGGTTTATTTGATCGGTGTCATTGAATCTGCCTCTCAAAAAAGGATGGCCGCAGATATTGCCAGAGGTGTTGAAGGGGTAAGAAAAGTTGAGAATCAGCTTGTTGTCGGTAAAACCAGTGCCGGCCAGATACTTGATGATTCAATTTTAACCAGTAAAATTAAAACAGAGTTGTTAAAGACAGCAGATATTCGTTCAAATAATGTGGATGTAGACACGGTTAATGGCGTGGTCACCCTTACAGGGATTGTGTCGTCTTATAATGAAAAGAATAAGATTTTGTATATTGTACAAAAAATTTCCAATGACCGGTCAATCAAAGATAATCTTTCAGTGGCAAATAATTAAAACTATTTCGTAAGATATCCTGATATCAGTTCGATTTTTTGTTAAGCCAGGGCTTTTGTCTTTTTTGTTTTGCACTGACAGGAGCACATCTTGTCTCAATGCTCCCTTTTCCCATAATCTTTTCTACCTGAGCATAAAACCCTGGATCAGAACACGTGGTATACTCATCTGATAATTTCAACAACACAGAAGGTTTATCCTCATCAATATTTATTTTTAAACAGGCGGTGCAATCGCCGGGGTACATTTCAATAATTGATTTTAACTCTTCTAAGGTCTGGGTGGTGGTGTTTTGAGCATCCACTTGAATCAGAATGCCATTGGTCCATTCCTGGGACGCCTGTTCAATGGGAAGTATTTTATTGGCGATCAGTTTGACCATGTTCTCTTTTTTCTGGACCTCACCTTCTAAAATGATGATGTCTTCATTGGCCAGCATCATGTGAACCTTGGCATACAGATTGGGAAAAACCACCACTTCAATACTGCCGTATTGATCTTCAATGGCAGAGAATGCCATCATGTCGCCCTTTTTGGTTTTATGGATTTTAAGAACTTTAAGACTTCCTGCCATGCGGATGATGTCTTCATCGTGCTTTTCCTGGATAGTTACCGAATTAACCGTTGTATATGTCTGGACATCCTCTTGATATTTATCAAGAGGATGTCCGGTGATATAAAAGCCCAAGGATTCTTTTTCAAGAGTCAAAAGCATATTGTCATCCCATTCTTCAATATCCGGTAATTTGGGCGTACTCATTGGCAGGTGGGTTCCCATATTTGAGTCTGCAAACAAGTCCAGCTGGGAATCGGCCTTTTCTCTTTGAATTCTGGAACCATGCTCTAATGCATCTTCAAGAACCGCCATCATCTGGCTTCTTTTTGTATTGAAAGAATCAAATGCACCGCATTTGATCAATGCCTCAAGCACCTTTTTATTGACCTTGCTGACATTGACCCGTTCACAAAAATCATAAAGGCTTTCAAAAGGCCCTTCTTCATTTCTGACGGTTACAATGGATTCAATGGCAGCTTCGCCTATATTCTTAACAGCAGCAAGACCAAAGCGGATACAGTCTCCAGATACTGTAAAATGGGCATCACTTTCGTTCACATCCGGGGGCAACACTTTTATTTCATGTGTTCGGCATTCATCAATATATTTAATTACTGCATCAGAATTATTTCGTTCACTGGTCATTAATGCCGCAATAAACTCCAGGGCAAAATTAGCTTTTAGATAAGCGGTTTGATAAGCAATCAGGGCATAGGCAGCACTATGAGATTTATTGAAACCATAGCCGCCAAATTTTTCCATTAAATCAAAGAGTTCTCCAGCCTTTTGGGGATCATGATTGTTTTCTTTGGCCCCATTCATGAAAAGACTGCGGTGGGCTTCCATCATTGAAACAATTTTTTTACCCATGGCTTTTCGAAGACCGTCTGCATCAGCCATGGAATAGTTAGCGATAACCGCAGCAATCTTCATGACCTGTTCCTGGTAGAGAATGACACCATAGGTCTCTTTTAAAACCGGCTCAAGCTCATCAAAAAGGTAAACCACCTCTTCTCTGCCATGTTTTCTTTCCACATAATTATCAGCCATGCCGCTATCCAGGGGGCCGGGTCGATAAAGGGCAACAAGGGCTACAATATCAGAAAAAATGGCTGGCTTAAGGCGAAGGATCAAATCCTTCATACCTGAACTTTCAAGCTGGAACACTCCTGTTGTATCTGCCTTTTGCAACAGCTCAAATGTTTTTTCATCAGAATAATCAATGCTTAATAAATCCGGTGGGATCTTGCCTTGCTTTTCAATCAGGGTGATGCAATTTTTTATAACTGTAAGGTTTCTCAGTCCTAGGAAATCAAATTTAACCAGGCCCAGTTTTTCAACATAATTCATATCAAACTGGGTGATGGTTTCCCCTTCTTTTCCCTTGTATAGCGGAAGGTATTCATTCAAGGGTTTGTCTGACACAACAACGCCGGCAGCATGGGTGGAAGCATGCCTGGGTAATCCTTCCAGAAGAAGGGAAATTTCAAGCATCTGGGTCTTTTCTTCTGATTCAGCACATTTGTCCCTGATGGCCGGCACTTCTTCAAGGGCCTTGGTTAGATTCTTGGCATTGTCTGGAATCATTTTGGCAATCTCGTCCACTTCTGACAAAAGAACACCAATGGCTCTTCCCACATCCCGGATAACTGCTTTTGCTTTGAGTTTTCCAAATGTGATGATCTGACAGACATATTCAGGACCACCATACCTGTCAATCACGTATTTATAAACCTGGTCCCGACCTTCAATGCAAAAATCCACATCAATATCCGGCATACTGATACGGGATGGATTTAAAAACCGTTCAAAGATCAGTCCATGTTCTATGGGGTCAAGCGCTGTGATACCCATTGCAAAGGCCACCATGGAACCTGCAGCAGATCCCCTGCCCGGCCCGACGGGTACTCCAATTTTTTTGGAATATTCAATAAAATCTGCAACAATGAGAAAGTATCCGGGAAATCCCATATTCAGGATGACGCCGATTTCATACGCTATGCGTTCTCTGTAGAGATTTTCGTCGATATCCGGATGGATTGCCTTAATGGCTTTAAGCCTTTGTTCAAAACCCTGCATGGCCTTTTGTTTGAACAGATCATCTTCAGATTCTTCTTTTGTCATGGCAAAGCGCGGAAAATGGTAGGTCTTGTCATCAAATTCAACGTTACATTTTGAGATCACTTCTCGTGTATGTTCAATGGCGCCCGGAAACTTTGAAAAAGTCTGGATCATTTCGTCAGGTGATTTAAAATAAAGCTGATCTGAATCAAATTTGAACCGGTTCTGGTTGGCAAAGGTGTCTCCGGTCTGGATACACAATAAAATTTCATGGGCAACATCATCACCCTTGGACAGGTAATGACAATCGTTAGTGGCGACCAAGGGAATGGACAGACGCTGACTGATATCCAGTAAGCCTTCATTAACCTTATGCTGGATATCCATACCATTTTCCTGAATTTCAAGAAAATAATTACCTTCACCAAAGATATTGAGATAAAATCGGGCAGATTCGTCTGCGGCATCCATGCCATTGTGGATGATATTTTGAGCTACCTGGCCTTTAAGGCAGGCAGAAAGTCCGATCAACCCGTTTGAATGCCTGGCTAAAAGTTCTTTATCAATTCTTGGCTTATAATAGAACCCTTGTAATTGTGCAATGGAAACAAGCTTGCACAGATTGGTATACCCTTGATTGTCTTTGGCCAGCAAAACCAGGTGGGTCAGTCCTTTATGATCGATCTGGCTCCGATCGTTCAAGGTTCTTGGGGCAACATACACCTCACATCCAATAACCGGTTTAACCGCAGCTTTCATAGCCTTTTCATAGAAAGCCGCCACACCGAACATGGTACCGTGATCGGTCATGGACACGGCATCCATATTGTATTCTTTACACTTTTTAAAAAGGGAATCCAGTCTTATGGCACCATCTAACAATGAATACTCAGTATGCAGATGCAGGTGATAAAACGGTGAAGATAATTGACTCAGCGCTTGATTGGGCATTGGGCTCATAAGGCGCTTATTTGCTTTCTATCCGGTAATTGGGTGCCTCTTTTGTAATAATAACATCATGAACATGACTTTCTCTCATCCCTGCTGATGATATTTTTATAAACTTGGCCTTTGTATGCAGTTCTTTAATATTGGCCGCCCCCAGATATCCCATACCCGCCTTCAGGCCACCGATCATCTGTACAATGTTTTCTTTGATGGTTCCTCTGTAAGGAATCCTACCCACAATACCTTCAGGAACAAGTTCATCGTCCTCTTCAATATCTTTCTGGTAATATCGATCAGAACTGCCTTTTCTCATGGCTTCTACAGATCCCATGCCCCGGTAGGCTTTATAAGATCTACCCTGATAAATGACAATTTCACCCGGACTTTCGTGGGTTCCTGCCAAAAGGCTTCCCAACATAACAGAATTGGCACCGGCTCCCAGTGCCTTGGTAATATCTCCGGAATATTTAATTCCGCCATCCGCTATAATTGGAACTCCGGTTTTTCTTGAAATCTCTTTGCAATTTTGAATGGCAGTCAATTGGGGTACACCAACCCCTGCAACGATACGCGTGGTACAGATAGAACCCGGACCAATACCGATTTTAACAGCATCACTACCCGCATCTATCAATGCTTTTGCTCCGGCTTCAGTGGCCACATTACCGGCAATAATCTGACAATTGGGAAACGCCAGTTTGATTTTTTTAACCGCGTCAATAACATTTTTTGAATGACCATGGGACGTGTCGATAACCAGGGCATCAGCACCTGCTTTTAACAAAGTCTCCACTCTGATCATCATGTCAGCGCCCACACCAATAGCAGCACCGGCTCGTAATCTTCCAAAAGAATCTTTACAGGCATTGGGATATTTTTTTATTTTTTCAATATCCTTGATAGTGATCAGGCCTTTGAGCAGACCTTTATCATCCACGACCAAAAGTTTTTCAATTCGATGTTTATGAAGCATGATTTTGGATTCTTCAAGGGTACATTTTTCAGGAACAGTGACCAGATTTTCGCAGGTCATCACTTCTCTGGTCGTTTTTTCCAACTGAGTTTCGAAACGAAGATCTCTGTTGGTCACAATCCCGACCAGTTTGTCTCCTTCAGTGACCGGGATACCTGAAATACGATATTTAGCCATAATTTTAAGCACTTCAGATATCGGCACATCCGGATTAATCGTAATGGGATCAACGATCATTCCGCTTTCTGATTTTTTTACTCTGTCCACTTCAATCGCCTGCTCTTCAATGGATAAATTTCGATGAATAAATCCCAACCCGCCACTTCTGGCCATACTGATGGCCGTATGAGCCTCGGTAACCGTATCCATGGCTGCGCTGACAATGGGTATGTTGAGTTCAAGTTCACGGGTCAAAAGCGTCTTGACTATCACTTCATCAGGCAGAATAGCTGAATAATCAGGCATTAACAGGACGTCATCAAATGCAAGTCCGTCTTCGTATATTATTTTGGACATAAAAAAGCCTCCAGAAAGGGAAATGTTTATTAATACTTATTGACCTACTATTTAAAGAGGATTTAAATGGCCAGCCTTATTTAAAAATCAAATCAAGTATATAAACACGTTCTTTTAACAAAAATCAGCATTTTTAGCAAGGCGTATTCAATTTTATATTTACTTTTAATGGTAAAAAAAGATAAGAAAAGACCATGATTTTTTTGGTTTTTTTTAAACTCTGTGTGTGTATGCGTAATGCATTAATTCTATGAATGCAATAAATCCATCATCGGATAAAAATTTTGATGATTTGGCCTTTAAATTTCAAAAAAAAATCTATGGCCATTTAAAAGGCCGCATTCGCCTGGCTGTCTTGAAAAATGATCTGGCACAATTTTATCCAATAGCGCTTCAACCTTCAACATTAAAAAATGGACACCATGCACCTTTACGGATACTGGATGCCGGCAGTGGATATGGCCCATTTTCATTAAATCTCGCCCGGATGGGCCATCATGTCACCTTATGTGATATCTCATTAAAAATGCTTGAAATCGCTCGACAGGAGATTGAATCCTGCGAACTTGAGTCTCTGACAAATGTCATTCATTCTTCGATCCAGAAACTACCCGAAAATGAGAACGGTCCATATGATATGGTGCTCTGCCATGCGGTTTTGGAATGGATTCATGATCCCAAAGATCTGATCTATCATTTAGTTGATCATTTAAAACCCAACGGCATTTTATCACTCACTTTTTATAATTTAAACGGAATGATTTATAAAAATCTTTTACGGGCTAATTATAAAAAAATTATAAAACACGATTTTAACGGATGGGCCGGCAGTTTAACCCCAACTTATCCTTTGGAACCTGATCAAGTTTTAACCTGGATTGCAGAACATCCATTAAAAGTGCTTTGTCATAGTGGTATGCGAGTCTTTCATGATTATATTCTCAATCTTGAAGATAAAGAGCGAGACCCGGATATCGTTGTTCAATTAGAGTTGGAATATTCCAGAAAAAAACCCTATCGTGATTTGGGCCGTTACCAGCATATCCTGCTTAAAAAATTAGATTGATTAACCTGCCAAGATAATAATCGAAAATGATTTAATTGACAGAAGCCATTTTTCTGGTTATTTTGACCTCTGTCAAATTAGAACTCCTTTTAGCTGATGAGCAAATTATTAATAAAATACTCCAGGAACTTATAAAGGCATGCTTTTAGAAATCAATCCATATAATCCCCAGGAACGACATATTGATCAAGTCGTAGCTATTATTAAAAAAGGTGGGATTGTTGCATACCCAACCGACACCTTTTATGGTATCGGTTGTGATATTATGAACAAAAAAGCCATTGAAAAAGTTTATACATTAAAGCTAAGGAACAAGACCAAACCCTTTAGTTTTATATGCCATGATTTAAAAGATATTTCTAAATATGCCAAGATTTCCAATATGGCCTATCGCAATATGAAACGGCTGTTACCAGGACCGTATACCTTTGTTTTATCTGGTTCAAAACTGGTGCCTAAAATGATGCTCACACAACGAAGAACTGCCGGTATCAGGGTGCCGAATAATGAAATTGCATTGGCCCTGGCAAGAGGACTGGGACATCCGATAATTTCAACCAGCGCAAGTCGCCCGGACGGAACCATATTTGAAGATCCATCACTGCTGCATGACTATTTTATCAAATCCATTGATGTGGTCATCGACGGTGGCGTTGTGCCAAACTCACCATCCTCGGTGATTTCTTTAATTGATGATATACCTCAGATTATTCGATACGGCGCTGGTGATGTTGAGATCTTTAAGTAAGGTTTGAGTAAGCCGTTTAATGAATGTAAGTTTATCTTCTTTTGGATAAACCGGTTTAAGCTTGCCTTTAATCTGGGCCAATTCCCCTGCCCAAACAATTGCATCGTCCAGGTTTCCCAAGCGATCAATCAATTTAAGATTCAAAGCTGTTTGTCCAGTATAGACCCTTCCATCGGCCAATGCCGACATTTTATCAAGGGGCATCTTTCTGGCCTTTGCAGCATCTGAAACAAATTGCTGATGAAGTTCATCCACAAGGTCTTGAAAAATCTTTTTCTCGGATTCTTCAAGCTCTCTTAATGGTGAGCCCATATCCTTGAACTGTCCACTCTTTATAACAACAGGTGAAATACCAATTTTTTTGATAATATCCATGATATTTGCATACTCCATGATCACACCTATTGATCCTGTGATAGTGCCTGGGTTGGCAATGATCCCATCGGTTGCAGAGGCAATATAATAACCGCCGGAGGCTGCCACTGACCCCATGGATGTAATGATTTTTTTGTCCAGACGGGTTTTTTCTATCTCTCGATAAATTTCCTGGGAAGGTCCAATTCCGCCGCCAGGTGAATCCACCCTTAAAATAATAGCTTTTATGGATTTATCTTCCCTGAAATCTTGAATCTCCTGGATAATTTTCTTTGAAGAAAAGATGACCCCAGTTATTTCAACAATACCAATATTGCCATTTATGCTTGACTGCTGTTTTGACCACTGGCTGCTAACCTGTTTAGAAGTAAAGAATATCATTAAAACAATAGCTAATGCCACGAGTGTGCCGCAGGCTGTAATAATCATCGAAAAGAAAAGAAATGGATGTCTTCGGGCAAACATATTATACGTCCTCATCATTGAATCAAAAAGGGCCGCGACAAAACTTATTGTCCGGCCCTTTAAGTCTATTTAAATTTGCAAACGATCAATTTACAAATGATCTTGGTTTGTCTGCAATTATTTTTATTCGGTGGTGTCAGTATCGTCTTCACCATCAGTTGTAGCCTCAGTTGAAGCCTCTGGTGTTACGTCTTCTTTATTTTTTTTTTGCTTCAATCTGCTCTTGAATACTGTTTCCTAAAATGGCACCAAAGGACGAGGTGGCAGGTTTCATATTTTTAGCAAAATCTTCAAGATATTTATCATCATCATCAAGGCGTTTAATGGAAAGTCCGATCCGTCTTTCATCAGAGTTAATGTTCATCACCTTGGCTGTAATGGTTTCAGCAATCTGGTAATGGTCTTTCGGACTTTTTATATTTTCCTTACTGATTTCAGAGACATGAACAAGACCTTCAATTCCTTCTTCAAGTTCGACAAAAACACCAAAATCAGTCAGATTGGTAATAACACCGGAAATTTGTTTTCCGACTTCATAACGCTGACTAACAGATTCCCATGGATCTGCCTGGGTCTGTTTAATACCCAGAGAGAATCGTTCATTGGATTTATCAATATCAAGAACAACAGCCTGGATGGTATCATTCTTTTTATACACTTCAGATGGATGTTTGATCCGTTTTGTCCATGAAATATCAGAGATATGTACAAGGCCGTCAATGTCATCATCGATTCCAATAAAAAGACCGAATTCAGTAATATTTTTAATTTTACCTTCGATAATGGTTCCAACAGGATATTTTTGAGAAATAATTTCCCATGGATTATCAACTGTCTGTTTAATACCCAGAGAAATTCTTCTGTTATCCGGTTTCAGGTCAAGGACAACCGCTTCAATTTCTTCACCAACGGTGACCATCTGGGATGGGTGTCGAATCTTTCGGGTCCAGGACATTTCCGATACATGGATCAGGCCTTCAACACCTTCTTCAAGCTCAATAAATGCACCATAATCAGTCAAGCTGACAACTTTACCGGTAATTTTTGAGTCAACCGGATATTTTTCAGTGGCAGTTGTCCATGGATCCGGAGTTAATTGTTTCATGCCAAGAGATACTCTCTCTTTTTCAAAGTCAAAAGAAAGAATCTTAACATCTATTTGATCGCCAACAGCAAAGAGTTCAGATGGATGCTTGACTCTTCCCCAGGAAATATCAGTAATATGAAGCAGGCCGTCTACACCACCAAGATCAACAAACACACCATATTCAGTGATGTTTTTAACGATCCCTTCCATAACTTTTCCATCTTCAATGGCTGCAAGGGTTGACGTCCTGAGTGTATCACGTTTTGCTTCAAGCAATACTCGTCTTGAAAGAACAATATTATTTCTTTTTTTATTGTATTTAAGAATTTTAAATGTATAGGTCTTGTTGACCATTTCATCCATATTGCGAATCGGACGAAGATCTGCCTGTGATCCAGGAAGAAAAGCCAGCAATCCGATATCAACGGAAAATCCACCTTTAACACGACTGGTAATAACCCCTTCAATGGTTTCATCGGCATCATAAATATCTTTGATCGCGTCCCAAACTTTAACTTTTTTGGCTTTTTCATGAGAAAGAAGAACAGTTTCCTCTTCTTCGTCCCATACTTCGATCATAACCTCAAATTTATCACCGACATTGACGTTTTTGTTTCCATTGTCATCAATAAATTCATGAATTGAGATCTGTCCTTCGGATTTGTATCCGACGTCCACAAGAACGGTATCTCTTCCAATAGAGATCACTGTTCCTGTGACGACCTGCCCTTCCTCGAATTTTTTGAGGCTGGACTCATAGATGTCCAAAAGCTGTTCCATTGTTTCTTCGCCTGTAATTTCAATTTCAGGCTCTACGACATCCTGATGCTCTGCGGCATCCTGTTTTTCTAAGGTTTCAGTTTCCATTTTTTGGTTTTTGTTTTCTTCAGAAATGTTGTTCATTAATATTATTCCCCCTAAGCGTATTTTATACCCTGCCACAAGCACAACAATTAACTTGAGGCATAAGTACAATTTTTCTTTTTACCAAATAAAACCCCAAAAAGCAACTAATTTATGAAGATTCTCAGGCTTTTACAATTATTTGAAACATCTTTTCCACGACCTGTGCTATGGAAAGTAAAGTTGAATCAATTTCAATGGCATCATCAGCCTTTTTCAAGGGTGCTGATTGCCGCTGAGAATCGTTGGTATCTCTTTTTTGCATCTCCATTTGAATCTGGCCGATATCTGTTGATTCATCAGATAATTTACCTGATAATTCATCATATCGCCGTTTTGCCCGGACACTTAAGTCTGCAAATAAAAAGAATTTATAGGATGCTTGCGGAAAAACCACAGTCCCCATGTCTCTGCCTTCAAAAACAGCATCCTGGGACTTTGCAATATTTTGCTGGATACCGAGCAACGCTGAACGAACAATGGGTTTTGCAGACGAGGCTGAAGCCAGCATGGAGATTCTAGATGTTCTGATTTTACCTGATATATCTTTTCCTGAAGACATCAAAACCAGTTCATCATTCTTCATAATAAAATTAAGGTCCAGTTGCTTTAGAAAGATCTTAAGCAATTCATCATCTTCCCAGTCAACCTGTTGATGCATTATTTCATAGGCCACTCCCCGATAAAGAGCACCGGTATCAACATAGATACAGCCCAGCTTTTTTGACAAGGCTCTACTGACAGTGCTTTTTCCAGCTCCTGCAGGACCGTCAATGGTAATGATTCTGAATGACATCAAGTGGTTCCTTATAAGGTATTAAGTGCTTTTTTAAGGGCTTGAATGAACCATTCATTTTCTGGTTTTGTGCCTGCGCTAATCCGTAAAAATGTGTCAAATCCATACGATTTCATGGATCTAACAATCACGCCTTGTTCAAGCATTTTTTGAAATATTTTGGTTGCATCGGTTTTAATGTCAAACATCATGAAATTGGACTGAGTGGGCAATGGTGATAGTCCCATGCTGACCAATTGTTTTGAAAGATAATCCAATCCGTCCTGGGTGGTTTTAATACTCTTTTGTAAAAAAGCCTCATCACCCAGCGCTGCCACTGCTGCTATCTGAGCAAGCCCATTAACATTAAAGGGCTGCCTGATCCGGTTTAAAATTTGAGCAATTTCAGTGTCCATAATGCCGTAACCGACTCTGAATCCAGCCAAACCATATGCTTTTGAAAAAGTTCTGAGTGTGACTATTCGTGGGTCCTGCAATGGTGTATTCAGCGCATTATAAACACGATCGTTACGTACAAATTCAATATAGGCTTCATCCATGACAATGATCACATCATCAGGCACCTGTCTGGCAAACCATTCAAATTCTTCGTTGGTAATAATGCTGCCGGTAGGGTTAAACGGATTAGTGATAAAAATCAATTTTGTTTTGGAACTGATTTTTTGAATCAGTCCTTTCAGGTTGGTTGAAAAATCAGTCAGAGGCACCATCACGGGTACGCCTTTAGCTGTCTTGACACTGATTTCATACATTAAAAAAGAAGGCTGGGGCATCAATGCTTCATCCCCAGGGTTTAAATAGGCATGTGCTAAAAGAGCGATGATATCATCTGATCCATTTCCTAAAACAATATTGGTTGAGTCCACATTAAACTTTTTAGCAAGGGCGCAATTTAAATCATGGCCTGATGATTCAGGATACCGGTTCATCTCAAAAAGATGCGCAGAGACAGCATCATTTACTTTTGGAGAAAATCCTATCGGATTTTCATTTGATGCCAGTTTGACAGCATTAGTGATCTGATATTCACGCTCAAGTGCTTTAAGCGGCTTGCCTGCTTCATAGGGTTTAATGGTTGCGATCTGGTCGCTGATTTTAAATTTCATGTACTGATCTCTTATTTTGATTTAAAAAAATAAAACTTAGTTATGATTTGAATTTTTGTCAATGATTATGATAGTTATGTCATTTGAATAGATAAATCAAGTAAGGGAATGCTATGAAAAAAAAAGTAAGAACCGGGCTTGAGAACCTTATTTTTAACCCGCCTGACTATTTGAACGACAAACGTCTGGGCCTGTTATGTAACCCTGCATCAGTGGATTCTGAATTTAATCATGCCTCCAGGCTGATTAATGAAAAGTTCCCGGGTCAGTTAAAAGTGCTTTTTTCTCCCCAGCATGGGTATTATGCTGAAAAACAAGACAATATGGTGGAATCAGATCATTTTATTGAACCTCATCTGAATATTCCAATATATAGCCTATATGGAAAAACCCGCATTCCCACCGCTCAAATGTTTGATGCAATAGACGTTTTGCTTGTGGATATCCAGGATGTCGGCACCCGTGTATATACCTTTATATATACAGTGTCCTATTGCCTTGAAATGGCAGCCAGGCTCAAAAAAAAAGTGGTCATCCTTGATCGCCCCAATCCAATTGGAGGCACACAGATTGAAGGAAACATCTTATCCATTGATTATTCGTCTTTTGTTGGCCGTTATGAAATTCCCATGCGACATGGAATGACAATCGGTGAAATTTGTTGTTTTTTTAACACCCAGTACCACATTGATTGTGACCTTTCTATTATCCCTATGACAGGATGGACAAGGGATATGTACTGGAAAGATACCCATCTTCCCTGGGTGGCACCCTCCCCTAACCTTCCCACTCCAGAATCCGCCATGGTCTATCCAGGCCAGGTTATTTTTGAAGGGACAAATGTATCCGAGGGCCGGGGAACGACTCAACCATTTGAAATATTTGGCGCTCCATTTATTAATACTGACAAAATTTTAAAAGATGTACAAAACAGATTACCCGGGCTTCATCTTAGACCCATCAGTTTTGAACCCACGTCAGGAAAATGGCAGGGATCTGTTTGTAATGGATTTCAGATTCATGTTACAAAAAGACAAACATACCTTCCTTATGTTTCGTCATTGATCCTGTTACAATCGATCATTCGCCTTCATAAAAAAGAATTTTTATTTAAAGAACCTCCATATGAATATGAATTTAATAAAATGCCCATTGACTTGATTATAGGCAGTAAATCCCTTCGAAAACAAATACAAGCACTTAATGATATCAGTCAATTATCCCGCCTCTGGCAACCAAAACTTGACCATTTTAAAAAAATAACCCAAAGGGTCTACCGATATGACAGATAAAAGCACAAAAGAACCCTGGAAACGGATGTGCTTTAAAGGAAACAAAGTCTGGGCACAAACAGATGAAAGTGATTCCCTGCTCATTGAAGACGACAAAGTATTGATCAAGTATAATTTAAAACAGGATTATGAATACCGGGTTCGCCCGGAAAGTTTAAAACCGGTCAGCCAGGCTGTCCCGACTAATAAGGAATCAGATTCACCGCTTCTTGAATCAGGAAAAACCAATCTTTCAGGATCAGGATTTAAACAAAGAAAAGCAGGTTCAAAAACAATGATTGAAGCCAATATCCCTGATCAATGCATTAAAATATATACTGATGGTGCATCGTCCGGAAACCCGGGTCCTGCCGGCATTGGCGCCTTGTTAATTTTTGGCGACAAACGAAAGGAAATTTCACAATACATTGGACCAGGAACCAACAATATTGCAGAATTAACAGCCATCAAGGTTGCATTGGAAGAACTCAAACGCCATGATTTGCCGGTCCGCATATTTTCTGATTCAAGTTATTCCATTGGATTATTAACAAAAGGATGGAAACCTAAAAAAAACCAGAAACTGGTAGCTGATATCAGAACTCTAATGAAAAAATTTCCAGATTTAGCCTTTATCAAAGTCAAAGGACATTCCGGGATCAAAGAAAATGAAGTAGCGGATTATCTGGCAACATCGGCCATAAAAAAAGGCCTGGAATAACCCAGACCTTTTAATCGATTTAATGTCAGCTTTAAACAAATTTAAGCATCTTCACCTTTTTCATTTTTCCAGGAATCTTTAAGTTCATCAAATCCAAGATAAAGTGCAAGACCGCCACCCAGAAGAAGTATGGCCGGGATTACACCTTTAAGAATGGACAGGATCTGATCGAACCAGACAGCCAGCCCTACAACACCAATAAGTACTGCTATAGCGCCACCGATTAAAGTTTTCATAATAAGGACCTCCTAATGATTTAGTTCAAAATAATATATGTTTGTTAATAATTATACACTTACGGAAAATGTCAACATTCAGATCACAAAAGATAGCACAGGCCTCTGGCTTTATCAAGATGATTTTAAGATTGCCATTCGATTCCAGCTCTGATAATTAATGATGGTTTGGACCGTTTAAGGACCCATTCATTAAAGGAAATAAAATGGTGTTACAAAGCCTTAAAAACCTGATAAATAATATCAGAACAAGGTTTAGAAAATATATTGACTGCATTCTTGAAAATTCAAACGACTGGTTTTTATGCTTTTATCCGGGCAATTCCGGTTTATTCATAAAGATATTAATCAGACGTCTGGTTAGTAAACTCAATTTTGACGACCACAATATTGAAAAAATAAAACAGATAGATAAAGATGCCATTGTCGTTTATGCCAGTAAAAACAAACGAATGCTGGATTTTTTATACTATCATACCAAATTAAAAAGCCTTGATTTGCCCTATCCTCAAATCGCATTTGATTTTAAATTTTTCTTTCTTTTACCAGTAAAACGATTATTACAAATATTTATTTGTCATCTGAATCATTTTCTGCATCACTTTGAATTAAAAGATCCATATACTTCAGGGTATGCCGTTACCGAACTGACAAACGGCAAAGCAGGTTTTATCAGTCTGATTGAAGCAGATGATTTTCACAAACGATTTATTCAATCCAGGCCTGACCCGCTATCTCTTTTAATAGAATTGCAAAAAGATAGTGACAATTCGGTTATTATCATACCTGAGAACATCATTTATGTGATAAAACCGACATACAAAAATGAAAATGCTATTGATATGCTGTTCGGCACCCATGAAAAACCCGGCCGGATCAAACGCTACCTGACCATTCTCAGACATCCCCAGAAAATTCGGGTTGAGTTTGCCAACCCGGTTAATTTAAAAGAATTTATCAATCGTCCTGAAATCCAGGAACTTGATGCAGAATTTCAAACCCATCATCTCAGACGCCTTCTTATTGACATTTTAAACCGTCAATTAAAAAGTATTACCGGCCCGGTCCTTAAATCCCGACAGGAAATGACTGAAGATATTTTAACAAGGAAAGCCTTGCGTGAATATCTGGCTGAATATGCATCAGAACACAATATTACCTTGAGCAAGACCCATAAAAAAGCTGCCGGATATATTAAGGAGATTGCTGCTAATTATAATTTAAAAGTGATTAACTTTGGTGCATGGCTCCTTACCTGGATTTTTAAAAATATATTTGAAGATATTGTTCTCAACCAGGACGAAATCAATCGAATGCGTGAGAAATCAACCAAAGCCCCTTTGATATTGGTCCCCTGTCATAAAAGCCATCTGGATTACCTGTTACTGCCTTATGTCATGTATAAAAACAATATGCCCTGCCCACATATTGCCGCAGGCAAAAATCTTTCATTCTGGCCATTGGGCCCAATATTCAGAAGAGGTGGGGCATTCTTTTTGAGACGAACATTTCAAGGGGCACCCCTTTATGCCAAAATTTTTGCAGCCTATCTTCAAAAACTGCTCTATGAAGGGTTTAATATTAAAATATTTGTGGAAGGCGGCAGAAGTCGAACCGGAAAGCTGTTACCTCCTAAACCCGGCGGACTTGCCATGCTGATAAATGCCTATCTGGAAGGTGCATGTAAAAATTTATATTTTGTCCCCATTTTTATCGGATATGACCAGGTATTGGAAGAGGATGCCTATTTAAATGAGATGGTGGGTGGTAAAAAGAAACCTGAAAACATCAAAGGCTTGCTCAATG
This sequence comes from Pseudomonadota bacterium, assembly GCA_043826275.1. Taxonomy (GTDB): domain Bacteria; phylum Desulfobacterota; class Desulfobacteria; order Desulfobacterales; family Desulfobacteraceae; genus Desulfobacula. The sequence continues at coordinate 54,574 of JBDRQO010000012.1, forward strand.
CCCGCAAGTTTTTAAAGAAAAAATATGGTAAAGTATATATTCGGTTTGATGAACCGATTTCCATTAAAACGTATATTACAAAAAGAGGAGTTGATCTGTCCAAAGCCAGCCCGGAAGAATATTTTAAATTTGTTAAAGGGTTTGGCTATAAACTGATCAACGCTATCAATGACAGTGCAGTAGCCACACCCCACGGCATTGTTGCCAGTGGTATTTTAAACTGCCCGAAGAACAGTTTCTCTAAAAAACAATTATTCTCACGGGTAAGACTTTACATGAACATTCTTATCTATATGAGTACAGAAATGTCAGATATCCTTATGGTCGATCCTGACAATGCCTTAAAATCAGTTACCACGGATTTTATTTCCAGAAATATCGTTGAATTTGCAGACGAAGATGATAAAGAAATTTCAGAAAATACTGTTTTTATCGTGAAAGACAATAAAAGAGCTGTCTTAGACTATTATAAAAATTCAGTGATATCCTTTTTTACCCATTATGCTTATACAGCTGTAGCCATTCTTGAAATCGATCGTTTCCACTTTTCATCATTAGACCTGATACACCGATTTAAATTTCTTGAAAAAATGTTTAAAGACGAGTTTTTCTATAATGAAGATATTAGTATCGAGGAAAATATTGATAAATGCCTTAGGGGGTACGTGTATGAAGGCATACTGGTCCCTGATAATACCGTCTCGGAAATGTATCGCATTACATCCAAGGGATTAAGAAAACTTAAATGGTTTGCTGCATTTTTATTGCCCTTTTTGGAATCATATAAAACGACTCTACTATATTTTGAAAAATATAAAGCAGATCAACACAAAGGCAAAGAACGAGTTAAAAAAATTAGTTCTTTGGGGTCTAAACTTTATAAAGGGAATCTGATCACGCTTAAAGAATCCTTGTCATCTTTAAATTATCAAAACTCAGCCAATTATTTTTTAAAAAACAAAATTAATGGATCTGAAGATCATATCCAGATTAAATATTATAAAGAGATAATTGATCGGCTGATTATTTTAATCACGACCTGATATCATGAAAGCCCAGATATCATGAAAGTATTAATATGATGAAAGCATTAATTCTTGCCGCCGGATTTGGGACAAGACTTTTACCCTATACCAAAACCATCCCCAAACCCTTGTTTACATTGAACAATATTCCCATGATCGGTCATTCCATTCAGGCCCTTGAACGCATCGGGTGTGATCATATTTTAATCAATACGCATTATTTACATGATAAAATTGCTGATTTTATTAATACCCATGAGTTTAAGGCCAACATTCAAATTCTGCATGAACCCGACATCCTGGATACCGGCGGGGCCATTGCCAATGCAAAACCTTTTTTAAAAAATGCACCTTTTATTGTGATCAATGCTGATATTATCTGTTCTGCCAACTTAAAAAAGATTTACAATGCTCATATCCAATCGGGTTGTATGGCCTCCCTTGTGCTCCATGATTGTGCTGAATTCAATAAAATTCTTGTAGATACAAATGGTTTTATAAAAGGGTTTGATATGGGTTCAAACGGCCTTGCCTTTACCGGCATTCAGGTTTTATCTCCTGACATTTTCAAACATTTTCCAAATGTGAGCTCATTTTCCAGCATTTTTGTTTACAAAAGCCTTTGTGATATGAACCAAGTCAAGGCTTGGATTGAAAAAGATCTGTTCTGGTCTGACATTGGAACCTTGGATGCTTATTCAAAAACTTCGTTGTTGACACTTGTGGCACAGACTTTTGAAATCAGGCAAGAAAAGATCCCCTCTATCACCATCTTACCACTCGCCGGTGATGGGTCTGATCGACAATGGTACCGGGCAAGTTTTGAAGATCAGACCTGTATTATCAGTGATCATGGCATCTGTATGCCAGGAACTGATAAACGCAGGGGATTAGACGCCTTTGTCAATATTGGTCGTCATCTAAAAACAAAAAAGATTAGTGTACCTGATATTTACCACCAGGACAGGCTTTCCGGCATGGTCACCCTAGAAGATCTTGGAGACACTCATCTTCAAACCGTTATCACTCATAAAAACAATGCATTATTCACACTGAATACTTACAAAACCATTATTGATCATTTGATCTGTTTTTCACAAAATGGCATAAACGATTTTAATATTGACTGGACCTGCCAGACGTCATCCTATTCAAAAAAAATAATCATTGAAAAAGAGTGCTGTTATTTCATGGAGGCTTTTATTAATGGTTATCTGGAAAAAAACATTGAAATTGGCCGATACATGGATGAATTTAACTTTATCGCGGATCAGGCACAAAAAAATGCAATTATCGGATTAATGCACAGGGATTTTCAGTCCAGAAATATCATGATAAAAAATGATCAGCCTTTTTTCATTGATTTTCAGTCAGCAAGGATGGGTCCATTACAATATGACCTTGCATCATTGCTGATTGACCCTTATGTTAATCTGAATGCTGGCATCCAACAGGATTTATTAAACTATACCATCCAGATGTTAAAGCTGGAACCCACACAAGAGCAGCTGTTTTTAAAAAACTATAATTATTGTTGTTTAACGCGTAACCTTCAGATGCTGGGAGCGTTTGGCTTTTTAACCCGAATAAAAAAGAAACCCGGATTTGAACCATACATCCCCAATGCTGTTGATTCATTAAAAAGAAGAATCAAAGATTTAAAAAACCAAGGAATTCCTATATTATCAAATCTTGTTCACACATTATAAGGAGTATTATCAATGGCACAAATCAATATCATGATTAACGGTCTGCCTGGAAATGTTTCAAAAATAATGGCCAAATTCGGTATGTTAGACAATCGGTTTAATATCATCCCTTTTTCTCTTACCGGCCAGGATATTGTTGAAGATACCTGTATGGTTGAAAATAAATTATTTGAACTGGTAAAGCCAGATGTCAGGAATGAAACAATTTTAAAGATTAAAGCCCAATATCCCTTTTTTATCTGTATCGACTATACCCATCCAACAGCTGTCAACAGCAATGCCCAATTTTACACTCGAAATCAGATACCTTTTGTCATGGGCACCACCGGCGGTGACCGCAAGGCATTGGAACACCTTGTCAAACAGTCCTCAACACCTGCGGTTATTGCACCCAATATGGCCAAACAAATAGTTGGTTTCCAGGCCATGATGGAATATGGTGCCGAAACTTTTCCCGGTCTGTTTAATGGATATCACCTTAAGGTGATAGAAAGTCACCAGAAAGGCAAGGCTGATACATCTGGAACTGCCCGGGCCATGGTTGGATATTTCAACAAAATGGGAATTGATTTTGATGTTGATCAGATCCAGATGGAGCGAGATCCCGAAATTCAGGAAAAAGAATGGAATATTCCTAAAGAATATTTAACCGGACACGGATGGCACACCTATACATTGACTGCTCCTGACGGTTCTGCAATGTTTGAATTTAAACACAATATAAACGGCAGGGATATCTATGCGCCCAGCACATTTGATGCGGTTGTTTTCTTAAATGAAAAAATTGCTGACACTCACACCACTAAAAAACTGTACACCATGATTGATGTTCTAAGTAAGAAAGAGTGATTTTGAGCCTTTATCTTAAAATCATTTTAACCATTTTGGGGCTGGCCTACCTGATCAGCCCAATGGATATTATCCCGGAAATATTTATCCCTTATATTGGCTGGATAGATGACGGTTTAGTCCTGGCTTGCATCTTTTACATGCTCCGGAATAATAAATTGCCTGATTTTACATTTTTAAAAAATAAAAATCATATTAAAAATTCATCCCATAACACATCTGAACACAACAGGTTTCAAGGATCAGCCTATGGAGCTAATGGGGCCAATGACACTGGTGGAACATCACACAAAAAAAAAGACAATACCGATCAATCCAGTGAAACTAAAAACCATCAAACAGATAACCACAGACAAAAAACACCTTATGACGTCTTAGGAATTGATCCTGATGCATCAAAGCTTGAAATCCAGACGGCCTATAAAAAAGCCATCAAAAAGTATCATCCTGATAAACTCTCCCATCTAGGCGAAGAGTTCACCCACCTGGCCAATAAAAAATTTATAGAAATTCAAAGGGCCTATGATTTTTTGATACATAATAAAAAATAGCTTATAAAATTATCCAAACAAAACATAAATATCGGTTTGACCCTTTTTCAATCGGTATCTGCTTTTCTTTTTAAAAATTTTTAGATATGTTGATCTATAAATATGAAACTTCGACAAAAGGATATAAAATGACAAAACGATTGATTATTTTGGCCTGTTTCATCATATTTACAACCAGCACTCATGCGTCGCAAAACAATTTTCAAATCGGCTTATCACTTTCTCTGACCGGAAACTATGCTCAAATGGGCGCCATGCAAAAAAAAGGGTATACTCTGTGGCAGAAAACCATCAATGACAAAGGGGGATTGCTGGGGAAAAAAGTCGAGCTTTTAATCCAAGACGATGAAAGTTTGCCAGACAAGGCACGATCCATCTATATCACTCATATTGAAAAAACAAAGGTGGATCTGGTCATTGGCCCCTATTCTAGTGGCATCAGCGAAGCAATTTTACCGGTGGTTGAACAGCATAAATATCCGACACTGTTATCCGGCGCATCAGCAGACCGGTTATGGACCAAAGGCTACCAATATGCCTTTGGTGTTTATACGCCTGCCAGCAAATATACAGTGGGTTTCCTTCAGATGCTGGTGAAATATAAACTTAAAAAAATTGCTATTATTTCTGCGAATGATGCTTTTTCAACCACCTTATCGGAAAATACCAAAAAATGGGCTGAACGGTTTGGACTTCAGGTTATCCATACAATCTATATTAAAAAAGGGACAAAAAACCTGGGGCCTGCTGCCTCTGAAATTAATGAATTAAACCCGGATGTGGTGATTGTTTGCGGCCATCTTGATGAATCAATTGCCGTGAAAAAAGCATTAAACCATGTGAATTGGTTTCCCAGAGCCTATTATGCTTCTGTGGGTCCTGCCATGCAAAGTTTTTATAATATTCTTGGCCATGATTCTGAATTGACTTTTTCCTCATCACAATGGGAAATCGATGCCTGCAGCAAATATCCCTTTGGCAAAGAATTTGTTGAATTGTTTACAAATACTTACCAACAAGAACCTTCTTATCAAGCAGCCACTGCCTTTGCCGCCGGAATGATCCTTGAACTGGCAGTACAAAAGGCAAACAGCCTTGATCGAGAAAGGCTTAGGAACATGTTTTCACAAATGGATACCATGACCCTCATTGGTCGTTACGGGGTTGACAAAAACGGGAAACAGCGGCGACACTTTCCGTTGATCATTCAATGGCAGCAGGGAAAGAAAAAAGTGGTATGGCCGGAACAGATTAAAACAACTGACCCGATTTTCAATGGATTAAAATAACGGTCAAGATAAATCATGTTAAGTTTATTACATAAAAATTTGATAGTAAGAATAACCCTGCCGATTTTCATACCCATCCTGGCATTGGGAGCTATTTTATATTTTAATGTTTTAACCACCATATCAGAATTTGCAAAAAAACAAATTGATAATGATCTGGCCTCTTTGTCCAGACGGGCTAATAATATCTGTGATATTAATTTTAATAATCTGCTTCTTTCAGGTCTTGCAGATGATCCGAATGCTTTGATCATTAAAAAAGCATTGACCCTGGGTCAAATCGAAGATTTTTTTTCCCAGGAAAATATTCAAGGATTCGTTCTTGATCAAACACATAACAAAATTTTATACCAGACCGAGCACTCAATCCTTTCCCCGGATGAATTAATACTTAAACATTCAAAATCTAAAAAAGCTGTTTCCTTAAATCTAAATAAAGATCAATATTACCTGTATTATATTGATTTTTTACCCTGGGACTGGGAAATACTGGTTATTAAAAATGCACAAGTGTATTCTGCTTTAATAACAAAAGTGCAACAGGTCTACCTGTTTACCATTGGCTCTTTGATACTCTTTACAGTCTTAACGATCTATTTTATCTTTAAATTAATCAGTAACCCCACCGAGGCCATCATATACACCATACAACAGAACAAAAAACCTGTCTACAAAGGCATTGATGTTTTTGAATTCCTAAGCGATACCATTTCCGGTATGATGGATTCTATCCACCAGGGTGAAGAAAAATACCGAATGGTTGTAGAAAATTCCAGTCATATGATCTGGGAAATCGATCCTGAGGGTCGATTTACCTTTATCAGTCCGACTGTCATCAATATTCTGGGTTACAATCCAGATGAACTCATCGGTAAAACGCCCATGTTTTATATGGCCCAAGATGAAGCTGTTTTTTTTGAACAGATGATTAAAACTTTACAAAAAACCCGAACTCCTATTGAAGATCTGGTCAATATAGTTATTCACAAAAATGGGAATAGAGTTTTTTTAGAAACCACGGGAGTTCCTTTTTTTGATGGTAACCAAAATCTTCTGGGTTATCGGGGAATCAACCGGGATATTACGCACCGAATTCGTTCAGAACAAGAAAAAATCCAGGCCCGCAAGATTGCAGCTGAACAGGCTCAACACGCTATGGTTGGACAAATAGCTGGTAAAATGGCCCATGATTTTAATAATATTTTAGGTATCATCATGGGTAATTCTGAGCTGGCACTTTTAGATTGCAAAGATGACGATATAAAACAAACGCTGCAAATTATATTCGACCAGACCAAACGGGGAAAAAATCTAACCAAAAACCTGGTGGCTTTTGCCAAGGACCAGGAGCCCAAGCAGGAATTTTTTAATATCAATACTATTGTAGAACTGGTGTTAACTTTGATGGAAAAAGATCTGAACCAAATTCAATTGGTCACACAATTTGATCCTGATATCCCGGAACTTCTGGCTGATCCGGGTATGATTGAACACTCGCTTGTCAATCTTATCCAGAATTCCATCCATGCATTAAGCCTTGAAGCCAATCCGAAAATAACCATCTATACCTTATACCGCAACAACAACATACATATTATAGTTGAAGACAATGGTTGCGGAATTCCAGATGATCATCTTGATGATATCTTTGTCCCCTCTTTTACCTTGAAAGGCAGCAAAGATATTACAGGATCCTATAAATCCGGGATTAAAGGATCAGGCTATGGCATGTCTAATATTAAAAAATATATTCAACAACATAAAGGCAGTATTCAAGTTGAATCAAAATTGGGATTGTATACAAAGGTTATAATCCAACTTCCATTGATTAAAAAAGAATTATCTAAAGATGAAAAACAACAATTATCTAATTCACTTTGTTATACTCACAAGAATATTCTTTTAGTGGAAGATGAAGAATCTATCTCACAAGTTCAACAGAGAATTCTTTCCCACAAGCCCTGTTGTCACCGGGTGGATATTGCCGGGAATGCAAGAGATGCCATTAAATTATTTGACAACAATAAATATGATTTAGTCAGCCTGGATTATGTTCTTCCAGGAACTCTCAATGGAATGGATATCTACCATCATATCCGAAAAAATAATCATGAAATTCCTATTCTTTTCATATCCGGTAATATTGAATTTTTAGAGTCGATAAAAGATCTTAAAAAAAATGACTTAAAAATTGATCATTTGTCAAAGCCATGTCAGAATACAGAATATATTAATGCTGTAAACCGATTGTTTTCAGTCGTATCAAATAATTTATAAGGGAGTGCTTTGTGACCGGTGCAACAGAGATTCTTGTTTTAGTATTATTAATTCTTGCCATTTTAATTCTACCACGGCTGTTTAATCCAGCCCCTAAAAATAAAAAAGAGTTACTACCCAAACGACTTTCACAACTCCGGCCGATCACCCGGGCAGGAATAATTATGACACTGGTTTATCCAGCAGGTATGGCGCTATACCTTAAACCCTGGGAAAGCCATTTGATCATTTTTCTTTCCCTTGGTGTCTTGCCTGTTTTCTTATCATGGTCCTTAGTATGGATTCTTTCCGGCAAAAAAAAATAAAATTTCATTATATAGTTAAACGATGGGACAGACCTGTATGGCGATTTGATGATTTAACTGTATGAATGGCCATGGCCAGTGCTTTTTTGGTACCCACAAGAACAACAAGCTTTTTCCCTCGTGTCACTGCGGTATAAATCAGGTTTCTTTGAAGCAGGATATAGTGCTGGGTAACAATTGGAATAATGACCACTGGATATTCAGACCCTTGTGATTTATGAATAGTTACCGCATAGGCATGAACCAGTTCATCCACATCCGGAAAAGAATATTCAACCTGCCGTCCATCAAACTCTATGGACACCAATTGATCCGTAAAATTGATATCCAGTATTCTACCGATATCGCCATTATAAGTATGTTTGTCATAGTTATTGCGGATCTGCATGACTTTATCAGATACTCGAAATTCCCGATTTCCTCTCTGGATACAAAGTTTATTGGAATTTAAGATTTTTTGAAGTTCACAATTCAGGTTGGCAGCGCCTACAATCCCTTTGTGCATGGGAGTTAATACCTGAATATCATTGATTGCATCATAGTTGAAACGTTTTGGAATTCTTTGTGCAACCAGATCAATGATAGTGGCAAGTACATCTTCGGGTTCTTCTTTTTGCACAAAATAAAAATTGCTTTTCAGATGGTCATTGACCACAATGGGAAATTCTCCATTGTTAATTTTATGGGCATTGACCACAATTAAACTTTTTTGGGCCTGTCGAAATATGGTATCCAGAATAACCACACTAAAGGCTTTGGAAACGATCAGATCATTTAACACATCGCCTGGACCGACTGAGGGCAATTGGTGAACATCTCCCACAAAAACAAGGGTGCAAGAAGACGGAACTGCCTTTAACAAATGATGCATGAGCACAGTATCAATCATTGATGCTTCATCAATAATCAGGACATCACATTTTAACGGATTATTATTATTTTTCTTAAAACCACCCTCGTTCATGGAATAATCGAGCATTCGGTGAATTGTTCTTGCATTTTCCCAAGTAGCCTCACTCATTCTTTTAGCGGCCCTGCCTGTGGGGGCAGCCAATAAAATTTTTGCCCCTGCTTTTTTTAATATTTTAATAATTGCATTTATAATAGTTGTTTTACCGGTTCCAGGGCCACCTGTGATAATGAGAATTTTTTGGGTCAGCGACTTCTCAACCGCCTCTTTTTGTTTTTGAGCAAGCGTGATATTGATCTGGTCCCGCACCCAATCCATGGCTTTTGCAATATCAATTTTCCTGACACTTTTTGGTGTCTTTTTAATTCGATACAAATTGGAAGCAATTCCGATTTCACAAACATGGAATTTTTTTAAAAATACCTGACTGATATTATCATCACCAGAATAAGTTTTTATTGTTCCTTCTATCACAACCCGATTATCACATTTTGATTTTTCAATCGCTGCCAAAACCAGATTTTTGGGAACCTCAAGCATGTGTTCAACTTTAATCGTTAATTCATCATGTGGATAGCAGACATGTCCCTCTTCTGAAAGTTGGTGCAACACATATTCAAGTCCGGCCTCTATTCTCTGGGGCGCCTCTTTTTGTATGCCTAAGTTTTGGGCAATATTGTCTGCTGTAATGAATCCAATACCATAAATATCCCGGGCAAGTTGATATGGATTTTCTTTTACAATTGAAATAGCATCCTGACCATAGGTTTTAAAAATCTTAGCAGCATATCCTGTACTGACCCCATGGGATTGTAGAAAGAGCATGACCGACCGAACCTCTTTTTGTTCATCCCAGGCCAGCCGGATCATTTGAATCCTTTTTTTGCCAATTCCTTCAACTTCTGAAAGTCGACTGGCCTGCTTGTCTATTATTTCAAGTGATTGAGTCCCAAATTGTTTGACAATCCGCTTGGCCATGATTGGACCTATCCCTTTGATTAATCCTGACCCCAGATATCTTTGGATACCAAGTTCAGTGGCTGGAACAAGCGTTTTATACTGGTCTATCTGGAATTGATCCCCAAATTTTGGATGACTGATCCATTTGCCACTCAACTCAACCATCTCGCCCGGCAAAGGATTGACCATATCACCCACAATGGTGACAAGGTTTTTCTCCCCTTTTACCTTGAGCCTGCATACACAAAACGCAGTGTCTTCTCCTGCAAAAGTAACCCGTTCTATATGTCCTTTTAGGTGTGCCATACAATCATAATTATTGTGCTAATGAGTTTGAATAAAAAAGCGCATTCCAAGGCTAATAAACATAGCCTTGGAATGCGCTTAATTCAAGTTAATTACTTAGTTTATATCGACAATCAACCGTTAATGGTGAGAATTAGTTGATCCTTTCATGGTATCATAGGCAGCTTTGGCAATAACATATGTCATACCGGCACCGAGGATGCCAATAGCATACCAGAGTCCACCCATGAAGATGATATGAGCCGTGTCCCATACCCATTCAAAACTAAATGGAAACATAATTGATCTCCTTTATATAAAGCTTATTCAGCTTGGGCTATTGCCGGTTCTTTTTCTACCGGGTTGTTAAGTTCATGTTCCTGTGGAAAAACCGGAAGATACCGATAGGCAACTGATATAAGAATGATACCATAGGCCACAGGCAGAACGGTTGTTGCTATTTCCTGCCAGCTTGGGATATAGAGCGCCCAGGTATCAAACGTCATTACAGGAACCGCCATAATCTGAAGCACCATGACCCATCGGTTTAAACAAACACCAATGACAGCTAAAATGAGCGCTACCAGGCGTAATTTTGAATTTTCACGAGTTGATTTCATAAGCAAAATCAAGCCTGGTAAAACACCGCAAAGAATGAGTTCTGTGAACAGAATCCAGTATCCGTAAAAACTATTATTTGTATAAAAATGGCTTAATTTGAAACCCAGACTTGGGGCAGTAACCGTTGCCCAGTAAATGGTATCAATGATTTTAGCAATAATATAGGTGGAAATCATCCAACCGGATATTTTGGCCAACAGATAAACTGTTTTGTCACTGACCAGCTTTTTACCTGTAATTGTTTCAGTTATTTTGGTCACCAATAAAGTAAAGCAGGGACCAAAGGCTGCAGCTGACCAGGTAAAAAGAAAAAATGTCCAGGGCCAGATCAGCAATCCTTCCCTGAAGGCAAATGGACGTCCAAACATAACGCCGGCAACACCACCCAAAGATCCTTGATGGAAAAAGGAAAGAAAGGCACCGGTTGCAGCGAAAACCGCCATCACACCATGCATGTTATGTGCAAGATGATGAAAAAACGGAACTTTATTGAGTTGTCTGTTTTCAAGTATATTGGGGATAAACTCAATGGTGAGTACCGCAAAATAGCAGGACAGACAAAAGGCCACTTCCGTCAACATGGAATGGACATTGGCATGCCAGAATATAAACCAGCCACGAAGCGGCTGACCAATATCAATGGCAAGAATTAATAATGCCGAACTATAACAGATGAAACCGATAATTACGGCAAAATTAATGATATTTTTCAATTCTTTGATATTAAAAATATATTTTAACAGACCTGTAAAAAATGCACCGCCGCCAACAGCAATAACTGCAAGATCAGCCCATATCCACAGGGCAAATCCGTAATAATCATTCATGTTGGTCTGGTTCAGGCCTTTCCACCAGATTAGCCCCATGGCATAAACGCCCCAGAGCACAACAGCGCCAACGATGGCAATTCCAAGATAAAACTTTGGAAATGAACAGCGTTTTGCACCTTCAGGTATTAATGCAGAATCCATATTTATTCACTCCTAACAAAGGTTTGACAAAGATTAACCATGGGATGTAGTCGTTCCATGATGATTCTTAATTTTATCCCATTCACCATCCAGATAATTATCACCTGATTTTCTCACCCATTCATGTTCAGACAGATAATAGACCTTGGTATTGGTACCCAGTCTTTCTAGAAGTCTGAAAACTTTGGGGTTTCTTGATTTTCCAACCACATGTTTGTTGTTGGGATCAGGGTGAGGATCAGGTTTAACAATCTGATGAACCTGATGTGCCGGATTGTTCAAGTCACCAAATACGATGGCACCGGCAGGACATGCTGTCGTGCAAGCCGTCTGATATGCATCTTCTGCAATATCATCTTTATCACCGGCAACATAGGCAGCCTCTCTGGCAAGTTGATATCTGTGGTAACAGAAACTACATTTTTCCACTACACCTCTCATTCTCGGAGAGACATTCGGGCTTAAGTAATTTTCCATACCTTCCGGCCATTTCGGATCCCACCAGTTAAAATATCTTGCATGGTAAGGACAGGCTCCCATGCAGTATCTGCATCCAAAACATCGTGTATAAATCTGGCTGACAATCCCTGTATCATAACCATAATCAGTTGCAGTGGCAGGACAGACTGAGACACAAGGCGAGTGTCCGTGGTCACCTAAACCACCACAATGCTGACAAGGTCTTGGCATATAGAGAACTTGCGCATCAGGAAAGGATTTACCATTGGTAATTTTATAAACACGCATCCAGGTGATACTTTTCTTTTTGTCGGATTCATCGTCCTTAAATGGAACATTGTTCTCAGACATGCACGAAACCATGCAGGAACCGCATCCGGTGCATTTGTCCAGATCAATAACCATTCCGAACTTATGTGCTTTATTATGTTCTTGTTTCATTCAAAACCTCTTTAGCAATTTATCCTAAGAATTTAAAATTTGGAATTTTTTAGGCCTTGGAAATTTTTGCCCTAATTCCAAAGGCAGCATCCAGTCCTGAACCAGATTCAATTACCGGACCAATCAGGTCATTGACATTAACCCCTTTACCTGCCACATATTTATTGTCAAAGCTGCGGCCCAGTCCTTCAACCATACCAATGACACCCGGCATCATGCCTTCGCTTAAGGTGACCCTCACCTTGGCACTGGCAATGGGTGTGGTCAGGGTTGCATATCCACACTCTTTAAGGCCGAGGCTATTCGCTGTCTTTGGATTAAGTTCAACAACAATATCCTTACCCTTGATAACCGTATCAGCAACTGTTTTTATGGCAAATGGAGAAGCAGGCGTAGCAGAAGAGATCAAACGCATATTGTCAACGGGAATCAATGTAAAACTAAAATCTCCCTGGGCCTTTATCGTTGCAGGATTATTGGCGAGAAAAGAAACATTCACTTTTGGTGATCCAGAAGGCGAACCTTCTGAAACAATAGCAAATCCGTCTTCTGATAATGAATCCCAGATACCGGATGTTACATTTTCAAGACATTCTCCATAGGTTTCCCATTCAAAATTTTGGGCAACGCCATTGTCAAGTAAAGCAGCCAAAGAAAGCAGAATATCACCGGGATGTCTGGTATTAAAGATGGGATCAACAATCGGTTTGGCCAGGCCAATCACAGTTTTTGGCAAACCAGCCCCTGATGGAACATCTTCTGTCTTTTCAAGAAACGTGTGTACCGGCAGAACAATATCGGCCTGCTGGGCAGTTTCGTCCAGAAAAGAAGAAAGACTAACCACAAATGGAATTTTACCCAATGCCTGTTTAACTATTTTAGGATCATGCAAGGCATAACCAGGATTTGCATTATAAATCAATAATGCTTCAATTATGGGTTGAGCTGCCTTGTTAACCGTATCAAACAGCTGAGTCACATACTGGCCTGCTTTGCTTTTGGCATTACCAGCAGTGGCAGTTCTATCCTTTGATTCACCCGGAAATTCCAGATAATCATTTTTGTCCATGACAAAGGCACCACCTTTTTTATTGATGTTACCTGCCAGACAATTCAAGATCTGAACAGCAGCCATTTCTTTAAGGCTTTGAGCGCCGTCGCCCCTGCCTTTTCCGAATACTGCCACCGGCATTTTAGCTTTGACAAATTTTTGGGCCAATTTTTCTATCTCTGTAGCTGCAATACCAGTTAGTTCAGCCGTTTTAACAGTCGTATACTCTTGTTCAAGGATGGCAACCAATTGATTGAATCCACCCTTAAATTCTGCTGTAGAAACCCCTGTGTTTAAATTATTTTTCAAAATAACCGCACACAAGCCTAAAGCCAGGTCAGCTTCAGTTCCCGGATTAACCGGAATCCAGTGATCCGCTTTGGTTGCAGTATTAGATAACCGCGGTTCTATCTGATAAAATTGTCCGTGTCTTTCTTTTTTTGATGCATTGGCTTTAAAACAATTAACCGGTGATCCCCAGCCTTCGAGAACACCCGCACCAAAGCTTAAGATAAAATCAGAGTTTTCAAGATCAAACCCTATGGTTTTACCATCTCCATGAATGGCGGATGCTGTGGCTTGTAAGTTAGATTCAAGGCTTGGCATGGTATAAAAATTGGGGGATCCGAATGTGCTGAGCAGCCGTTTAAACAGTCCTGAAACCGAGCCTTCTTCTTTATCGATAATACAGGCCAGTTTTTCAGGATTGCCGGTTTTTCTGATTTCCGAAAGTTTGGCCGCAACCATTGAGATGGCATCATCCCATGAAATTTCTTCAAATTTATCACCATTTTTCTTTAATGGTGTTTTCACCCGTGATGGGTCATACAGGTATTGGAGACCTGCGATACCGTGAAGACATGCGCCGCCATCATTTATTGGATACTTAGACAAGCCTTCTATTTTAATGGGTCTGTTATCTATTTTCCGGACGCTGATACCACAACTTCCCGGACATAGACTACAAACCGAACTTTTGTATGTTGCTTCTCCGTCAAGCGGGGGGGGATATGCCCATGGCCAAAGTTTATCGGTCTGGGACATAATGGAAGAATCATCTGTCAGTTTAATCCCAACAGGGGAAACTGCGACACCAGCTATTGCACCAAGTCCCAATCCCAAGAAGCTTCTTCTATCAACTTTCATAAATTATTCCTCTATAAAATTTTATACGTCTTGTGTTTTAGGTTGTTTACTTGTGGCATTGGAAACAATATCCCTGGTGGCCGGTTTCCTGTTTGTGGCACTTTGCACAATCATCCATTTTCATGCGATCCCAGGAATGCTTTTTAATTCCCCAGATGCTTTGACCCCAGATATCACGACTATATCCTGTAATTCTGTTTTCTTCATATGGCTTTAAAGATGTGGATTCTCCGATAGGACCATGGCAGGTTACACAATCCATCGGGTTTTCACCTTTGGTATGTGCGGCATGGGAGAAAAAGACACAATCAGGTTGTCTTGAATAGATAAGCCATGGAACCTGTTTGTCTTTACTTACATACTCTTTAACAAAAACGGCCTCATCTTCCGTATCTCCCAAAGGATCTTCTCCATGACACTCTGTGCATGTTTCAAGTTTTGGGATACCCGCATAGGTACCATCTTCTCTATACGCATGACATGTTTCACAATCACCGACTTCACCGACATGAAGTTTATGATTAAAGTTAAAAGGTTGCTCTTTTTTAGAATAGAGCAATTTGGGAAAAAGCAATGTACTGGATAAAAAAGTGACAACAAATGCAACAATAAAAAATATGACCCCCAGGCCTAATCCTTTATCATCATTTGCGTCGCCAGCAGTGCCTTCTCCTGCACTTTCCGCGAAATTATTCTCAGCTTTGTTTTCTATTTCACTCATGAAAACTCCATCAATTTAAAATGTTGATGATACAATAACAATTAATGTCAGGCCGAATGCCCGAACTATTTTCTTTTAAAGGCAACAATCTTTAGCAGCCTTCAATACTGTTTATAATCAGCGTTAATTTATATTAAGATTGTGTTTTCTTGTCAAGATAAAATAAGACAAATCTCAGAAGGATGCAGCCTCTGTTTTTAAACCGGAGTGTACTAATGTACATGAGGCAGGTCTTGTAATTTGGCAGAACTTCAAAGCAACGCTGCAGATGATTATTGTCCAAAACACTATCTTACGAGTAGCTGTGAAGTCCTGAAAGCAGATAATTAACACCAAAATAGGTAAATAGTACAGCCAGAAAACCCAGGATAGATACCCATGCAAGATTTTTCCCATGCCATCCTCTCATCAGCCTTAAATGCATAAAAACGGCATAGATGAACCAGGTAATCAGAGACCAGGTCTCTTTTGGATCCCAGGTCCAGTATTTTCCCCAGGCTGAATTCGCCCATACAGCACCTGTGATAATGCCTATGGTCAGGAAAAGAAAGCCAAAAACAATCATCTGATAAGTGAGTTCATCAATAAGGTCCCATGACGGCAGCTTGGCCAAAATGCTGGAAGCATCTGGATCTTTGGGTTTGATAAAATACATGATGGAAAAGCCAAATGCCACGGCAAATCCGGCATAACCTAGAAAACAGGTGATCACATGGGCAATGAGCCAATTACTTTTAAGCGCTGGGATTAATGGAGATATTTGGTTACTGATGCCTGGATCAAACGAAGCATAGGCAATGGCAAGAAAAATTAAGGGGGATACAAACACACCAATAATGCTTTCTTTGTATTTAAACTCAATAAAAATATAAAGAATAGCAATTGTCCAGGAAAAAAAGATCAGGGATTCATACATATTGGCAAAAGGCGCATGACCATAGCCCATCTGGTAGGATTCAATCCAGCGAAGAAGTATACCGGCAGTATTATCTATAAAACCAATCACTAATAAAATAAACCCAATTTTTGCAAACATTGGTTTTTTAAAGGTAAAGGACCCAATATAAAAAATAGAGGCCAATGCATAAAAAAAAGTTGTGGTGGATAATGCTAATGAAGAAGTCATAAAAAAATTAACCTTTTAATTGTGTAAGAATTTTTTTAATTTTAAGTTTCATCCCATGGTTATTTCGGTTACTTGTGCCTGAAATACTGACAACCGAATCCCCATTAGAAGAAGATTGAATTTCAATCATATAAGATTGATGCGTCATAAAAAACGTGACCCAACAGCCCATAATCATCAGGATAAATCCAGCATAGACATACCAGATTCCAGGATCTTTTGTAATCTGCAGTCCGGTATAATATTTTTGTATAGTTTCTTTTAGAATAAAAGCAAAGGTTCCTTTTCGCATCCTGTCAAAACTTGCAAATCTTAAAGGAAGTCCGATTTGAAGGGATTTGCCGTCATTGGATGTGATTTTCCCAACAAAGGCATTTCCTAAATTCTGTCCTCGAAAATCAAAGTGGGGGATAGATCCTTCAAGTAAAAATTTACCCTGATCTCCCGGCAAATCAATTTCATCACCGATTTTAAATTGTCTTGTTATTGTCTGATTGTCTGATAAACGGACAATATCCATGACAACACCTTCAGGTTCAGCTGTACCATAAGAAGACTGAAAAATGTTAATTCCTTTGTACCGCAGGGGCTGATTCACTATGATATCTTTTGTAAAGCGCTCTTTGCCGTGTTCAATAATGGTTAAATTTGATTTAAACTCTTCAGGTGCACCTGTATCATAAAATTTAACTGAAAAATCATTGCAACGGATAGAAAAATCAAGCTTTAAAGGCATTCCTTTAGAAAGATGTACTATATCAGAGGTTTGCCCCTCATCCAGTCTCAAATTAGCCTTGAACCCGAATATAGCACCAATTAATGCGCCCACAAGAAGCAAAAGAATACTGGAATGAACAAAGTAAATACCGATTCGTGTCCATCGGCCTTTTTCAGCATATAAAACCATGGAAGATTCTGTCTTTTCTTTAATAACCTTTCCAATTTTCTTGGATAAAAAAGTTTCATATTGATTGATTAAAGAATCTTGATCTTTGCCAATTGAAAAGGTTTCAAGATTTTTTTGTTTCCTGAACCGATCTTTATTAAAGGTTATTTGCTTTGGAAAAATAATTTTCCAGGTCTTTGATAATCTCTCAATTGAGCATACAACTATATTAATGCACAAGATAAGGATAAGAGCTAAAAACCATGGTGCATGGTACATATCATCAATATTCAGCACGGTAATAAAATTGTAAAATGCTTCACTGGAACTTAAGGACAGCTTCAATTTGTTCTGCGCCCAGATTATATATTCCTGTTTGGATGCATTCTGCTGGATCACAGTACCTATAATCGAAGTACCTGCTATCAGTACCAGTGTATAAACAGCCAGCTTGACTGAACAAAAAAAATGCCAGATTTGCTCGGCTATGGTTTGTTTATTTTTCAAATTAATCTCTCTTTTTATTAATTTTCTATCAGCTATGGTGCCATAGCCATTTCTATGGTGCCATAGCCATTTCCAACCCTTTGGTCAACCCGGATGTTCGATTGATCGACAAACTGACAGCCTGTTTTATAATATCAAGCCTTCCTGTAATAATGACCTTTGTTTTTGCCCGTGTAATGCCTGTATAAAGTAGTTGCCGGGTTAATACAGAAGACAAATGGTCAGGAATAATTATTAAAACCGTTTTAAACTCTGACCCTTGGCTTTTATGAATAGTAATGGCGAACGCCGGTACATGCCCGGGTAAATCTGCTATTCGATATTCTTTTATCTTTTCGTCTTGATCCTTAAAAACCGCCCTGCACTCTTTATCCTTTCTTATCACAATCCCCGTATCACCATTGAACAATCCCTTTTTATAGTCATTGACCGTCACCATGATGATCTGCTTTAAAAGTCTTTGAGGTATATCAAAATTTTGTTGGGATCGCAAAATGTTTTCACAAAGATGATTAATTGATAATGTTCCGTATTCTCCTGAATTGTGCGCACATAATATTCTGAAATCATCCAATCCAATCAATATTTTTTCTATGGTTCCAGCCTTTGATAATGAGTGATATCCCTCTTTGATATAAGAATAAACAACGCTTTGAAAATCTTTTTTTGAAAGGTCTTCAAAAACGATGTCAGTATATTCTTTTCCGGTTAAAACCTGTTCGATTTGATAGACATCATTTTCATTAATTGCTTTGGATAATTTTTCAATACCTGTTTTTCCTTTTGACCTGAAATTATAGTCTAAAAAGAAAACACACGAAGATAATGGCTTAGCACTGCAAATATCATTAAATACAGATCCTGCCTGAATAGAAGACAATTGATGCGTATCACCTAAAATGATAATTTTTGCTGTTATGGGAATGGCTTCCATTAAACGTGTCAACAAAACAATATCAATCATGGAGGCTTCATCAATGATGACAATATCCACAATCAGGGGATTTTTTTTACAATAAAAAAACCCGGGTTTATTTTTTAAAGGTCTCAATACAGAATGAATCGTTTTGCCATTTGCCATTTTTGATGCTGCTTTTCCAGTGGGGGCGACACTTATAATCCTGGGTTCAGGCATTTGATTTTGCAAAGCCCATGAAACCAATATTTTTTTGATTAATCCTGAAACATAGGTTTTACCGGTTCCCGGCCCTCCTGAAATAATGGTCAATGGCTTTAAAACAGCATGTTTAACCGCTTTTTGTTGTCCGATCGTATTTGAATCGCATGAATCGAAAAAAGTATCAATAAGCTTGTTAATACATGGTTCAACCTTTTTTTCTGATTGATTTTTTTCGGTTTTACCCTTTCTGGTTTTAATTGGCAGGCGACTAACAATATTTTGAATTAATCTGGATTGGAAATCAAAGTACTTGCTCAAATACAGCCGGTTATCACTATCCAGAACCAGGGGAGTTTGAATGGTATCAGATACAAGGGGAGATCGGGTCAGTGCAAAGATCCAGTTTTTT
The DNA here is from genome assembly GCA_043826275.1 of Pseudomonadota bacterium. Taxonomy (GTDB): domain Bacteria; phylum Desulfobacterota; class Desulfobacteria; order Desulfobacterales; family Desulfobacteraceae; genus Desulfobacula. Next base: position 74,192 of record JBDRQO010000012.1, read on the forward strand.
AATGTCGGTACATGAACCGGGATATCAAAAAAATCGACCCGATTTGCGTTGTCATTCGCAGATTCTCCGGTAATTTCTTTTAAATCAAGGCAAATATGCCCTTGAGACAATGCTTTGGAAGCCAGTGCAACAGAGACCTGAACAATAGCATTTTTTTCATTAAACGTCTTAGAAACGGATTTTGCAAAAAAATAATCCAGAGATGAGAAAAGCCCCTGTTCATGAATAGAATCAAGATTAAAATCTATTATTTGAGTCATTTTGTTAGTCAATCCCTGATCCATATTCAATCGTTGGTTAATTCATACAATAATTCATATGAATTATTGTAAACCATAATTCAAATAAAAATTGAAGTAAAGTGTGAGGGAAGATAAAACAAAACCAGAGAAAATAATGGTTTAAACGACTATTCTTGAAAGATAATGTCTTCTGTCTGTACCTTTACGCCGGTTATTTCGAGAGGAAAGACTTACGATAACACCGTCTCTTATACCGCTTCTCCTATCTTTTTCCTGCATTCGTCTTTCTTTTTTACTCTTTCTGCTCACGGCCTGACGTCTTTCGGAAAACCCATCAATCTTATATGAAGAATCAATAGTCTCGCGTCGAACCGGTATAATTTTATAATCAAAAGTCATGGGTCTGCCACTACCATATTTTTAGCTGTTATAATGATGCTTTACTAGCCAGACCCATCGTCAGTTAACAAAAAAAACTTTAATTTATCTTATTTCCGATTTTTCTATATAATCTGTAATTCTAATAAATGGGATATACATGGAATCCAACTCTAATATATGATTGATCAGCCACTCACGGAGCTCGACAATAGCCTGGTCAGTTAAGTTTTCTACATCTTCTGCAATTTCACGACGTAAGCTGATAAAATTTTTGGTAAATTGTCTGTGGGCCTTGGCATGGGCAGCATAATCAGGATACTTGATCTTTCTGAGTATTTTTTCTTCTGCGCCAAAATACAATTTACTGAATTCATTTATGTCAGATATTAAATCAATGTATTCTTTGGCTTCATTCTTATTCTTCTTAAGATCAAGCAATTGATTAAACATCTCAAACATTTTTTGCTGATATTTATCTATATCTTCAATTGATACACTGAATTTTGGATCCCATTCCAACTTTAGTTCATTCGTCATTCGTATCTCCTTTTTTTTTATTAAAAATAATTGTTCCAAAGACTGCTATTGAAATGATAATCGCTACAATAACGGCAAAAAGTAATCCATTATGACCGAATTTTGGATAAATGAGAAAAGGAACAATATATAAATACAAAACAGCATGAAAAATACCGAATCCAATAATGCGGATGATCACCTTTTTTTTCATTTAATATTCTCGAGCAGTTTAAGATGAATATTATCAAAACCGCCATTGGACATGATTAATACCAAATCATTTTTTTTAAGATTGATGCATAAAAAATTGATAATCTCTTGACTGTTTTTAAAATGATATGCATCAACACCCATTTTTACAATGTCGGCTACCAGTTGTTGGGTAGAAAATTTTTCATCTGCTTGAATCGTTTTTTTGGTACATGGCTCACAGATACAGACCATGTCTGCCTGACTAAAAGACATGGGATATGTTTGTTGAAAAAAATGTCTCATGCTTGTATTGGTTCTGGGTTCAAACACTGCGATCACCCTGCCCTCTTTATAAAAAGGCTTAACTGCTTTAATTGTCTCTTGAACAGCTGTGGGATGATGGGCAAAATCATCCATTACAGTAATTTGGTTTTTAACCCCGCGGATTTCCTGGCGTCGCTTAATGCCGGTAAAACTTTTTAACGCTTTTTGAATCATTGGTTTGCTGATGCCGATTTTAACCGCAGTCGCAATGCAGGCCATACAATTAAAAATATTGTGCTCTCCGGGCAACCTTGTTTTAATGAAAATCGTCTGTCCTGAGCCATGAACATCAAATATAGTCCATCCATTTTGCTGATCATGATCGCTGAAAAACCACTGGGCATTGGTTCCATATGTTTCCATGGAGACAGAAGAACTACTGGAAAGAACATCCATTAAATTTTGATTCTCGTTAAACGCAATAATATGAGTTGTTTTTTCATTTTTTTTAAGAAAATTGGAAAACACAGATTTAATATGATCAATGTCGGTAAATATATCGGCATGATCAAATTCAATGCCGGTCATGATGGTAATCCGGGGCTCATAATGCATGAACTTGGGCCCTTTATCAAAAAAAGCCGTGTCATATTCATCCCCTTCAATCACCATGTAGTCGCCTTTCCCGATTCGAAAGCTTGAATTAAAATCCTTTAAGATCCCGCCAATCATAAACGACGGATCCATACCAGCCGTATGGAGGATATGGGCCATAATGGATGATGTTGTTGTTTTCCCATGTGTGCCTGTCACCAGAATGATCTTTTTGTCTTTAGCAATAAACCGATTCACAGCCTGGGGCATGGACAGGTATTCAACTTTGCTTTCAAGAACAGCCATGGCCTCAGGATTGTGTTTTGTCACTGCATTTCCAATAATGACCAAGTCAGGATTATGATCAATATGAGACGGGTCATACCCTTCAAAGAGCAAGATGCCCTTTTCTCTTAAAAAATCACTCATGGGTGGATAAACATGTTGATCAGAACCTGACACTGAATATCCCATTTCTTTGAGAATACAAGCCAGGGTACCCATGCCTGTTCCACAGGCAGCCACTAAATGTATTTTTTTAATCATAATGCCTTAAAGTAACGCCATGGCCTGTCTGGCAGCCTCAATCGTAAAATCAATATCTTCATCAGTATGAGCCAGGGAAACAAAACATGCCTCAAACTGAGACGGCGCAAGGTACACTCCCTTTGTAAGCATGATCCGATAAAACTTTGCAAACCGATCAAGATCACAAGTCTTGGCATCATCAAAATTATGAACTGTTTGATCCGTAAAAAAGAAACCAGCCATGGAACCGACATGGTTGGTCTGCAGACTGATCCCGGCTTCATCTGCTGCTGCCTGCAACCCATTCATTAACCGGGTAGTTTTCTGTTCAAGTTCAGCATATACTGAGTCTTTTTGTAATTCTGTCAAGGTTGCAATTCCAGCGGCCATGGCTAAAGGGTTGCCTGACAGCGTTCCTGCCTGATAAACATTTCCCACAGGCGCAATATGATCCATGATTTCTCGTTTGCCGCCATAGGCGCCAACTGGAAGTCCGCCACCAATGACTTTACCAAAGCAAGACAGATCCGGTGTAATACCATACAATCCTTGAGCAGATCCTTTACCCACCCGAAAGCCTGTCATCACCTCATCAAAAATTAAAAGCGCACCATTGGATTGTGTATATTCACGCAAGGTTTCAAGAAAGCCTTCCACAGGCGGTACCATTCCCATATTCCCGGCAATAGGTTCAATAATAACACCTGCAATGGTATCTCCTTTTTCCTTCATGAGCGTTATAAACCCTTCAATATCATTGTATTTTAAAGACAAGGTATTGGAGATAACCGATTCAGGAATACCCGGACTGCCGGGAATTCCCAGAGTGGCGACACCAGAACCTGCTGCCACAAGGAGCATATCAGAATGGCCATGGTAACAACCGTCAAATTTTATAATTACATCCCTGCCTGTGTATCCTCTGGCCAATCGAACCGCACTCATGGTGGCTTCAGTGCCTGAATTAACCATCCGAATTTTTTCAATGGAATCCACCATATCAATAACCAGTTGAGCCAGCTGAGTTTCTAACCGGGTGGGTGCGCCAAAGCTGGTTCCAATTTCAAGAACCTTTTGCAGTGCATCAATCACCACCTTGGGCCTGTGACCTAAAATCAATGGCCCCCAGGAAAGAACATAATCAATATAAACATTGCCATCTGCATCATAAATCCTGGCTTTATCCCCCTGTTCAATAAAGATAGGCTGTCCCCCAACAGAGTTGCACGCTCTGACCGGAGAGTTAACCCCTCCTGGAATACATTCCAGGGCTTGTTTAAAAAGCGCTTCTGATTTTGATGTCAACATATTTTTCCCCTTCATTATAAATAAATCCTAACTTTTAAGCACAAATGAACTTTTGAATATAACAAACCTTAAATTAAAGGGTCAACCGCTTTTTATCATAATTCAGGGTTTTAAAAAAGTTGACTTTTTTTTGCAAACCTGATAGGTATTGCAGGTTTTTTATGGGCCGTTAGCTCAACTGGTAGAGCAACTGACTCTTAATCAGTAGGTCCCGGGTTCGACTCCCTGACGGCCCACCATAAAAAACAAAGGTTTTCAGCTTTTATGTTGAAAACCTTTTGTCTTTCTATCAATATTTAATGTGTTTTTTAATGCGGTTTTTAATTTTCAACGTCAGCTTTTTTTTTGTAGGTTCAAAAGCCATGTTATTAAGCGAATGGACTGAAATTTCACATGTCGGCAGTTTAATTCTGTCCCTGGGCAATAAAACATAAAAGGCTTTCAGCGGTTTTCGTTGGAATTACCGCTTTCAGTTGAAATACCGATATTGAACCCTAAGGACAAATGGACTCTGAAGCGTTTAAATATCTGGTAAATAAAAATCGGCAAGCATTTGCCCACGCCATTTATTTTCATAAATCATCAATAAAATGTTTACCAACCCAGTTACAAACTTTAATAGCGGCAAGGATTGTTGAGTTTAAACTTGAAGCTACTCTATGGAATATCCCTAAATTCTCCAAACGAGAATTCAAAATATCATTATTGAACTATCCTGAATTCTACACAGAAGCTTTCCCATCATTGGAAAGCGGCCATTCAATTAATCTGCAAACATTAACCTGCAAAAAAATTAATTATAATCACTACTGTCCAAAATAAATTGATTTTTTGATTTTCAGGGCACGAGAGCCGCATAAAATCGTTTTAAACGCTCTATTTTCAAAACCAGGTTGCCAAATTGTAGTCCTATGCCCTCACAACCCTTTTATAGGCAATTGCATCTGCACAGGTTGGGGACTCGATCCAATGGTTTCAAATGGCTTATTTATCCATTCCCAAAGATCTTTATAAGTGAATAAATTCCATCTCAAAAAAGCCACCAAATTCGATAAGGACCATTCAAACTTGGACTTGAGTTGAAGAAATTTAATCAGCAGCATGGCAATCAGTGCTGTCCAAATTTGAATATTAAGGGCATTTTCAGTTGTTCCAACAAAGGTCTTGATTCTCAGGTTCTGTTTTATGGCCTTGAAAAACAATTCGATCTGCCACCTGTCTTTATAAATGGCAGAGATGGTTGTGGCCCCAAATTCATAATGGTTGGTCAAAAGGGTTATCTCCCGTTGATTCTCAGCATCCCATACAACAACCCTGCGAAGCAGAAAACGACACTCTTTGCGGGCTTTATATCCGGTAAGTTTGATGATTTCATCAGATAAAATATTTCGATTTTGAGGAACTGGCCTCTCTTCAAGAACTTTATAACTGGCATTTATTTTTAACCGGGTCACAAAATATATGCCTTTTGCTGTCCAGAATGAATACAGCTTGTAATCGGTATAACCTTTATCCATTGTAATAATTGAACCTACAGCCAGAGGGAACTTTCTGGCATAGTTCGATTCATGTTTTTTTCCATTGGATATATACGCATAGGATGGCAAGTACCCATCATGATCCAATAGTAAATGGAGTTTAACCGCACCTTTTTTACGACGAAACTCAGCCCAGGGGAATAAATTGAGACACAAAGAGATTGTTGTGCTGTCCAAAGACAACAGTTTATTTTTAAACCTGAATTTATGCTTACCCGGTGATGCTTTCCGGCAGAAATTAAGGGTATTATAAAACAAATCCTGAAAAAGTTCCCATGACCGGTTTGTATTGGCATAAGACAAAGTTGATTTATTTGGTGCAGACACCACACCAAGGTGGCGCAGCTTACCCATACAACAGGCGAGACCGCCACTTATTTCTCTGAGACTCTTGGCCTGGGCAACTTGACAGAAAAGCATGGAAACAAAATGATCCCAGCTTTTAAAACCTTTTGAATATTTTTCTGTCTTATGTTTCATAACCAAATTCTTAAATTTGTTGCGGTCAAAAAATGCTAACAGTTGACTGAAAAGGCTTGCATGTCGTACCATCATTTTGGAATTCTCCTTTTTGTGGTTTGTCCGGTTATTGTGTGGTAACAACAACCATAATCCCATAAGGAGAATTCCTACAATAATTTTTTATCTAAATCCCGTTTTTGGACAATAGTGAATTATAATAATTAAAAGAACCCACCGATTCTACATCGTAAAGAAACATTATTAGGTCCTTCAGACCCGTTAATTCCATAATATAAGAAATTAACTATCCAGGCTGAAAATGAAGGTATGTTTGAGAACAAACGCATAATAGGGTTTAGGAACAATTGGGACAAAATCCTTAGAGAAAAAGGCATTTCTGTCATAGACCATAAAATTGTTAAAGATGGTTTTTCAGAGAATGGAATAGAGAAACATAAAACTGCAATTAATAGGTACAGCCTTGCCACTCCCGTGCAATCTCTTTACAGGCATAATTACCTGAACAGAGAATATTCTTTCTTTGACTATGGCTGCGGCAAAGGTGATGATTTAAATATTGTAAAAAGGCTGGGTGTAGATGCATCCAAGGCCTCTTTTAAAAGTCAGGCTGGCAAGCGCCTTAATATAGGCCCTGCTCTGAATAGACAGCATCAATTTCGTACCTGAGCAGGTATTCAACACCATCCCCCAGAAAATATGAGTGTTTGATAATGCCTATAAGCTGCATCAACCACACACCGGTTCTGGTCATGCCGGTTATGAGTAAGTGTCAACCATTCGTTTTTTCTCAGGCTGAATTCAGAAAAAGTTCTATCAGGGTATATAACGGATCCGAGGTGATATTCATCGTCACAACATGTTTCCGTGTCAAGCAGGATTTTGTGCCTGAAATCTTTCTTCACGGTTCTGCCGAGGATGAGATCAAGGTATTCGACAATTTCCGTGCGTTCAGGGCTACTTTCTGAAAGATACAGTTTCCAGTATAGGTTCATGGTGACGATTAATTTATACCCCCCCCAGAATTCAATAGCGGTTCTCAAAATAACGATCCAATTGAAGCGTTTTTTGATTCCTTTCCGAGTTGTTAATTACATCAAGAATTGCTTGATCCAATCTATTCATTAATTGCTGGACATTTTTGCAGACATGATTATTAAACCACCTTGCCTTCATGGTATTCCAGATTCGCTCGATTGGGTTAAAGTCCGGTGAATACGGTGGTAAAAATTTGGGTTGCCAACCATGAAAACCCAATGTTTTCTTCTTATGCCAGGAGGCATTGTCAAGGATCAGTATGTTTTTTGATCGTTCCAGTCGAATGGTGTCTCCTGCCTCGTCAAGAAAGGCCTGGAATGTTTCCGTGTCTGAATGAGATGTCTCTATCGCAAAAAAATTCTTCGGTTCTTGGACAAATCATTCCCATCACATTCATGCGTAAATGGCCTCCTTTTTTCTTCATCCTGACGATCAGGCCATCTACACCTCTTTCATTAAAGGCTTTTATCCCTTTCCTTAATGCGCGTTCACTTACTAAAAGTGCGTGACAAATATTCTCTCTGGGAAGGCCCGATAACAAGAACTGAAGGTTGTGCATCTCGATGCGGTTTCAGTTGAACCAACACGAGATACTCCTTTCAATTCTTCTATACTCCCATTCTCTGGGTTTGAATAAATAAATGGGCGTCCCATGTATTTATCCTAAGCATACTTTAAATCAAAAGTCTAGATTTTTTTTTGGCATATATTTTTTAGAACCGCTATAAACTTCCGCAGACCATTCTCATGGCCTGTGGAAGTTTTTTATATCATACATTTCCTCTGTAGCTATTTTTCCAAAAAAGAGAGTAAAGCCTTTTTAAATCTTCAAAAACAACGAGAGTTTCTATAAACAATGTTTTCATCTCTTTAATTTCCCAATTTACAGCATATTTCCATAAAAAAATTTAATTTAATTGCAAAAATCAGGGTTTTCCCGGATTGAATTTTTATTTTTTTTTTACTATGACCAGTAGAAAATATTTTTTTATTATCTAACTCATCTGTGAAAGAGTGGTAATAATTTTATTAAAAATAAAGCTAAATTTTTTAATAAAAGGAAATTTAAAATGATAAAAAAAAGGGCTTCAATCACAGTTTTCTCAATAATTTTCTTAATGATTTTTGGAAGTGCTGCTGCAAATGATACTATAGTTTCTGCCTGGGGACAAAATTCATCTGGCCAGTTAGGAGACGGCACCACCACCGACAGAAATCTTCCTGTGCAGGTATCAGGTATTAACGACGTAACTGCCATTGCCGGGGGCATTTCTCACAGCATGACACTAAAAGCAGACGGCACAGTCTGGGCATGGGGATCTAATCAAAACGGCCAGTTAGGAGATGGCACCAACAACAACAGCCTCAGTCCTGTGCAGGTATCAGGTTTAACTGATGTTACTGCCGTTGCCAGTGGCGCTTTTCACAGCCTTGCTTTAAAAACTGACGGCACAGTCTGGGCATGGGGATCTAATTCATTGGGGGAGTTAGGAGACGGCACCACCAGTAAAAAAAATCTTCCTGTACAGGTATCAGGTTTAACTGATGTTGCCGCCATTGCCTGCGGAGCACATCACAATTTGGTGATAAAAACTGACGGTACGGCTTGGGCATGGGGATATAATCAAAACGGCCAGTTAGGAGACAATACTACCACCAACAGAAATCTTCCTGTGCAGGTATCAGGTCTTAGCGATATCACTGCCATTACAGGGGGCATTTTTCACAGCCTTGCTTTAAAACCAGACGGCACAGTCTGGGCATGGGGATCTAATGCTTTCGGCCAGTTGGGAGACGGCACTAACAACAACAGCCTCAGTCCAGTGCAGGTTTCAGGATTAACTGATGTTGCCGCCATTACCAGTGGCGTATATCACAGTCTTGCTATAAAAACGGATGGCACAGCCTGGGCATGGGGATCTAATGCTTTCGGCCAGTTAGGAGACAATACAACCACCAACAGAAATCTTCCTGTGCAGGTTTCAAGTTTAACTGATGTTGCCGTCGTTGCCGGTGGATTCCAACACAGTCTTGCACTAAAATCAGACGGCACAGCTTGGGCATGGGGATCTAATTCTTTTGGCCAGTTAGGAGACGGCACAACCACCAACAAAAATCTTCCTGCGCAGGTATCAGGCCTTAACAATGTCACTGCTGTTGCCGGTGGATTTTTTCATAACCTGGCTGTTGTCACTATAATTACTGCCAATAACACGCCTGTCATAAGTGGGACACCATCAACTCAAATCAATGAAGATGCAAACTACAGCTTTATACCAACAGCTTCAGACGATGATATCGGTGATATATTAACTTTCAGCATTACAAACCAACCTGCCTGGGCGGCCTTTGATACAAGCACAGGAGCATTAACCGGAACTCCGGGCGACAATGATATTGGAACAACAAATGGCATAGTCATTACAGTCTCAGATACTGCCGGTGCAACAGCCTCATTAACAGCCTTCAGTATTACAGTTACCAATATAAACGATATTCCGACAATTTCCGGCATTCCAATAACAATAATAAATGAAGACGAACCTTACTCCTTCACACCAACAGCTTCGGATGATGATATTGGTGATATATTAACTTTCAGCATTACAAATCAACCTGCCTGGGCAACCTTTGATACAAACACAGGAGCATTAACCGGAACTCCGGGCGAGAATGATATTGGAACAACAAATGGTATAGTCATTACAGTCTCAGATGCTGCTGGTGCAACTGCCTCATTAACAGCCTTCAGTATCACAGTGAACAACATCAATGGCACTATAGTTTCTGCCTGGGGGCAAAATTCATCTGGCCAGATAGGAGATGGCACCACCAACACGAGATTAAGTCCTGTACAGGTATCTGGTCTTAATGATGTCACTGCCATTACCGAGGGCATTTCTCACAGCATGGCATTAAAAGCAGACGGCACAGTCTGGGCCTGGGGGCAAAATTCATTTGGCCAGATAGGTGATGGCACTAACAATAACAGTAATCTTCCTGTGCAGGTATCAGGTTTAACTGATGTTATCGCCATTGCCGGGGGATATAATCATAGTCTTGCAATAAAAGCGGATGGTTCAGTCTGGGCATGGGGATCTAATCAAAACGGCCAGTTAGGAGACACCACCACCACCAACAGAAATCTTCCTGTGCAGGTATCAGGTTTAACTGATGTTATTGCTATTGCAGGTGGATTTAATTATAGCCTGGCACTAAAAACTGACGGTACGGCCTGGGCATGGGGGTTTAATTATTACGGCATGTTAGGAGACGGCACCAACAGTGACAGACTCAGTCCTGTGCAGGTATCAGGTTTAACTGATGTTGAGGCCATTGCCGGAGGAACTCATCACTGCTTTGCAATAAAAGAGGATCGCACAGTCTGGGCATGGGGATATAATCAAGACGGTCAGTTAGGCGACGGCACCACCACCAACAGAAATCTTCCTGTGCAGGCATCCGCTTTAACTGATGTTGACGCCATTGCCTGCGGATTATATCACACTCTGATACTAAAAACTGACGGTACGGCCTGGGCATGGGGATCTAATGAAAACGGTGTGTTAGGAGACGGTACCACTACTCCCAGAAATTTTCCTGTACAAGTATCAGGCCTTAGCAATATCACTGCTGTCACCAGTGGATTATTTCACAACCTGGCTATTGTCACTATAATTAATATCAATAATGCTCCTGTTATCAGTGGGACACCATTAACACAAACCAATGAAGATGAACTCTACACTTTTACGCCGACTGCCTCAGATGAAGATGCAGGTGATATATTAACGTTCAGCATTATCAACAAACCGTCCTGGGCTGCATTCGACACCAATACTGGTGCTTTAACGGGTACACCAGTTAACAGCGATGTTGGAATAACAGGCAACATTGTCATTACGGTCTCTGATTCTGCCGGTGCTAATGCCTCATTGACTGCTTTTAATATTACCGTTAACAATACCAATGATGCGCCAACGATCGCTGGCACTCCGGCAACTCAAATCAATGAAGGTGAGGACTATACCTTCACACCAACAGCGTCAGATATTGATACTGGTGATATACTCACTTTCAACATTGTAAATAAGCCATCATGGGCTAGCTTTGATATAAATACAGGGGCTTTAACGGGCACTCCAGGCGAAAATGATATTGGAACAACTAATAATATTATCATTACGGTAACAGATATTGCCGGAGCTAATGCGTCGCTAAATGCTTTTAGCATTACGGTTAATGAAATTGATGAATGTGCTAATGATATTGAGCCGCCTGTTCTAACGCTGGTAGGCGAGGCTACTCTGATACATAGATTGGGTGACATATATATAGACCCAGGAGCCACAGCTACAGATAATTGTGATAACAATGTCAACTCCAATATTGAAATAAACAATCCGGTTAATATCAATCAACTTGGTAACTATACAATTACATATAATGTATCTGACACTACAGGGAACGCAGCAGCTCCGATTTACAGAACTGTTGTGGTCCAGGAATATGTCAGTTGTGATGATGCTGTACAAATAGATACAACATACGACTATGACGATGGCGGAAGAATAAAAAGCATTACCAAAACAGTTTATTAAATTATTACCACCAATAGTTTGGCCGAGGAGACAGTACCTATGAATACCTTTAAATACATGAGAAAAAATCTGATATTGTTATCTGTTATTGCTATCTTTTTTTTGTTTTCAAATACTGTTTTTTGCGAGGAGGACTATGATCCTGAAAAGATATTACAGATTCCACATCAAAATATATTAAACAATGAATCATTGCCAGGTACTACCGGTAATACAGGTGCTTTATCATTTAGCATCCCCATAAAAGTACCGCCAGGCAAAGGTGGCTTACAGCCGGAACTATCCTTGACGTATAACAGTAATAGCAAGCGAAATGGTTGGGTTGGTGTCGGTTGGAGCCTTGAACTTGATTCCATACAAAGGTCTACAAAAACACCAATGAAGCTTAATGACAATGACTCTTTTGTTTATAATGGATCTGTTGATTTAATTCAACGAACCCAATGGGGCAATAACTATTATGGCGCCAGGATTGAAGGTGATTTTACTAAGTTTAACTATCTTGGGTCAAGTACCGGCTGGGTAATATATCTTGCAGATGGATCAAAAAAGTTTTTTGGATCATCCCCTGAGTCGAGAGTACTGGCATACAATCCCTATCCCTGGCCAGGCCAAAGGACAACTTTCAAATGGCTTTTGGACAGAATAGAAGACCCCAATGGCAATAGTATTTCTATTACATATAATAATACTACCCTCCCAGAAGGCACTAGTGAATATTATATTAATCAGATCAATTACTCACCAGGATCCAGTATAAAATTTATTCCAGAAGTTCGTCCTGACAGACATCCCGTGTACAATAATTACGGGCGGCTTGAATTTACAAAGCGCTTAAAAACAATAGAGGTTTATGGATCAGGCCAACAAGCTCATAAATATTCATTAAACTATAGCACCGGCCACTATGGCGGCACAGCTTTAGAAAGTGTTCAAGAATATGGATCAAATTTTGGAAGCACTGTTTTACCGAAAACAAGTTTTAATTATGAGCCTGGTGCCGACTTCACTTTTGACAGCAAGAAAACAAAAACCACCGAATTTGAGAATGGAATGGGATTAATCCATTTTGCTGATATCAATGGAGATGGAATTAAGGATCTGGTCAAATTCCAAACCAGAACCCCAACCAGATCACCTTTATTACGAGTTTTTCTTGGAGCCAATGATGGAAGCTTTGGTTCTCCTATAGTTTATGACACAAACGCAGAGAATATTGCCGGCCATATTCATTTTGGTGATATTAATGGAGACGGTCGAGCAGATCTTTTAAAAAGTAATACTAATGAAACTGCAATACGGGTCTATTTGGCAAGTTCCACTGTGGAAGGTTCTTTTGATTATATTGGAGAAAGAAGTTTTTCAGCCGGTCTTGGAAAGACCCGATTGGCAGATGTTAATGGAGATGGTTTACCGGATTTAATAGAATTATTGAATGGGTGGGATGGCGAAGAGTCTTATGGCTTAATTAGAGTTCATATTTCAGATGGATCTGGCGGATTTGAAACCAATACCATTGACACAGATATAGAAGATGATGTGTCAGCAGAAAATTGTTCCATAGCTGATCCGAACGGAGATGGTCTTTCAGATATAATTATAAAAAAGCGATGGAGTGATACCGGTGCAGGTTTTGAATATACAAACTCTGTTTATGTGTATCTGGCAAATGGTGATGGGACATTCGGAACCGAATGGATATGGAATCACTCGCAACCGATAACAACTCCTCTTGGAATTGAATTCAATTTTTCTGATGTCCTGTTTGGTGATTTGAATGGTGATGGTCTATCAGACTTAGTAGTACCCACCACCCATTATCTTGACCCAGGCAACGGTACTTTAGTTTATACCTTTCTTTCCGATGGTTTTGGTGGTTTTGTCTTGCCTGCAAAAATCATCGACACTAGCCAGACACAGAGTTTTCAGGGGCAGGTCCATGTTGCTGATATAAATGGAGATGGTTTTGATGATTTGATCAAATTCTCTTCAATCGCGTATCCACCCTCTTTTATTTTTAATATTCATTACTATTTAGGAGACGGCAAAGGCAATTTTAACTATGAGAATGCGATTACAAGCACCAAATGGGGGTTTGGAGCTGTTATTGATATCAATGGTGATGGCCTGGCAGATACGCTGCAATTCAAATCCTCTGACCGTGGTATTGATATCTATCTTGCTAAAATAATGTCTCCATCCAACATTTCTCCTGATTTACTTGTTGGCATTGATAATGGTTATGGAGTCACTTCAGATATTGATTATAAACGATCTGTTTTATATCCGTCTGTTCATAAACCATCAAGCGAATATCCTAATGCACACCTTCCTTTTTCCACCGAATTAGTTGATTCCATAACGATTAACGACGGAATTGGTAATAGTCCAACAACAACCTATGATTATTTTGGTGCCCACTATGATGTAAGAGAAAGAGAATTTTTAGGATTGAAGAAAATTATTCAAGATAATCCCAACAATACAACGTTAACTTCCGAGTATGCAGTCAATGATTATTATTTGAAAGGCCGTGCTGCAACATTAAATTATACCGATAATTCTGATTTTAACTTGACCACATCAGCCTGGGAAAAGATCGTCATACAAGATGACATCCAAAATGGTTTTCAAAAAGGTGCTGTTTGGGTACGCCCAGATTATATAAACAGCAGTATTACCAGCGGGGGAACTAACGTCCCATCAAATATTGATTATGATTATACGCTAACTTCAGGGTTTGGATACGCCAGCACTATAACCAAATCAGGAGCTGGTGCGTCCAACCATGTTGAAACAAATATATACGCCAACCATGGCGCTTGGATTTGGAGATTGACAGATAATCGTATCCAGCAGGATAGTACCACTGCACGACACACTCAATTTGAATATAATGGGCAAGGTAATTTAACATTAGAAACCCATATAAACAACAATGGGAGCAACGCAATTATTCAGATGCCTGATTATGATAGTTCAGGTAATCTTCTCACAAAAATTGATCCGAACAATAATACCACAACATTTACTTATTATAATGGTACTTCTTTTTTGAATGAAAAAAACTTTGAAGGTTTAATCACAACCTATTCTAATTTTAACCAATGGGGGAAACCCCGGACGATTGTTGATGAGAACACCCTCACCACAACATACACCTATGATAACTATGGCCGTGTTCAAAAAGAGGATTACCCCGGACCAGGCTATAAGGATATAGTGTATAACGATACAGCTCGCCCTCGCTATACGATTGACAGGGTGTATGATGGAAGCGGTACCTTTGCTGATACTTACAAATATACTGATGGCCTTGATCGTGTTTTACAAACAACTCAAAGAGGAATCTCCGGTGCAAACAGCACCATGCGATATTCTTATGACGGTGCCGGGCGTAACTGGCAAACCACAGGGCCTTTTTTCACCACAGATTTTTCTTACGCCAGCTCATCACCGGCTGGGGTACCCTATCGAAACATCACAAGTTTTGATTTTGTTGATCGGCCCAGAACAATCCAAACGCCGCATGATGACGGCAGTGTTGCAACAACAACCATCAACTATCCAGGGTTTAACCGGATCATTACCGATCCTGATGGCAGATCAACAACCGAAGGCCGGGATTTTCTGGGCCGCATCCAAACCATTACCGAGGCCAACAACATTACAAGCAACTACGACTACAATGCTGCCGGAGATTTAATAAACGTTACAGGCCCTTTGAATAATAGCATTGTTTTAACCAGAAACTGGCTTGGGCATATCACACAACAAGATGATCCTGACCTGGGAATCTGGACGTACACCTATAAACCCAATGGTGAGGTGCTTACACAGACTGATGCTAAGGGTCAGGTAATTACCTATGATTATGACAGCCGCAATCGCTTGAAAACCAAAACATATACAAATGTCAGCTCTCCGGAACCTCAGGTTGCTTTAGCCTATGACATTGGTGCAAATGGAAATGGCAAGCTGTACTCAATCTCAAAGGGTGGCGTTGTTATCACCAACGCAGCATACAATGAGACAGGCCAGCTTATACAAAAAACAATGTCAATGGACAGTCAAAATTATAATATCTATTATAATTACAATCCTGCAGGGCAGATAAATGAAATCACTTATCCGGATGCCTATTCCGTTAATTATACCTATCATCCCGGCACTGGTCTGATTTCTTCTGTCTCGGCAATCAGTCCGGATATCAATATTACTATTCCATCCTATAGTGCTTTTGGAAAAATCAAAACAATACAATATCCAGGTTTTGCAAGTACGCTCAACTATTTTGACAGAACCGGGCGTTTGGATTCTATCAATGTGCCAAGCCTGATGGCCTTTGAATATGACTATACCCGGGCTGGTGATGTTTTAAGCAAGTACGATAGCATTCGGAGTTTAAGTTATACATATGGGTATGACGCTCTGCATCGGCTGACAACAGAATCTGCTATCGGGCCGTTTTC
>JBDRQO010000013.1:0-65468 GCA_043826275.1 Pseudomonadota bacterium
GTAAAGCTGCTTAAGCTGTTTTTTCGAAAACAAAAAATTGTAATTCAAAATGTCTGTATAACTGCGTCCTGTATTTGAAATCTTGCCGTATCTTCAAGGCTTAATTAAATCCTGTTATTAAAATTTGACCAGATTTAAAAAATTAAAGTTGGCTTAAACTATAGCTCAAGATCAAATTACCATGCATTTTCTCCCGGATTCTTTTTTGGCGAACCACAGTATAAAAACAAGTGAAATCCCGCAACCACAAGGGTATCAGCCGATAGCTACACCCCTTTTATTTTCAAAAACCTGATAATAGATATTGACTAAGGGCCTGATTTTAAACTATAAACAGGGTTTGGTTAAAATTTAGCGTTAACTTAAATAGTTGTAAAGAAAAAAACATGCAGACCATTCGAGGGTTTAGAGACATACTGCCCGAGCAGACAGGGCTCTGGCAAAGAATAGAACGAGAAGCTGTTGAGCTGTTTAAAGCGTTTGGATTTCAAGAAATCCGGGTTCCTATTATTGAAAATACGACCCTTTTTGCCAGAAGCATTGGCGAAGCCACAGATATTGTTGAAAAAGAGATGTATACCTTTGCCGATAGAAAGGGTGATAAACTGACCCTGCGGCCGGAAGCCACTGCATCCATTGTCCGGTCATATATTCAACATAAAATGCATGCCACGGATCCCATAAGAAAACTTTTCACCATCGGCCCCATGTTCCGGCGGGAACGCCCCCAGAAAGGCAGATACCGTCAATTCTATCAGATTGATGTTGAAGTCTTTGGGGTTGCATCCGCCTATATGGACAGCCAGCTGATCTTTTTGCTTAATGAGTTGTTTAAGCGGTTGGGCCTGACCGGCCTTTCTGCCCATATTAATTCTCTGGGCTGCCCGGAATGCCGACCTGGTTTTCAAAAAGCGCTACTATCACTTCTTGAATCCAAAAAGGATCAGCTTTGTGAAAACTGCAAACGGCGGATGAACACGAACCCGTTAAGAATTTTGGATTGCAAAATTTTGGATTGTAAAGCAGCGCTCATCGATGCGCCATCAACCCTGGATCACCTTTGTAATGAATGCTCAGATCATTTTGACACGGTTAAATCCACCCTGAAAAAACAAGGGGTGGCTTTTAAAGTCGATAAATCATTGGTCCGGGGCCTGGATTACTATACCCGTACCGCCTGGGAGATCCAGACCACCAGCCTGGGTGCCCAGAGTGCCGTGGCCGGCGGTGGCCGATATGACGGCCTTGTCAAAGAGCTGGGCGGACCTGATACGCCGGGCATCGGGTTTGCCATTGGTTTTGATCGTTTGGCCGAAGTCATGGAACAATTGGAAACAAAACCGCTTAAAAATGATATTGACTTATTTATCATTGCCCTGGGTGACGCTGCCCTGGAAAAAGGATATCACTGGTCAAGCCAATTGAACCAGGCCGGCATCCGAACGGAAATAGATTTTCAGGGAAAAAGTTTGAAAGCCCTTATGAAACGGGCCAATAAGTTAAATGCACCCCGTGTTCTTATTGTTGGTGAGAATGAATTGTCTGACAATGCTGTAATTTTAAGAGACATGAACACCAAAGAACAGGTGTTGTTTGCGGTTGACACCCTGGTTGCCGACCTAGTTGCCAATCTGGCGACTCACCAGGACAGACTGAAAATAGACGATAAAAAATAATATAGAGGAAAATTTACGTGACTGATTTATTGTTAGACATGAAAAGAACGCATCACTGCAGCCAGTTGAGAAACGCTGATGTTGATAAACAGGTGGTTCTCATGGGCTGGGTCCAGAATCGCCGGGACCATGGCGGTGTTATCTTTATAGACTTAAGAGACAAAGAAGGCATTACCCAGGTTGTTTTCAACCCGGAATTTGCACAAACGGTTCATAAAAAAGCCCAGGATCTCAGGAGCGAGTATGTTATCGGCATAAAAGGAACCGTCATTGCACGACCCGAGGATATGATCAATCCCAATAGAGAGACAGGCGCCATTGAAGTGATGGTGGAAGAACTTCGAATCTTTTCAAAAGCCAAAACACCAGCCTTTCAGATCGAAGATCGGATCGAAGCCTCTGAATCCATTCGTTTACAATACAGATATCTTGATTTAAGGCGGCCCCAGCTTAAAAACAATATTCTGGCCAGACACCAGGCCACCATGGCCATTAGAAATTATCTTGACGATAATGGCTTTATCGATATTGAGACACCGTTTTTAACCAAAAGCACGCCCGAAGGTGCAAGGGATTACCTGGTCCCCTCCAGGGTCAACCCAGGCGAATTTTATGCCCTGCCCCAGTCGCCCCAGCTGTTCAAGCAATTGTTGATGATCTCAGGATTTGACCGATATTATCAGATTGTCCGTTGTTTCAGAGATGAAGATTTAAGAGCTGACCGCCAGCCTGAGTTTACCCAGATAGATATGGAGCTTTCCTTTGTGGATGAAGATCAGATCATGGACGTTGCCGAAGGCATGATCCGGGCCATTTTCAAACGTGTATTGAACATGGATCTTCCAGACATTTTCCCCAGGATAACCTATGATGAAGCCATTTCAAGATTCGGCATTGACCGTCCTGATCTGCGCTTTGGCCTGGAGCTGTGTGATGTTACAGATCTTGTTAAAGATACGGGTTTTAAAGTCTTTGCCAGCGTGGCCAAAAACGGGGGTCTTGTTAAAGCCATTAATGCCAAAGGGTGTGCAACCTTTTCCAGAAAACAGATCGATGACCTCACCGACTATGTCGCGGTTTACAGAGCCAAGGGTCTTGCCTGGATTAAAATTAAAGAAGATGCCTCCTGGCAGTCACCCATTGCCAAATTTTTCACAGACCCGGAACAAGATGCCTTGAAAAATGCGCTGGATATGGAACCGGGCGATCTTATTTTCTTTGTGGCCGATCAGGCCAAAATTACCAATGAGGCCCTGGGACAGTTGAGAAATGAGTTGGCCCGACAACTGGAATTGATCAATAATGAGACCTATAAATTTATCTGGGTCACTCATTTTCCGTTAATGGAATATGATGACACTGAAAAACGGTATCAAGCCCTCCATCATCCGTTTACCGCGCCCCATGAAGACGATCTTGAAACACTTGACACCAATCCGGCTGCTGTTAAATCACGGGCGTATGATCTGGTACTCAACGGGATTGAAATCGGCGGCGGCAGTATTCGTATCCATTCCAGCGATCTTCAGCAAAAGATCCTGAGCTGTCTGGGTATTGGCGCCAAAGAAGCCAATGAAAAATTTGGATTTCTTTTAGAAGCACTGGAATCAGGAGCGCCGCCACACGGCGGGATTGCTTTTGGACTGGATCGATTGATCATGCTCTTGTGCAAGGAAGATTCCATTCGAAATGTCATTGCATTTCCCAAGACGCAAAAAGCCACCTGCATGCTGACCCAGGCCCCGTCCAAAGCGACATCAGCCCAACTTCAGGAATTGTGCATCAAGGTGACAAAGATAGAAGAATAAATTTAAATTTTTTGTTTACCAACAAAAGGTGTTGTCTGTATTATAGACAACACCTTTTTTATTGATTAGTACGGCTTTTGGTATTAAGACAAAATATCTGATACTTTTTTGCGTTTTACCTGAAGAATCGGAGTGTTAAAAACCAGGGCGGAAACGTTATCGTCTCTTTTAAGTTTAAGTTCAACAGAGCTTTGATCAATTTCAAAATACTTTGAAATCACGGCTACTATGTCTTTTTGAAGATCTGTCAATGTGGTGTCATTCACCTCAAGCTTGTCATAGATCAAAGAGAATTGAAGCCTTTTTTTGGCTGTATCTTTACTTGCCTTCTTCTGACCGGTAAATCGTTTGAATAGTCCGCTGAACATTCAATTCTCCTTATTTATTACGCCGGAATGGTTTACCAAGTTTACTCCACATACTGGTTTTGTGCATGGGAACCACTATTGGCAAATCAGGTTCTCCATTGATTCGCCTGCCAATCCGTCTAAAGGCCTGCCCGGCCTTTGAATCATTTTGTAAAACAAGAGGCGTTCCTGTATTTGATGAGATCAAGACATGCTCATCCATGGGAACAAGCCCGATCAGATCAATGGAAAGGACCTCAAGCACATCTTCATGGCTGAGCATTTCTCCTCTTTTAACCCGTTCCGGCTCAATCCGGTTCACAACCAGCTTTGGAGTCAAACCCCTTGAATACAACAGCCCGATTATCCGATCGGCATCCCTGATAGCAGAGACATCCGGCGTACAGATCACAATGGCCTCATTGGCTCCCACCACAGCATTTTCAAACCCTTTTTCAATACCGGCAGGTGAGTCCATGATCACATAATCAAACTCTTTTTTAAGCTCCTTGGCTACCCGCTCTACACCTGAGGTCGTAAGCACGTCTTTATTATCGCTCTGGGATGCCGGGATTAAAAAAAGATTTTCTATCCGCCTGTCTCGAATCGCGGCCTGACTGATCTTGCACCGTCCCTGAACAACATCAACAATATTAAAAACAATCCTGTTTTCAAGCCCCATGACCACATCAAGATTTCTTAAGCCGATATCCATATCCACGATGGCAACCCGTTTGCCTTCAAGGGCAAGGGCAGCACCGATTGAAGCTGTGGCAGTTGTTTTTCCAACACCGCCTTTCCCGGATGTAACGACAATTACTTTACCTTCCAATTCTCACCTCAAATTTACAAAAAAATAGTTTTACCTTGCTTCCGGCCAGGGAATATTTCTAAAAGGATTTGCCTTCATATAATCCTTAACAACGATTCCATTATTTTCTATACATGCATATTCAGGCTTAGCACTGATTTCTTCATCAATCCCTGCGGCCACAACATTACCAATGGCTATCTGGGTGGGTCTAAACTCCAGAGCAAAGACAATGGCATCATAGTTATCCGGGTGACCCGCGTGGACTTTTCCCCCAAGCTTGCCTAAAACAATCACATCCCCACCAGCTTTTATTTCTGAGCCCGGATTAACATCTCCCACAATTACAATATGTTTTTTAGATTCAATTTTCTGACCAGATCGGACTCTTCCTCTGAGCATTAAGACATCACTTCGGTGATGATTCCAACCTTTTTGAAGATCTCTTTGCCTGATCCGTTCTGTTGGAATTGATCTTTTTTCAGGAGGACGGGTGACTTTTGCGACCTCAAAGGTTTCGATCAAATAGGATTTAATGTTTTCAATCAGATCGTCATGGCCTTTGACTTCTCCAACATCGATCACCACACTTGCATTCATAGCCAGATGTTTTAACTTTTTAAAAAGCTTATCAATTTCGGATTTAAGAACAGACTCTTCGCAGGATGTATCCAGCGTAATCCAGAAACCATCCCCAACCCCTTTTAATTTAACCGGAACATCAGTATCAAAATTGATCATCTTATTATCTTCACAAAACATGTCTTCATTGCATTAATTTTTAAGGACTATAGGAAATCAAAAGAAGTGTGTCAAGGGCTGAATGCACGATACAAAAGTCAGGCAGGCAGCGTAGGAAAACGCTGCCTGCAAGGGATTATCACAAGTTGATACTATTCGATAATTTCTCTGAGTTTATGGGAAAAATCGATCACGCTATATGGTTTTAGAATATATCCTCTGCACCCTTGCTTGAGCATTTCCTGGGCTTTTGCATCAATGGAATACCCAGTGGAAAGAAGCACCTTAACATCGGGATT
Source organism: Pseudomonadota bacterium (assembly GCA_043826275.1). Lineage (GTDB taxonomy): Bacteria > Desulfobacterota > Desulfobacteria > Desulfobacterales > Desulfobacteraceae > Desulfobacula. The sequence goes on from JBDRQO010000013.1 coordinate 5,683, forward strand.
GATTTTTTTTAATTCCAAAAAAGTTTCAAGCCCGTTCATATTCGGCATGATCATATCAAGGATCACCAAATTGATTTTATCTTTTCTCTTTTTGTAAATTTTTACTGCTTCCATGCCGGAATCAGCAGTGATAACACTATAGCCAAGAGCCTTGCAGATCTCTCGGCCAACCGTCAAAATTCGTTCTTCATCATCCACCAAAAGAATGGATTCATTTCCTAAAACCAGCTTTTCATGTTCACAAGGAATATCCAGATTATTGGTCATGTCTTTTAAGGGCAGAATAATGGAAAAGGAAGATCCTACTTTTGGAGAACTCCAGACATCAATAACACCGTCATGGTTTTGAATAATCTCTCGGGCAAAAGTGAGCCCCAGCCCCTTTTTTTCCGGATACCGGTCATGATCTTTGGAATAAAATGGAGTGAATATTTTATCCAATACCTCTTTTTCCATCCCGATTCCGTTATCGGCAAGCGTAATCTTTACAAAAAAACCTGACTTTAATCCATATACGTCTGCGGTTCCATTTAAAATGGCCGCTGATTCAGTACTGACAGAAAGTATACCGCCCCTTGGCATGGCCTGCAAAGCGTTCTCAATAATGCTGTCAAGAACCTGCCTGATCTTATCCTGGTCTGCCTCAACCATCAAAGGTTTAACATCCAGATTCACATCCAGCACAATTCTTTTACCCTGAAGATCAAGATTTTCAACTGAATTGCGGACAAGCCGGTTCACATCAAGACTAGTAGTATAATACTCATCCACCTTTGCAAACCCCAGCAACTGGTTGGCGATTTCAGAGCCCATGTCAATGCAATTTATAATTTCGACAATATGTCGATATAAAGGATCAGACGGGTTGACGTTGTTCATCATCAGCGATGCCCGCCCTTTAATGGCAGCTAATAGATTATTAAAATCATGGGCTATTCCGCCGGCAAGTGCTTCAAGTGCGTCAGGCGTTTCATTTTTAATTTGAATATGTTCCATTGTATCCCACTTAAACCATTTAATATGCTATATGCTTTCGACTAACCTACTTATAATATAAAATTAAGATGATTTCAATCAGGGTAAACCCTGATTTTTGCATAAAAAATGCACTTTTTTTACTCTAAAGAGACCATTCCCTCATTAATTGCAAATTTAGTCAGCCCGGCAATACTGAAAATACCTAGTTTCTTCATTATATTTCTACGATGGGTTTCAACGGTTTTAATACTGACATTCAATTTTTGAGCAATATCTCTTGTTTTCTCTCCTTCAGCAACCAATTGAAGAACATGTCTTTCTTTTTTTGAAATATCTTTAAATTGAGGCATAATATCAGCCTCTTTGAACATCTCTGTTTGATTATCGATATACATTCTGGCAATGGAGGCGCTCAAATAAAAATTGCCTTTATTCACTTCCTTGATGGCATCATACAAATCATCTATGGCGGATTCTTTGAGTACATATCCTGATGCACCCGATGCAAACATTTTATCAACCAGTTTTTTGCTCGAATGCATGGACAATGCAATAATCTTTGTGTTGGGAATCTGCTGGCGGATAATTGCTGTGGCATCCAAACCATTAAGGTCAGGCATTGAAATATCCATGATCACAACATCCGGATAGTGCTCAATCGCAAGATCGATAGCTTCTCGACCATTCTTTGCAATGGCAAGGACATCCACACCCTTCTTCTTTAGAAGAGCTTTTAAACCCTCACGAATAATGGTGTGATCATCTGCTATGATTGCTGTTATTATCATATCCCTCTATGTAATCCCCTTATTTTTCAAAACCTTATCCTGATGGACGATGAAAATCAAATACTAAATTGACCTGACAATTGTTTATTATTCTTGCCCTGCCCGCATTAATAGCCGGAACTCAAACTATCAGGGCCACTGATACACACTACACTGACTAATCCTTCTATCAATTTCATCATTGACCAGAGAATAGGCTTTTGAATCCAGGTCTGTATATTTCTTTTTAAAAGCCAGTGTCATGAGCCCTTCGGAAAGCTGATCAATATCCGGCATAAAATCAGCTTCTTTTTTTATGGAACTCATTTTTAATTGAAGTCTTTGGGCGGTTTGTTTCGATGCAACAGCAAGCTGTCCTAATTTAACGCCGGCCTTGCCTGCTGCAAGATCTGCAAAACTAAAACCAGTGCCGCCATCTGAGTCTTCAACTTCCTTGGCCAGCCCTATAAAATTGGCAAGACTACTGCCTGCTGAAACGGAAAGGCCTGCTGAAACAAGAAAGTGCTTGGGCAAATCCTTTTTCCCGTTTAGAACTAAAAAACTTTTAATAGGGCTATTTATCGTTTTTTGTAAATCCTGGCTGATAAAATGCGCAAGGCTTGTTCCATTGGAATAAAGTGCCAGGGTCTGTAAAAGCGCTCTGTTTTCCTGAACCGGATCATTGGAAATTTTTAACTGCTCAAGGGCTCTCTGGAACATGGGCGCTATGACATGGGCCAAAGACACATTTTGTCTTTTGTAAGGCTTTAATATGTCTGTAAGCTCGTTATTATAAAAAATCAGCCTTTTTTGATGATCCATTGGCAGTAAAATTGTTTTTGAACTCTCCTGGAGTTTGGCAAGAGAATCAGGGTCCCATTGGTAAATAATTTTTAATAGGTTGTTTTTAATTGAAATCTGTTGGATGGCGTCTGTATTTTCCATCAGATTTTGATACACCTGAATTTTTAATAAATATTTATGTAAAAAATTTAAGACTGGATTAATAATCCGCCCGTAGATAAAAAGCCTTCCAATCTGAAGTGAAACCACTGAAAGAGTTGTCCCGGCACTTTTGACATCCAGTGATATGTTTATATATTCTCCCAAAGGGGTGGATGGAATGACAATAGTAATATCGGCTTTAATCGCATTTTCCAGCAGTCTTATTTTTGAATAGACTGTGTCTGGTTTTAAACCCTGGGAAAGAGCATAACTGACCAGAAGATTCAGGTCTTGTTCATTCATTTGAAAAACCTGTATCTGTCTTTTTCTCATATGGGCTGGCCTGCTTTTATCCACCAGCTCCTTGACTCGTTTCACATTATCAAAAGATTGGACTTCGTGCTGTGTCACTTTTGGTGTTTTCTGGATACTTAAGACAAACCCCACAACAGGGAGCACCAGTAACCCTATAAAAAAAATAAATAAAACCCATTTAACCAATGCTTTCATACTCTGCCTTTCGTTTGCCTGTTAAAAATTTTATATCTGTTTTGCCAATAGAATAAGAATAGGCCGAACCTTTTGTCAATAAAAGTAAAAGAATCAAACCTGATGCCGTGGCTATGCAGACAGATCCCATGTACAGGCCCCATGGACAGACCAAAGAATAAATCCGTCTGCTTTTTTATTGCTCAAACCCTTGTTTGTTGATACAAACCAGATAAAATATGTCACTTTACGACTATTTAATTATAATGCGTTAAACCCAATCAGGAGAAACAAATGGAAACCTTCCATGTTAACGGACAGCTCGGGCGTTCATCCATCCATGTGGGAGAAAGCATAAAAAACCTGGAAAACTATCTGCCAAAGGAACACCAGGTGGTCATTGTCACTGATGAAAATATTCAAAAATATTACCATAAAGATTTTCCAGATGTTCCAGTGATCACCATTGGCACAGGGGAAGCAATTAAAACTCTTTCAACGGTTGAAACCATATTAAAAAAACTGATCCATTACTCTTGCGACCGATCCAGCTTTATTGTCGGCATTGGTGGGGGTATTGTCTGCGACATTACAGGCTTTGTTGCCTCATCTTTTTTACGGGGAGTTGATTTCGGCTTTGTCTCGACCTCTCTTCTCTCCCAGGTGGATGCCAGTGTGGGAGGAAAAAACGGGGTCAACCTTGATTCATATAAAAACATGGTGGGCGTTTTTAATCAGCCTGAATTTGTTCTTTGTGATATTGATTTATTAAAGACCTTGCCAGACACAGAAATTTCAAACGGCCTGGCAGAGATTGTCAAACATGCCCTGATTAAAGATGCAGATCTGTTGGGCTTTATTGAAACCAATAAAGAAAATGCTTTAAAATTGGATTATCATACCATTTACAGGCTGGTGGCCGAATCTGTAAAAATTAAATCACAGGTGGTTCAACAGGATGAAAAAGAATCCGGAGAAAGACGGAAACTCAACTTCGGTCACACTATTGGTCATGCCATTGAAAAAATAGAACGTGCAGGACATGGCCGGGCGGTTTCCATGGGAATGGTTGCAGCTGCAGAATTTTCTAAAGAAAAAGGGTATATTTCAAATGCAGATGTCTTACGAATCAAAAGATTATTAACAGACCTAAACCTGCCCATTGGTCTTGATTACAATGCACAGGAAATTATCAAAGCTGCGGGTAAAGACAAGAAGAAAGAAGGAAAAGACCTGTTCTATGTTTTTCTTGAACAGATTGGACAAGCAAAAGTTGAAAAAATCAAATTTAAAGAAATAAACGGCTTTATTACTTCGATCTTTAAATAACTTGGTGTAGTGGCAAATTTTAAAAACTTGAAGATGAACAATCCTCCTTTATATGGCTTGAAGAGCAGGGGGTAAAAATTAACTGAAAACAACCCCCTGATGGTAACGTCTATCCGAATACTTTCGAACTTTTATTTAAAAAATCTGGATTTCTTCTGGCAACCACTATCTGACATTCAAACTTAAAAATTATAAAAAAATTTTATAGAAAAGAACAATTTCTCCCGAATATTTAATCAAAAAATGGTATGGCTTTATGCTCAATTTTTGGTGACGTATCACCTTTAGGGATCAATCGTTTCCAGCACAGAAAGCATAATTTTGTTTATAGATGGAAACCTTTGTTTACTTGAAAGTATTTCATCTTCTGACTGGACATATTTTGACCCATCAAGTTCATCTCGACAATTATCAACGAGTAGTTGAGCAGATGTTATAGTTGTCTCCAAATGAAACTGAAATGCAATAACACGATCTTTTAGGATAAACCCCTGATTCGCACATGCCTCACTTTTTGCAAGAGGCGTCGCGCCAGCAGGTATGTCAAATGTGTCTCCATGCCAATGGAATACTTTGGTTTTTGGTGGAATAACCTTGGCCAATATGGAAGATTCAACTTCTTCTGACAGCGTGATATCAAACCATCCGATCTCTCGGTGTTTGTTTTTGTAAACCTTTGCCCCTAAAGCGTCAGCAATCAGTTGAGCACCAAGGCAGATGCCCAATACAAGTTTTTCAGATAAAATTGATTCCTTGATAAATTCTTTTTCCATTTTTAACCAAGGATAGATTTGTTCATCATTTACCCCCATAGGTCCACCCATTACTATCAACCAATCAAAACTTTGTATGGCAGGAAGTTTTTCGCCATCATATAATTTTGTAACTGTCAGCTCATGACCTTTTTCAGTCAAGAATATTTCGATACTGCCAAGACCTTCAAACGGGACATGTTGTAAATAATGTACTCGCACATTTATCTCCTTTCATATTAATTTGTATTGTTCTCTGAGATTTTCAGACAACCTTTGTGTTAATTGGAATGCCTTTTCATGGCTCTTATCATCATCTTCATTTTTTCAGGATCAACCTGTCCGGTTGGATTCCATGGCATGGCGTTTTGCATCACATATTTAAGGTAGGCTGGTTTTGAAATTTTATTCTGCCATTTTCCCGAGGCTTTGGCCACACAAACCCCTGTAAAAAAAATGAAGACCAATATGAGAGCGACTGCGGTCTGCCCAAGCTGTATATTGCCGGGATATGTTGAAAATTCAATGGCCTGTTTTTCAGGGCAATTTGTAACACAAGTCATGCATGCTGTGCATTCTGAAGAGTGAATGTGTTTCTTTTGCCTGATTGTTATGCGACCTGGACAATTGGTCTCACATTTGCCACAATTTGTGCAATGGGATGAATTTCGTTTGATTTTTCCAATACTCAAAAAGCTGAATACGCCAAGAACCGCTCCGTAGGGACACAGGTACCTGCACCAGAAATATGGAACAGCAAATGAAAACACAAACAATACAAGGATAACGATTAAAGCAGTATCGGAAATATGAGTAAAAAAGTGCAGCATCTTAATGTCGGCGAATTGATGGTATGGACTTTGAATAAATTGCTCAACGCTTTGTATTGGCATCTTGTAAAAAATATTCCATACAAAAAATCCTGCCAAACCATATTTAATTGTTCTCAAGAATAAATCAGCCGAAAATGGCAGAACAATTTTTGCTTTAAAGGCCAGGTGATTCAATTTTGCAAAAAGATCCGAAAGCAGGCCTATGGGACAAATCCAGCTGCAAAACCCTTTTTTCACGATCAAGGCTGTCATGCAGATGATAAGGAAAATCACCAACGCTGACGGATGAATGGTGTTTATTTCTCCTGTAGATAACAAGTGTTTCAGGCTGACCAGGGCGCTGATGGGAAGAAACGCCTCAACACCGGGCGGCCTTTCAAATCCAGGGATGACCCCGGCTTCAAGCTGGGTAACAAACAGATAAAATTTAAATCCGATAAAAAGCACAATCACGCTTGAGAATAGCTGCATCAGCCTGCGTATCGAAAAAAGTGACGTTTGTGGTTTGTAACCGTTAAGCCTTTTTCTCATTTTTCCGCCTTTTTTTTAATATTCATGTTTTCTTTTCTTAGCAGTGCTGATGAAAAAAAAACTTGATCTATATCAATAAATTTAAAAAATTGATCTATATCAAGGAGAGTACTTATTTTTTGATATATTATTTTTATAATAACTTTCAACCTAAATGCAGGAGAAAGTCAAAATGACATTCAGGTCACTCAATGATTGCAGACAATCAATCACTGAAGATGATATTTATGAAGCTATGAAAAAAATACCCGGATATCTGGATATCACTCCTTCAGATTGTATGGAATTGTACCGGGTTGCTTTTGATCATGCCATATCAAAGCTAAAAAATGCCATTAAAGCAGACCAGATAATGACCAGGAAGGTCATAACTGTCAATGAAAAGGCTACACTGATAGAGGTTGTTAAAAAAATGGCTGACAATGAGATTTCCGGTCTCCCTGTTATAAAAAACGACCAAACTATCACAGGTATAATATCAGAAAAGGATTTTCTTAAAAGAATGAATGACGATAAAAAGCCGTCTTTTATGCGTGTGGTTTTACAATGTCTTCAAACAACCGGCTGTATCGCTGCTGACTTTAATAATCTTGTGGCTTCTGATATCATGTCCTTTCCCTGTATAACAACCCTGCCCCAAACGCCTGTAATCGAAGTCGCCAATATCATGGATCAGAAAAATATTAATCGGGTTCCGGTAATGGATGATAATTTAAAATTGGTCGGAATTATTGCCAGATCTGATATTGTTCAGACCTTATGTTAAGTGTCTATAAACCAGGAGAGGTGTTTTAATGTCATTTCTTGAAAAAATGAAGGGGGGGAGTAAAAGTCCTTCGGTAGTAGGTCTTTCCGAGATTATGTGGTCATGGATTGGTGCTTTTTCAGGCATAACACCAGTCGCTTTTTTAAGTTACAATATTTTTTATGGCAATGACGTGGTGTTCATTATTGGATCTTTTGGTGCATCAGCTGTATTGATATATGGTGCCGTAAGAAGCCCTTTAGCACAACCCAGGAACCTTGTTGGTGGTCATCTTGTTTCTGCGGTTATTGGTGTGATGACTTATAAATTATTCTATCCATTTCCCTGGTTTGCATGTTCATTTGCCGTTGCCACAGCAATCGCAGTTATGCATGCGACCAAAACGCTGCATCCACCTGGCGGCGCCACAGCACTGATAGCGGTTATCGGAAGTGAAAAGATTCATGCCCTTGGTTTCTGGTATATACTGGTTCCGGTAGGAGTGGGTGTTGTCATCATGTTAATCGTTGCTCTGATTGTAAACAATCTGGCTAAAAATCGCCGGTATCCAGAATTTTGGTATTAAGGCATTTTAGACTATTTAGTGGCTGACCGAAAACCCTATTTAATTGGAATATTAAATTATAGTAGAGGGACAATGAAACCGTTAGCAACGTTGACAAAAGAGCATGGTAATATACTCGAAGGCCTTGATTATCTTTCCAGAGCCAAAGATGCACTTGAGAAAAACAAATGTCCTAAAAAAGAATTCTTTGAATCTGCTGTCCTTTTTTTCAGAGAATATGCTGACAAATTCCATCATTATAAAGAGGAGTATCTTCTATTCAGCTTCCTTGCCAGGAATAAGAAAGGAGAAATTGATCTTGATATGGGTTCTCTTCGATATCAACATGAACTGAACCGGGAGTGTATCTCTAAAATTGAAAAATCTCTCAACGGTTATGAAATGGGAAGTGAAATTGCGATTACAACACTTTTAATGAATCTTGCCGCATTTATTTCAATTCTAAGACGTCATATTTACAGAGAAGACCAATTGTTTTTTTTGATGGCTGAAGCGGCGTTGTCTGAAAATGAAAAACAAGCATTACAACATCAGTTTGACCAGGAAGAGGCCGCTATGGATGGTGAAGGCATCATCCATAGAAATCAGAAAAGACTTCAGGAAATGGCTGTATTGATATCTGAGATATGAAATGATGTGTAAGGGAAAGCGATGATCAAAAAAAAAATAAATTGCTGGGAGTACAAAGGGTGCGGTTTAGAACCAGGAGGGAAAAACAGTGCAGAAAAAGGAGTGTGTCCGGCAGCCTCTGATCCGTCTTTTTCAGGTATAAATTCCGGTAAAAATGCTGGAAGGTTCTGCTGGGCTATAACCGGGACCCAGTGCAACAGCGAACAGCAGGGTTATTTTTCAGATAAACAAAAGCAATGTCGTGATTGTGATTTTTTCCACATGGTAGCTGCTGAAGAGGGAACACAGAACCTGAGGACAACGTTTTTAAGATTTGTGCAAAGTTTGCAAGGCGAAAAACCTATATTAAAAAACGTGAGTCTTCAAACCTTTCATTCAGGCGAGCGGTTTGTATTTCAAGGAAAAGATACAGGAGAGGCATATGTTATCCGGAGAGGGTCTTGTATCGTTTTAGTAGAAAAGAACGGCGAGCTTCATCCAGTAGATCACAGGAGTGAGGGAGATATTGTAAACATGAGTGCTTTGTTCACAGGCGAACCGAGCATGGCCAATGTTGAAGCTGAAACTGAGATTGAAGCCTGGGTTATCAAAAAATCGGAGTTTGAGGCCATCCCGGAAAGTGATCCTGGACTTTGGAAGTTTTTAACGGAAATCGTTGCAGACAGGTTTGACTCCAAAAGACCAACCTCATATCGGACAATTGGAAATTATTTAACAACCGATATCATCGGTCGGGGCGGATATAGTATTGTTTACAAAGGAATAGAAATTGCTACAAAAAAAGTTGTTGCCATTAAAATGATCCGGCATCATATTGCCCTGGATTCTGATTTCCTCGAAAAACTCAGAAAGGAAGCGGAAATTATCAATAAACTGCATCATGATAACATTATCAACGTATTTGATATGCTGGAACGATATCGTACTGTGTTTATTATCATGGAATATCTTGATGGGGAATCTATCTTGGAAATAATCCAGCGGGATAATAAAATTGCTCCCCATGTTGCAATCAATTATATCGTACAGTCCTGCTTGGCAATTGAGTATGCTCACAACAAAAGCATTCTTCATAAGGATATTAACCCTGGCAACATTATGGTTTTAAATAATGGGAAAGTTAAACTGGTGGATTTTGGTCTTGCCTGCTATGTTCAGGATGATGATGAACTTTTTGATGGGGCATACCCCTATCTTGCACCGGAATTGATTAAAGGAGAAATTGCAGATTTAAGAAGTGAAATATATGCTCTGGGTATCTCAGCATATGAAATGGTTACCGGCAAAAGACCCTATCCGGAAGAGAATAAAGCCATCTTTGCCCGAATACGTTGTGTTCAGGAAATACCAGATCCATCACTGATTGTTCCAGAACTTCCCGAAAATCTAAAACAATTTATTGTAAAAGCATGCCGGATAGATTCCAAAGAGAGGTATTCGAACATTGATGAAGCCATTAAAGAATTGAAATATGAAGAAGATCAAATATCCTTAGGTATAAAGAATATAGATATTGTTGCCCGAACACATATAGGGTTTATAAAATCCTCAAATGAAGACCGATATCTTGTCAGGACTATGGATGATAAGGCACTGCTTTTGGCTGTCGCAGACGGTCTGGGTGGGAATGTTTCCAGCGATGTCGCAGCTGAGATTGCAAAAGACAGGCTTTCCCGTTTGAAATATCTAAAATCAGGTAAAGAGGCTGAAGGTCTTGATACCTTTGCAAGAGATCTCGATCTGACTATTCATGAAAAAGCCTCGTCAGATCCCGGTTTGACATACATGGCAACCACCTTGGCTTGTATTGTTCTCAAATCAGATTTGATTCATTGGCTCAATGCAGGGGACAGCCGTTTCTATATTCTAAGAGACGATCAACTGCTGCAGATAACCCAAGACCACACTTTAGCCAGAATTCTTGTGGAAGAGGGACGGTTAAAACCGGAAAGTGCTGATGCGCATTACTCAAGTAAAATACTGGATCAATGCTTGGGATACGGTATGTGTGATCCTGAAACAGGGAGTATCCGAGTAAAAAAGAATGATCTTATTATCTTAACAACAGACGGCATCTATAAAATGGTAAAGAAAAAAACCATTCTTCAGATCCTATTGTCCAAAACCACCTTAAAGGAAAAAGCGGAGGCCCTTGTGAACTCGGCTCTAAAATCAGGGGGTGAAGACAACCTCACTTTAGTGCTTGCCCACATCAAACAGACACTTTAATCAAGACAATACCCTTTTCCAGAACCGACTGATCAACGTCAACTATAATACGCAGGAAAAAAATATTTGTCGTTGATCAACCGACTATTTTAATCTGTGTTGGATTTTTTTTTGAACCAGTCCTGATCACCATAAAGTTTTTCCTGGCAGTCCTGGCAAATACCGTGACTGAAATGTGCATCAGAATGCTTTTCTATAAATATTTCAATCTGGTTCCAATACCCTTTATCATCTCTTATTTTTTTACATGAGGCACATATCGGCAATAGACCTCGAAGAATTTTTGTTTCTTCTAATAATTCTTTTGCTTCTTGAACGGCTTTTAAACGATCCTCTTCTATTCTTTTCCTTTGAAGGGTAAGAATTGTTGTTGTCCAGATCGCAAACAAGGCAAGAAACCTGTTAAACAGGACTTTCCACATTTCTCCGCCAGTGGGTGAATAAAATAACCCTAATATTGTCAAAACGGAGGAAATCAAGGCAATCCCTATCGTAAAATTCTTTTTAGGTATCCAAAGAGACACAAGAACTACGGATACATATGGTACTCCCGCAGCAACACCTAAGGGGATAAAAAGGTCTATGGAAAAAATCAACACAAAAAGGAAAATGCATGTAGCATATATTAAATTCTGATTTTTAATAGCTTTAGCCGGCCAGTCTTTTTTCCCCATATCATCCCTCCATGATCACACAAAAACATTATAAAAAACTCTTTTTTTTAAAGACTTCTGAAAATAAAGCTATTGTTTTTGAATCAGTCTGGCATTGACCTATATCAAGAAATGGAAAAAATATTATTCGAATATTGAGGAGTTGCCTATAAAACGACAAACAACCCCCCAATATTAAGGTTTATTTCAAAATGGCTTTAAGATCTTCATCTGGTGTGGAGATCGGTTTAATATCAAACAATTTTACGAGTGTGTTCAGAATGTTTGGGGTTAAAAATGCAGGCAATGATGGTCCCAATCGAATATCTTTAATGCCGAGATGGAGTAGAGCCAACATAACACAGACTGCTTTTTGCTCGTACCAGGAAATAATCAATGAGAGTGGCAATTCATTCAACGATGTTAGTGCATTTTAGAAAGCGAATAACCCGAGAAATGCTCAGCAAAGTGAATGAGGCTATTCACAAAAAATCCAAATCAAAAGAAGAAAATGATGATGTCCAGCCACCGGCCAACAAAGGAAAGCTCTTGATATACGCCACATGTGCACCAGCCGACATAACTTTTCCGACAGATTTAAAATTGTTGAACAAACCAATCTGGAAAGGGATAGCTGATTTGTTCAGCAACCCCTAATTAACTGTATCTAAAAATTTCTTAAAAAGCAAAAAAACAGCCGTTCTACTCGCGACTAATAATATAAGCTGTCGTTTTGCATCTGTCCCCCGACCCCAATATATGGTATACGGTCAAATTCTGAGCTCATGGGCAGAAAATTAAGATTATTGGAGATTAAAATCTTTTCCCGTGCAGGTCTGGTTGCCTTGCAATGACCGGTTTGTCTGCGATTTTTGTAAAAGCTTAAAAGGCCTGGAATGTCAAAACGCCGGACTGTTTGAGGACACACTTGCCCGAAGTTTCCGGCGTTTAATGGAAGGCCTTTTAGAGCTTTAAAAAATCGTTCAGGCAATAGGAAATGCAAGGCGGGCCACATCCTGTGCGGGTTTAACTCAATCGTCTTTGAGATTAATCGCCCTTTTCCCATGAAAGCTATAAAATGATTATACATCTGGCAACCACTGATATGTGAAAATTTGATTTATACTTTTTTATTTATTGCGAATTAAAACCAGTCTGAACCCCAGGTTATCCGCCTGCATGGAGGGGATGGATTTATCCCGGGCTGAACATCGAAGCTTTGTTGCGTTATCGGTATATGATCCGCCCCTGACCACACGCAGGGCCCCCTTTTGTTTGTGTTCAGGATTGTTTCTTTCATGTGTTTCATAAGCCTTTTTATCATACACATCCTTACACCACTCCTTGACATTACCACCCATATCGTAGAGTCCTATATCATTGGGATAAAAACTTCCCACAGGAGCTGTCTGCCCATTAAATCCTTTGGTATTGCAATTTCCGCAGTTGGCATCCGGCCGATAATCATCACCTTCCCAGGGATAATTTACCGGTTTTCCACCATTTCTACAGGCATACTCCCACTGGGCTTCCGTGGGCAAAGAAAATTGTTCTTTTGTGGTGGTATTCAGCTGCCTGATGAATGTTTCGATTTCTTCAAAAGAAACATTTTCAACCGGATGTCTTTTGTTAGAAGAAAATCGGGATGGATTGCTGTCCATGACACGTTTCCACAGCCCTTGATTCACTTCATAGGCTCCCATCCAAAATCCATCCAGACATACGGTATGGGCAGGCTTTTCCGGTTTTGAACATTTTTGGGCCGATTTGTCACACCCCATTTTAAAACAGCCTTTAGAAACATAAATGAACTGCATTCGTGTAACCGGTTCAATAAACACATCGCCTTTGACATATTTGGGTAGCGCCTCATCATCAAAGGAAAAATCACATTTTCCTGAATATTTCCACAATTCAAGTTCTTCCCAAAGCCTTTTGGCTCTATCCGATCCCAGGTTATATGCCTGTTGCATCCAGCATTTGGCCTTAAACGGGTCTTTGAGTGTTCCCTGGCCCTTAAAATAGGCCAACCCAACATCGGCCATGGCTTGAACATCTCCTTGCCGTGCTGCCAAAAGCGTGGATGAAAAATCCGAATCGGCGTGGGAAAAACTGATAAAAAGCAATCCTGCAATGATGATAAACAATATTTTTTTCATATCTCCTCCATAATCGCTTTTCTTTCATAACCGCTTTTCACTGGTGAATTGCCCACAAAAACCATTCAAAAAGACTCTTTTTATAAAACCGTCTTACCATAAAAATCAGGATTATTGTTGAAAAACATTGACACTGAATCAATTATTTGGGTTGATAAGAAAATAATTAAAATGACTCGACCACTAACCAGAATCTAAGATTTATCATTAACTATATAGGAGAGGGAAATTATGACCAGCTTAAAAGGAACCCAAACTGAAAAAAATCTGCTCACTGCTTTTGCAGGAGAGTCCCAGGCAAGAAACCGGTATACCTATTTTGCCAGTGCAGCAAAAAAAGAAGGCTTTGTTCAAATTTCAGATATCTTTACTGAAACAGCAGATCAGGAAAAGGAACATGCCAAACGCTTTTTTAAATTTCTTGAAGGCGGTGAAGTTGAAATTGTTGCCGCCTTTCCTGCCGGTATGGTGGGAACCACACTCGAAAACCTGAAAGCTGCCGCTGCCGGAGAACAATTTGAATGGACAAAAATGTATCCACAATTTGCTGCAATTGCCAAGGAAGAAGGCTTTAATGATGTTGCAATTGCATTTGAAATGATTGCCATCGCTGAAAAACAGCATGAAAAAAGATATGACGACCTGGCTGCCAATGTTGCGGCTGGATCGGTTTTTAAAAAAGATGTCAAAACAAAATGGCGCTGCAGAAACTGCGGATATGTTCACGAAGGAGAACAGGCGGTAGACCTTTGTCCAGCCTGTATTCATCCCCAGGCTCATTTTGAACTCCTGGCTGAAAACTGGTAGAGACACCAGGCCTGTTTAAGCTTGTTTTTAAAGGGGTAAGGCAGCTTTGCTATCAGCATTGAACGCGCTTACCCTTTAATTATTATGCTCAATTGAATAATTGACAAAGAATGAATAAGAACATATATTTACAGGATATTTTTAATATATAACCCTTAATTTAGGACAATCATAATGACAGAAAATATTATTGAACTTGAGGATGATTCCTTTGAGGAAATAGTCCTCAAGTCGGATAAACCGGTAATGGTTGACTTCTGGGCTCCCTGGTGCGGACCGTGCAAGGCCATTGCCCCCACGATTGAGGCTCTTGAAAAAGAGTATGGGGATAAAATGACCTTTGCAAAGGTCAATGTTGATGAAAATCCGGTCAGCCCCAGCAAATATGGTGTCCAGGCAATTCCCACCTTGATTTTCTTTAAAAACGGCGAAATTGCAGAACAGATCACTGGAATGGTTGCAAAAGAAAAACTCGAAGAAACCATCAAAGGGATCCTGTAAGGAGAACACGTAATGACAAAGACGGATTATGATCTTGTCATCATTGGAGCAGGCCCTGCAGGTCTTACGGCAGGGATATATGCAGCCAGAGCAAGAATGAATGTCCTGCTTTTAGAAAAAATGGTTCCTGGCGGCCAGGTTTTGATCACTGACTGGATTGAAAATTATCCCGGGTTTCCTGAAGGCATCTCAGGGTATGATCTTTCAGAAAAAATGAGAATTCAGGCAGAAGCCATGGATTTAAAAATAGAGACTGCCGAGGTTCATTCTCTTAATTTATCCCAGGATATCAAAAAAATTGGTCTAAAAGATAGAAGCATCACAACCAAAAGCGTGATCATCACCACAGGAGCCTCCCCTAAAAAACTGGGGATTGGAGAAGAAAAATTTTTCGGGAAAGGTGTTTCTTTTTGCGCCACTTGTGATGGCCCTTTTTTCAAGGAAAAAACTATTGTTGCAGTAGGTGGCGGTGATACAGCCGTACAGGAAGCGATTTTTTTAACCAAGTTTGCAAAAAAAGTCTACCTGGTCCATCGGCGGGATGAGCTCAGAGCTGCCAAGATTCTCCAGGAAAGAGCCTTTGAAAATGATAAAATCGAAATGGTCTGGGACTCGGTTGCAACCGGTATTAACGGATTTTTTGGTGTTGAAGGTGTTAAGATAAAAAACGTTAAAACCCATGAGGAAAAAGTGTTAAAAGCGGATGGCTGCTTTATATGGGTTGGAATTTTGCCAAATGCCTCTTTTTTAAACAAAGATATCCAAACCGATGAATACGGATTTATCATCACCAATGGTAAAATGCAGACCTCTGTTCCCGGTGTTTTTGCCGCCGGAGATGTCAGAGATACTCCTTTACGACAGATAACAACGGCTGTTGGTGATGCAGCCATCGCTGCTGTCTGTGCTGAACATTATATTGAGAACTTATGATCATGAAAAATTTAATTTTATTCTTTACCACTGTCTTATTGCTGTCTGGGTGCTCGCTTTTTGAAACCAATACTGAAATGAATAAAAGTGTTGATGAGCTTGTTTCTGAAGGATCTTCCGCATTCATGGCCGGAGAATACAAAACAGCCATCAAAGCCTATACAGACCTTAAAGACTGGTACCCGTTCTCCAAGTATGCTGTTTTAGCAGAACTTAAAATTGCGGATTCTTATTATCATCTTGAATCCTATGAAGAAGCCATCCTGGCCTATGAAGAATTTGAAAGAATGCATCCCAAAAACGAGGCCATTCCCTATGTCGTTTTTCAAATCGGAATGTGCTGGTTCAACCAGATTGGAACCATTGACCGGGATGATACCCCGGCCCAAAAAAGCCTGGCGATATTCAAGAGACTGGTCAACCAATACCCGACCAGTGAATATGCTGACAAGACTAAAGATAAGATGAAAAGCTGCCTGGCCAACATGTCCGCCCATGAACTTTATGTAGGCAATTGGTATATGAAAACTCAAAAGTATGATGCCGCTTTAAACCGATATGAATATCTGGTTGCCAATTATCCAGATTCAAAAGAGACCAAAGAGGCATTGGCTAAAATTCCTCAGTGTAGAGCATTGGCCAAAAAAAAATAAACCAGAAAATAAACCGGATAAAATAAAATCCCCTTTACTTCTCTTTGGTTTTAACGTATACATTCCGGGTTATTATTTTGTTAAATAAGATTTGTTTTTAGGAGTAAAAAATGTCGAAAGAATGTGCAATTTGCGGAAAAACCCCAATGGTTGGCAACAATGTCAGCCATGCCAATAATCGAACTAAAAGAAGATTCAACCCAAACCTTCAAAGAGTCCGGGCGGTTATTAAAGAGGGTTGCGTTAGAAAAATCGATGTCTGTACCAGCTGTATTAAGGCTGGGAAAGTAACCAAGGCAGCATAATTAACGTTTCTTTATCTGTTTCATCGAACTTTTTTTATTTTTGATGTTTAGTTCTGATATTCCATTTAAACTATTCTGGTTCGGGCGGCCGTTAAAGGTTGTCCGAACCTTTATTTTTGGGTATCAATACGTTTAGAATCCGGTTTACAATATTTTTGATGCCAGTTCTGCCAGTTCTGAACGCTCTCCTTTTTCAAGATTCACATGAGCATACACCTTTTGACCTTTCATTTTTTCAATTATATAGGCTAACCCATTTGTCTGGCTGTCCAGATATGGATGATCAATCTGAAAGATATCACCGGTAAACACAATTTTAGTCCCTTCTCCGGCCCTTGTAATAATCGTTTTTACTTCATGTGGCGTTAAGTTCTGAGCCTCGTCCACAATAAAAAATACCTTTACAATGGATCTGCCCCGGATATAGGAAATGGGGGTGATGACTATCTTTTCTTCTTCGATCAATTCAGCAATTTTTTTTGAATGACCATTTTTTTCATTATAACTGTTTTGAATCACAGACAAGTTATCATATAGAGGCTGCATATATGGATCAAGCTTTGATGCTACGTCTCCTGGAAGAAATCCGATATCTTTATTACTTAAAGGCACCACCGGTCGTGCGATAAAAATCTGTCGGTAAAGGCGTTTGTTTTCAAGTGCCGCAGCCAGGGCAAGAAGGGTTTTTCCCGTCCCAGCCTTTCCAGATATGGTAACAAGGGGAATCTGTGGATTCAACATAGCGTTCAAAGCAAAAATCTGTTCTGAATTTTTCGGTTTTATACCCCGACAAACCCTTGACTGTATTCGCTTAAGTGTCTGACTTGCCCCGTCAAAAACGGTCAGGGCAGACATTGAGCCGTTTTTTAATACCACGTTTTCATTGGTATAAAAAGTTTGATCTGAGCCCAACATTGATGCCTGTATTTCATAAGGTTTTTGAAACAGCTCTTCAAGTACACCGTCCTTGACCTTTTCAATGGTTTTCATGCCAGTATACATATCAGAAATGTTTTCAACATATTTTGAATCATAATTTTCTGTGGTAAGGCCAATTGATCTGGCTCGCAATCTTAAATTTACATCCTTGGTCACAAAAATAACGTTTTTAAACTTATGTTTTTCGGCAATGGCGTATGCAATATTTAAAATCCGAATATCCGATGTAATGACACTGAAATTTTTTTTGATTTTTTCGCTCAGAGGGGTTTCCAGTGAAATCGATATTTTCCCCTGTCCATTATCAATGGGCACGCCACCGTTTAAAATCTTGTCGCTGGACAAAGCATCCAGGGTCCTTAAAAAATCCCTGGCATTGCAGTTGATGACATCGTT
This sequence comes from Pseudomonadota bacterium, assembly GCA_043826275.1. GTDB lineage: Bacteria > Desulfobacterota > Desulfobacteria > Desulfobacterales > Desulfobacteraceae > Desulfobacula. Next base: position 23,843 of record JBDRQO010000013.1, read on the forward strand.
TCCTTTCTTGAATCTGTCTAGTTCTTCGATAACGGTGATGGGAATGCTGATATTATTGTCTTTGAATTGATGAATGCAGGCGCTGTCGTGAAGAATCACATTGGTGTCCAGGATAAAGATTTTTTTCATAAGCATCTCCTGTTGAGGTTAAGCTCCATATACCAAATGATAAATAAATATACAAAAATTGTAAATCTTTTGTTGAAAAATGAAGGGGGCTTAGGCAGGCAAATTTATTCGTAACGAATGATCCGTTTGACATCAGTAACTTTTTTAACCCTTCTGATGGCAGACATGATCATTCGCAGTTGTTCCGAACTTTCCACCAGAATCGTAAAATAAAACAAGCAGACTCCTGTTTCAGAGGTTTCTGTATGTGCACTTAAGATATTCGTTGAATTTTTTGTAATCACGGTTGCAATATCGGCCAACAGACCAAACCGGTCCTCGGTCCGAATCTTAATACTGGCTGGATATGAAACGGTTTTGTCACTGCTCCACTGGACCTCAATCTGACGTTCATTGCTCATTTTCAAAATATTAAGGCAATGTTTTCGGTGAATAGTCACGCCCTGGCCCTGGGTGATATACCCAATAATCGGGTCGCCGGGAAGAGGGTTGCAGCATTTTGAAAACCGAACCAGAATATCGTTGAGCCCCTTTACAATAATGCCGGTACTCTCTTTTTTCATTGCTCGGTTGACCAGTTTTTTAAGAAGACTTTCTCCCTTTTCTTCCTGTTTCTCTAAATTGGGAACTGCCTTGTTTAAAATCTGTAACGGGGTGAGTTTCCCGAACCCCACATTGGCGATCAGATCATCCACTGTTTTAAAACCCAAGGTATCAGCAACCTTTTGAATCTCACCGGATTTGACCAGGGCATTAAAACTCTGGCTTCGTTTTTTAAATGTCTTTTCGCACATTTCCCTGCCCAGAGAATAGCTTCTCTCTTTTTCCCTGGCATTAATCCAGGCCCTGATCTTTGTTCTGGCCTTGACTGTTTTTACAAAATTGAGCCAGTCTCGGCTGGGTGTATGGCCATTGGTAGTAATAATTTCAACAGTATCCCCGGTTTTCAGACTGTGAGCCAGGGGCACCATTTTTCCATTTACTTTGGCTCCCGTACATTCAGCTCCCACTTCCGTATGGATCATATAGGCAAAATCCACAGGCGTTGCATTCTTGGGAAGAATTTTAATCTCTCCTGAGGGTGTAAAGACATAAATCTCATCCGGATAAAGATCGATCCGGACATTTTCTAAAAACTCATCCGGGTCATTATAGTTTTCCTGGTTTTCCACAAGATTTCTGATCCAGGCAAATAGTGCACCTGTGCCTTCATCTATCTTTGTGCCTTCTTTATAGCTCCAATGGGCCGCGATACCGGATTCAGCAATCTTGTCCATATCCTTGGTCCTGATCTGAATCTCCACACGCTCCCCTTTTGGCCCCACAACTGTCGTATGGATGGACTGGTACATATTGGGCTTGGGATTACCAATATAATCTTTGATTTTATAATAAATGGGCTTCCACATGGAATGGATTGCTCCCATGGCTGCATAACACTGGGGAACGGTGTCCAGGATAATCCTGAATGCGATAACATCATAGACTTCATTGAATTCAAGATTCTGTGAAATCATTTTCTGATAAATACTATAATGGGCTTTGTAGCGTCCTTTAATATCGGCCTCAAGTTCCATCTCAGCCATTTTTTCATGGAGCTTCTCACTAACGTCTTTGATGTAATCATCTTTTTCATCCCTGGCTTTATTCACCAGAGCATCAATACGATCATATTCATCTCTTAAGGTATAATAAAAGGCAATCTCTTCAAGTTCATATTTCATCCAGAAAATCCCCAGCCGGGCAGCAATAGGGGCATAGATATCCAGAGTCTCCTGGGCTATGGCGGCTTGTTTATCGGGTGTTTTATGATATTTGAGCGTCCGCATATTATGTATGCGATCTGCCAGTTTTATCAGGACCACCCGGATATCATCGGCCATGGCCAGAATCATTTTACGCAGGCTTTCTGCCTGCTGGACAATTTTTGTGGAAAACGGCAGTTCAGACAATTTGGTGACACCGGAAACAATATGGGCTACCCCCGGGCCGAACATTTCTTCAATATCTTCTCGTGTGGCAGGAGTGTCTTCGATGACATCATGCAAAAGGGCAGCAGCAATACTTTCAACATCCATCCTCATATCAGCCAGAATGTTTGCCACTTCAAGGGGATGAGACAGATAAGGCTCTCCGGAAAGCCTGACTTGACCTTCATGTACCCTTGCTGAATAGATATAGGCCCGATCAATGATATCCTGCTCTATTTCCGGGTTATATTCTGATACCTTATCAAGTATATCGGTTATTCTGATCATTGATCTTGCCTGGCCACTTTCTGCTTTATCTGGTTATAATCTTTTTTGTGTTCAGTCTATTAAATTAATATGCTTTTGCAAAAAGAACCCGTCGTGAACTTGGTTTATCACAACATATACAATTGCCATCTTCTGTGGAACTGTCAAAAGGAATACAGCGAATGGTGACGGAAAGCTCTTTTTTAATTTTTGCCTCGCACGCATCCGAACCGCACCAGTGGGCCATAACAAAAGCCCCGTTATTATACCCTTTAGACTTTTGATACAATTTATAAAACGCTTTTTTATCATTGATTTTAAATGTGTTTTCTTTTCGATGATTAACAGCCCGGCTAAACAGGGTGTCCTGAATATTGTCTAAAATATCTATAATTTGTGCAATAAACTCTTCTCGATTCATGGATTCTTTCTGGCTGGATGGTTTATCCCTTCTTGCCATGAAGACAGAGTTTTGCGCAATATCTCTGGGGCCCAGTTCGATACGGACTGGAACACCTTTTTTCACCCAGTCCCAGCCCCTTGCACCACCAATATCCCGATCATCAATCTCAACCCTGACTTTTTGACCGTGAAATAATTTTTCTTCCAATGCATCTTTCAAACTCTGAGCACTGTCAAGAACAGGCCGGTTATCACCATCCTTTTTAACGATGGGCAGAATCACCACATGAGCCGGGGCCACTCTGGGTGGAAGCACAAGGCCATCATCATCCGAATGAACCATGATCATCCCGCCAATCATTCGTGTGGACGTTCCCCAGGAGGTGGTCCAGGCATACATCTCTTTGCCCTCTTCATCTTGAAATTTAATGTCTGATCCCTTGGCAAAATTCTGACCGAGGAAATGAGAGGTTCCTGCCTGAAGTGCTCTTTTATCCTGCATCATGGCTTCGATACAAGTGGTATCCTCTGCACCGGGAAATCTTTCTGATGGTGTTTTTCTACCCCGGACAACCGGCATGGCCAAAGATTCTTCAACAAACTGGGTATAAACATCCAGCATCTGCATGGTTCTTTCTTTGGCTTCTTGTTCAGTGGCATGAGCGGTGTGGCCTTCCTGCCATAAAAATTCACTGGTCCGCAAAAACATCCGGGTCCGCATTTCCCATCGAACTACATTGGCCCACTGGTTTAAAAGAATGGGAAGATCTCTGTAACTTGTGGTCCACCGGGCCATGGATTCGCCAATAATAGTTTCCGATGTGGGACGAACAATCAATGGCTCAGCAAGCTTTCCAGCGGGTTTGAGTCCACCCTTCCCATCAGGTTCAAGCCTGTGATGAGTAACGACCGCACACTCTTTAGCAAACCCTTCCACATGTTCAGCTTCTTTTTCAAGATAACTCAAGGGAATAAACAAGGGAAAATATGCATTTTTAACCCCGGTTGCCTTAAAGAGATCATCCATCTGGCGCATAATATTTTCCCAGACGGCATACCCCCAGGGCTTGATCACCATACACCCCCGGACAGGCGAGTTCTCAGACATATCAGATGCCTTTATCACTTCCAGGTACCAGGCGGCATAATCTTGCTCCCGGGTTGGGGTAATTGCTGTTTTATTATTTTTTGCCATTTGCTTCCTCCGAATTTTTTGTCATCATATCAATTTCATCCAGCAATTGAGCCACAAGGTCATCCTGATCTATTTTCCGGATCACTTTTCCTTTTTTAAATAAAATTGCTTTTCCATCACCACCTGCAATACCGATATCTGCTTCTTTTGCCTCTCCCGGGCCGTTTACCGCACAACCCATGATGGCAACTTTAATCTTACAAGACCGTTCAAGTAAAGCTTTTTCTGTTTCCCGGGCGATTTTAAAAAGATCGATTTTACACCGCCCGCAAGTGGGACATGAAATCAATTCCGGCCCCCGGCTTCTAATCCCCAATGCCCGTAATATTTCAAAACCGGTTCGAATTTCTTCCACTGGATCACGGGTCAGGGATACCCTTAGTGTATCACCCAAACCTTCAGCTAAAAGCATACCAATTCCAATGGCTGATTTTGTAATCCCGGCATAAAGACCACCGGCTTCAGTCACTCCCACATGAAACGGCACATCTGTTTTATCGGCTAAAAGCCTGTATGCGGTCACCGTTCTTTCCACATCCGAGGCTTTTAATGACACTTTAATATTGTAAAAATTAAGATCTTCAAGAATTTTAATATTGCGTAAAGCGCTTTCCACCATGGCCTGGGCAGTGGTCCCCAGACGTTTTTCAATCTCTTTTTCCAGGGAACCTGCATTCACGCCGATACGAATGGGAATCTGATGATCTCTGGCACAATCCACAACTGCCTTAATCTTTTTTGCTGCCCCGATATTGCCGGGATTTATTCTCAACGCATCTGCTCCGGCTTTAGCTGACGCCAGAGCCAGCCTGTAATCAAAATGGATGTCCGCGATCAATGGGATGGTGATATGCTGTTTTATTTTTTCTATGGCCTGCGCTGCATCCATATCCGGTACAGCTACACGGATAATTTCGCATCCTGCCCTTTCAAGCGACTGGATCTGTCCCACAGTGGCATCCACATCACAGGTATCGGTATTGGTCATGGATTGAACCGACACAGGGGTATCAGAACCGATTTTAACGTTTCCAATGCTGATTTGACGGGTATATCGCCGTTCTTTAACCAAAGACATGGGTAAGTTTCCTGCCATTTATAAAAAATAAAAGCTCACGACACAAAAACCCAACCGTAAGCTAAAAAAGTCTGCCAGTCTAAGCATCAAAGATACCAAAACTGTCCTTTTTATTCAAGACCACTTTAATTGTCTTCTTTTTTATAACTAATACCATCCAAACACTAACTACCTATGGCCGGAATGTTTTTAAAGTGCCTGGCAAGCAGATTTAAAGAAAGAGTCAGGTTTTCGATATTAAAAACCTCCAGGCTGACAACTCCTGAATATGCTTTCAAAAACGATATGACCTGAGACAATTGTTCATCCGGCAGCTTATCAAGGCCTTGATGATCTTTGAAAGGATGTGATAAAAAATCAACCCCGTGCAGATGCACCAACGGTATCCTGGCCCCATCTTTTTCAAAGATTTCCATCCAATTGTATCCATGTTTCATTCCATGGCCGATGTCTATGCAGATGGGCAGGCTTCGTTCCTGTATAACGTCTTCAATCATGGAAAAAGGGTAGTCCAGAGTTTCAATGGATATTTTTTTAGGATCATCCACTTGTGACAGAAAATCATCCAGGGTGTGTCCAAGAGTATTTTTCCAGTTGTTTATCGATTGCCCCTTACAGGCTTTAGCTTTAATATGGGACGGCATTGCAAGATGAAGCGTGTGGGTGGTAGCCTTCAATGGTTTTAAAAGCGATAGAACTTCAAGTAAAGTCTGTTCGGCTTTTTTTTGAGCATTTATTGAGCCAAAAGAAAGGCTGACATCAACCGGGAGATGCACATTGTAGGTCAGGCCGTATTCAATTGACAGGGCCACAAGTTCATCAATCTGTCTTTTTGAGGGCAGCACCTCTCTGGGCCGGCTTTCAAAAACCAGGAGTTCAATTTCATCAAAAAAAGGTCCCAGTTTTATTACATTGGGAATAATATGATCCGGAACAATAAAAGAAGTGGTGCCCAGCTTAAACCTTGGATCTTCCATGATTACTCCTTTCCTAAACCCAGCCAAGAAAAAGACATGACATCAAGGTTGCACACAACGAAGAGAGTATCATTAAATCACAGGCCTGTTTAATTTTTATGGGCTCAGGATCATTAAAGTTTTTTCCAAGAAAAGGTTTATCAACCCGCGTCCCATGATAGATGCTCGGACCGCCAAGTCTGATTTTTAATGCTCCTGCAAAGGCTGCCTCTGGATATCCGGCGTTAGGGCTTTTATGGAGATTTCCTTGATAGAAACCAATTTTCAATGCCATAAAAGCGCGTTTACTTGAAAAAACCAGAGCAGCCAGACTGATCATCAAAACAGAGAGTCTTGCCGGGATAAAATTGGCCACGTCATCAATACGTGCGGCCCCCCGGCCAAAGAATAGATAGGTCTCATTTTTATATCCCACCATGGAATCCAGGGTATTGATCATCTTATACGCCAGAGCAAATGGTACGCCACCAATACAGGCAAAAAACAAAGGGGATAAAAATCCATCCACATAATTTTCAGCCACCGTCTCAACTGTGGCCCGCGTAATGGCTTTTTGGTCCAGCTTCTGAGTCTGCCGACCCACAATCATGGCCACTTTCTGCCGGGCATCTGGGAGATTCTTTATTTTAAGGGCGTTAAAAACGGCCAATGCTGCCCTTTCCAGACTCCTGGAAGAAAAACAGAAAAAAAGCAAGAAAATCTGGACAACAATGCCCAATACGGGATGAATGGCCATAGCTGATTTAATAGTGATAAAAGCGATCAACCAGGTTGAGACAATCAGAAAAACAGCAAAAAGAATCCCGGAGATCAAAAGATTCGGGATCATTTTCCTAAACCGGCTCTCAAAAAAAGAGATGGCATTGCCCATATAAATAACAGGGTGAGGGAGTCGCTCAGGGTCCCCAAAAATAAAATCAAGCACAATAGCACAAAGAACAACAGCCCAATGAATGTCAATCATGATCCACAACCTGTTTAATCCGATCTGCCAGGCGTTGGTTGATCGCTCTATCTTTTAATGAAAACCGGACATATTGGTCTGACAATCCCACAAAATTTGAACAGTCCCGAATCAATAGCCTGTCTTGGCCAACCTGTTCACAAAACGAGCTTGATCGAAGCTTTCCGGTTAACCGTGCCAGAATAAAACAGGTGGCAGAGTCAAACAGCTCAAGCCCATCCAACCCGGCAAGCTGCTCAAGAAAGAGTTTTTTTTCCGCTGTGATATAGGTCCTTGTTTGATCGTAAAAGGGCTCGATCCTTTCAGGATGATCAAAGATATATTTAATCACCGACTGGGCCAGGGCATTCACGCTCCAAGGCTGGTAATGGGCCATGATTTTACGGGCCAGGGATTCACATGTTGATAAAAATCCTGTACGAAGACCGGGGATACAAAATATTTTTGACATGGAAGATAATACAATCAGATTGTCAAAACTGGCTTCAGAAGCCAGAGAGATTTCTCTGGCCTGATCCACAAACGGCAGATAAGATTCGTCAATAACAAAGATGGTATCCGGGTGTTGTTTGATCAAAAACACAAGCCTGTCTTTTGACATCAAAGATCCAGTGGGATTATTGGGATTGCATATGAAAACTATGTCTGCCCATTGGGCCATGTTTGATAATCTGTCCACATTTGGAATAAACCCTTCGGATGCATTGGCATGACAATGTTCAAACAACACCTGATGCATCTGGCAGGCATCTTTGTAATCAGAATATGTAGGCCCTGCGATGAGCACTTTTTTGCAGCCAAGCGCTAAAGGGAGGGTATAGATAAACCAGGTGGTGCCATTGCCGGCAATCACCCGGTTTACATCCATATTATAAAACCGTGCAAACCCTTTTCGCATGGAGATGGCATCGGGTTCGGGAAGGGCTTTGATCAATGACAGGTTATCACAGATCACTTGTTCTATAAATTCCGGCGGGCCCAACGGGTTCAAATTGCTGCTCATATCAATGATATCATCCACAGAACAACCCAGGCGGGTTGCCAGATCCTGTGTATTGCCACCGTGACCGATAATCATTGGTTTTTTGTCCTTATATCACTTTTTATTGTAAAGGCGCTTATTTTTATAACCTTTTCTTATTAAAACCACTTCTTATTAAAATAGGGCCGCGCCGGCTGCTAGAAAAAGAACAGCTTCCATTATTTCAGTTAACGCTCCGAGCATATCGCCTGTAATACAATCCATTTTTTTTTTATAAAACATCAACACGCTTAAAAGCGTGATCATAAAAACACCATTCAAAACCAGGCCTTTATACCCCAAAAAACAGGAGATCGCCACAGGAATCACGAAAAAGGAAAAATCCATCATTCCCAATGGTCGCTCAAAAAGATCCAACCCGGTTCCGCTGTCTTTCCGACCATAGTTCAAGAACCGGATGCCAAAAATCATGGCTGCCCGTGAATAAGCGGGAACAATCAATAAAAGGGTTAAAAACTGAACCAGAGATATTGTGGTTTTCATTGAGTAGATCCCGGCTATCTTAATCGCCAGAACACAAACAACCGCAACAAGCCCCATCATCCCGGTTCGGCTGTCTTTCATGATCTCAAGGGCTCTTTGCTTTGAACGATGGCTGAAAATTCCGTCTGCAGTGTCCCCCAGCCCATCAAGATGAAATGCCCCGGTGACGGCCACAAGAAAAAAAACATCTAACAAGGCCACCACACCCGGAGACCAGACATTTGACAGTATTTGATCCATTGCCATCAACAGGGCACCCAGTATCAACCCCACAACAGGAAAGAATTTGATCATGCCAACGGGATCATAGGCGCCCTTTTTTCCCGCAGGAAGGATGGTGATAAATAAAATAGCTGATCGAAGCTGCGTTAAAAATAAATTCATTTTTTCATTTCTTTATCTTTTGGACCTTTGTTTGGCTCTCTTTTTCCGGGTCTTTTATGGTTTGATAAAACATTCCCCGTTCCTGAAACACGCCTATAATTTTCTTTTCCCACTCAAGTTGTTCAATATACTTGTCAATGGTCTCAGGGTCTGCCCCAAACGTCTGGATCAAATCTTTTTTGGTGCAGGGCCGACGATGAATGGTTTCAACAATTGCCATTTTGATATCTTTCCGATTCACCTTCGCTTGAATGGACTCGTCAATTTTTACTTTTGCTATAATTTCAATTGGAGAATAGTCTAAGATTTTTATAACCTGTTCCAGTTCTTTTTTTGTTGCCGGCCGAATATCTGCCAGAGTTCCAGGGCGATCAAGGGTATTGATCTGAACCCGATCCGGCTTGATTTTTTTTATTGCCTCTTTCAAATGCAACAGGTCTGTAAGATCATTATTTATCCCGGGAAGAATTAAAATTTCCAAAAAAAGCTCCCCTTTATACTCTTTTGCAAAGGTTTGAATACCCTGTATCATCTTTTTAAGATCCACATCTTTGTGTGGCCGGTTAATTCTTTCAAAAGCCTCTTTAGTGGCAGCATCAAGAGAAGGCGCGACCCGGTCTGCTTTTAACAATGCCTGTCTGACGCGTGGATCATCAAAAAGCGTGGCATTGGTCAATACCGCTACTTTTATGTTTGGCTTTCTGGTTTTTATATATTCGATCACCTGCCCCAGGCAGGGGTTGAGCGTGGGTTCTCCGGAACCTGAAAAAGTAATATAGTCTGGATCATCATTGTTTTGCCAAAAATGGTCCAGCTCTTTTTTAACATCCAAAAGATTGACATATTCTTTTTGAGTCCCTGTCAAGCAGGTGGTTTTCCCACATTCACAATAAATACAGTCTAAACTGCAGGTCTTATGAACAACCAGATCAACCCCTAAAGAAATGCCCAGTCGCCGGGAGAGAACAGGTCCGAAAATATGATTATATTGCATTATGATTGTTCATTATGGTTTAGGCTTTATTTGAACATCAATTCCAGCCATTATCACCACCACCTTATCTGCGATTTTAGCCATTCGTTGATTGACTGACCCGGCAATGTCCCTGAACTGTCGGGCCAATTTATTTTCAGGCACAATGCCATATCCCACCTCATTGGAAACCAGAAAAACCGGACATTCACATTGCAAAAGCGCTTGTTCAAGATTTTGAATGGCCAGATCCATCTGAGCTTGATCATCTGATTGAAATAAAAGGTTGGACACCCAGAGAGTCAAGCAGTCCACAAGGATCACCGAGGCCATTGGGCTGTATTCTACAATCGCCTTGTCAATGTTCGCTGGTTCTTCTATGGTCTGCCAGTCATCGCCTCTTTCGAGCTTATGCTTTATGACCCGGTCTTCCATTTCAGTATCCATGGGAACTGACGTGGCAATAAAATATTTGCTTTTTTTCAAAGTTGGCTCAGCAGGGTTATGATCCACCTCAACCTGATTCGCCTGGTCTAGGGCATAAGAGCTTTTTCCACTCCTGCATCCGCCAATCACAAAGACAATATTTTTGTTCAAAATAATTTACAACCCTTTCTAAAAATTCCCTATCTGTTTTTTTATAACTTATCTTATCCCTGATAGTCTTGGCAACTTAAAAATATGGAATTTTTAGCCAAATTAAACACCAGGCCACTTTATTGGAAACCTTTATCAAATATTGTCTTAACAATCTGAAATCATAAAAAATAATTTGTTCTCTAAATTTCAATTATACCTTTACAATCTCAATGTGATAAGGTAGGACTTTTAACAATAAATCTTGTTTACTTTGACCCTTTTTAAGGAGGCCGGAATGATCAACCGAAGCACCGTCAAAGCCCTCAACCTTAAACCGGTCACCCGGACAATGTGCCATGACTTTTATATAAAAATCAATTCTGAATTTAAATCGCCTGATGACATAAAAGAATCTGTTTCCTGGTGGCAGGACGATAGTGTAAAATTAAACAATCTTTGGTGGGTTTTAAATTATTATTCAGACCGGCTTGATCCTGACAGAAATTTAAGAGCGTTTGTTGAAAGACACTTAGACAATCTTGCCAAAAAGAAAAAAACGATTATTGATGCTTAAAGTCCTTGTCTGTCAATCTATTCATTAGTGGGTTCTTTATCAGAACTGGCATTCCATATATCCACAATCTTTTTATTCCCCGGATAATCAACCGTGCGGTAAAGTGTAATACTGGATAGTTTTTTAGTGATCTTTCCAAGCCGGGTTGCCTGGTTTTTAATAGAAGTAATATTCTTCTTTTCTTCATCATTAGGTCCGAAAGCACCCAATAATAACTCTGAATATCCTAAAATGGCCTGCAATGGCTGATTAATCTCATGACAGACAGCTCCTGCCATTTCAAGGACTCCCTGAAGCCGTTCTCTTTCAACTTTCTCTTTTTCTGCCGCTTTTCTCTGGGAAATATCAAAAATTATTGCAATGGTCCATGCCATCGGGTTAATTTTATCCCCACTGTTCAAACGGACATGTGCCGGGAACAGGGTCCCATCCTTTTTAACCAGATCAATTTCATAATCAACCGGTTTTGTCGTGGCAAGGCCGTGGTAAATAGTTTGACCGGTAAGATCATAATCGCGCTCATCACTATAGATGATCTGAACACTTTTGTTCTCAAAATCCAGTTTTGATTGATATCCGAACATGGCAACCATTTCATGGTTCACCCACTTGAACACCCGATTCTGAACAAGGGCAATGCCCACGGGCGATGATTCTAAAATCTTCTCTAAAATATTTCTTTGTTCTGAGAGCTTTTCATCGGATTCTTTTCGCTCGATGGCCAGAGCAATATGCTGAGAAACTGAATTTAAAAGCTCCAGATCCTCTTTTTCATACATTGATTGGGATTCATAACTTTGAAGAACGATTGCGCCTTTCACCCTGTTATTGATAATCAGAGGTGCTCCCAGCCATATTTTTGATTGTATTTCCTGATCTTGTTTTTTCAATCCCGTCAGCCGGATAATTTCCTCATTATAAAAAATCATGGGCTTTTGGTTTTGAATGACCCATCTAGCTGAAGATGGTATCTTGGAAAAATTGAGAATTTCAGACGGCATTCTCCCTTTTTGATCGACATGGTAAGGAAAGGTAATGCTGTCCTTTGTTTGATTGTGGATGGCAATATAAAAATTATCAACATTTAATATTTCGCCAAGGCTTTTATGGATAACACTATAGAGTTCATCAAGGTTTCGGGTATTGCTGACCGCTTCAGATATTTTAAATAATACCTCTATTGTTTTAGCAGGATCTCGTTGATTAATTTTTTTTTCAGATTGATGGGGGTTCATCCAGAGCACACTCTTTATCTATATTTAACGATCGTCCAAAAAAGAGTATATTATTCCATTAATACTATATTTTATCAAGTCTTATTCTAACAGGATGCCATTTCAAAACCCCAGCTAAGATTTATCACTGTGTATCCTTAAGATATCAGTCATCCGAATGTCTGCCTGTGTTGGGCGCTGTTTTCTTTGATTTCATCACCTGTCCTTTTTTTACTTTGGTCTGATATTAAAACTTGTTAAAAAATCTTATTTTATGCAATAATACCTAAAATTATTAGCAAAGAATAATTATTGATGATATGAAAGAAATCATTATTGTGGTCTATACTGTGGAACAAATAAAATGAAATCCTTTGAAGAAGTTGCACTTTTGTATGAAATCAGTCAAGCACTGAACAAACATATGGACATGAAAAAGTCCTTGTTTAAAGTATTAAGCGTTCTTTCCGAATCATTAAACCTGCTTCGGGGTATCATTTTCCTAATCAACTCAGAAAGTGGTGAAATCCGGATCGAAATTGCCCACGGCATTTCAGAAGACACCACCCGGAAAATCAAATATCTGCCCGGAGAAGGGATTATCGGAAGGGTGATTCAAACCGGTGAGCCGGCTGTGGTTCCCCGCATCAGTGAAGAACCATTATTTTTAGATAAAACAGCGTCAAGAGATCTATCACAGGGCCAGGATTATTCTTTTATCTGTGTCCCCATAAAAAAAGACAGCCGGGTAATTGGCGCCATCAGTGCAGACAGACCCTTTGAAGGCAAAACCTCCCTGGCAAAGGGAGAAAAACTCCTTTCGGTTGTAGCGGCAATGGTTGCCCACCATGTGATCAATATTGAAACTGTTCGGGTGGAAAAAGAACAGCTGAAAACAGAGAACATCCGATTGAAGTCCGAACTTGAGAACCGTTACAGTTTCACCAACATTATTGGAAATTCCAATAAAATGAGAGAAGTGTTCCAGATGATCTCCCAGGTCTCCTCTTCCACTGCCACGATTCTGATCCGGGGAGAAAGCGGTACGGGGAAAGAACTGGTAGCCAATTCCATCCATTACAACAGCGAAAGAAATAAAAAACCCTTTATAAAAATAAATTGTGCCGCCATACCGGAAAACCTGATCGAAAGCGAATTGTTCGGTCATGAAAAAGGCTCTTTTACCGGGGCTTCCCACCTTAAAAAAGGTAAGTTCGAGATCGCAGACACAGGAACCATCTTTTTAGATGAGATTGGAAACATGGCACCCTCTGCCCAGGTCAAGCTTTTACGGGTGCTTCAGGAAAAAGAATTTGAACGGGTGGGGGGATACAAACCCATTAAAAGTGATGTCCGGATTATAGCAGCCACAAACGCCAATCTTGAAGAAATGGTTCAACAGGGAAAATTCAGAGATGACCTTTATTTTCGGCTTAATGTTTTTCCCATCTATATTCCCAGCCTGAAGATGAGAAAAACAGATGTGGTTCTTCTGGCTGACCATTTTCTTGAAAAATATATCAAAGTGCATGGTAAAGATATCAAACGAATCACCACCCCTGCCATTGACATGATGATGGAATACCACTGGCCCGGCAATGTCAGAGAACTTGAAAACTGCATTGAACGGGCAGTTATTCTCTGTAATGAAGGAGCGGTTCACAGTTATCACCTTCCAGCCACCCTGCAAACCGGAACAAAATCAAAAACCCTTCCTTTATCCCTTGAAGACGCTGTCGCCCACCTTGAAAAAGAAATCCTGATGGATGCTTTGAAAAACACCAATGGCAATATCAATAAAGCCGCAAAACTGATCGGAATTACCGTAAGAAAGTTTTCCTATAAATCGGGGCATTATAATATTAATTATAAAGATTATCGATAATAATTGTTATTCCGGCATGTAACAATTATAATCTGCCTCTCCCCTGGGTGTCTGAACAATGTATAAGGGGATTTCACGTCCGGAACAATCAGATCTGACCTTAGACGCTATATCAATCATGGTTTGATCGTCGATGGGTTGGAGATCAAATTTTTTGTCAAGGTCCGATTGAAGCGATAACCCTGCCACATAAACATGATGAAACTCGACTCTGGCTTCTCTGAGTGTATGGGCCAGTTGAACAATGATTTCAGGACAATCATTAACTCCTTTGATCAACATGATATTTGCATACATGTTTATTCCTTTACTGATCAGTTTTTGAGCCGTCCTGGCAAGGCCTTTACCCACCTGCCCGGGTAACAAAACCCAGGTTTCAACCTCAATCCTGAAGGGGTTGCCAATGGAATAATCCGCCCAGGAGGCTATTGCTTCAATCTGCTTGTCAGTCAATATGCCGGGATAAAAAACTTGTTCCTTAATACAAAGCCTTACACAAACAATATGATTGATGCTTTTTAATTGATCAACTATTTGCTCAATTTTTTTTATATCATTCCGGCCGGCCATTTGACAGCTAAGCACGACATCGGTGATGGTTGAGTGGTTTCGAATATAATGAAAGTCTTTTTTGTTGGCTCCCGTATCCATTTCAACAATAGCGAGATGACATCGTGACAAATGTTTTGATGGAACCGCCTGAATGGATGATCTCAATATTGGCCTGCTGTTCAAGCCTGACCAGGCTGTTTTTGCTCTTTTTAAAAGGGCTTCCGGCTCAATTTTTTCAGGCAGACCTTGACCTTCCGGTCGGTTACCAAGCAGCAGTTGATCATCGCCCATATCCACCTTAAACTTTGCATCAAGAGTGCCTTCCTTATTGACCCGACAGTCAGGCATCTGCCCCCATATAGAATCGGATATAGAATCAGAGATAGCATCTGGCCGTAAATTGGGTCTGGTTAAAAATTGTTCAAAATAGTGTTGGGTATACGGGGTTCTGATCCAGGTATATGTTTTATCTTGTTTATCTTTTTCCACGGCCCATCCACTGGTGTGCCACTCTATTTTACCCAACGGCGTGGCCGTGCAAAACTTTGGGATACACCGGTCAGAAACATGTTGCCGAAGATAATGGGCAGCCTTGAGAGCTAAAGAAATGGGCGTCCAGTATTCTTTGGTGCCGTGAATGGGGCTGCACGGGGTGAAAATATAATAGATTTGAGCCCCGGCCTGCCTGAGAAGCTTGAAAAGTCTGGCAAGGGTTTGGCCCTCGGTATTCAACCCTTTTAAAAAAGGGGTCTGTACATAGACCTGAATCCCGTTTTTCACAAGAGAGGTGATGATCTCAAGGCTTTGAATAGAAATCTCATCCGGATGAACCAGATGAATCCCTATTTCGATTGTTTTTCCCCGGGCCAGGCAGTCTTGGTTTTTCTCTATCAGATATTGAATATATGCCCGGTTGTTGTTCAAAAAAAGTTCTGGATAATATGCAATGGATCGCGTCGCTATCCGAATGGTTTGAACATGATTGATATTGATCAATCCATTGAGTGCCGCTTCAAGATTCGATTTATTAAACAAAGGCTCTCCACCGGTGATCAATATCTCCTTGATTAAAGGATGTGCCTTGACATGATCCACAGCCCTGTTAACGTCTTCTATTGTCGGTGTTTTCTCTTTTCTGTTTTTCTTATGTTTTCTAAAACAGAACCTGCAATATACCGGGCACTGCATATCCAGAAGAAAAACCACCCGATTTTGATACATCTGTTCCAATAGACCGTTTTTGAAATGGCCATCAAAAGTAATATCATGACCCGTGTCATCCAATTCTTGAACAAAGGGGTGGTATTGTTTAGCCACACCCTCTGATACCAGGGCTTGACGAATAACATGATCAGAAAGTCGGACCGGGAATTGATCAAGAACCTGTTGTAATTTGTCTGGATCATCTGTCTTGAACAGGGCCCTTTTTGTAAGCTGAGCAATTGTTTTTATCTGGTGAAGAGAATGGCCGGGAAGAACAGCCGATAAAAGTTCATATAGATAGAGAACAGGAATCTGAATACCATTGAGGACGATTTTTCTGGAATGATTGTGAAAGATTTGAGATAAAACCACTTTGAAAAATGAGTTTGCATCCTTTTGATATCCACAATCGATAAGCAATGATTCAAACAAGTTCTTTTGGCTATAATTAATGGCATTAAAAAAAGGCTCCCCTAAAAGTTTTTTATTTCCAAACCTAAAAAAAAAATCCTGGCTCATCCTCTCAAGAGATTCAAAATCAATTTTCAACCCATTTACCTGATCGTTGCAAGAACACTCTTTTTGTTTTATTTCAAGGCACTTAGACATCTTTTTAATCTTTTTTATAGCCTTTTTTATTTTGTCTGACAGAATAAACATTGACAAAAATAATAAATTTTGGGGTATAGTAAACACAGGCCTTGGTTTATGCAAGAAAATTAGATCATATTCATAACGCATTAGATTTTTAACTTGAACCAAAACAATAATTAGTTTATTTTTACATACTTACAATAATTTGTATTTCAAAAGAACTCATAATGAAAAGACGAGCCTTTATAAAACAATCTGCTCTTATTCTTGCCCTTGCAAACACACCATTATCCTTTGCGAGCATGATTCAAATAGATTCTTTTGATGAGCAGATTCCCAGGTTTGATTCTCATATCAAAGACCGGTTACAAAACAAACGGCTTTTTAACAAGGTATATGATGAAGATATTTTTTTAGACAAACAATATGTCCCTTTTTTAAACCATTCCTTGAACCGGTTAAAAAAAATGCAGGCTCTTGTGGGATATGGCCATTTTTGTCTCTTAAGCTTTGATGATGCCATCAAAATTGCCAACTCATATTCAAAAATCGGTTCGTTTTCAAAACAAGAGCTCAACTTTTTTGAAATAATTTTTTATTCCCAGGGCAAAAACTATGGCTTTATGGGTGAAAAACCCATAAAAGACCTCACTGGCAAAATCCCTGTAAAAGAAGTTAAAAAAATTGACTCTACCGGTAACTATCTATACCGGGGCAAACCCATTGAACGTTATAATACAATTAAAAAAGAAATTGGAAACGATGTGATCTTAACCTCTGGCGTTCGCAGTATTATGAAACAATTTTTATTGTTTTTAAACAAGGCATCGGACAGCCATGGAAACCTGTCTATGGCATCCAGATCGCTCGCCCCTCCGGGTTATTCATTTCATGGTGTCGGTGATTTTGATGTGGGGAAAAAAGGATATGGTATCTACAATTTTACTGAAGAATTCACCAAAACAAGTGTCTATAAAAAACTGATTGATTTGGGATATATTAAATTTCGATATGAACAGAATAATAACCTGGGTGTCCGGTTTGAACCCTGGCATATTGAAGTGATATAAAATTGATCAGGTTTCTTTTTTGTCGGATTTAATTTTGTTTTCAGCGGTTAACATTCTGGCAGACAACTCATAGCTTCTTGCCAGAAATAGTTCCATATCTTCAGAAGTAACCGGTGTTGCAGATGGCGAGTGGTGTTTGAGCGGATCGATAAGTCTGCCATTTTTTTTCATCCGAAAGTCAAGGTGTGGGCCTGTGGCATAACCGGTCATACCCACATACCCGATCACATCTCCTTGAGCCAGTTTTTTATTGTTTTTCATTCCCTTGTGAAAGCGGCTCATGTGATTATAACTGGTAATATAGCCGTTATAATGACGGATCTGTATATATTTTCCCATTCCTTTGTTAAACCCGATCCGGGTAATGATGCCATCTCCGACCGTTTTTATAGGCGTTCCTTTTGCAGCGGCATAGTCCACACCCGGATGAGATCTATATTCTTTAAAAATCGGGTGCATCCGCTTTTTTGTAAACATAGATGAAATTCTTGAAAAGGAAAGTGGTGCTTTTAAAAATGCCTTTTGAAGAGAGTTACCATTCTCATCATAATATCCGGATCTTCCGTTTGAATCTTTATATAAAAATGCCTTGAAAAAAGTTTGTTGGTTGGTAAAAAAAGCTGCCTGTATCTCACCATATCCGCACAGTTTTCCATTGCGGTATCGTTTTTCCACTAAAACTTGAAATTGATCGCCAGACTGGATATCCCGTATAAAATCAATATCCCAGGCAAAAATATCCGATAATTGCATAGCCAGTTCACATTTTTCCCCTGATTTTTTTACCGCTTCAAAAAGGCTGGATGTGATCACCGCAGAAATCGATTCAAGCTTTATATCATACTCAATGGCTTCTTGGCGGACTGAAAACCGGTTGTTCTCTTTTTGGACAACCAGACGATCTGTCATGTCTATTTCATATTCAAATCGAACAAGGTCTTTTCCTTTAAGAACAAATTTATAGGGTTGGCCTCTTTTAATAAAATCAAGAGAAAAGCCGTTCTTGTTTCTTTTGCTGATCTCATAAATAGTTTTCAACTCCAGGTAAGGGTTGAGCAGGGAAGAGGCGGTATCGCCTTTTTTAACAACCTCTTTTATTGTTTGTGTTTCTGAAAGGTTCGTTTGGTCAGGGTCGTTCAGGTACAAAGAGGAGGCAAACACCAAAGGATTGCTTCCAACCCAAAAGAGTATACTAAAACAAACAACGCTTATTAATAAAACAGAACTCAACTTTTTATAATGCATCTTTTATTTTAAATCCTTTCATCCCCAATTAAACTCAGGGTCAACTTTCTTATGCCGTTTATATTACCTTCTTAGTGTAAAAGCGGTTTTTATCTATTATTATATTTTTAAACCATCTGTTTCTACTTCAATTTTTATACCAGAGTGTTTTTGCTTTAAAATTACGCCAGAGAAAGTTTAAGGTATTGGGTTTTATAAAACAAACAAAATGGTTTTTAAATAATTAGTTGGTGATATTTAGTTGGCGTTGATTAGATCTCGCCAGATCGACGAAATAAGGTCGTGTTGACCTTAAAAAAGCAGGGGCCCAAAGTAAACACTTCAGGCCCCTGCTGCTTATCATTTAATTTAAAATGACCTTATTCTTCTTTGCCTGCGTCTTCTTTGCCTGCGTCCGACATCATCTTAAACATATTATATTTATCAGCTACTTCCTGATCAATCTTAGCTCTGAGTCGTTTTGATTCTTCAGGCAATGATTTTTCAAGAGCTGCAAAGCGGGTTTCACCACTCAAAAATTCCTGGAGTGTTCCATCCGGCTCTTTGGATTCATAAATAAATGGATTCTTTCCTTCTTTAGCCAGCTCAGGATTAAACCTGTACATTGGCCAGTATCCGGATTCAACAGCCAGTTTTTCTTCAAGCTGGGTTTTACCCATACCTTTTCTAATACCCTGGTTGATACATGGTGCATAAGCAATAATCAAAGATGGTCCAGGATAATTTTCTGCTTCAAGAATCGCTTTTAGGGTCTGGTTCTTGTTGGCACCCATGGAGATGCAAGCCACATAAACATAACCATAGCTCATAAGCATGCGGCCAAGGTCTTTTTTACCCAGCTTTTTACCGGCTGCTGCATATTTAGCAATCGCTCCGGTTGGTGTTGCTTTGGAAGACTGACCACCGGTATTGGAATAAACCTCTGTATCCATTACCAGGATATTGATATCCTCTCCTGACGCAAGAACATGGTCAACACCGCCGTATCCGATATCGTATGCCCATCCGTCACCACCAAATACCCAATGTGATTTTTTAACAAACATATCTTTTTCATCATTAATTTCTTTGAGGATACCGTCTGTTTCACCTTTCAATAAGGTTTTAAGTGCCAAAGAATATTTCTTTGATTCTTCTACATTATCTTTTCCAGCGATCCATCCGCTCAATGCTTCTTTAACCTCTGCAGACACATCTGTTTCAAGGGCTTTTTGCATTTTAGCAGCAAGGGCCGCTCTTCGAGTTTTAGTCGCCAGCATCATACCATAACCATATTCTGCTGCATCCTCAAACAATGAACTAGCATATGCCGGACCCTCACCGTCTGCGTTGGTCGTATATGGTGTTGAAGGTGCAGAACCACCCCAGATAGATGAACAACCTGTTGCATTGGCAATGGTCATTCTTTCACCAAACAACTGAGTAATCAGTTTAACATAGGGTGTTTCACCACATCCTGCACAGGCACCGGAGAACTCAAGAAGTGGCTGGAACAACTGGCTGCCCTTAACGGTTTCTCTTTTGAGAACATCTGTTTTAAACGGAATAGTTTTGGAGAATTTATAGTTATCTGCTTCAGCTTCCACCTGGCTGGCAATGGGTTTCATTACAAGTGCACAGGTTTTAGCAGGACAAATATCAGCACAGTTTCCACAACCCTGGCAATCTAAAGCATTAACCTGGAGTCTAACTTTATAATCATCCATGCCTTTTCCTTTGCCTTCAACCGTGGCAAACGATGCAGGGGCTCCAGCCAACTCATCTTCGCTGGCAATAATCGGAATAATTGCTGCATGCGGACAGACATATGAACACTGGTTACACTGAATACAATTTTCCGGAATCCACTCTGGAACCATGATGGCAACGCCACGTTTTTCATACTGGGCTGTGCCCTGTTCAAAAACACCATCCACTGAAAAGGCGCTGACCGGCAGATCATCTCCGCCCTGGCGACTGATTTGACGCATGACATTATCCACAAATGGTGTAGTTTTTTCTATGACCTTTGTTTGTGCAACGCCATCTTTCCAGGACTCAGGAATATCAATCTTAATAAGGTTTTCAAGTGTTTTATCAACAGCTTGCAGGTTCATTGAAACAATCTTTTCACCTTTTTTACCAAATTTTTTCTGAATATCTTCTTTGAGAAGGGTAATGGCTTTTTCAACAGGAAGAACCTTGGCCAGGCTGAAAAAACAGGTCTGCATGATCATATTTATACGACCGCCAAGGCCAACTTCTCCGGCAATTTTAACAGCATCAATATTATAAAAATTGATTTTTTTATCCATTATGGTTTTTTTAACATCACCAGGAATTTTTTCTTCCATGTCTTCAATAGACCAGGGTGAGTTCAGAAGGAAGGTTCCGCCTTCTTTCATACCCTTAAGGACATCATAAAGTTCAACATAATTGGGTTTATGACAGGCCACAAAATCAGGAGAATCAATCAGGTACGTAGATTTGATGGGTACATCGCCGAATCTTAAATGAGATACCGTCAGGCCGCCTGATTTTTTTGAATCATAGGCAAAATATCCTTGAGCATATTTATCTGTGTTGTCACCGATAATGGCAATAGCACTCTGGTTTGCACCAACAGTACCGTCAGCTCCAAGGCCCCAGAATTTTGCTGCAATGGTTCCTTTGGGTGCCGGGTCAAAGCCGGTACCGACTTCAAGAGATGTATGGGTAACATCATCATTGATACCAATGGTGAAATGATTCTTTGGCTTAAGTCCTTTCATGTTGTCATAAACGGCTTTAATCATGTTGGGACTGAATTCTTTGGAAGACAGGCCGTATCGACCCCCAATTATTTTAGGTGATTCACCATGCTCCATAAATGTGGTGCATACATCGGTATAAAGCGGTTCACCAACAGCGCCTGGTTCTTTTGTTCGATCCAGAACACAAAGCGTTTCAACGGTTGAAGGAATAACAGACAAAAAACTTTGAGCATCAAAAGGTCTATACAGACGAACCTTGACAAGACCCAGTCTCTCACCGGCTTTATTTAGTTCATTAATGGATTCTTCAATAGCCTCACAACCCGAACCCATGGCAACAATTACTCGGTCGGCACCGGGGCAACCCACATAATCAAAGGGGTTGTATTCGCGTCCGGTCAGCTCTCCGACTTTTTTCATATACTTTTTTACAATAGGGACAATTTTTATATAATAGGAGTTGACAGCTTCACGACCCTGGAAATAAATATCAGGATTTTGAGCCGTTCCTCTTGTATCCGGGTGTTCCGGATTTATCGCACGGCTTTTAAATGCTTTTAATGCATCATAATTTAATAAAGCAGCCATATCTTCGGTTTCGATCATTTCAATTTTCTGAATTTCATGGGATGTTCTGAATCCGTCATAAAAATGCATGAACGGTACCCGGCCTTCTATTGTTGCCAGGTGGGCAACCAGGGCAAGATCCTGGGCTTCCTGAACAGAATTGGACGCCAGCATTGCAAAACCTGTTTGACGGGCAGCCATGACATCCTGTTGATCACCGAAAATAGACAATGCGTGAGCAGAAATCGCTCGAGCGGTTACATGAAAGACACAGGGAAGAAGTTCACCGGCGATTTTATACATATTTGGAATCTTCAGTAAAAGACCCTGTGAAGCGGTAAAGGTTGTTGTTACGGCACCCGCTACCAGTGATCCGTGAACAGCACCGGCTGCACCTGCTTCAGACTGCATCTGTTTTATATTTAATATCTGTCCGAATATATTTTTTTTTCCTTTTGCAGCCCATTGGTCTGCAATTTCCCCTAGGGGGCTTGAAGGTGTAATTGGGTATATGGCAGCAACTTCACTCATTGCATAGGCCACATGTGTTGCGGCGGTATTACCATCAATGGTTTGCATTCTCTTTTTCATAGCATATTCCTTATTAGTATTAATAATATTATCAAATCTCCAATAACTTAAAGGCTATACAATAAATAACTATTATTGTAAATAATTTATAATGATTTACAAAAATAGTATTTAACGGGCTTTTTTTTAATTTTTTACAACACTTTTTCATAATATGAAACAAAATTTTCTGGTTATCTATCTAAATAAACAAATTTTATATTCTTTAATTATTATCTGTCTCTTTTTTAAATTATTGTCATTTTCTTAATATTTAAATCCAAATTTAACAGATCATATCTGTTTTTTTTAATTAATCTGTGATAAGAATATCCTTTAAAAATTTAATATATTTAGTACCTTACTTTTTAAAAAAATATTTTTTTTCAAATATTTAAGAAAGGAAAAAAATGGGGTTAATCTCTTCTACACATTCTGTCTGCCGATATCATATCGACGGAAAAATGGAAGGCTCGGTTACACAAGAAATATTAAATGGCTTAATGAAATATTCAATCCCAAAAATTGAGAATGAATACGATGAAATATCCGCTGGATGGACACCGGTTGAAAGTCCATATAATCCTGATTTTCAAAAATTTCCGTTTCAGTTTGGTACTTATTTTCTGTTTTCTTTACGGATTGATAAAAAATCAATCCCAGCCAAACTGCTTCAAAAATATATGGCTATTGAAATCGAAAAAAAGAAAGAAAAATCTGGAAGAGATATTGTTTCAAAAAATGAAAAAACAGAAATAAAAGAGCTGGTCACAGATATCTTGATGCATAAAATTCCTTCTGTCCCTAGCCTTTATGATGTGTTGTGGAATTATGAAGACAATCTTGTCTATTTTTATACCACTCAAAAAGCTGCCAATGAATTGTTTGAAACCATATTTTTAAAATCCTTTAGTCTTAAGCCAATCCGACTATTTCCCTATACCATTATTCAAACCCAATCTGATTTTTCAGATTCTAAAAAAGAACAGGCCCAGTCTCTTGTGCCTGTATCCTATTCGAGGTGATCTTTTATGCTTGATATTGCAACGGCTTATAATAAATATAAATTTTTAGGAAATGATTTTTTAACCTGGATATGGTTTTTAATTGAAACTGAGCAAAATTTATCCAACTTTTTAAACTCAAAAGAAACGATCACACTGGAAGTAGGAAATGCTATTGTCCTTGAAAACAAATTAGGAGATAAATCAACGGAAAAAATTTCCATAAAAGGAGATCTGGCAGGTTTGGAAGAAGGAACGACAGCCCTTAAGAAAGGAGCTTTTGTTACCCATATTAATTTAATCTGTAAAATCAATGAAGATGAATATAAATTTACCATTAAAGGGGAAAGTTTTAATATCACAGGTCTTAAAACTCCTAAAACAGATCTGTCTGGTAAAAATGATGAAATGGAAGGAATGGTATTGGAAAAAGTGTTTTTCAGTTTTAAAATTTTTGAAGTTATTGACACTTTATTTTTAAAATATATTGATCAAAGAACATCAGATGATTGGAATAGTAAAGGATTACAAGATATTAGAAAATGGATACAATCTTTTTAATAAAATGTTCATAACTTGCCGGTTTTGAACATCTTTAAAAATAGTATCAAAAGAAAGCACTTATAATAAAAATATAAGCTTATTTTAAATACTATTTTTCTTCCTTTATTATATTATTTCAACAAATTAAAAAGTTATAAACATTTGAACAGCCGTTATTAATATTATTAGTTTATTTAAATATATAAATAAAACAAACCATCCAAACGTATAACATAAATTATCACAATATTTATTAATTGATAAATCAAAGGATTTGATATAGATATTTAAGGATAACAATTTTTGTACAAAGGAAAATAAAATGAAATTTTCGTTTAACAAAAAAGATGTTTTAGATGTTCTTTCAAAAATTCAGGGATTAACCGGAAGAAAAACAAATCTGACCATTACATCAGATATTCTGATTAAAGCCATGGGATCACAAATCACCATTACAGCAAATGATCTTGAAACTATTTTTTTAGGCACCTATGATGCCCATGTGGAAAAAGAAGGATTATTATCCATTAATTCAAAAAAATTTTTTGAAATAATAAGAGAATATCCAGACAATAACATCAGTGTAAATGAAATAGAAAACAGGTGGGTTGAAATTGGAGAAAAAGACAGTATCTATCACATTGTATCCTCTGACTATGAAAATTTTCCAGAAACGCCTGTGATTGAAAATGTCAATTTTATTGAAATTAGATCCAAATCTTTAAAAAAGATGGTGGATGTCTCTTCTATTGTCAATTTTTCCGGAGAAGAAAAAAGAATTTATGTTTTAGGTTCTCTAATTGAAAAAATTTGTACAGAAAATGGAGATAAACTTCGGATTGTTTCAACCGATTCCAGACGTTTGAATTGTTTTGATGTGGAGTATATAGGAAATCTTGAGCTGCCCGGCGAGAGTGTGATTATCCCTAAAAAAGGATTATCAGAACTTAATAAATTTATAGATGCCGGCAAAGAAAATATTAAGGTTGGGATTAAAGACAATCATTTTATTTTGCAAAATGAAAATGAATCCATCATGATCAAGCTTCTTGAAGGAGAATATCCGGATTATAAACCCGTTATTAATTATGAGGGAATGATTCCCATTGAAATGGATAGAAACATGTTTTCAACCCTGATGAAAAGGGTCTCTATTTTAACCTCTGATGATTATAAAAGTGTGATTCTCCATTTTAAAGAGAATGAATTAATGGTCACCATCACCAATCCAGAAATTGGGGAATCAAAAGAGAGGATGATGATATCCTTTGACAAGGAAGAGATAAAAAGTGCGTTTAACCCCAAATATTTTTTAGATGCCCTGGGAATTTTTGATCAGAGTATTGTTGTCATCAATATAAAAGACAGCAAGAGTCCTTGTATAATAAAAGGACTTGGCGATGATAACCTTGTTTGTGTAATAATGGCGATGCATATATCATGAGTGATAATAAAGTAACAAAAGAATATAATTCAACCAGTATAAAAGTACTTGAAGGTCTTGAGGCAGTTCGGAAAAGGCCGTCCATGTATATTGGAAATGTTGATTTAGAAGGTCTTCACCATCTTGTTTATGAAGTGGTGGACAATAGTATCGATGAAGCCATGGCAGGCCATTGTGATTTGATTTTAGTGACCATCCATCCGGACAATCGGGTGAGCGTGGAAGATAATGGCCGTGGTATTCCTATTGAAATACATGAAAGCGAACATAAACCCGCCTGCGAGGTGGTTATGACTAAACTTCATGCCGGCGGTAAATTTGATAAAGATTCGTACAAAGTTTCAGGTGGGCTGCATGGGGTGGGTATCTCTGTTGTGAACGCACTTTCTGAATTACTTGAAATGGAAGTATATAAAAATGGAAAAATTTATCATCAAACCTATACCAAGGGTGATAAACTCACGGATTTAAAAATTATTGGAGACACACAAAAAAAAGGCACTAAGATAAAATTCAGGCCTGATTTTACTATCATAAATGAAAATGAGTTTGTCTATGAAATTCTTTCCCGCAGAATGAGAGAACTTGCCTTTTTAAACAAGGGTATCAGAATCATCATTGAAGACGAACGTTCGGCTGAAAAAGATGATTTTAACTATCCAGGCGGAATTGTTTCTTTTGTTGAATATTTAAATCGTTCCTGTATACCGATACATGATCCCATTCATATTGAAGGGGAAAAAAATGATGTTCAAATTGAAGTGGCTATTCAATATAATGATACATTTAAAGAAAAATTTTATTCATATGCCAACAATATAAGGACCATTGAAGGCGGAGCCCATGTTTCAGGATTTAAAGGGGCGCTCACCCGTACCGTCAATACTTATATAGCAACAGACAAAAATCTGCCCAAAAATATGCAGAGTTTAAAATTAAGTGGCGATGATATGAGAGAAGGCCTTTCCGTTATCATTTCTGTTAAACTCATGGAACCCCAGTTTGAAGGGCAAACCAAAACAAAATTGGGAAATAATGAAATAAAAGGGATTGTCGAATCCCTTATGAATGAAAAACTGGGTCATTATCTGGAAGAAAATCCAAATGTTGCCAGAAAAATAATTTCTAAAGCAGTTGATGCGGCAAGAGCCAGGGATGCAGCCAAAAGAGCCAGGGAACTGGCCAGAAAAAAAGGAACCCTGCTGGATTCAACTCTGCCGGGAAAACTGGCTGAATGTCAATTCGCAGACCCTGCTGAAAGAGAACTTTTTCTTGTGGAGGGAGATTCTGCAGGCGGTAGTGCCAAACAGGGAAGGGATCGACGGTTCCAGGCTATTTTACCGCTGAAAGGAAAAATTTTAAATGTTGAAAAAGCCCGGTTTGATAAGATTTTAAGATCAGATGAAATAAAAAATATTATTACGGTTCTTGGAACCGGTGTGGGCCGAGAAGAGTATGATATTGAAAAAATCCGGTATCATAAAGTGGTTATCATGACGGATGCGGATGTTGATGGGTCCCATATCAGAACCTTATTGCTGACCTTTTTTTACCGGCAGATGCCGGAAATGGTAGAAAAAGGGTATTTGTATATTGCCCAACCCCCTTTATTCCGTGTGGGATCTATAAAGACCGGCGTTTATCTAAAAAACGAAGAAGAATATTCAGACTACCTGGTAAAACGAATCTGTAGCCAGAAAGATATTTTTCTCAGCGGCCAGACAGAACCGGTTCCAGAAGAAGAATTTTATTCTTTTCTGGTCAATCTGACGGATTATTCTGATGCCGTCAGCCAGTTAAAGAAAAGAGACATGGATACCAATCTGTTAATGGCCTTGATCAAGCATGGCGTCAAAGACAAACTTTTCTTAGAAGAAAAAGATAATTTATTATCCCTTTCAAAAGACCTTGAAAAAAATAATTATTCCTCGGGTAAGATCGAATATGATGAAGAGCGAAATATTTATGAAATGGATATAAAAGAAAAAGAGAGCAACCAGTTTCTTGTTCGGGTGGGTAGAGATCTCCTTGGTACAAATGATTATAAGCGGATGTTAAAGGGGCTTGAACGATTAGAAAATTTTAACAAGCCGCCATTTTCCGTATCTGCCAAACAGGGAGATAATGATACAAAAAAAACATTCACCTTTGAAGATACACAGACACTGTTTGCCTTTATTATGTCAGAAGCAAAAAAAGGGATGAATATTCAGCGATACAAGGGTCTGGGTGAAATGAATCCTGATCAGTTATGGGAAACCACCATGAATCCGGAGAAAAGAAATATGCTTCAGGTGAATATTGAAGATGCTGAAAAGGCAGATGAAATTTTTACCCTGCTCATGGGTGAAGAGGTTGAACCGCGAAGGAACTTTATCCAGAAGCATGCGCTGGAGGTTTCGTCCCTGGATTATTAGAAGAGTTATTAGAAAATATTTATAAAAACGTTTAATCATAACAAAGGGGTTAATTCATAACCCCTTTGCTATTGGGCAACCCTTTTAAAATTTATACATCCATATTTTCCATGGCTTTTTTCATTTGGCGAACAGCCTGACGCAGGCGTTCTTCATTTTCAACCAGGGCAAGCCGGATATATCCTTCCCCTTCTTCACTAAAACCTGTTCCCGGTGCAACAGCGACATTACCATTGTTCATCAACTCAATAGCAAACTGCATGGCCCCCATTTTGCTGTATGGCTCTGGAATTTTTGCCCAGACAAACATGCCGGCTTTTGGTTTTTTAATATCCCAGCCCAGACGTTGAAGACCGGTGCAAAGAACGTCTCTTCTGGTTTCATACGTTTTGCACAATTCCGTAATTGTATCGTCACAATCTCTTAACGCAATAATGCCTGCCACCTGGATAGCTGAAAAAATACCATAATCAAAATATCCTTTGATTTTACCCAGCGCCTGGACAATCTTTTTATTACCCACACAATAACCGATTCGCCATCCTGCCATGTTATATGATTTTGAAAAAGAACCGAATTCTACACCCACGTCTTTAGCACCGTCTGCTTCCAAAAAACTTGGGGCTTTGTATCCATCAAAGGTAATTTTGGAATAGGCAAAGTCATTAATAACCATGAATTTAAACCGTTTGGCCAGCTTAACGATTTCAATAAAAAAGTCTTTGTCCGTGACAACCCCTGTGGGATTATGTGGATAGTTGAGCATAAGGACCTTGGGCGCAGGGTGACAGGATTCACATATAGTAATGATTCGGTCTAAAAAACCTTTTTCCGGAGCAAGGGGGATTTTTATGACATTGGCACCGGCGATAACGGCTGCATAAATATGAACGGGAAAAGCAGGCGCTGGCACTATTACAGAATCTCCTGGCCCAAGAATCGCCAGGCACAGGTGGGAGATGCCTTCTTTGGAACCAATGGTAAAATAAGTTTCACTATCCGCATCCAGATCAACACCATAGTGGCGGTTATAATATTTTTTAATTTCAATCTTTAAATGGGGCATGCCCGAGCTTTCCGGATACCGGTGTGATTTTGGATCTTTGGCTACTTCCACCAGCTTTTCAATAACCGCATCAGGGGTGGGGTCCATGGGATTACCCATACCCAGATCAATGACATCATCGCCATTGCGGCGTTTTTCCATTTTCATTTTGTTAATCATCCCGAATAAATACGGGGGTAGTTGATCCATTCGGGCGGCAAAACGAACGATATTGTTAGTTTCCAAAACAATGCTCCTTTAAAAAGGTGTTACAATTTAATCCGCAACCATAGCAGATTTTAATTCCCAGTAAAATAAAAAAAGATGAGGCCGGATCTAAAAGCCCTGGACACATCTCCTATTCTGGCTGAGGATTAAAAAAATTAAGTTTTTAAAAATGTCTGAAAGACTGCTGGATGATACAATCGGCAAGCACAAGGGCAGCCATACTTTCCACAATAGGAACCGCTCTTGCTACCACACAGGGATCATGGCGGCCCTTGGCTTCTAAAATGGTTTTATTTCCTTTAAAATCAACGGTTTCTTGTTGTTGACCAATGGTTGCCGGCGGCTTAAAGGCCACCCGAAAAAAAACAGGTTCACCATTGGTGATACCCCCTTGAACACCGCCGCTGAAATTGGTTTGGGTACCAAGGGTTTTCCCTTTTAACACAAACAGATCATTATGGGTTGACCCTTTCATTTGGGTGCCTGCAAACCCTGAACCAATTTCAAAGCCTTTGGTGGCAGGAATTGAAAGCATGGCACAAGCCAGCATGGCTTCGAACTTATCAAAGACTGGTTCTCCAAGGCCGGCAGGAAGATGTCTGCATACACAAGAAACAATACCGCCGACAGAATCTTTATCATCTTTTGCCTGTTTAATAACCTTTTCCATGAGAGCGGCAGTCTTCAGGTCTGGACAACGGATAATGGTTTGATCGACATCTGATCGGTTAATAGCAAGCAGATCCGGTGTTTGGGCGTTGATATCGGACACACTGGAAACCCAGGCCACAATCTGGATGCCAAAGCGTTCTTTTAAAAACTTTTCTGCAATTGCACCACCGCAGACCCGGCCAATGGTTTCTCTGGCCGAGGAACGACCACCACCACTGGATGCCCGAATGCCATATTTCATCTGATAGGTATAGTCGGCATGGGAAGGACGGGGGATATCGGTCATGTCAGCATAGTCATTGGGCTGTTGGTCCTTGTTGGCAACAAACAAAGAGATGGGTGTTCCCAGGGTTTTTCCGTTTTCAGTGCCAGACTGAATGGCAACCTGATCCGCTTCATTTCGATCGGTTGAAACAGGGCTTTGTCCCGGCCGTCTTCGATCCAATTGGGGTTGTATATCAGATTCGACCAGATCCATACCTGGCGGACAGCCATCAATAATCGCGCCCACCCCTTTGCAGTGAGACTCACCAAAAGTCGATAACCTGAACATTCTTCCAAACGTACTTGACATGATAGTCGTCCTTTGCATCCATTTTAGGTGATTAGATAACAAGAGTATAGTATCAATTTAAAACAGAGAGAACTTAAATTTAAAAATTTTATAAAATAGATGGGTAATATTAAGGCTGTTGAAAGGGAAACTATTGCATAGAACACGAGAAAAATGATATTCACACAGGATCATACAAAGGGAATAATCCTTTAAAAATAAAGGTAATAAATAATGAAACCCCAGCAAATAGAAGATCTGAGTTTTAAAATAATAGACAAAGAGGCTGGTGATCACGGGTTTGATGAAACCCAGTGGCCCATTGTCCGTCGGATGATTCATACATCAGCCGATTTTGAATATATAAAGACCACCAACTTTCATCCAGATGCCATTCAAAAAGGGATTGAAGCGATTCAAAACGGTTGTCGGATTTTTACAGACACCAACATGGCCCGGGTGGGAATTAGAAAAATGGAAATCACACGCTTTGGAGGCCAGGTGGAGTGTTTGATAGCAGATGCTGCTGTGGCTAAAAAAGCAAAAGCCGATGGAACGACCAGAGCCCTGGCTGCTGTGGATATGGCCTGCGATCAGATTAAAGAGGGCATTTATGTGGTGGGCAATGCCCCCACGGCCCTGTTAAGACTGATCGAACTGATAAAAGCAAAAAAAATTACACCCGCCTTGATTATCGGGTTTCCAGTAGGGTTTGTTAATGCTGCAGAATCCAAAGAGGAACTCACGAAAATTGATCTTCCTTATATCACCAACAAGGGAAGAAAAGGTGGGTCCAATATTGCGGCTGCCATTGTCAATGCTTTGGCG
This sequence comes from Pseudomonadota bacterium, assembly GCA_043826275.1. Classification (GTDB taxonomy): domain Bacteria; phylum Desulfobacterota; class Desulfobacteria; order Desulfobacterales; family Desulfobacteraceae; genus Desulfobacula. The sequence goes on from JBDRQO010000013.1 coordinate 55,226, forward strand.
ATTATGGCCGCATCAAAATAAAAGGAGCAGATTATCAAGGGCTTTGTCATTGGTGCCACTGGCAGCGGAACAGGTAAAACCACCATCAGTCTTGCTATTTTGTCCTGTCTTAAACAGATGGGTTATATCGTTGCTCCGTTCAAAGTCGGGCCCGATTTTATTGATCCGGGTCACCACACCCTTGTTTCAGGAAGAACCAGTTACAATTTAGATTCCTGGATGCTTTCCAAAGCATATAATCGTCAATTGTTCAAAGCCAAAGCATCAGGATCGGATATTGCAGTGGTGGAAGGCGTCATGGGGCTTTTTGACGGGATTGACGGTGAATCCGAGGCCGGTTCCACAGCCCAGATGGCCAAATGGCTTGGCCTGCCCGTCTTGTTGGTTATCAGCGCCAGAGGAAAGGCAAGAAGCGCAGCTGCCATTGTCAAAGGATTTGAAACCTTTGATAAAGATCTGAAGATTGCCGGGGTTATCTTTTCCAAGACCGGAAGCCAGCGGCATTATCAATACTTAAAAACAGCAGTGGAACAAAATTGCCGCACCCGGTGTTTAGGACATATGCCCAGAAACGATGCGATTGTCATGCCCGAACGTCATCTGGGCCTGGTGACCGCAGACGAAGCCAAAATGAGCAAAAAAACATTGTCTTTACTGTCTGAAATGGTCCAGAAGCATATGGACATCAAAGGATTGATCAGCAGCCTTGATCTTATTGAGAAAGATCCCATAGATTTTTCAAAAGATAAAGAATCGATTCAAATTGAGACACCAAAAAATAACGGTCCGGTCATTGCGGTGGCACGGGACAAAGCCTTTTGTTTTTACTACCCGGACAATCTTGAAATATTAGAACAATTCGGGGCCACCATAAAAGAATTTTCACCCCTTAATGATGAACAGCTTCCTGATAATATTGACGGGATCTATTTTGGCGGTGGATACCCTGAAGTTTTTGCAGATCAACTGGCTCAAAAACAAGACCTTTTACAGCAGATAAAAACCTATAGCAACAAAGGCATGCCCATTTACGGTGAATGCGGCGGGTTTATGGTGCTGTGTAAACATCTTTCCGGTATGGATGAAGGCCGGAAATATTCCATGTCAGGTTGTTTTGATTTCACGGTTCAGATGTCAAAACAGCTTCGATCATTGGGATACCGTGAGATTACTTTAAAAGAAGAAACTATTATCGGTAAAAAAGGGGATGTCATTCGGGGTCATGAATTTCATTACTCTTCTCTTGAAAATCCAGGGGCTCATACAGGGAATATTTACCAGGTCTCCTCCCGGGCCGGCCAGGATATCCAGTTAAAGGGATATCAGGTCGGCAACACCCTGGCCAGTTATCTGCATCTTCATTTTGGCAGCAATCCTGATAGTGCAAAACATTTGGTTGAGGCCTGTAAAAAATATAAGGATAATAAATAAAACATGGCCCCTAAAACACTTAAAAAAGGGTTTACCACGGGAGCTGCGGCTTCGGCTGCAGTAAAAGCGGCTCTCACGGCTATGTTTTCCAAGGTCTCTCCTGAAACAGTGACCATCTGTTTTCTAACCGGGGAAACCAAACAAATATGGGTTCATTCAATAGAAAAAATGACTCAGAATCAATATCAGGCCACGATTATCAAAGATGCAGGAGATGACCCGGACGTTACACATAAGGCTGTGATCGGCGCTGTGGTCACTGTATCAGAAATAAAAAAAGGGGTAGATATCCGCATAACCGGTGGAAAAGGCGTGGGAGTCATCACCAAGCCCGGTCTTGAACTGGCCGTTGGAGAGCCTGCCATTAATCCCGGACCCCGGACCATGATTAAAAACGCTGTGGAAGAGGTGTTTCAAAAATTTAAGATCCATGGCAAACAAGTAGATATTGAAATTTTTGTTCCTAAAGGCGAAGCGCTGGCTAAAAAAACATTGAATGCCCGGCTGGGTATTCTGGGCGGCATCTCCATTTTAGGGACCACCGGCATTGTCACACCCATGTCCCATGATGCCTATATTGCCACGATTAAAGCCGGTATCGATGTCGCGGCTGCCACCGGGACCGACACCCTGGTGTTTACCACGGGTCGAAGAAGTGAGCGAATTGCCATGGAAAAATTTTCTAATTTTTCACCAGATGCTTTTATCCAAACCGGAGATTTTTTTAAGGCATCCCTGGATATGGTTGGTCTGAATCCTCAAATTAAAGCCATTATTTACACGGTTTTTTTTGGAAAAGCAGTTAAAATGGCATTGGGGTTTGAGCACACCCATGCGGCCAAGTCAGAACTGACTTTAAACAAATTATCCCGGTGGGCCGCAAAGATCACGGGCAACGAGTCATTGGCAAAAACAATTGCAGCCGCGAACACGGCCCGTCATGCCTTTGATTATATTTACCCCAAATACCCGGAACTTGTGGCTCATGTGGGTCAAAAAATTGTTGAGAATGCCACAAAATTTTCAGGACACACGCTTCAAATCAGAGCCATTATCCTTGATTTTGAAGGTAATATTGCATTTGATACCGGAGTTTAACGGTTTCTTTTAAAATAGATAAGATAACAAAGGCTTAAGGACAAAAGAGATGAAAAAAGACAAATCCGATGCCCAAACCGTCTTGAACCGGCTGGGAAGTTTATCCGGTTTTTTAACCGCCCTGGATGCCAAAGCCTCTAAAGAGGAGTGCTTTGATGTCCCACTTGAAATCATCCGTAAAACCATGATGTTTGATGTCAGTGTGTTGTATAAAATATCCAATGTCATTGAAAATCGGTTGATTTTAGAAGTAATAAGGGTTCTTGATCCTGACGGCCTGCGGTTGGATTTAATTGAAGGCAGAAAGATCCGAGTTTTTCTGGACAACCGGGATAGACGATATCTTAATGAAGTATCCGCCTATATAGATAAGAAGGTTTCCTGCATCAATGTACCAGGAATGGGATGTGATATCATGGGGTATGTTTATTTGCCGGAAAGCTTTGGCGGAGCCTATCTGTTTGGAGGGGATTTTTATGGAAAACAATCTTCCATAAAAGATTATGAAAAGGCCAGTGTTGAAATTATGTGTAATTTTTTAAGTGCTATTTTGCTGAAGACACAATTTAAACAACAGGCCGAGTATGACAATCTTACCGGTCTTTTCAACAGTGGTAAAATCAAACAGAAAGTTGAAATAATCGTCAAGCGTTCCGAAAGAAAAACCCATGCAGTTGCCTGCATTGCATTGGGCGACATTGATTTTTTTAAAAAGGTCAATGATACTTACGGCCATATACAAGGAGACCGGGTGTTAAAGCAGATAGGAGACATACTCTTGTCTTCCATGAGGGGAGTCTTTGATATTGCCGGACGATATGGTGGCGAAGAGTTTTTACTTATTTTTGATGAAACAGACAAGCAAGATGCCTTTCAGGTCGTTGAAAGGATCAGAAATACCATTGAAAAGACCTTGTTTGAACAAGTGGATCAAACCGGAGAAACCATGGAGAATAAATCATTGAACATCACCATGTCCTTTGGAATTGCGCAACTTGATAAAGCTGCCCAGATAAAGACAGCCTCAGACTGGATCAGTCGGGCAGATACGGCCCTGTACCAATCCAAACAGAATGGACGGAACCAGACAATCATGTTTAAGGAAGCACCATTATGCTAAAAGGAGAGTTTGTTAACCCTGATTATCAATTTAACCGCCAAGAGTTTGCAGGTTCTCTTGGAGACCTGGGTACTATTTTGCCTTTGGCCCTTGGGATGATCCTGGTCAATGGCCTGAGTGCCACAGGCGTATTTTTTTCAGTGGGGCTGTTTTATATTCTCACGGGCTTTTATTTTAAAATCACTGTTCCTGTTCAGCCCATGAAGGTGATTGGTGCGTATGCCATTGCAACCATGATGAGCGCAGACCAGGTAATGGCCTCTTCTTTTTTAATGGCAGTATTTTTATTGATTATCGGTTTGACCGGCACCATTAACGTCATTGGCAAATATGCACCCAAATCCGTAATCCGGGGGGTTCAGCTGTCAACGGGCATGCTGTTGATGTCCCAGGGGGTTAAAATGATGGTGGGAACATCAAAAATCCAGGCGATCCACAAGATGGCAGAACCCTATCTTAAAATAGACGCCCTTGGCCCTGTTCCCATTGGAATCATCATCGGCATTGTTGGAATATTAATAACGCTTTTATTGTTAGATAATAAGAAAACACCTGCGGGTCTTGTTCTTGTTGGAGCAGGCCTGCTCATTGGTTTGGCCTTAGGCAACAAACAAGAGTTGTTGCAAATTCAGCCGGGTTTATACCTGCCCCAATGGATGCCCTTTGGGTTTCCGGGAAAAGCCGACATGATGTTTGCCGTATTTGCCCTGGTTTTACCCCAGATTCCCATGACGATAGGTAATGCTGTGATTGCAAACAAAGATATGGCAACAACCTATTTTGGCGAACAATCTTCGAAAATGACATATAAAACGCTATGCCTGAGCATGGCCGTTGGTAATTTGATCAGTTTTTTCACTGGTGGTATGCCCATGTGCCATGGCGCTGGTGGATTGAGTGCACACTACCGGTTTGGAGCCAGAACAGCCGGATCAAACCTGATGATCGGTTCTATTCTGATCGGGCTTGTTCTGCTTTTAGGAGATGGGATTTTATCTGTACTGACATTACTTCCGTTCTCCATACTGGGTGTTTTACTCATTTTTGCTGGCAGCCAGCTGGCCATGATGATTCTGGATATAAGGGATACTAAAAATATGTTTGTGGTGGTCAGTATGCTGGCCGTGACCCTTGCCGGCAATCTTACAGCAGGCTTTGTTGTGGGCCTGATTCTGGCCAATCTCTTTCGGTTTAAGCAGTTTACTGCATAATTAAAAACCTTGGCCACCTGGATCATTACCGAACAGAGCAAATTTTTTATTGTGGAAAAGCCAGCCCCAGTTCTTTGCAGATTATTTTGACGCCTTTTTCGTTCATCTCCCGCATCAATTGGTCGGGTGATGTTATTATTGCATCATAGAGCAAGGCTTCTACAGCCTCTTTGCCGTCACTGTCTTTTATCGCGTTTCTCGGTGTTTTATCACCCAGGGCGGGCAAAGGAATGTCTGTCCAGCTTTTCCAATGGGCGAGCACCATTTTTTCAAGTTTATGCCGAACCTCGGGAATCTGGATCAATTCATCATGATGTAAACCGGCTGTTTCATCTTCTTTAATATCATCAGCCATTGTTTTCATAATAACATCCATATCCTCAATCACGTCCATCTGAAACCGGGCAAGTTTTCCAAGCCGCTTTTTGATTTCCTGTTGTATCTTTTTTGCCCGTTCTGCCGAATTGACATGGATGGTCAATCGGGCCGGAGTGATATGAATTTTTCCTAAAATAGTATTATCCCATTCCGGCATTTGGCGGTTGCCTTGAAACAATATGGTTTCTGGCTGATACCCAGAATCAGGTTTCGTTCGATCGCACTGATTTTTTTGCTGTTTTTTTCAAGATAGGCCAGTGATATGCTGTGGCCGAACATTTTCTGAGTTTCCTGCACAGTATCATATTCCCAGTCATAGCGCAGCCAGGGCCGGTAAAGATCCTGCATCGGTTCAAGGGAGCGTTCAATATAATCGCTTTCATCATCTTCCGGCCAGCAGAAAAATTCATCAAGTCCGGCGACAAGGCCTTCTTCTCCGCATTGGTCGTAAAAGAATTTTTCCAGCTTGATTTCAAGATCTTCGTAAGCTTTGGACAGCCTACGGTAGTCAAGATCGCTGGACGGAACTAAATTTTGGTTATTCTGGCAGCATTTTTTATATTTTTACCGCTTCCACAGGGACAAGATTGATTTCTTTTTATTTTCATTTTGTTCTACCGTTATCTTTTATGTTTTTTTATCTACATGTTCTATCATTAATTTGAAACCATTAAAATTTGATAGCAGCAGGGTAACCTTTATAACAAAAGAGTCTTTATGGTTTCTTTGCAAATGGATACTTGTCAGCATAGAAAATGGTAACAGTTTTTGCCCTTTGCCTTTGCTTTGTAAAGGGCATCGTCTGCTTGTTTTATGATGGCATCCTGACCAGATAGATCTTTGCTTTTACAGGCAATGCCAATGCTGATGGAAATGGTATCCCGGGCATCAGAATAGGCATGCTTGATTTTCAGGGCTTTCACGTTTTCAAGAAGCAGGTCAGCAATAACAATAGCCCCTGCTTTATCAGTATCAGGCAGCACCACAATAAATTCTTCTCCACCAAAGCGGGCACAAAAATCCACGGACCGGTTTAGAGTTTGTTTAATGGCTTTGGCCACCTGGATCAGGGCATGGTCTCCTTTTTCATGGCCGTAATGGTCATTGTATTTTTTAAAGTTATCAATATCTGCCATTATGACAGACAATGGATTCCCTGATCGGTTATTTCGTGCTACCTCTTGCGCAAACCGCTCATTAAAAAACCGGCGGTTGGGAATACCGGTAAGGGCATCATAAATGGCCTGGTACTGAATGGTTTCATACGATTTGGTGAGTTTCAGGCCCAAGATCAAAAGGATAAAAAAGCCCAGGGCGCCAATGATACAATGACCAAGAACAATTGGAAATATTTTAGCCTCTGGGGGATTGTATATCTTTACGCTGATTCCGCCAACAATATCATTGAGTTGATAAGATTTGTTTGTGTGACAGGTCAGGCAGGACTTTTCAGCTTTAAGGCCTTTCATATACAGAAAATATATTTCATCCTTTTTTGAAAAAAGTTCTCCTTTTTCAATGGCCTCTCCTTTGGAAAATAGTTCCAAGGCCGCTTTTTCCCAGGAGTCGGGTGCATTTTCCGGGCGCAGGGGGGCAAGGCCCGTCATATGAAATTGAATGGCCATTTTTTCGTTGGTCATCTCTGAAACCTGGCGGGTCATAAAAGAAGGGTTTATTTTGGTTAAAAGAACACCGCCGCATTCAAGGTCTCTTTGGGGGTCTTTTAGATAAATATTGGGCCTTGTCTCATCGGTTACTTTTACATAAACACCGTTATGGGAGGCGTTCCATCTTCTCATAACAACCATCTGGTCAAAAAGAGTTCTGGCAGTCTGAATCGTCAGGGCGGTCTGGTTGTTTTTTGCAGAGTTCATATTCCAGTAAAAAGAGACCAATAGAATAAAAACCCAGAAGCATAAAAGTCCCAATAAATTTTTTTTCATTTTTTTCCTTATTTGCACCTGCCCGTAACATTGGTTATTATCAAAGACGGTTTTCTTTGTCAAAGCAGAAGCGTTCCTTTGCAGGGGGCGGCAATATATTTGTAATGTTACCAGAGAAGCCTTTCTTTAAAAAGAGCTTTACCATATTATAATAGTTGGCTACACTTGCCATTTTTAATGGGTTGTCTTACGCTCGGTGATTTTTTTTTAAAAAACCATAGATCGGAGCCTGTCTTGCAAAATAATGATATGACGGTTAAGGCATCAGCCTTGACTATTTTTATCTGTATTCTTTTTGGTGCCAATCCTGTTGCCATTAAACTCAGCCTGACAGGTCTGGGCGCTTTTACCGCAGCAGGCATCCGGTTTGCTATTGCTGCGGTTGTTATTCTTGCATGGGCCTGGATAACAAAAACACCATTAAAGCTTACGTCAAAACAGGTGAAACAGACCCTGGTGCTTGCTGCTATTTTTGTTGTTCAGCTCTCGTTTTTTTATCATGGGCTTGGAAAAACCACAGCCTCTCACGGGGTATTGATTGCCAATGTTTTACCTTTTTTCGTGCTGTTTCTGGCCCATTTTTTTATTCCGGGTGACAGGTTTACCCTTAAAAAAGGATTGGGCATCACTCTCGGGTTTGTTGGCGTTTTTTTGCTTTTTTTTGATGCGCCTGACATTGCGTATGATTTAAAAATCGGAGATGGGATGGTCCTTGTGGCAGTGGTATTCTGGTCCATCAGTGCTGTCCGTGTAAAACAGATCATTGCCGGATATAATTCTTTACAGATTACCCTCTTTCCAATGATGTTTGCAGTTCCCTTTTTTTTTATCGCAGGATTTTTCTGGGATGCCCAGATGGTCGAGAAAGTAAATACAACTATTATTAATGCCATTTTGTATCAGTCTTTTGTCACAGCATCTTTTGGCTTTCTTGCCTGGAACAGCCTGCTTCAAAAATTTGGTGTAACCACTTTGCATTCATTTGTTTTTATCATGCCGCTGACCGGTGTCCTTGTTGGCGTTCTTTTTTTAAATGAGCCCATCACCCTATACCTTCTTGCATCCATTGCATTTATAGTGACCGGTGTGATTATTGTGAATTTGAAAAGAAAGAAGCGTCAGTAAAAACAGGTTTCATAGGCTAAAGGCTGTTTTTATACAGAAAAAAGGCATAGAGCCCGGTTAAAAAAAGACCGGCCAGGCGCGGCAATTTTCCTGAAACAGCCATAAACATAAGATGGATGGCAGCCGCACCAATAAGGATATAGATAGTCATTTGCATGGCAGGGTAAACCGTGATGGTGGAAAAAATGGCAAAAATGCCAATGCACAGAGGAATACAGATATGACAATCCCCGATCTGGGAAGAATAGGCAATATCAGACCGGTTGACGGCCGAGTAATACAGGGCTAAAAAGGCATTGGGTACCACCATGAGGATTCCGCTTAACAAGCCTAAATGGGTTTTGGAAAAAATGCCGGTACTGCGGGATGAAACCAATTGGGCCAGGTGATCTATGCTGGAAAAGATCCCCCAGGCACAGATGCTGATGATGATCAGATCAAGCCAGATTCGTTTTCTGATTTTTATCTTTTCCCGGGTCTTGTTTTTTAAGACATCAAAGAGATGGTACAATTGCCAGAATAAGAAGATCCCCACAAGGAGCATACCGTCACCTGCATTGATGTTTCCATCCCGAGAGACGGCAAAGACAGCCGCACCAAAAAAAGCCAGGGCTAACAGGCTGAGCAATAAGGATAAGCGGTTAACCCTCATGTCGTTAACGCCCAGTTTTTTACCCTTAAACAGGTTCAGGCCCCAGAGCATGGATGGAATGGCAAGAACCAGGGTTAAGGTGGTGACATTGTTGACCAGGCAGTTTTCAAGTACGACGGCGCCGTTAGATCCTTTTTTGGCCATGAGAAAGGCAAAGCAAAGGTTGGGAAATCCGCTGAAATACGGCATAATCAAAGTACCGATCACAGTGCCTTCAAATCCATTTTTTTCAATGGCATTCAAGCTGTATATCATCAAAGCGGAGGAGGCAAAAAAGCAGACCAGCAACTGCCACCAGCCGGGTGTTGAAAAAAGGTGTAATACCTCTATGTAAAAATCAGGCGTTTTGAATCTCTCGATAATAAGTGCCGCCTGTGCAAGTATGACATCCACGTCAATGATTTCCAAAATAAAGTTAAGCGCACGGGCTGTAAGAGAGAACAACACCTTGTCTATTTCTCTTGTCTGCCCCAGGCCAGATAAGTGTTGGTTTTTAAAAGGCCAATAAATAAATATAGGATTGCCGCCCTTTAATCAAGATAAACTCTTAAGATCGCTGGAATATCAAGGCTGTTGAGTCTTGGTTAATCAGTCATTAAATCAGATAGATATAAAATATATTAAGATTGTCTTAAAAAATGATTTGACAGACTATTCTTTTTAATGCATTATACGCCGATCTTCACGAGAGCCGGTTTGGAAGTCCTCGGGGAGTTTTTTTTTGAAAAGGTTTTATTTTGATCTTTGAAAATTGGTCAGTGAGAAATTTTAAAGCGGGTCTAAAACAGACCTTAAAGAGTTTAAGCAGTAAAAGGATTATAACTGGAGAGTTTGATCCTGGCTCAGAATGAACGCTGGCGGCGTGCTTAACACATGCAAGTCGAACGAGAAAGAGATTGCTTGCAATCTCGAGTAGAGTGGCGCACGGGTGAGTAACACGTAGATAATCTACCTTCAAGCCTGGGATAACTATTCGAAAGGATGGCTAATACCGGATAAAGTTTATTGACATAAGTTGGTTTATGAAAGATTGCCTCTTCTTGAAAGCAATTGTTTGGAGATGAGTTTGCGGACCATTAGTTTGTTGGTGGGGTAAAGGCCTACCAAGACTACGATGGTTAGCTGGTCTGAGAGGATGATCAGCCACACTGGAACTGGTACACGGTCCAGACTCCTACGGGAGGCAGCAGTGAGGAATTTTGCGCAATGGGGGCAACCCTGACGCAGCAACGCCGCGTGAGTGAAGAAGGCCTTTGGGTCGTAAAGCTCTGTCGACAGGGAAGAA
>JBDRQO010000014.1:0-52410 GCA_043826275.1 Pseudomonadota bacterium
CTGAATCATTTTCCGGACAGCATCAAAAAGAAGGTTGATATCTGTGGGATAGTGAACATCGGTTTCAAAGACGAATGAATCACACCGCCCCATCAATGTTTCAGCGTCTGGAGTTTTTTTTTACTCAAAACCTTATGGCCTTCTTTGACAATCAGGGTGTTTATTTGATCCAGAATGTCAGGAGTTAAAAGCTTAACATTATCTTTTAAGGTTTGAAGGGGATATGCAACATCATTGTCCATCAAACCATGTCCCAGCATCTGTCTTATATTTTTGTGATTGTTCACGATGTCCTGAAGTTTATCATAATCCCAGTTGCAATTGAGCTGAATAGTGCCCATTGCAAGAATTTTCCACAGATCCATTCCGGGCCGCCCATTCTTTGAATCAATATTGATCGAGACCATGGCTTGAAGGATATCAAAGACTTTTCGCCGAAGCTCCAGGTGGCAATAAATGTGCTGAAGGCCTAAAAGCAATTTGGGGATTTCATCCCTGGCTCTCATATCAAATTTAATCTGGTCGATGGGAGTTTGGCCGAATGTCATTTGTGGTTCGAAAACTTTACGCAAAATAACCTCGAAGTTTTGTTGAAGTTTTTAAAATTGAATTACTATCAATATGGCCCATTAGATAAAATCTCTTTATTTTTCAATGTGTTATATTAAGATAGGAATCAGCAAAACACAACGAGTAATTCTGTTTTGAGTAAAAATTTCGAACTGATTTTAAACTCTATGGCCCTGCAAAATAAGGCGCTTGTTCTTTCCGGTCAGGCACTATATAGATAAGCCTATAAAATATTGCTGTGTAAAGCAAGTGTATTTTCAAAGAGACATTTCATTTTTCAATAAATACAGAGCTGGAAATATTTTGAATAAAATCATAGTGAATTGATCCAGCCTTCCAGAGGCAACCAGAAAATAGTGTTTGCCCAAGCGGCTAAATTATTAGCGATTGTCACGACTGAAAAAAGATGGGCATTCTTTTTAGGACATTCACACTTAAACCGTCCAGTCCATTTCTTGAACAGAACTGACAGAACCGTCTTCATTTAATGCGATGCTGGATTTTTTAATCCTGGCATCTAAAAAATTGTTCTCATCTCTCAAATCAAAGGGCGTTTCAATACCGGCCAGATAGATGGCCCCGATTCCCGCCTCTTTGATCTTTGTCAGCTGCATTTGTCCTTGTTCATCATTTTCCCAGATGGTCAATTCATCAAATATATCGTCATTTTCATCAATCCACAGATTATGATCCAGATCATATTGGCTTAATTCACCAAACCCGTCCCCGGTGGATGGGCCGAACAATTCACTGCCATCGTTTATAATTCCATCATGATCTTTATCCAGTGATAACAGACCCGTTCCCGGGCTCAAGAAAGGAAGATCTTCTTTTGTGCCATCCATATCCAGATCAAACAAAAACCGGGTCTGTGCCAGTTGGGGCATTGTGGTGTTTAAATTAACAATCAAAGGATCAATCAGGGTGTATCCCTTTTCACTATGGGTAAATTGATCTTCTCTGAAAAATTCGCGCGCAAGATTCATTTCAAACGTAAAATCAATACTTTTGCCATCCATTGTATTGACAATCCCATCTGCAAAAAAATTGGTGCTTTCTGTTTCATGATGCGTATAGGTTGTTTGCTCAACATATTCATAGGCCATCATTTTTACAGACAACTGCTGATCCGGGTTGATATTGATCCGGTCAATGCCTCTTTGCTGAAGGCAGCACCCACAGCTGGATTTATTCAGGCCTCGAATAATTGAATCAAGGATCTGTCGGATCTTTTCAAGTTCACGAACAAATTGCCGGCTCAGCGCCACGGCCTCCTGGCCCTTAAAAGAAGTGGGTTCATACCATTGGTCAGTCATTCCAACAGATTTCTCTTGATCCACAGAACCGGGTTGGAATCGCTCCAGGCTATCGTCAAACAAATTTGAAAATCGCATTTCCTGTTCAATTGTTACCTGAGTTTTTGTAGAAAAAGCATGAGTAGATGACAGGTTGATATTAGACGTATCAATCTTCAAGATCGGCCCCCTTATAAATATTTTCGACTTCCTCATCATCCTGAGTCGGGGCCGATATAAAAACGATCCAGCGATCTCCAAAATCACCGTAACGACAGCATATAAATAGCTATGCTGTTATTATGTAAAGCAATTTTTATACCTCATTCGTATATGACTGATTTAATTGACAATCAATTTTCCCGCACCTGTTTCTCACCCGCATGTGGGTAAAAACAGCAGGGTTAACCGGATATTTTTACCTTAAAATTCTGATTATTGGATCGTCATGGCTAAGGAGTTGACAATGAGCAGGAAAAAGAAAAACAGATTATGATGGGGCACTCTGTTATTTTATGCCAATGGCATACCGGGTGCCCTTGCCCTGGCCTTGGATGAGAAGATACTTGTCTTCAACAAGTTCCGATAACTTTTTCTTTATAGTGTTTCGATTCGCTTTTGTTATGGATTCAATCTCAGATATGGACAGTTCCCCGTGATCCTTTACCAGATCAATGATCTGCTGCGACAGCTTGGGCAGCTTTATAAATATCTTCTCCCTTTCAATTTTCTGAGACAGCATTTCTTTTTGTGCATCAAGAGCATTTAAAAAAAAACAATATCCAGAATTCATATTCCGGATTTTCAGATTTAAACGCAGCCTGGGATCTTCTCAATGCCAGATAGTAATTATCCTTGTTCTTCTCAATGACACTCTCCAGGGAACTGTAAGGAACATACAAATATCCTTCTTTTAACAACAACATGGTTGTCAGTATTCTTGACAGCCTGCCGTTGGCGTCCTGGAACGGATGAATCGCCAAAAAATGAACCGTAAATACTGATATGATTAACAGGGGATGGAGTTCTTTTTCTTTTAACTGCTTGCTGGTCCATTCCATCAACTCTTCCATGTCCTTCGGGGTATCAAAGGTTGAGGATGTTTCAAAGATGACGTCAAGGCTTTTGCCGTCAGGGTCAAAGGCTTCCACATGATTGGGCATTTTCTTATATTCACCCCTGTGGCGGGTATCCTTTGAACGGTATTGGAGCAGTATCTTATGCAGTTGCCGTATATAATTTTCCGTAAACGAGATGTCTTCATAGGATTCAAACACGATGTTCATGACATCTGCATAACCGGCGACTTCCTGTTCATCCCTGGATCCCTGGATCCAAAAGATTTTTTATCCAATCCGGATAATAATAGTTCTATCTCCTGGTCGCTTAACTTTACCCCTTCTATCCGGGTGGATGATCCGATGGATTCTATGGTGGCAACATGCTTTAAGGCATTGAGACGTTCCGGTGCCAGATTGCCGATGGCTTTCCATTCACCCTTGAACTCATCTATTTTTGCAATGAGATTTAATACCTGAGTTGTGATCTTGATAGAAGGATTTAACATTGATTTTCCTTGTATATATCCATAAACATACCCATATTTACCCATAAATTTTGTATTGTCAATCTATACTTTGGCCTGCTCTCCGGGGTCATGGGCTGCTGATTTTGAGCTGGGTATAAATTTGATTTCAAAGGCATCGGTGCGGCTTGACAAACAAAACGTTATACTTTCAAATACTCTCCCATGAGCAATCGGTTTTTCGGGGTGATATCATTGGGAATCTTCTGGGTTATCACTCGGTATCCGTTTGATTTTAGCTTGAATGCCCGGACAGCATCAATGGCCAGCGAGCTGTCCATCCAGCCATCAAGCCCGTGAGTGTCACTAACCGACATATCATGACAGCAGGGTAACACTGCCAGACTTTTGAGCATTTAAAGGAATCTTTTTATCCACAGCCAAGGCCATTGGAGACGTATTGTCAAGAATGAGCATGATATGGGCTAAAAGACCATGGCCACAGGCCAGGTCCAGCACTCTTTTGCCCCGAAATTTTCGCCGCACCCGCCTGGCTACCTCCCAGGCTTCATACAATTCTTTTCTGGGCAATGTGCCGGCCCCACAGACCGCTCTGGCAATTTTATCAAAAAGCGTGGTTCCGCAAAAAAGGTCCTGATGATGAAGCATGAGCCTGCTTCTCGATGATTTTTTCATATCCACAAAATACATGATTCCCAAGGATTCCACAAGCAATTGCGTTTAAGTCATGTCCTTCTTGCTCTTAAAAAAGGTTTTGCTTTTAACCTTTCAGAATATATATTATAAAAGAGACATATGATCCCCTGGGAAACAATTGACCAGGCCCGGATTCCGGGTCAGGAAAGCAAGATTACACTGCGGAAAAGAGGCACGGAGTTCTCCATTCGAACCATTGAAACAGAATTGATGAACAGTCGTGTTCACGGATCTGAAGAGGCACTGGCTGAACTTGCCTGCCGTTGTTTGGATCATAAATCAGGTTTAAAAATTCTTATTGGTGGTCTGGGCATGGGATACACGCTTGCCGCCGCACTGGCGCACTCGGCACCAGACAGTCTGATAACGGTATCTGAGCTGATTCCGGCTGTTATCAGATGGAATAGAGAACACTTAGGACACCTGGCAGGGATGCCATTGGATAACCCAAGAGTATCTATTAAACAAGAAGATGTGGCAGACACTATCAAAACACAAAGATCTGCCTGGGATGCGATTCTTCTTGATGTGGACAATGGCCCTGACGGCCTCACCCAAAAAGCCAATAATCGGCTGTACAACACTATTGGACTGCAAAAGGCCTTTTCAGCGCTTAGTCCAGGTGGTATCCTGGCGATCTGGTCTTCCAAACCAGACCCGGCATTCACCGCCCGATTGAAGCGATGCAGATTTAAAACCCAGGCCATCGATGTCCGGGCCAGAGAAAACAAAAAAGGCAGCACACATACCATCTGGCTTGCACAAAGACCATCATCAGTTCAAGTTAAGCAAAGCTCGATTGATCAAAAAATATAAAACTAGACCCTTAACCCCTGTACAGGAAAAATATAAAATGAATGAAGACCGTTTATTGGAAATTGAAACCAAACTGACCTTTCAAGAAAAAACCATTAAAGATCTCAATGATGAACTATATCAACAGCAGCAGGAAATTGATCGACTCAAATTAATTTGCGAAGCCTTTTTAAAACAGAGCAAGGCGATTTCAGAACTCACCATGGGAATCGATGCACCGGCAAACGAAAAACCACCCCATTATTAACCTGTGCCCTGATTGTTATTTCCTTAAAATCATTGGACATTAACCATGTTTCGTGTCATCAATAGTTCATGATTAATTCTAAATAAGGTGGGGCATGAGTTTTAAATCAGACAATCAGACGCTTTCATTTTCCGACCTTGAGCTGTCACAGAAAAACGCAAAAAACAATACGCTCAATTCTTTAGATAATCTTGACAGCCACATTGATTGGGAACCCATTGAGAATACGCTTCTAAAAAATTATCCCATCGGGAAAAAGAAAAAAGGCCCCCAGGCCTATTCTCCGCTCATGCTTTTTAAATGTATGCTCTTGAGAAACTGGTTCCAGATACCATCTGATGCTGAACTTGAAAGCCTTATCAATGACCGGTTTTCCTTTAAAAAATTCATCGGCATCCCCATGGGCGAACCCGCACCGGACAGCTCGACTTTTTCACGGTTCAGGAACCGGGTGACCTTTGAAAAATATGAAAAGACTCTCTCTGATATTTCAGACCAGCTATCTGAACAAAATTTTATCATCAACATGGGCTCGGCCACGGACATCCGGGTGATTCAGCCCTAAATTTTGGGCCCTAAATGCCTGCCTTAAATTTTTACCCTAAATTTTTGCCCTATATTTTTGCATTGTATAGCCGCAGGCTATTACTCACCACTGAAATACTACTGGCCGCCATAGCCAGTGCTGCCAGGATGGGATGAAGCTGGCGCAGAAAATCCGGGAACATCTCAAAAGGTGCCAGGATTCCGGCAGCCACCGGGATCAGGATAATATTATACACAAAGGCTAAAAACAGATTCTGTTGGATGGTGATAATGGTCTTTTTGCTGATTTTTATGGCCTTGGGTATCCCGGTCAGGTTTCCACTGGAAAGAATGACATCCCCGGCTTCAATGGCCACATCCGTGCCTGTACCAATGGCAAAACCAATATCAGCCTGGGCCAGGGCGGGTGCATCATTGATTCCATCTCCCACCATTCCCACCAGAATATTGCCCTGCTGAATCGCTTTCACCCGTCCGGATTTTTCTTCAGGCCGCACTTCAGCCTCTACCTCATCCACGGCCACTTGTCGGGCAATGGCCTGGGCGGTCTGGATATTATCTCCAGTGAGCATGATCACCTTAAGCCCTTGTTTCTGCAAGGCTTTGATCGCCTCGGCAGACTCAGGTTTGATTACATCAGAAACACAGATAACCCCCATGATGTCTTTGTCTGAGGCCAGTACCATGACTGTTTTTCCATGACTTTGAAGGGTATGGACCTGTTCTTTAATGTCTTTGGGCAGGCTTATATTCTGGTTTGAGTTCTGCCTTGAATCCTGTTCAAACCACCCGGGCTTTCCAAACCTGAAGGTCTTTTTATCACCCTGGACCTCAATTTTGGCCTCAACGCCAAACCCGCTGTAGGCCTTGAATGCTTCAGGGTCTTTTAAAACCAGGCCTTGATCTTGAGCAAACTTGACAATCGCCCGGCCAATGGGATGTTCACTTCCCTTTTCCAGGGATGCGGCAATGATCAGCAATTCATCAGGGGTAAGGCCTGACCCTGTTGCCGGAAGCCAGTCCACCACGGTTGGCTTTCCCTGGGTAATGGTCCCGGTTTTATCCAAAACAATGGTCTGTAGCTGAGCTGCCCTTTCAAGCGCTTCGCTTCGTTTAAACAAAATCCCGTTTTCAGCCCCTTTTCCCGTTCCTGCCATAATGGCCGTGGGTGTAGCAAGCCCCAGGGCGCAGGGACAGGCAATCACAAGAACGGCCACCATTCTGATCATGGATGGAACAAATTCTCCGGTAATCATCCACCAGATCCCAAAAGTGACCACGGCAATAATAATCACTGCCGGAACAAAGATGGCGGCTACCTTATCCGCCAGTGCCTGGATCGGGGCCTTGCTGCCCTGTGCTTCCTGGACCAGTCGAATAATCTGGGCCAGCGCAGTATCTTTGCCCACACGGGTGACTTCAAACTTTAAAAGGCCATAACCATTAACTGTTCCACCCGTGAGCGCATCCCCCTTAATTTTATCCACAGGAATGGGTTCACCCGTGAGCATGGCTTCATCAACCGCTGAACTGCCCTCAAGAATAACGCCATCCACTGGAACCTGCTCTCCGGGCCGCAGGACAATGATATCTTTTTGTCTGACCTTTGAAATCGGAATCTGTTTTTCCTGGCCATCTTCCATAATGGTGGCTGTTTTGGGCACAAGTCCCATCAGTTTTTTAATGGCCCCGCCCGTCTTTCCTTTGGTTCTGGCTTCCAGGAGTTTACCGAATTTAATCAGGGTGATAATAACAGCAGAGGTTTCAAAATAGACATGGCCGCTAAGCCCTGGAAGCAGCAAAATAGCCAGGGAATATAAATAGGCAACAGAAGACCCTAAAGCAATCAGAACATCCATATTGGCTGTCTTGTTTTTTAAATTCCTATACGCCCCTATATAATAATCAATTCCTGTATAAAACTGGACAGGTGTGGCAAGAAAGAGGAAAAAAAAGTTCATCCAGGGCGCATGGCTCCAGGAACCGATCAAGCCAAAGTCCCTGGACATGCTGATAATAAACAATGGCAGGGCAAATGCAGCACCCACCATAAATTTTTGTGTCTGGTCCTGGATTTCAGACTGCCGGGCAATGGCCTCCACATCTTCATCATCCTGACCATCATCTGCAATGATCAGGTCAAATCCGATCTTTTTAAGTTCAGCACTGATGGTATCGATATCCACCATGGAAGGAATATAACTGACCGTCAATCTTTGGGTGGCAAAATTAACCGTGGCTGATACCACCCCGTCTACTTTTTTATTCAGCGTTCGTTCAATATTGGCCGCACAATTAACGCAGCTCATCCCTGTGATCGGCAGAGTCAGGGTCTGTTCATTCATTTCATTTCTCCTGAATAATAATTTATCTATTAAAACAGATGTTTTTTGCATCCTATGTTCTGCTATTTATTGTCTGAACATAAGTATCAATTATTCATTTGCAAAAACCACAACTTTTTCCTATTTTAGCCCATGATCATTCTCAATGCCATATTTCCCATATTTATACTCCTGCTGCTTGGGGGCCTGTTAAAAAAAACCAATGTCACCAATGATGCCTTCTTAAAAACATCTGACAGACTGGTCTATTATATCTTTTTCCCGGCCATGCTCTTCTGGAAAATCGGAAAAACTGCTCCAGACACCAATGACAGCTTTTCTTTATGCATCGCCGCCATGCTGGCAGTGCTCATTGTCTACCTGTTAAGCCTTCTGGCCATAAAACTGTTTCATATTTCAAGTTTTCAGGCAGGATCATTTTCCCAGGCCTGTTACCGGTTCAACACCTATATCGGCATGGCAGTTGTTATGAACGCCCTTGGCGAAACAGGTGTCCGATATTTTGGACTCCTCATCGGGTTTGCCATTCCCGTCATTAATGTCCTGGCTGTCTCCACCCTGATCTGGCATTCAGGCAAAAAACAAAAAATATGGCGTCATGCTGCCCATCTGTTAAAGGCTCTGGTTTCAAATCCTCTGATCATAGGCTGTATTGCCGGTATCTTTTTTTCAAGAAACCAACTTGTTTTCCCTGTTTTTATAGACAATACATTTTATTTAATGACCTCGGTCACCATGCCCCTGGCTTTAATTTCCATTGGTGGTTCTTTGTCTATGAAAGGGCTTAAAAAAAACCTGTTTGTCTCCTTTATTGCTTCCGGTTTAAAGGTTGCGGCACTGCCTTTTTTGGGTTATTTCATACTTAAAGCATTTGGCGTCACAGATATCCCGTTCAAGGCAGGAATGATTTTTTTCACACTGCCCACGTCACCCGCCATTTATGTTTTATCTGCCCAGCTAAACAGTGATACCCAGATGGCCTCTGCTGCCATAATGCTCTCTACTCTGCTTTCCTTTGTCTCTTTGTCCGTGGCACTGTTGATTTAATAATTAGAAAAATCAATTAAAATAGCCGGTTAGAAGGCAAAAAAAAAGCGGCTGAATAAACCATATTCAGCCGCTGCATGGACTCATACCAGGGATGTTAGTCAAATAACCGGGCCGTTCCAAGCATAAAATTGAACGCGCATTTTGTTTTGCTATTCAGTTGCCACGGCGAGCCAGTGCAAGACCTAACCCGGCTATGATCATCAATCCTCCCGCAGTCCGCAAAACGGATTGAAAGGCTCGCTGACTCTGCAGAAATCCTCTTACGTTTCCTGCGACCAATGCCCAAACCGATGTTACGGTAAAAGTGATTACCAAAAATGTCGGAACAATAAAAGCAAATTGTAATCCAAGAGGGCGCGCTGCGTCGATGAATTGAGGCAAAAATGCTGCAATAAAGATCAAGCTCTTGGGGTTAGGGATCGTGATAACTAACCCTTGAACAAATAGATTCGTTTTGGAGACCGCCAAAGTGTCAAGATCCAGAGGTTCACTTGCGCTTCGCCACTGCTTGATCCCGAGATAAACAAGGTATGCGGCTCCAGCCCAACGGAGCCATTCAAATGCTTCTGCAACAACATTTAACAACGAGGTTAGACCGATTGCAGCGACTATAAGCTGAACAGCGATTCCCATAGTCGCTCCGGCAACAGTGAACAGAGCATGTTTCCAACCGAATGAAATACTATGGGCAATAGTCAAAAGGACGCTCGGTCCGGGTAATGCAATCATGATTGCAGTGGCAACAACAAATGCAAGGTATACGTGTAATTCCATATTGGATGACTCCTGTTAGTTGTGGCGGTGCACCGAACAAGTTAACGACACACAAAAGGCCATATTAATTTTGCGTTTTCCGGATGGATCGCACCGTCTTCTGTCTTATAGGCAAAGGTTACGTCCTTGGCATCATCAGGCAGATTTTTAATTTTCCATGATTCAAGGGGTATTCCCCTCATCAGAGCCAATGGATCCGCCCAGTAACCGTCAACAGGTATGAGCATCTTTGGGTGAATTTTGTACTCCCCGGTATTATTGTACCACGCCGACAGATGAAGGTGATAATGACCAGATGGGCCATAGGCTTTGCCTCCAGAAGTACCGGTATTCCATGCAATGCCAATCACATCACCCATACGCACTCTTTCGTGAAGATTAAACAATGATGGTTCCTTGAGATGTTTGTACTCAGTAAAAGTCCAAACGCCAAGCCCTGTATCCTCTGGTGAGTGGCGCAAAACCACCTTTATACCGCCTATATTTGCACCCTCGCTCTTTTCAACCACCTCGCCATCGGCCATGGCGATAATATTTTCACCTTTTGCCGGGATATCAAACCCGCCATGATATCCATTATAGAAACGTGAGGACCGGAATGAACCATCACCTCTTTTTGTGGAACCAAAATATGAATTGGCAGTCTTGCAGTCGAGGCTATCAGGATAGACAGGTCGTAATCCGGTTTCTATAAAACCTCGTTTCTTCATGGCCTTTATGTCTGCTTTCATCGCGAAAAAGGCTCCGGCTACTTCAGGATCAATTTGGGTGCTGTCTGCTTTTTCGATATTTTCACTCATCTCTTTTTGGCCACTCAATTTACCCTTTTTGTCCTTCATTCCCATCATGCCCTTTTTGCTGCCATTATTACCAAAAGCCTCGGCAGTTAATGGAATCGAAAAAGTAACAAAAGCCAAAATTACAACGAAAATGACAAACCGTGTGTTTTTCATAGCACCTTTATAATAAATTAAATATTAATGTTTTTCTTGCCTGTCGCAAACCAATTTAAATATTGATTTGGGTACAATACCGGCTGATAAATGGGTGCATAAAGCCGCGGAAAACGAGTTCCTCAAATATTCCCACCACCAATAGTCCGAACGTAAGGTCTGCCCAGTTCCAGCAGAGGAGAACGCCCCTATTACCCATTGCTGCTGTTCAAGTGTGTGCTGCTGTAAATGCCGCAATTTACCAAAGTAGAATTATTTCTATAAAAGACCCAAAAGGTGATATTGCCAGTTTTGAAACTTAGAATTTGTTCTATTTAACGGTAGATTCCTTTTCGGTGTCCAACTTTAATGACCCAAATTGTGAGTTGATTGTCTTGGATTGAATAAAGAATTCTGTAATTGCCCTGGCGAATTCTAAAAAATTCTTGGCCTGTTAGTTTCTCACTGCCCGAAGGCCTTGGGTCCAAACTCAAGCTCTGGATTTTGGATAGAATTTTTTGAAGATCTTTCTTGGGAATTTTCCGAAAGTCTTTATATACAGACTCTCTGAAAAAGATCTCATATTCTGCCATCTTTTTTTAGTCTTTTAACCATGTCAGAGAAACTAATCAGGGGTTCATTAGCTCTTGCTTCATGGGCAATTATATCGTCAGCATCCTCAGACAAAGCAGCTTTAACAGCTTCATTCACAAGAGTTGAAATAGATCGAGATGTTTCAATAGACTTAAATTTTAATGCCTTATGGATAGAAGGGTCAAAGTATATTGTAGCTCTTTTTGCTTCAGTTGCCATAGTGTCCTCCTTTTCTTATTGATGCAAACATATTAACGCTATAACGTCATAATGTCAAATTGGGTATCGTGAAATAGAACGGTTGAGTTCAGAGGCCGCCGACCGCAGGGAGGTAACAAGTACGGCAACGCCATTCCTGACGGACCGATGCAGCGATTTATTGTGCTTTAATTTAACCAACAATTTTCAATATTATTCCATCATCAATCAATTGGTATACAACGAACACATAAAAAATTAATGCAAATGCTATTGAAAGAAAAACCATTTTATAAAGAGATAGATCCAGTTGGAAAAGTTTGTTTAATACTCCAGCTGAGAAGCATAGGATTCCTAAAACAATAGTTTGAAAATGTAAAAAATCAAAGATTCTCCATATAAAATAAACAGATGTTAGGCCAGAAGGTGCCGCCTGTGCTGCAAAATTAAACATCACAAAACTAAAGAATTCAATGAGAGTAAAGCCAAAAGCCAAAAAGAATATGATGGCCCCGACTTTAAAAGAAATTATTCTATTTGATTTAACAAAAGTAAAAAACATTTTAAATGTATCGCCTAAGATTTTATCGGGTAGGTCAGGGGCCGCCGACTGCAAGAAGGGCACTGGGGCAAGGAACGCCGCCCCAAGTGGTCTGCTGCATTAATTTAATAATCATTGAGCCTTTCCTTTGAAACAGCATACCTGTTATGCTGCCAAAGGATACTAATCTTTAAACAAAGGAGAAGACTCAATGAACTTCTAAACCAAACAATATCAATTTTATTGTGGCATCAATCTTCATGCCAGGTCCATGTATCTTTGCATCCTGGATTCAAAAAAGCCAGGTTAAACTCCACAAGGAAATTAAAACGTCTCCTGGTGCTCTCATGCAGGCTATCAGACCTTGTCTTGATGGCCTTGTGATTGCTGTGAGACGAAGAATGCACCTGATGAGAAAACGAGCTGAACTATTTAGTCATATCCGCCAGCTCACCGACTTTAGCAATACCCTATAAGAAAATTTTAAGACCGGACTTTTTGAACAATAGATTAAATCAATCGCCCATAATCCCTGGCGATCGACTTTTAAACGATGGGGCCGCCAACCTGGAGTCGTCATGTCATCTATGCATGTTGCGGTATCAGGTGCGATTAGCCTGATTCTAAGCTTCTGTCTGTGACCGGTTGGAGATGCAGATAGGCCGCTATGTTTTTTCTCAGACCCTAACGTTTGGTCTGCTGATCTTTTTGCTGTTTTTTGCATTGGATCGACAAAAGATTACCGTTTGTTTTGTAGGTTGCGGCCAAACCAACCTGAGTGAAAGTTTCTTTGTGGTCAGCCACAGTTCTAGAAATCAACTTTCCGCTGTCTGCCAACGCTTGCAGGTATTTGTCAGCCAGACGATCGCTTTTTACCAATGTCGTAAAAAATATTAGGCCTTTCTCGGATATAATGTTTTTCAATTGTCTCAACAAGATACTTGTATCATCAAGACAGTGCAGTAAATTCTCGGAAATGATTGTTGTGAATGTATTTTCTTGAAAGGGCAGATTAAGGGCGTCGGAATGTAGGAAAACCAAATTATCCGGCATCTTACCGTTTTGTTGCATTAATCTTGACTTAGCCATTCTAAGCATTTTCAGGGACTGATCTGCTAAAACCACCAGCCTATCGGCGTATTGACTGTATGCTTTTGCTGTAAATGCAAGGGAACCGCAGCCAAGATCTAGGACATTACCTTCGGGCGAAGACCAAAGTGCGTCAGTTGCTATTTTAGGGAAATATTTGACCGAATATCCCCAAATTAGACGGTTATAGATCGGATTGCACGCGACCAAGTCATATATAAAACCGAACTGAGTATCATACTCATTGCCAGATTCATTATCTGGAAGAACAGAATATATACCAGGCTCCACTAACCGGAGAATGATGTTTTCCATCAGTAAGGCAGACAAGTCATTTTCATTAAATATTGGCATATCATTCTTCTTTCTCTTCTCAAGCGAACCCCCAAACCCCGCGGTTAGCAAAAAAGAAATTTGTAAGGTGTCAAAATTGTAGTAAAAGCATAGAGAACCTCCCAAACAGAAAGAGACCTTTGCACGATTGCGGTTATTTTCCAAATATTCAAAACCAAATCTTGCTTTTCTCTAAGAATTTTATTAGTGCCTTACAGAATATTTTCTTGTTTTTTTTGACAGAAAATATTCTGCGAAAGGTACTCATACCCCCTTGTGGGGTGTTAGATTATTTTGCACAAATCAACATAACATATTGAAATTAAATCTATTTTATGCTATCATGCCGCCATAGACTGGTACCCTGTCGAAACACTGCTTAAAAAACATTATCAACCCGGCAGTTCCAGCAGAGGAGAACGCGCCTATTCCCCTTAGCCCCTAACAGAGAATTCCTTGCCTTGAATAATATTGCAGACGGCATCATGCGCAAAGACAATATTAACGCCAAACTGACCGATTTTGAGATTGAACGAAACAAGGCTATTTCTAAATATCGATACATAGTTGAACAGTATTTTGGCATCAGCCATAAGCATGACAACAGCAACCAGGCAAGATTTACGAGCATAATGAAAAATCTCATTGATCTGATGTTAAGGCAGTTTGCATTCAACCTCAGAAAGGGCAGCACGCTGCTTGGAATTTTACCAGTGTAGGTGGATAGGTGCGCCCGGATACCAAAATCCGGGTACCTCACCCCGATATAGGGTGAAACCGGATGAAATATCCGGTAAATAGACCTTAAAAGAGGTTGAATTCGGTGCCAAACAGCATTGCAAAATTTTTTTAAAAAATTTAGGTTTCATGTTAAAATCAAAGCTCTCGCTCTCTATGCATAGCTCCGCTTCTTCGGTTACTTTAAAAATATAGCATTAAAGTAAATCCAAAAATTGTTCATTTCTTGTATATATGGAGTGTTTAGAAAAATCAATCAGGGTAAACCCTGAGTTTTATGGAAAATTTGAACTTTTTTAAGATTATTGTTGTTTTGGGGGAAAAATAAAGGATTTAATCCAGCCTGACAAGGTATTGCCTTTAAGATTTTGCTTTTCTGCTTTTTCAAGCGCATGGACCATTTGATCAGCATCGGCAAATCGATCTTTACGGGTGATCATTTCTCTGGAAGGGTCTAATTTTTTAATGACCCTGGCTGGATTGCCGGCTGCCATTACATTGGCGGGAATATCTGAAACCACCACACTGCCTGCACCAATGATGCTGTTTTCACCAATGGTGACACCCTTACAGACAATGGTGCTGTCCCCGATCCAGACATTTTCTTCAAGAATGACCTGATGCGTTGTCGCAGGTGGCAGGGACCGGTCATAAATACCATGCCAGTCTGAGTCGGTAATATAGACATGGCTGGCAAGCATGCAGGAGTCTGCAATAAAAACAGAGTTGGCCGCACTGATTCTGACACCCGGAGAAATCAGGACATGATCTCCAATAATGATGCCGGGAATATCTTTTCGATCTGACCAGACGGTCAGGCGGGTTTTTTTATCAGAGCATCCCAGAAGGGTGATGTGATCCCCGATGGTGATGGGGCCGCCAAAAAGCTCTATGTGCCAGGGCTTTACAATAAAGGGATGCTTGCCAAGGGATTTAAGCTGGGGTGATAATTTATGACGAACATAAAAATGGATCAGCCGGTACCAGGCTTTTTTAATGGTATAGGGTCGCAAGTCTTTTATCATCGGTCATCTTTTATCAAGTAGCAAGATCCGTATAAACACATCCATCCCAGGCTTTGTGATCAAAAAGCCTGGCCCCAGGGGTTAAATTATACAGGGCATCGGCTGCCATAAGCACCACTGCATTGGTCCAGGATGTCTTTTCTTCCGGCCAGATCACCATGTCAGGGTAGGTATAACCGCACCAATATGTTTTATCCTCATATACCCGGTCCTGGACCCAGGAAAAGACAATGGCGGCTTTTTCACGGGCTCCCATGCCTGACAGGGCCAGGACAAGTTCACAGGTTTCTGCAATGGTCACCCAGGGTTGATCGCTGACACATCGCGCGCCCTGACCATCAATCACATATTTGCTCCAGTATTTTTCAATTCTTCGTTCCGCCCTTTCCCCGGTCAATGCACCACTGAGGACCGGATAAAACCAATACATGGAAAACCTGGATTTTGAGACATTGTAATTATGGATATTTTCCCGGATGGATCTACCTAATTTTTGGAAAGCCATTTCCCAGGACTTTTTTGTTTTGCCAAGAATACTGGCAATGGCCAGAGCAGACTTAAGGCTCATATAGATGGAGCTGGACCCTGTCAGCAGAGACATGTGATCCACAATACCCTCCGGGCTTTTAGCCCAATATATCTCTCCTGCCGGGATTTGCAGGCTGATGGCATATTCAATTCCTTTTTCCATGACCGGCCACATGGATTCTAAAAAGTCTGTCTGGCGGGTGATCAGCCAGGTATGAAAAAGACCCACACTGATATAAGCGGCCATATGGGTTTCACAGGTTTTGTCTTCTGGTTTGCCATCAATATAAGAGGAATACCATGAACCATCAGGATTCTGATTATTTTCAAGCCACTTAAACGCTTTATAGGAGGCCTCAAATTCTTTGCCGATATTCAAACCCATGATGGATTCCACCAGATCCCAGGGGTCGGTCTTACCATCCGTGTGCCAGGGGATATCGCCGGATGCCCTTTGAAGAGACAAAATACAGCGAACAACTGAGTCAATATTCATGACTTGAGAAGTTTTTATTTTAGGCTCTTTTAACGGCATCAAGTGTCTCCGATCAAATTATTTCCTTTAAAAACATTGCGTCACATTATCAGACCTCAAGGTTTTTGACAAGAAAACAAGCAAACTATTTTGTGAATGATCATTCATCATGACTGTATTCAGGGTATATTGGACATAGAACCGATACTCTTGACGATTAACAAATATCTAAAGGTTTGAAATTGATTGAAAACTTTTTAAACAACCCTTGTTCTTTTCTCAAATATTTTTTCTTGACAACCCTATTTGTATCTGTTATTCAAAATGAATGATCATTCATAATTCTGATTCAAACCGTCAAAGCAGGAGGACATCATGGTAAGAAAAATCAGAAAAGCGGCAGTTATCGGATCCGGAATAATGGGCGGCGGCATTGCAGCCCTTTTAGCCGGTGCCGGAGTAAAGGTTCTGCTCTTGGATATTGTTCCATTTGATTTAACTAACGACGAAAAAAAAGACCCGATTGCCCGCAACCGCATGGTTCAAACCGGACTTGACGCGGCATTGGCATCTGCTCCATCACTGTTTTTCACAAAAAAAGATGCCGGCTTGATTTCCATAGGCAATCTTGAAGACGACTTTAACCAATTGGCGGAATGCGACTGGATTATTGAAGTGGTTGTCGAAAACCTTGGGATCAAAAGAAAACTGTTTAAACGGATTGAATCCATAAGAAAACCAGATGCCATTGTCACAACCAATACATCCGGCATTCCACTCAAAGATATCTGCGATGGATTTTCAGATGAGTTCAAAACCCATTTCATGGGCACACATTTTTTCAATCCCGTACGGTACATGCATTTACTGGAAATGATTCCAGGCGCTGAGACCCTTCCTGAAATTCTTGATTTTATTGCCGGGTTTGGCGAAAAGAACCTGGGTAAAGGCATTGTATGGGCAAAAGATACTCCCAATTTTGTGGGCAATCGGATTGGTGTCCAGGGAATCGGAGCTGTTATGAATGCCATGGAAAAAGCGGGCATGACCATCCCGGAAGTTGATGCTGTGTTCGGTGCTGCCCTGGGTCGACCCAAAACCGCCATCTTTAAAACCTGCGACCTTGTGGGTCTGGATACCATGGCGCATGTGTGCAAGAACTCCTATGACCTTTGCCCTGATGATGAGCAAAAAGACACCCTGCTCCTTCCCGGCTTTGTTGAAAAAATGATTACAAAAGGCCTGCTGGGTAACAAGACCCGGGCCGGGTTTTATAAAACCGAATTGACGCCTGAATGGAAAAAACTGCGCAAGGTGCTGAACCTTGATACCATGGAATATGAAGACCTTATCCGGCCAAGTTTTCCCTGCCTTGATGCAGCCAGAAAAAAATCAACTTTGGTCGAAAAAATCAAAACCGTTCTCACGGGTGACGATAAAGGCGGAAAATTTGCATGGCAGATGGCTGCCAACAGTTTTCAGTATGCTGCCGACCGGATACCTGAAATTTCAGACACCATTATTGAAATCGATAACTCCATGAAATGGGGATACAATTTTGAAATGGGCCCGTTTGAACTCTGGGATGCGTATGGCGTTGCCCAGGCGGTTGAGCGGATGGAAAGCGACGGGCTTGATATCCCGGCCAATGTCAAAAACATGCTGGGCTCCGGCAACACCTGTTTTTATAAACTTGAAAACGGAATCAAATACTTTTACGATTTTACATCTGCAGGCTACAAGGCTGTTCCTGTATCCAAAAACTGCGTCAGTATTGCCGCTGCCAGAGGAAACAACAAGACTATCATGGAAAACAATTCAGCAAGTCTTGTGGATATTGGAGATGATGTCTTCTGTGTTGAGTTCCACACCAAGATGAATGCCATCAATGGTGAAATAGTTGATATGATTGGCAAGGCCCTTGAATATGTAGATAAAAACGGTGTGGGTATGGTCATTGGAAATGAAGCCGGCGGTATGCCGGGTGCCTTTTCAGCCGGAGCGGATCTTGGCTTTGTATCCCAACTTTGCCATGATAAAAAATATACACAGATTGATGCATTCCTGAAAAAAGCACAGGATGGCATCCAGGCGGCTAAATATGCACCATTTCCCGTGGTGGCCGCGCCCTACGGCATGGTCCTGGGCGGCGGATGTGAAACCTGCCTGGGTGCAGATCGAATTGTTGCACATTCTGAACTCTATATGGGACTGGTTGAAATCGGAGTGGGTCTTCTTCCGGGTGGTGGTGGAACCATGAACCTGTGGAAAAAATATATTTCCGCTCTTCCGGGCAAAACAGCAAAAGACAACAATCTGGCTAAGTTCTTTGTTCCAGCCTTCATGAACATCGCTATGGCTGCTGTCTCCATGTCTGCTGTCCAGGCCCGGGGAAACGGTTTTCTTGGCCTGGCTGACCGGATTGTGTTCAACCGGGACAACCTGGTGGGTGAAGCAAAAAAAGAAGTCTTGAAAATGGTGGACGACGGATATACTCCTCCAGCCAAAGAAAAACTCATCGTTATGGGAAAGGCCGGACAGGGCATGGTCAATGCAGAACTTTACAACCTTCTCAATGGTGGATTCATGAGCGAGTATGATTCTTTCCTGGCCAAACGAATCGCCTACGTCATGAGCGGCGGAGACGTGATTCCCGGCACAGCAGTGGATGAAGATCTCATCCTCACCCTTGAACGGGAAGCCTTTGTGGATTTCTGTAAACAAGAAAAAACCGTTGCCAGAATCGATCACATGCTTAAAACCGGAAAACCGCTCAGGAATTAAAGGAGGGCTTACGCTATGCAAGAAGCTTATATTGTACAATCGGTAAGAACCCCTGGCTGCAAACAGACAAAAGGGCAATTCAACCAGACGCGACCGGAGGAACTGGCTTCCTTTATCATGAAAGCTGCGGTTGAACAAACCTTGAATCTTAAGCCGGAACATTTGAATGATGTCATGATCGGCTGCGCCTTTCCCGAAGCAGAACAGGGGCTGAATATCGGCAGGATCGCAGCTTTAATGGCAGGTTTTCCAGACTCAGTCTCCGGTGCCGTGGTTAACCGTTTCTGTGCCTCAGGGCTTGAAGCCATTGTCCAGGCTTCCATGAGAGTCTCCATGGGGTTTTCACATATCACCATGGGCGCTGGTGTGGAATCCATGTCCTTTGTTCCCATGGGAGGCAATCTTCCCCGACCTCATCCTGAGTTCTCTGAAACCAACCCTGAAATGTATATTTCCATGGGAGTGACCGCAGAGAATGTGGCCAAACGGTATAATGTTTCAAGAGAAGATCAGGACAAGTTTGCGGCCAATTCCCAGCAGAAAGCGGCAGCAGCCAGAGACAAAGGCTTGTTCACAGAAATTATTCCCACGCCTGCTTATAAATATGTCAAACAGATTGACGGCACCTATAAAAAAGAAACTTTCATGGTCGAACATGACGATGGTATCCGGCCAACAACCCCGGAAATACTGGCCAAACTGAGAACTGTTTTTTCCCTCACAGGCTCAGTCACGGCCGGAAATTCATCACAGACCACAGACGGTGCAGCAGCAACCATTATTGCTTCCAAAGAAAAATGTGACGAACTGGGACTGACTCCCATTGGCAGGCTGATCTCTTATTCCACCATTGGATGTAAATCCGATGAAATGGGTGTTGGCCCGCGGTACGCCATCCCCCAGGTATTAAAACAGGCCAATCTGTCCATTGATGATATCGACATCTGGGAAATCAATGAGGCGTTCGCATCCCAGGCCTTGTACAGCATCAGAGAACTGGGTCTGGACAATTACATGGACCGGATCAATATCCATGGCGGCGCCATTGCCCTGGGCCATCCGTTGGGATGCACCGGAGCCAAGCTCACTGCCACCTGCCTGGCCAACCTTAAAGAAAAGAGCGGCAAATACGGTGTTGTCTCCATGTGTATTGGCGGCGGCATGGGTGCGGCAGCTATTTTTGAAAGATTGTAGATAAAGAACATAGGATTAAAAATCGGCTGAGAGCTGAGAAGGGGGAGTGCTTTCGCACACCCCCTTCTTTTTTTTATTTAAAGCATTTCCTTTATTTTATAACATTTCCAGGGCACAGGCCATGGAAACCCCGCCGCCGCCACAGAGTGTTGCCAGACCCAGAGACGATCCTCTTTTTTCCATGGCATGAATCAAGGTCACCATGAGTCTGGCCCCGGTGGCACCCACAGGATGACCCAGGCCGATACCAGAGCCGTTGATATTGGTTATTTCACGGTTAAGTCCCAGTTCTCGTTCACATCCAATGTATTGAGCAGCAAAGGCTTCATTTACCTCAATCAATTCAAAATCAGAAATGGACAATCCAGACGTTTGTGTCAATTTTTGTACCGCCGGAACCGGGGAAAGACCCATGATCGTCGGGTGACAGGCGCCCATGCCGCTGGCCTTGATCTTTGCAATAGGGTTCAGGCCCAAGCCTTTTGCCTTTTGGGCAGACATGATAATCATGCCGGCAGAACCGTCATTAAGACCGGAAGAATTGCCTGCTGTTACTTTACCGTTTTCCGGAACAAAAGCTGGAGCAAGGCTTTGCAATTTTTCCAGGGTCATGCCCGGTCTGAAATGTTCATCCTTATCAAATATAAGCGGGTCTTTTTTGCGCTGGGGAACACTGATGGGAACAATTTCTTTTTTAAATGATCCATCTTTGGTCGCCCGTTCAGCATTATTGTGGCTTCTTAAAGCCACTTCATCCATTTCTTCACGACTGATATTCAGATGCTGGGCCACAAATTCGGCTGTATGGCCCATAATATAGGGTTTACCCATAAACCGACCGGCCAGCGCTGTTGTGGTATCCAGGGGCGTGGTCTCATCAAATGGTAACACGTGGGAGCCGCAGTGAAGCGCTTGAATCATAGCATCTACAAACACAGTATCCTGGAGGCGACATCCCCACCGGGCCTTTGGAACAGTATAAGGAACCCCGGACATGTGTTCCACACCACCGGCCAGAATCACATCAGCCATGCCGGCTTGAATCATTGCCATTCCTGACAAAACCGCTTCCATACCGGAAATGCAGACCCGATTTACCGTGGCTGCCGGAACCGTAACCGGAATACCTGCCAGGAGTGCGGCAATCCTTGTCGTATTCATGGTATCATGATGCTCCATACAGGTACCGTATCGAACATCATCAATCATCTGCGGATCAATGCCGGCCCGTTTAATGGCTTCTTTCATGGTTACACTGGCGATGGTCGCACCATTCGAGTCTTTTAAACTGCCGCCAAAGGCACCAATGGCTGTCCTGCAGGCAGAAACAATCACTACGTCTTGCATGGTTTTCTCCTTTTAATCTTCTTTTGTTTTATCCAAACGATAGATCTGAAATATCCAGGGCAGAAGAATCTTTAGCCTGGATGGATGCCATTTTTCCCCGGGTCACAGGCAACACCGTGTTGATAAAAAACCGGGTACTGTTAATCTGACCCTCATAAAATGCAATATCTTTTGTTTTGGATTTTCCTTCCAGTTTTTTAATGGCAATACTTGCCCGCCAAAGCAGCATCCAGGCCATTAATGTATCACCGGTCACATCCAGAAAAGGACGGGCATAGGAAAATGCCGTGAGAATATTTTCATTTCCCAAATCTTTGCTGAGCGATTCAGCAAGATCTAAGAGCCTGTTCACTGTATTGTCCAGATTTTCTGCAAGAAGAGCAATATTGTCCAGAACTTTAGCTGTACCAATGGTTTTTCGTATCTCAATGACCAGGTCTGTGAATGCCTGACCCTTATTCAAGGTAAGCTTTCTTGCCAAAAGGTCCATGGCCTGGATCCCATTGGTCCCTTCATAGATCTGGGTTATTTTACAATCCCTGAGCAATTGTTCCTGGGGATATTCTCTGGTAAATCCATAGCCGCCAAATACGTCCACACCCTGAGAGCATAATTCAAATGCCCGGTCTGTGATATAGCCCTTGGCCACGGGGATAAGCACATCAATCATGCCCTGGTATCTTGTTTTTTCTTCCTGGGTGTCGCTGATTTTGATCTGATCCTCTAAAAACCCCACATAAAAAAGGATGGATCGCATGCCTTCGGTATATGATTTCATGGTCAATAGAATCCGTCTGATCTCCGGGTGCTGGATGATAGGAACACTCAAAGAATCTTTAGGAGCGGCCAGGGCCTTGCCCTGGATCCTCGTTCTGGCATAATTCACTGCATTCAGATAAGAAGCTGAGGCACAGGCAAAGCCCTGCATGCCAACATGAAGTCGAGCCTCATTCATCATGACGAACATGGCGCTCATGCCCTTATTTTCTTTTCCCAGTAAGGTTCCCCGGCACTGACCTTTACTGCCCAGAGATAAAGAACAGGTCGGACTGCCGTGAATCCCCATTTTTTTCTCAATACCGGTGCAGACCACATCATTGAATTCACCCATGGAACCATCTTTGTTCACTAAAAATTTGGGTACCAGAAACAAAGAAATTCCAGCCGTACCCTCTGGCGCACCATCGATCCTGGCCAGAACCGGGTGAATAATGTTTTCTACCAGATCGTTTTCCCCTGATGAAATAAAAATCTTGTTTCCAATAATCGAATACGTGCCGTCATCATTCCTTATTGCCCGGGTGGTCAAGGCTCCCACGTCAGAACCGGCTTCCGGTTCTGTCAACAGCATGGAACCACCCCATTTTCCCGTATACATCTTTTTTAAATACAGCTTTTTCTGTTCAGATGAACCAAAACATTCAACCAGTTTACCAGCCCCGTGATTTAAGATATTGTGAAGCATGAAAGGAAAATTGGCACCGTTAAAATAATTATTGGCTGCCATGGCCACTGTGGACGGCATGCCCTGCCCTCCCCATTCAGGGTCATCGCACATGGCAATCCATTCGCCTTGTCTGAACAATTTATAAACCCTATGAAATGCTTCAGGTACTTTCACTTCACCGTTTGAAAAGGTGCATCCTTGTTCATCTGCTTCCGTAAGACAGGGAAGCAGCTCCTTGATTGCCAGATTCCGGGCTTCGGTCACCACCAGATCAATGGTTTTCTCTGTAAATTCTTGGAACAAATCATGTTTACTCAATTGTCCCACGCCCAATTGTTCGTGGAGAACAAAATCAATATCCCGTCTGTCAGCAACAACCTGTGCCATATCTTTCTCCTGTATGAGGCTTGCCTGGTTTAAAATATAAAATAAATGAATGTTGATTGTTGACTATACTTAAGCACATACTTACGAACAAGTCAAACAAATGTAAACACGGTTCTCCCTATGAAATAAGCAATCAGGCCCTTTTTTTGATCCAAATCTCTGCCATCGCTTTTATTCAGAGGGATTGTCTGTTTGTTTTATTTTTCTTGTCGCCCTTGTTTTTATGATTATATTGAAAAAACCAATTCAACCCAATCAGAAAACAATAAGGAGAAAACAATGACACAACCTGAGCCATCTAAAAATATAGTGCTTGAAATATTTTCAGATTATATCTGACCCTGGTGTTACTTCATTACCGGGAGTATTGAAAAATTACAGCAGGAACTTGATATACAGATTCGCTGGCGTGCCTTTCCGCTTCATCCGGACACACCAGAGCAGGGGCAATCCCTTCAAGATTTGTTTAACGATAAAGGCCTGCCAGTTAGTGTGGATAAAATGATAGCCAAGCTTAAGACAACCGCAGCCAGTCTCGGACTTGAATTTGGCGACAGAAAAATGACGTATAACAGCCGTCTTGCACAGGAAGTCGGGCTGTGGGCCCAAACAAAAGGCAAAGGCCATCATTTTCATATGGCTGCCTTTAAAGCCTATTTTGTGGATGGGAAAAATCTGGCCAAAAAAGATGTCCTGTTAAGCCTGATCGAACAATCAGGGCTGGATATAAAAGAAGGGGAAGATGTTATTGACAATCGAACCTTTTCAAATGCAGTGGATTCAGACTGGGAATTATCACGGCAATCGGGTATCAAGGCCGTGCCAAGCTTTGTATTCGGGTTTGAACGACTGGTGGGTGCCCAACCCTACGAAGCCCTTAAAAAACTTGTCACACAATGAAAAACATATAAAGGTTTTTAAAATAACCCGCTTATTGAAATTTTCGTGTAACCGCTAATATCCCGATCTTAAATAAAATTTTGTCCATCCCATGGGGCATGACAAGCCCCTTGCGAGCGGAAGCCTATTTTATTAATCTGAAAATTTTTCCGGATTTAAAATGGGGAACCCGTGATCCGGTTGCCTTCAAGGACAGCGAACTGGGATTGGTTCGCCTTCGGGCCTTTGGTATGTTTAATATCCGGATCATCCAGCCCTTATTATTCATTAATGCCCTGACCGGTACGGTTGGCAATTTCACCACAGCCGACATTGAAGAATATCTGAGCAAAGTGATTGTTTCCAGATTTAATGACTATATGGGGGATAATCTGGACACCATTCTTAATCTTCCGGGAAAATATGAAGCATGGGCAGAAGGGTTAAAGAAAAATTTAACCGATGAATTCAGCCGGTTCGGACTGGGCTTGACCGACCTGTTTATCACCTCCATCACCCCGCCCCAGGAAGTACAAAAACTCATGGATGATCGCAGTGCCCTGGGCCTGTTTGATGATATGAACAAGCTTTTGCAGTTAAAAGCAGCATCAGCCATGGAAAAAGCGGCTGAAAATCCCGGGACTGCCGGCCAGGGAATGGGTATGGGATTAGGATTTATGATGCCGTCCATGATTTCAAAAATAACCGACCAGGCCAATGGATCAACAAGCCAGGCCACAGGGCCTAAATGCCCGGATTGCAGCCGGACAATCCCGCATGATGCCGGATTTTGCCCGTTTTGCGGCCACCAGATCATGATATTTTCCCAATGTACCTCCTGCGGCAAGAACCTGTCACCCAGCGCCCGGTTCTGTCCCAAATGCGGCATTAAAGTTGAAACAAAAAAGGCAGCCTGCTTCTGCCAGGCCTGTGGCGCTGAAAATCTGATGAACTCAAACTATTGCAACAACTGCGGTGAACAACTATAATTTCCAAATAGAGATGGAGTGCCCCCAGTGCGGGGCACCCGTGGTTTTATATGAAACAGAATGTATTATTCAATGTCACTTCTGCAGGACCCGTCATATTCTTAAATCTTTTCCCTATCCGTGTTATTACATTGCACCCGGCCAGGATGATAAATATGCAGGACTTCAAGTCGCATATGTTCCTTACTGGCGATTTAAGGGGCTTGAATTCACTTTGGGAGGCCCACAATCAAATTTCAGAATAATTGATCATTCCTACCTGGCTGTTAATAATAATGGATTGCCTGCATCCCTGGGGCTGCGATCCCAGACACAGAAACTTAAATTTATCCAAAAAGGAATTACAGGTTCGTTTTTACCGCCCGCCATAGCCAGAAAAGACATCCTCCAACAGATTGCCGGGAAAAGAGATCAAAAAGCATATATCGGTGAAATTCTAAGTCTGATTTTCATGCCGGTTTACCAGGATGCAGACATAGTATATGATGGATTGTCCGGAAAAAAGATAGCCATACATCCTTCTGAACTTTTAGCAAATAAACAATCACCTGCCATTCATCTTGATTTCACTCCTGCTCTTTGCCCGAACTGCGGGTGGGACCTGAAAGGAAAAACAGACTCCTTTGTTCTTTCGTGTAACAACTGCACAAATTTCTGGCTGGTCCACAATACAAAACTAAACAAAATAACGCCGCTGTTTTATGGCATAGGCCCACAAACAGATATACTGCTGCCGTTCTGGCAGTTTCAGATTGAATCCAGGACGATTAATTGCTCAACCCATGCCCATTTGATAACAATGGCCAATCTATCAAAAAAGATCCGGAAAACAGATGAAATCAAACCTTTGTATTTTTATATTCCAGCATTTAAAATCAATCCCAAATTGTTTTTAAGAATCGGCAGCCAAACCACTCTGGCGCAGATTGAACCAGCAAAGGTGACCAAGCAGCCAACAACCGATCTCCATCCTGCCGGCTTATCTATGGATGAGGGTTTTCAAGCTGTTTTGCCGCTGCTCCTGGATCTTTGCACCCATAAAAAAGAAACCTGGAATCTGCTGCGAAACGAAAAACCCAAATTAATCTCTTTCCATCTTGTCTATCTCTCATTCCATACCGCTGGAAATGAATTGATTCAGGACAATCTGGGTGTTGCACTTCCTGCTAACGCTCTTCGATTTGGTCGAAAATTATAGATTGAATCAATCCAGATGCTGAGAAATGATCTTGGACAATTCCTCAAATTGATAGGGCTTTTCAATGGCAGCACTGAATCCATAGGCTTTGTAATCCATCATGATCGGATCAGTTGAATACCCGCTGGATACGATGACTTTGGCTTTTGGATCGATGTCGATGATTGCCTGTGTTGCTTCCTTGCCACCCATACCTCCGGGAACCGTTAAATCCATTATGACGATATCAAATGGTTTGCCTGATGTCATGGCTGACTGATATAATGTAAATGCTTCAAAGCCATCCGCAGCCGGAACAATATTGTGACCCATTTTTGACAACAATGCCTGGGTAATGTTTCTGATCATCTCCTCATCATCCATGATCAGGATTTTTGCCGGCTTTGATGGGGTTGCTTTTCCAGATATTCTCTTTTTGGCAGGTTCAATTTTTTCAGAAGCTGGAAGCAATATAGAAAAAGTACTGCCTTGACCAGGCGATGATTCTATTGAAATATGACCGTCGTGTTTGCTGACAATCGATTGACAGATAGCAAGGCCAAGGCCGCTGCCTTCCTGCTTGGTTGTAAAATAAGGGTCAAATATTTTTTCCTGCATGGTTGAATCTATGCCTGGGCCGGTATCCTGGATCGTTATTTTCACGACTCTTTCGCTTTTTACAAAAACCGGGGCAGCATCATTCAACAGGTGCATATTCTCACCTGTGATGGTAATGGTTCCCCCTTCCGGCATGGCATGGCTGGCATTTATTACAATATTCTGAATAACCTGACTCATCTGCCCTTTATCAATATCCACCAGCCACAGGTCTTCAGGCATATTATAACGGCAGGCCACTGTATCTCCGTGAAGAACAAAATCAGCAGAATCTTTTATGATATCCTGAATGGATGTCACCTCTTTAACCGGGTTCCCTCCCCTGGCAAAGGTCAATAACTGCTGGGCCAGGCCCTTTGCCCTGAGAATGGCCTTTTCAGCCTCTGTGAGTCGTTTTTTTGTTTCTTCCTTGAGTGTATCATCATAAATCGCCATATTAATATTGCCCATAATGGCTGCCAGGATATTGTTAAAATCATGGGCAATCCCACCGGCCAGCACTCCGATTGATTCAAGTTTTTTAATTTTCAGCAGTTCCTGTTCTGTCTTGATCTGCTCGGTAACATCCCTGAATACAAGCACAACACCGATGATGTCACTGTGATCATCAAAAATCGGGGCACCACTGTCGGCAATGCTTCGCTCTGAGCCGTCTTTTGCAACTAAAACCGTGTGATTGGCAAGTCCGATAATCTGACCGCTGGAGATAACCTTTGTAACCGGGTTCTCACAGATCTGCCGGGTATGTTCATTGATAATATGAAACACCTTTTCCAGGGGTTGGCCAACAGCCTCTGCATGTGTCCATCCGGTAAGCATCTCTGCAACCTTATTCAACAACACCACAGTTCCGTTGATATCTGTGGTGATAACCCCGTCACCAATGCTGCGCAACGTTACGGCCAATCGCTCTTTTTCAGCAATCAGCGCCTGCTGGGTGGCGATTTTTTCAGTTATATTTTCAATCACTTCAATAAACGCATCCGGCTGTTGACCATTGTTCCTAATAACCGGAAAGGCCCGGAGAAGAAACGTATACAAGGACCCGTCTCTTCGCTTTCCATGGGTGATGGCTTCCTGGGGACGACCTGTTTCCATGGCAAGGATGCCTGGACAGTGGGGACAGATATGATCTCGATTTTCAAATTCTTCAAAGCATTTTTTCCCGATCAATTCCCGGGATTCTTTTTTTATCAACTTTTTCTGGGCCGCGTTGACCATAATCACCTGATGGTTTTGATCAATCAGGGTAATCCCCATATTGATATTATCCACAAGAGAGCGGTAGAGTTCTTCGCTTTGCCTGAGCTCTGTTTTCAGAATGTATTCCTGCTCAGCCTGATACTCAAGCTGTCTGTTGTTTTTGTCCAGGTCTGAAATAATACCGGCAATCAGGCGCAGCATAAAAAAGCACAGGATGCCTCCGACAAGTGTAAAACCCAGCATAATCCAGAAAAGAAGACCTGCGGTCTGTCGGGCAGCCTCTGACATATGAAACGAAAACTGAGTTTCAGCTGCATTAAGCTGTTTTTGCAAATCGTCAATTTCGCTTAAAATCAAAAGCCTTTGCTCCGCGCTAAAGGCCTTTTGGGTCAACCGACCATGGGTTTGACTGCCAAGCTGCAAAAGAGCTTGAATCAAGCTGTCTGCGATTTCCCACTGGTCAACGGCTTTTTTGACAGAACCTATATTTTTAAAATATTTATATAAAAAAATCATGGTGGGGATATCTTTGGGATGGTTGCCCCCATCACTGAACCCCTGGAAAATAATGTCATCAACCGGGTCTGATTGTTCAAGTTCCTGGCGTGCGGCTCTGTCTCCAAGCGGAACCTTTAAGCTGTCAACAAAGGCCTGATAACGGTGATCTTCTCCTGTAAAAACATATTGAATGAGCTGGTAGGTTGCCTCTTTCTGACCCTTTGTCCAAAGGGCTTCGGCGCCAACATAGGCTCTCATTCCCGATAAAACTTTAAATCCGCTCTGGCCGATAAAAAAAAGCCCGCTGATAATTAAAAGAATAAGAAGAGTCGCTGTATTGAGTTTTATTTTTGAATTTAATGCCATTTTTTACAGTTTTTAAAATTAAAGTCATCAGATAATCGAGTGTTATCATAAAAGCTTACAGGATTTTTTGCTTTCAATCAAATTATTAATTAAGCGTAAAAAGGATTGACCTGAAAATGCTCCGGCCTTTACAATAGCGTTTGATATCCGGGGGAAAAATTATAATAGAATAAACACATACCCGCCTTCAGCATAACCATAATGCCGGAATATGGTGTTATAATCTGTGGATATGCCTTTGTAAAACCTATCAAAAGAGATCTGGTAGAAAAAGGTCTGGGTGGAATCCACATCCAGGATTTTGACTGTTGAATTAACCGGATCAAACCCGCCAATGGGGGAGATATGGGGAATGTGAAGTTCCGGCAAAAAACTGCCCTGATCAAAATGGGCAATGATCAGGCAATCCCCCTGTTTTTCAAATTGCAGCAGCCGGGTTAACAGCACCTGACGACAGGTATCCTGTCGCTTGGGGTCTCTTGTGGCCTGAACAATTTCAACCATTTTATAATGGATGTCATAGGCATCCAGACTGCTTGTAACCACCTGCCCCAGGACTGCAAGCGGCAATCCTCTTCGTCCCTTATACCCGTTCGCGCTCATCCGCTCTTTCCAATGAGCAGTCTTGACCTGTTCAAGCAGATCCTGCTGGGTAATGGGCGGATCACCAAATGTTCCCGCACGATCTCCCTGATAATTTATCAGGGCATTTATCACTGAGGCAACCGATGCCACAGAGCAGGAAGACTCATGAAACTGCTTGACATGAAATTGATGCAGCCGGTCTTTAAGACGATTGCCGGTTGGAGTGTACGGTTCTATTACACGGACAGCCGGATCTGCCCCGAATGAACCCGTCTTTGTCAGGCGTTCAAAATGATACCGGATATAAAGATAGGGTCGGATCACCCATTTTAAAAAGCGCATAAAACACCTTTAAACTTTGTTATTATTCAGAATCGGTTTTAAATATTCTCCTGTGTAGCTTAAATCCGATGCTGCCACGGTTTCCGGAGATCCTTGAGCCACAATCTTTCCGCCATTGCTGCCACCTTCGGGTCCCAGATCAATAATCCAGTCTGCTGTCTTGATCACATCCATATTATGTTCAATAATAATCACTGTATTGCCTGAATCCGTGAGCCTGAAAAGCACTTTGAGCAGCATGCGCACATCCTGAAAATGCAGCCCTGTGGTGGGTTCATCAAGGATATACAGCGTATCGCCGGTATCCCGCTTGGCCAATTCACGGGCCAGTTTAATTCGCTGGGCCTCTCCGCCGGACAATGTGGTAGCGGCCTGTCCCAGCTTAACATAGGAAAGTCCCACATCCATGAGTGTATCCAGAATCCGGACGATCTTGGGATGACTTTTAAAAAGCTCTCTTGCCTGCATCACCGACAGATCCAGAACATCTGAAATAGAATGACCTTTATAGGCGATTTCCAGGGTTGCCCGATTAAACCGTTTACCTGCGCAGACCTCACAGGGAACAAAGACATCAGCGAGAAAATGCATCTCCACCTTGATATATCCATCCCCATGACAGGCCTCACACCGACCGCCCTTGACATTAAATGAATATCGCCCTTTTTTATATCCTCTTGCCCGGGATTCGGGCAGAAGGGCAAACAGATCCCGGATGGGATCAAAAACCTTGGTATACGTGGCAGGATTAGACCTGGGCGTCCGACCAATGGGTTTTTGGTCAATATTAATCACTTTGTCCAAATGGGAAAGGCCGGTAATCCGATCGTGTTTGCCAACGCTCACCTGAGAGTCGTGAAGCATGACTGCTAACGCCGGATAAAGAATCTGGTTGATCAAGGTTGATTTGCCTGCC
Organism: Pseudomonadota bacterium; assembly: GCA_043826275.1. Lineage (GTDB taxonomy): Bacteria > Desulfobacterota > Desulfobacteria > Desulfobacterales > Desulfobacteraceae > Desulfobacula. The sequence continues at coordinate 31,071 of JBDRQO010000014.1, forward strand.
CCGGACACGCCCGTGACTGCCACCAGAAGTCCCAATGGAATCTTTACTGTTATGTTTGCCAGATTATTCTCTGCGGCGTTTTCAATGGTCACCCATTTGCCGCCCCGGATTTTGGGCTTTTTCCGTTGTTTGGGCACTTCAATTTTTTCTTGTCCGGTTAAAAACCTGCCTGTCACAGAGGCCTTGTTCTGACGGATCTGAAAAGGCGTGCCCTGGGCCACAACCTGGCCACCCAGATGGCCGGCCCCGGGACCGATATCCAGAATCCAGTCTGATTTTTCCATGGTTTCCTGATCATGCTCAACAATAATCAGGGAGTTGCCAATGTCTCTTAAATGATGAAGGGTTTTTATCAATTTAAGATTATCTCTCTGATGCAGCCCAATGGATGGTTCGTCCAGAATATAAAGTACACCCGTGAGTTCCGATCCCACCTGGGAGGCCAGACGAATCCGCTGGGACTCACCGCCGGAAAGGGTGGGGCCGCTGCGATCAAGGGAAAGATACTCCAGGCCCACATTGACCAGAAACCCGAGCCGGTCGCCGATTTCCTTGAGCAATTCTTCAGCAATCAGCTGTTTGCTGCCGGTCAGATTCAGGCCATTAACAAACTCATGGGCTTGCTTAACCGTCATGGCTGTCACGTCAATAATGGATTTTTTTTGAATATGAACCTGCAGGATTTCATTTTTCAGCCGTTTTCCATCACAGGACGGACAAATAGCCGAGGTCATAAATTCAGCATAATATTTTTTTTGTCCTTCAGACTGTGTATCCCTGTAACGCCGCATCAAAGTATGGATCAAGCCTTCATGGGTTCTTGTAAATTCGCCCTGGATATTGGCTGAATTCCAGGACACGGTCATGGCCCTGCGTCCGGATCCGTAGAGCAGAAGGTCCTGGTGTTTTTGGGACAATTGGTTCCAGGGCAGATCAAAATCAATCCCCCACTGGGATTCCATTGCCTTAAGCTGGCTCATCCCCCAGGAGTTATCATTGTCATACCGTTTGTTTTTAAGAAAATAATTCTTCCATGGAAGAACCGCTCCCTGGCGGATACTCAAATTTTTATCCGGAATAATCTTTTCCGGATCCATGGATAATAGCGTGCCGATACCATTACAGTCCCCACACATGCCCAATGGAGAATTAAACGAAAAAATCTGGGGGGTCAGCTCTGGATAGGCAATCCCGCAACAGGAACGGGCCTCGCTCATTTTAAGATCTTCCCGGCCCAGCATATGAACAATGATCTGGCCGTTTCCCAACTTAAGTGCATTTTCAACAGAATCTGTGAGCCGCTTTTCAAAGGCTGCATCTTTTGTAACCGCCAGTCGGTCCACCACCACCTCAATATGATGTTTTTTATTCCGGGCCAGGGTCTGGACATTTTCAAGTTCCTGGACAACCCCATCCACCCGAACCCTTGCATACCCTTGGGCTTTAAGTTCTTCAAGTCTTTCTTTATGCTCACCTTTCCGGTTTTCCACAATGGGAGAAAGGATGAGAATCTTTGATTTTTCAGGCAACAAAACAATTTGAGAAACCATGCTCTGGGCATGGCCCCGTCCCACCTTTTTGCCACATTGATAACAATATTGGGTGCCCACCCGGGCAAAGAGAACTCTTAAATAATCATAAATTTCCGTAATGGTGCCCACCGTGGATCGAGGATTTTTGCTGGCAGCTTTCTGTTCAATGGCAATAGTGGGCGAAAGACCCCGGATGGTATCATATTTGGGTTTTTCCATCTGTCCGATGAATTGGCGGGCATAAGAAGAAAGCGATTCCACATAGCGACGCTGACCTTCAGCAAAAATAGTATCAAACGCCAGACTGGATTTGCCTGACCCGGACACCCCGGTAATGACCACCATTTTTTTTTTGGGGATTTCCACATCAATATTTTTAAGATTATTTTCCCTGGCACCTTTAACAATAATCCGGTCCAGCTCCTTGGTACCTGACTCCTCAACTATCATATTCATCTCTTTCATCGCAACAATGGTTCCTCTGCCAGCCAATATCTGTATGCCCTGTTGATCCGCCACAGCGCCGATTGTAATCATAGTAACAACTCAGAATCATAAGCATGTCCAAATAAAAGTAAAGCCTGGGTCAGCGATAAGGATGTGACTATAATCTCTCCCACCATAATCTTTTAACCGGCACAAAAATTTTGAAATTATTTGCCTTTTAGTTAGGAGTTTAAAACTCAACGCCACGAAACCTGACAAAAATAAGTAATATTTTCTACAAAAAATGTTCTTTATTTGGCTGCTATTATTTTAGTATCAACAACCTTATTCCGTCAAAACCATGAACAATGATTAAATTTTATTATATTTACAGCCACTTACGAAATAACAAATTCGCTCGGGCCTTCAGGCATAGCTTTTGCAACGTATCTATACTAAAATACAAATTAATAAAAAGGATTCCATATGAAAAAAATTTTGCTCGCTGTTTTGATATTGTCTTTCGCATCTACTGTGCATGCATCCATGCTGACCAATGGGGATTTTGAGCTGTCAGCGACTGGAAATGGCAGTGTTTTTAATAACACCTGGGATGGGCGCAATTGGAATGTCTGGGATTCTCTACCCGGCTGGACAACCGCAAACGGTCCGGGGATTGAAGTTCAGCGCAGCGGTGTCGTGACGCGCTCTCTATCAGGCGGTCACCATGTAGAACTGGATAGTCATGGTGGAAGAGATACAAACACTACCATGTATCAAACAGTCTACCTTACTCCAGGCGATTATAATTTGTCATTCGGATATTTTGCACGAACCAACAATTTAAACGATGATAATGGTATTTTTGCCGGAATTGCCGATTCTATTGATCCTTCTAATTTTTCCTCGTTTTACGGCACGATCAGCAAAACCCGGAGGGATATGGGAAATACCTGGGAAGAAATTAACTGGTCATTTGCAATTGCTGATGCTGCCGATTACAATTTAACCTTTGGTGCTTATGGTTTGGATAATTCTTTAGGCGGTCTTATTGATAATATCTCTCTCAATCCTAGTCCTGTTCCTGAACCTGCAACAATAATGCTTTTTGGTATCGGTCTGCTTGTAATCACAGGCATGGCCAGGAAGAATTTTTACCAAATGAGCCTCTTACAGAATTTAAAACACTCAATTATTTAATAATCTGATAGCATTTGTTTTGTTTAGCGTATGTTTTCATGCCGTTGGACGTCAAACCAATTTTACAATAGACATAATTTTTCAGAACCCAAAAATCAAATTGCTTACAAGGTCCTGGTTTGATAATAAGAGAAGATGGAATCAAAACAGACATACCGACTGGCGTTTTCAAGTTGTCCCAACGACACCTTTATTTTCAAGGCCATTGCCCGCCAGCTCATTGATCTTAAAGGATATACCTTTGATATTATCATGGAAGACGTGGAAACACTGAATCAGAAGGCAAAGAATAATAGCTATGAGATTACCAAGATGTCCTATGCAGCTTTTGGCCGGCTGATGGACCACTATGCCCTTCTCAGAAGTGGCTCTGCCCTGGGAGAACGCTGCGGCCCATTGATTATTTCCCGACCCGGTCGAGAACTGGCCGACAATAAAAAACCAGTCATTGCCGTACCTGGCTTGGGAACAACCGCCTTTCATCTGTTCCAATTTTATATGGATGACGTCTTTAAGAGGATCAAACCCGTCATTGTTCCCATGTGCTTTGATAAAATATTGCCCGCAATCATAAAAAAAAAAGCAGACTTTGGGGTGATTATCCACGAAGGTCGTTTCGTTTACCAGAGCATGGGTGTTGAATTAAAGGCGGACCTGGGTCAATGGTGGGAAGAACAGACCAAACTGCCTATCCCTTTGGGTTGCATTGCCATCCGCCGGGATATTGCGCCGGATATTGCCCGGGACATTGAAACCCTGATCCGGCAAAGCATTAATCATGCCTTTGCCCATCCGGATATGGCCTATGACTATATTCAATCCCATGCCCAGGAACTGGATAAAACAGTGATCCAGCAGCATATTGACCTGTATGTAAATGACTATTCAAAACAAATTGGAGAGCGTGGGGAAAAAGCAGTGACTGCTTTTTTTGAAAAATCCTGCCAATCCGGCTTGATGCAACCCTCTGACAAGCCCCTTTTTGCCTGCTGACATGACCTCTTTCTCTCCCATTGTCATCCCTTCCGACCTGAAAAAAACAATTGATCAAACCATTGATGACTATCAGATGCTCAAACCCAAAGATTCAATCCTGGTTGCTGTATCCGGCGGGCCGGATTCCGTAGCCCTGACCTTTATTTTGACACAACTGCAACAAAAATATCAGCTCTCTTTCGGCATTGCCCACCTGAACCATCAGCTCAGGGGAGTTGAAGCTGCAAGAGATGAACTTTTTGTCAAGAAACTGGCTCATGATCTGGGACTTTTTTTCCATAATGAACAAAAGGATACCAAAGCATATGCAGCAACACACCGATTGTCTATTGAAGAAGCCGGCCGGAAGCTGCGATATGCTTTTTTCAACCGTGTTGCCACAGATCATGGATATACAAGGATTGCCACAGGACATACCAAAGATGACAATGCTGAACTGGTGCTGATGAATCTGATCAGAGGGTCCGGCGCCAAAGGGTTATCGGGTATTCCGCCCATTCGACAAAACCTGTATATCCGGCCCATGATCCAAGTTTCAAAAAAACAGATTCTGGATCTCTTAAAAAAAAACATGCAACCCTATATGATTGATTCTTCCAACACTGATCCAGCCTATCTGAGAAACAGGATTCGGCACAGCCTGATTCCCCTTATGCAATCTGAATACAACCCGGAAATTGTAAATGCCCTGAACCGGTTAAGCCGTGTGCTGGGTTGTGAGGACGATTTTTTTGAACAGGAAACCCAGCGATTGTTTCATCAATGTTTGATAAAAGAAGGTCTGGTTACAAAAAGAACCTCAAGCCTTATTTTTTTAAAATCAGAATTAGCCGTCCTTCATCCGGCCCTGGTAAACCGGATATTACGAATGGCCATAAAACGCTTAAAAACAAATCTGAATCGCATCTCCATGGTCCACATGGAAAATATTGTCAAGTTTTGTTTTCATCCATCCTCCGGTCAAAGCCTGGACCTGCCCGGTCAGATCCGGATTTACAAAACTCAGGAAACCATTGAAATCAAAAAAGAAGACCAGCCCCTTCGGGAAATTGGAAAACAAAACAAGAAATTAAGACGTCGGATTGAACCAAAATAGATAGTTAAATTTTTTCTTGTATATTCGGCTTTCATGTTTATATATTATGTAGTTTTAATATTAAGAAAGGAAAAACTTTGAATCAATTTTATAAAAATATTTCTCTGTGGCTGGTGATTGTGTTGATGATGGTCATGCTCTACAATATCTTTAATCAACAGCAGACCGCCCAGGTGGAAGTTGGATATTCGGAATTTCTTGCAATGGTGGCTGATGGCCGTATAAAAAGCGTCATCATTCAGGGCCAGCAACTGCTTTTCACGGATGGAAGCGGTGCCCGCCTTAAAAGTTTTGCCCCGGAAGACGGTGATTTGATTCGTTTTTTAAGGGACAGCGGAGTAATCATCAATGCCAAACCCCCTTCAGAATCCAATTGGTTCATGTCCATAATTGTTTCCTGGCTGCCCATGATCGTGCTCATTGGTGTCTGGATCTTTTTCATGCGCCAGATGCAGGGAGGTGGCGGCGGCGGTAAAGCCATGTCCTTTGGGAAAAGCCGGGCCAGGCTGATGGATGACAAAGGTGAAAAAGTCACCTTTGCCAATGTTCAAGGGATTGATGAAGCCAAAGAAGAATTGACCGAGGTGGTTGAATTTTTAAAAACACCGGCCAAATTCACCCGGCTGGGTGGGCGTATCCCAAAAGGGGTTCTCCTGGTGGGAAATCCAGGTACGGGTAAAACCCTTCTTTCCCGTGCTGTGGCTGGTGAAGCAGGGGTTCCTTTCTTTACTATTTCAGGATCTGATTTTGTTGAAATGTTTGTGGGTGTAGGCGCCTCAAGAGTGAGAGATCTGTTTGCCCAGGGCAAAAAAAATGCACCCTGCATCATCTTTATTGATGAGATTGATGCGGTTGGACGACAAAGGGGCGCAGGCCTCGGCGGCGGTCATGATGAGCGTGAACAGACCTTGAACCAACTTCTGGTGGAAATGGATGGTTTTGAATCCAATGAAGGCGTTATCCTCATGGCAGCTACCAACCGGGCAGACGTCCTTGATCCTGCCCTTTTAAGACCGGGACGATTTGACCGTCAGGTCATGGTGGATATGCCGGATATCAAAGGCCGAGAAGGCATCCTGAGGGTTCACATGAAAAAAACACCATTGGCCAAAGATGTTGATCCGGTCCTACTGGCCAAGGGAACACCGGGATTTTCCGGTGCTGATCTTGAAAATCTGGTCAATGAGGCGGCTCTTCTGGCTGCCAAGCAGGACCATGAAAAACTGACCATGAAAGACTTTGAAGATTCTAAAGATAAAGTCTACATGGGACTTGAACGCAAATCAAAAGTCATTAAAGAAGAAGAAAAAAGGACCACAGCCTACCACGAAGGCGGTCATGCCCTGGTGGCAAGATTTCTTCCCAATACCGATGTAGTGAACAAAATCACCATCATTCCCAGAGGGCGAGCCGCCGGTGTCACCTGGTTCCTGCCTGAAGAAGGGGATTTTAAATATAAAGACCAGCTTGAAAATGAACTGGCCATTGCTTTTGGCGGGCGGGTGGCCGAAGAAATCATTTTCAAACGGATCAGTACTGGCGCATCCAATGATATCAAGCAGGCCACCAGCCTGGCTAACCGGATGATCAGAACCTATGGCATGAGTGATAACCTGGCCCTGCTCTCCTATGAAAACCAGGATGACAATATTTTTATCGGTCGTGAAATGACCCAGGCCAAAACCTATTCTGAAGATACTGCCAGAAAAATTGATGCTGAAGTGGCCCTGATTACTAACCGGGCCTATCAATCTGCCAAAAAAGTTTTGGAAGCGAATGTTGATATCCTTCATGCATTAACTGATCTGCTCATGGAAAAAGAGACCATTCTGGGACCTGAGCTTGATGACTTGATTGCCAAACTGCGACCTGATTTTGATTTCTTCGGCAGAAAAAATATCTATGTTGCACCCAAACATCCGGCAGAACCGGAAACCGATAAAAACACAGAAAATGAGATCGACCCTGACCTTGAAGATGACGAAGCCATTGACATTGACGATACTGAAGTCATCGATCCAGAAGACATCGATGAAGAAGAATCAGAAGACCCTGAAGAAGATTTTGAGGACAAAAAACCAGAATAGGCAAAAACCAAAAAAATATAACCTGGAATAACTTAGGACTGGAATAAAGGATGCCCATGCAGTCGTTTACTCTTGAATTTGACCGATTTCACCTGGAGTTGGGCTCGAACACCTGCATAATGGGCATTTTAAATGCCACCCCAGACTCATTTTCCGATGGTGGGAAATTCAATACCGTTGAAACCGCTGTCGAACAGGGACGCAAACTGGTGGAAGAGGGCGCCCATATTCTGGATATCGGCGGAGAGTCATCCCGCCCCTTTGCAGAGCCAGTGCCCGAGCAACAAGAACTGGATCGGGTCATACCGGTGATTGAAACCCTTTCAAAACAAATTGATGTCCCCATTTCCATTGATACTATGAAATCAAATGTTGCCCGTGAAGCACTCAATGCAGGGGCCAGTATTATCAATGACATATCTGCTTTTGAAAAAGATCCTGACATGGTCAAGCTGGCTGTTCAAACGGGTGTTCCTGTAGTGCTCATGCACATGAAAGGCACACCCCAGACCATGCAGGTGGATCCCAGCTATGATGACTTGATCATTGAAATCACTGGGTATCTGGCCTCAAGAGCTGCTTTTGCCATGGAAAACGGAGTGTCAAAGAATCAGATTATTCTTGATCCGGGAATTGGTTTTGGAAAAACCATAGAACACAATCTGGTTCTGATTAAACATCTTGAAAAGATTACCGGTTTAGGTTTCCCCATTCTTATGGGGCCTTCACGAAAATCGTTTATCCATAATATTTTATCCAAAAAAGAGCAATCACCCATTGGACCGGATCACGTGAAAACCGAATATGGTACCTTGGCAGCAGTAGCCGTCTCGCTCATGAATGGTGCCCATATTGTAAGGGTTCATGATGTGCAAAGCGTCAAGGCCTTTACACATATTATTGATTCGATCAGGAATGCATAAACTGAGAGTTTATACCAAACAGCTACTTATATTTTTCATTCTCAGCTGTTTTTATTTTTCCGGTTTTTTTTATTTTTCCGGCTGTACCACAGACCCGGTTCAAACAGATCTTCTGCTTCCTGTTGACTTTGCTAATGTTCCAGACAATATGGTGCTTACTGGTTTTCACACAGATAAAATAGAAATTAAAATCCAGGCAACCCCAAAGCTGATCGAAGAGATTAAAGCAGACAGCACCCGGTATCCGGTTGATCTTTACACTGATCTGGCGTTCGACCCAGCCGGGGATTCAGTCTCTATTGAGCCCGGCGAATACCTGCTCCCTGTTGAAAAAGAACGAATTTCCCTTCGGCCGGGTATCAAAATTTTAAGCATCAACCCCTCTTACCTGAGTGTCAAACTTGAAAAAAAGATCACAAAATCCTTTAAAATCATCGTGCCATACATTGGTCAGCCAGCCAAAGGGTACATAGTTCTGGATGCTGCCACCGAACCATCCAGTGTAGAACTGGTGGGTGCTTTTTCCGTGATCCAGTCTATCAAAGAGTTAAAAACAAAACCCATTGATTTGACTGATATCAACGAAAGTTTTAAAAAAAAGATCCCCTTAGACTTGGAAAATGCATCTATTATCTCTAAATCAGGCCGAATTGTTATTGTTTCAGTTCCGGTCCAGGAAGTTCTGGTATTAAAAACCATTGAAAATATCCCCATCCAGATCCGGAATAATGCTTTAAAAGTCAGCATCGAACCTGAGTGGATTACCATCCAGGTCAAAGGTGCTTTTGAAACCATTGGTAATAGGGGAATTTTGGATCAAATCTACTCATTTATCGATTTAAAAGATTTAGAACCCGGCGTTTATGCCCGGCATGCATATATTGACATCCCTGTGGGTCTGAAGATGACCAAGGCCGATCCGCAGGTCTTTACCGTAAGAATAGAATAAGAGGGGGCCCCCATGCTACTTGTAATCGATGTAGGCAATACCAACACCGTTGTCGGTGTTTATGACGGCAATGATCTTAGGTTTGACTGGCGGATACGCACTGCTCGTGAAACCACTGCTGATGAATTCAATGTCCTTGCCAATGCCCTTTTTATGGATAAAGGGTTTGACCGGAACGTTATTGATAAAATTGTAATCTCATCGGTGGTGCCATCATCCGTCCCCATACTCAATGGATATTGTGAAAAATATTTAAGTCTGACACCCTTGTGGGTCGATGCAACAGCAGTAAAACGCCTGATGCCCATACTTTACAACAACCCGGATGAAGTCGGGGCAGACCGGATTGTCAATGCTGTGGCAGCCTATCAAAAATATAAATGTGCCATGATTATCATAGATTTTGGAACTGCAACCACCTTTGATGCCATCTCTGAAAAAGGAGAGTATCTAGGGGGCGCCATCGTACCGGGAGTTATGATCTCTTCGGATGCTCTTTCTCAAAAAGCATCCCGACTGCCACGGGTGGAAGTGTTTAAAGCACCGGATAATGTGATTGGAAAAGATACCATCAGCAGTATTAAATCCGGGATCATACATGGCAATGCTGCCATGGTGGACGGCATGGTTGAACGAATGACAAAAGAGATGGGCACCCCTGTCCGGGTTCTGGCAACCGGTGGCCTGGCTCCGTTAATCTCCGGGGTATCAAAAACCATAGAAAAAGTTGAAAGCTCCCTGACCCTTGAAGGTCTGCGCATCATTGCCGACACACTATAATCTTAAATAACAGGCACATGGTTTCACCCTCATCTGGACTTGTGCCTGTTTGTAAGGATTCAATTAGGACCAGCTAAAACCCTTCTGAACCATTCCCACATCTTAATCATTTCATAACAAATCATTAATCATACGCTCATTTTTATGGTGTTAAATTCAATTCAACATGAATTCAACACAAGGATAAAAAATGACGATTAAAAAAGAAGTTATAAACAGAAAAGATTGGATCGGACTGCTGGGCAGCGCAGATCCGGCTGATCTAGAATCGGCCCTGGAAAAACTAAACCCTACCTTAGAATATACCCACATTGTTAAACCGGAAACCGGAATGCTCATGGTACAGGCAAAAGCGGACGGTTCCAACGGCCGGTTCAATCTGGGCGAAATTACCATATCCAAATGCATTCTCCAAATCAATGGACAATACATGGGTGCCGGCTGGACAATGGGCTCCAACCTTCGCCATGCTGAACTGGCCGCCTTGTTTGACGGGCTGTTCCAGGACCCGGTTTTTCAAAAAACCTTGGATAACACCCTGATCCCTCTTTTGAAAGAAAAACAGCAGGCCTTAAATGATTGCCGGTTGAAAGATGCAGCAGACACCAAGGTTGAATTTTTTACCCTTAAAAGAGGAGAGTAAAAAAATAAAATGATCTTAAACGGTTTTGATTCAGACACATTTGACAGCCAGATCGTGTTCAGGCAGATTCTATTGGCCATGGCCAGTCCGGGAACCATTGTGGATATCGGCATTGACCTTGTCACCCCTGAAACCATCCATTCAGCTGCAGGGGCTATTCTCCTGGCGCTCCTGGATTTTGAAACCCCGCTCTGGTCAGACCTTGAAAATACATCCTCCTCGATTCAATGGCTAAGATTCCACACCGGAGCAGCCATCACACGTTTAAAACAAAATGCCATGTTTGCATTGGTTACCGATTATGACAATTTTGAGTATCCTGCATTATTCAACCCGGGAACCATTGAATCACCCGATATTTCAACCACCATGATTGTCCAGACAAGGGGATTAGATGATATCAGCAGGATCAAGCTGACCGGACCCGGCATTAAAAACCAGACGTTCCTGCGATTAAACGGCATCAGGGAAAAATTTTGGAGCAACCGGTCTGAACTTTACAATATTTATCCATTGGGAGTGGACATGATTTTTGTCTGTGACACGAACCTTGTGGCCATACCCCGGACAACAAAGGTGGAGATTCTATAATGTATGTCGCTGTCAAGGGCGGAGAAACCGCTGTCAAAAATTCACGTAAACTTTTGGCCAGAACCCGGCGTGGACCGGTCAATATCCCGGAAATCCAGACAGAACAAATAGAAAACCAGTTGGGCCTGGCCGTGGACCGGGTCATGGCCGAAGGATCGCTGTATGACATAAAAGCTGCTGTGCAGGCCATCAAACAGGCCCAGGGGGATCTGGTGGAAGCCATTTTCCTGGTCCGGGCATTCCGTACTACCCTGAAACGATATGGAAACTCCAAACCCGTTAACACCGAGGCCATGCGTGTTATCCGAAGGGTGTCCGGCGCGTTCAAGGATATTCCCGGCGGACAGATTCTGGGGCCTACCTATGATTACACCCACCGGCTCATTGAGTTTGAAAACCAGATAGACACACCTGATTCTGATCTGGATGCGGTTCCCAATCCAACTCCGGATGATCAACAGACCGCAAAAAACACGGATCACTTCCCCTGGGTGACCGATATCTTAAAAAAGCAGGGCTTAATGGATAACGGACCTGGAGAACTCATCGGTGAAACCGTGGAAGACCTGACCCGGCAACCGTTGAAACTTCCGGCCGGCAGAAGCATCCGGCTCCAGTCCCTTGCCAGGGGGGATGAAGGCTTTCTTCTGGGCTCTGCATATTCGCTTCAGCGAGGATTCGGCCTGGACCGTCATCCGTTCCTGGGAGAGCTTCGCATCGGATATGTGGACGTGACGGTCATTCCGCCGGAACTGGGATTTGAAATCAAGATCGGTGAAATCAAAATCACTGAATGCTTCATGATCAACCGGTTCAACGGATCAAAGCAAAGCATTCCCGGATTTGAAAACGGGTATGGCCTTGTATTTGGCCAGAATGAAAGAAAAGCCATGTCCATCTCTCTTCTGGACCGGTCTCTGCAGAATGCCCAAAGAGATAAAGAAGTCAAATACCCTGCCCAGGACCAGGAATTTATTCTCTCCCACAGTGATAATGTTGAATCCTCAGGCTTTGTTCAGCACTTGAAACTACCCCATTATGTAGATTTTCAGTCTGAACTGGTATCCATCCGCAGTCTCCGGAAAACCCATCAACAAACAAAAAGGAAACAGACCGTTGACGCACGCATATAATTTTGCATACCTGGATGAACAGTCCAAGAAGATGATCCGTCGCTCAATCCTCAAAGCCATTGCCATTCCCGGTTTTCAAGTCCCTTTCGGCGGCAGGGAAATGCCGTTGCCCTATGGCTGGGGAACCGGCGGAATTCAATTGACTGCATCTCTTCTGGGGAAAAAGGATGTTCTCAAGGTCATTGATCAGGGGTCGGATGATACGGTCAATGCGGTGAGTATTAAAGATTTTTTCAAAAAAACCGCTGGCATTGCCATCACCGAAAGCACACCGGCAGCCAGTATTATTCAGACCCGGCACCGCATCCCTGAAACCCCTTTGAAACCCGGCCAGATCATGGTTTACCAGGTACCGATTCCCGAGCCCCTCCAGTTTATTGAACCCAGGCGGCCTGAATCGGCCAAAATGCATGCCTTTGAAGAGTACGGGGCCATGTATATTAAATTGTATGAGGATATCTCAAAACACGACCGGATTGTCACGGCCTTTGATTATCCGGTTCTGGTCAAGCACCGGTATATCATGAGCCCGTCCCCTATCCCCAAGTTTGACAATCCCAAACTTCACCAGTCACCAGCCATCCATCTGTTCGGCGCCGGCAGGGAAAAACGGATCTATGCGATTCCGCCGTATACGGATGTAAGCAGTCTGGACTTTGAAGATTATCCTTTTGAACTGGAAACCTGGAAACAATCCTGTGCTTTTTGCGGATCAAAAACCACGTTTTTGGATGAAATCATTACAGATGATCAGGGATCACGGCTCTTTGTCTGTTCAGACACAGAATTTTGCCATAATAATCAAACAAAGGACGTATCATGACCAAAATGCACAAACCAAACACCTTTCCCCTGTTGCGGGTTAAAAATCTGTCCAAATTTTATGGAAAAACCATGGGATGCCATGAAATCAATTTTGAGCTGGGCAAAGGAGAAGTCATCGGTATCGTGGGAGAATCCGGTTCCGGAAAATCCACCCTGTTAAAATGTATAGCTGGAAAACTTGACACCACAAACGGGTCTGTTTTTTTTAATTCCTCTTTCGGGTTCATCGATTTGTGCACCATAGAAGAAGTCATGCTGCGCAAAATCATCCGGTCCCAGACCGGATTTGTAACCCAAAACGCATCCGAAGGCCTGCGAATGGGCATCTCTGCCGGTGGCAATATTGGCGAACGCCTTATGGCCACCGGTATGCGTAATTACGGACAGATCCGGAAGATCGCCCGGCAATGGCTGGAAACCGTTGAAATTGATACAGACCGGATGGATGATCTGCCGTCCACCTTTTCAGGCGGCATGCAGCAGCGATTGCAGATTGCAGCCAACCTGGTGACGGATCCCAAGATCATCCTCATGGACGAACCCACTTCGGGCCTGGATGTTTCCGTTCAGGCAAGACTCATTGATGTACTGCGAAAATTAGTGGTGCGGCTCAATCTTTCCATGATTCTGGTCACCCATGATCTGGCTGTAGCACGGCTGCTCAGCCATCGGCTTTATGTTATGAAAGAGGGTCGGATCATTGAATCCGGCTTGAGTGACCAGATCCTGGATGATCCCAGAGAACCCTATACCCAGCTTTTGGTTTCATCCATTTTAAAACCCTGACCTCATGAAAGGAACCCCATTGGACTCCATACTCACCATCATCAATATCTGTAAAGATTTTGTATTCCATCACCAGCAGGGGACACGACTGCAGGTTCTGAATAATTTTTCCATGGAATTCTTCCCTGGACAGGCCACTATTCTGACCGGACCGTCTGGTTCGGGTAAAAGCACGCTTTTACGGATGATATATGCCGGTTACCGAACTGAAAAAGGCAAAATCCTTGTTCGGCACAAAACTAAGTTTGTCGATATTGGCACAGCCCCGCCAGCCCTGATCTATAACATCCGCCAGGAAACCATCGGATATGTCAGCCAGTTTTTACGGGTCGTCCCCAGGGTATCAGCCATTGACACAGTGATCGAACCGCTCATTGCCAGAAAAATGGAACATCAAAAAGCAATGGAAAAAGGCAAAGAAATGCTTTCCCGCCTGAGAATCCCTCAAAACCTGTGGCACCTTTCCGCCACCACCTTTTCCGGTGGAGAACAGCAGCGCATCAATCTGGCCAGGGGCTTTATCGCCCCTTATCCCATCATGCTTCTGGATGAACCCACGGCATCGCTTGATCCTCAAAACCGCAAGACTGTCATTGAACTCATTAAAGAAGCGGTTCAGGCGGGAAGCTGTGTGATCGGCGTATTTCATAACGCCTCGGACCAGAAAAAAATTGCAGGCCGGACCATTGATATGTCTGAAAAATCCTATCAACCCATGGAGGCATAATAAAAATGAAAACTTTGATTACCGGCGGCCCCCTGTTTGACGGCTGTCATCTATTTGAAAGCGGATCCATTCTTTTTGAAAACGGTGTCATTCAAGCGGTTTTTCAAGAACCGGTCTTTATTGAAGGTGCAGACCATATCGATACCTGCGGCAACCTGATCATGCCCGGTCTGGTTGACTTGCATTCCGACAGCCTTGAAAGAAGCATTGAAAAACGAAAAGGCGTGTTTTTCGACATTGAGTTTGCCATTTTAAACCTTGACCGCCAGCTTGCCGCCTGCGGCATTACCACCTTCTGCCATGCCATCAGTTTTGCCGACAATGAACTGGGATTGAGATCTCCCAAAGAAGCTCAAAACTGTGTCTATAAAATAAAGGCTTTCCAGGAATCGGGTCAGGCCTTGATCCGTCA
The DNA here is from genome assembly GCA_043826275.1 of Pseudomonadota bacterium. Classification (GTDB taxonomy): domain Bacteria; phylum Desulfobacterota; class Desulfobacteria; order Desulfobacterales; family Desulfobacteraceae; genus Desulfobacula. Next base: position 46,177 of record JBDRQO010000014.1, read on the forward strand.
TCTCACCCATATCCGGTATGAAGTGGGGTCGCATGAAAGCTATGATGCCATCATGGGACTTTTAGACCAGGGTCTTGTGGACATGGTGTCCATCATGGACCATACACCAGGCCAGGGCCAGTTCAAATCCATGCAATCCTATATGAAATTTCATTCCGAAGAATATGATCTGAGCTCCAGGGAAATTGTTGAAAAGGCCAGAGAAAAACAGGAAAACAATCACCAGGCCTGGACAATGGTCAAAACCCTTGTCGAAACCGTTGCATCCCGTGGAATTCCAATGCTCAGCCACGATGACGACACAAAGGACAGGATTGACCTGATCAAATCCATGGGCATCAATGCCTGTGAATTTCCCGTAACTCTGGAAGCGGCCAAAGCGGCGCATGATCAAGGGCTTGATCTGTTCATGGGAGCACCAAACCTGATTCGGGACACCTCCACTAATGGAAATTTGAAAGCATCGGATGTGATTAAAGAAGGACTTTGCACAGGGCTGGTGTCTGACTATTATCCCGAGTCTTTGTTTCAGGCATCCTTTGTAACAACAAATCTGACATCAACACTTGAACAGGCCTTGCATCGAGTAACTTCAGGACCTGGATCTTTTTTAACATCCACAGCCAAACCCGGATTTCTGGTTCCCCAAGCTGATGCGGACATCCTTATTGTGAACCGGGAAAACAAGTGGGCCCATGTCACCACAGCCTTTGTCAGGGGCAGGAAAATATTTCAAATCCAATAAACAAACTTTATTTACAGGGGAATAAAAATGAAAAAAGATAACCAGACCGTTCTTGAAATCAATCATTTGACCAAAATTTATCCAGGAGATGTTGTTGCGGTCAATACGGTGTCCTTTTCCGTTAAAAAGGGTGAAATGATTGCCATATTAGGTCCATCAGGTGCCGGTAAATCCACCCTTTTACGGTGCATGAACCGCCTGATTTATGCCTCCCATGGAGAAATCCTTATCAACGGCCAGGATATCACCCAGTGCCGTGGCCGGGCCTTGCGAAAACTTCGCAGCAATGTAGGAATGATCTTTCAACAGTTCAACCTGATTCCAAGGCTCACTGTTTTTGAAAATGTCCTGGCCGGAAGGCTCAGCCATACCGCCAATGCCTTCTGGAATGCAGCCTCTGTCTTAAGGCTGTTCAGTGAAACAAACAAACAGAGCGCATTTGAGGCGTTGAGGCTTGTAGGCATTGAACACCTTGCTGCAAAACGGTCAGATAGCCTTTCCGGTGGCCAGCAGCAGCGAGTGGCAATTGCCAGAACACTGGCCCAGGAGCCTGAAGTCATCCTGGCGGACGAGCCTGTTGCCAGTCTTGACCCGGCCAGCTCCCAAAGGGTTTTAAAAATTTTAAAACATATCTGTGAAACCAAAAACATCCCGGTCATTGTCAACCTTCACCAGGTGGACCTGGCACAGCAGTATGCCCAGCGGATTATTGGCATCCAGGCAGGAGAACTAGTGTTTGATGGTATAGCTTCAGACTTCAGTCTGGACATTGCCAGAACCATATACGGGACCCAGTATGAATCAGCGGTGTGTACCCCTGAGGCAGCACAGGTCGCGGCAGCATAATGAACCATAACTTTTAACAGGAGAAAAAAGATGAACAAGATTTGGAAAATACTTATTGCAGTACTTTGTTTTACCATGGTTGCAGGTTCTCTGGCTTTTGCCGGACAGCCCTGGCCTGAAAAAATAAAGATCGGTCTAATTCCCACGGAAGGCGGGGCAGATATCAAGGTCAGGTTCGCTCCCCTGATGCAGCATCTTGAAAAAGAGATGGGCATCAAAGTGGAAACGTTTTCCGCATCAGATTATGCCGGGATCATCACAGCCATGGCGCACAAACATATTGATTTCGCCTATTTCGGATCCAAAAGCTATGTGGAAGCATCTGCCCGGGCCAATGCCCAGGCTCTTGCCCTGGAACTGGATAAAGACGGTGCAAAAGGGTATCAGGGGATTATCATCACCAACAAAAAATCAGGGATCACCACCCTTGAGCAGGCCACTGATAAATCCAGAACCTTTGCCTTTACAGATCCCAACTCCACTTCAGGGTGTCTTGTCCCCAGTGTTCTGTTCTACAGAGATCTTCAGACCCCGCCGGAAAACCTGTTCAAGGAAATCTCGTTTTCAGGCTCCCATGGCGCCAGCATCCTGGCAGTGAAAAACAATAAAGTCGAAGTGGCCTCCACCAATAATATCGATTTAAACCGCATGATTGAAAAAGGAGCTGCCTCAGCAGATGATTTTAACATCATCTGGACATCCGAACTGATCCCCGGATCACCCATGTGCGGCAGAAAAGACCTTCCCTCAAGCCTGAAGGCTGCTTTTACCGGCGCATTGATGTCTTTTAATTTTGATAAGCCAGGTCTTGAAAAACTTCAAAACGGCGGTTATGCGCCAGTCAGCGATGCCACCTATGACGTGGTTCGGTACATGAAGCAGTTAAAAGCAAAACTCCAGGAAAAGAAAGGAAACTAACCATGAAAAAGGGATATATAACTTATGCCGCAGGAGCGGGAATAATGATGATCATAGGATTTATCCTGCCCTGGCTGGGTAAAAATCCCTTTCAGTTTTCAGGGTTTTCGTTTGCCATGCTCGGGTATCCTGCCCTTGTTCTGATCCCCATTAGCGGTGCTGTTGCCCTCTTTTTTGCTTTGAACAGAAAAAAACAGCGCCCGGCATATTTGATGTATCCGGGCATGGCAGGCCTTTTAACGCTTATATTCCTGATATCTGTTGTGTGTTTGACAGATACAGGGCCTCTCCAGGTGGAATGGCCCATCCAGGGCATGGAACTTCTCAGGTTTAACCACAGCTCAAACCTGATTATGTTGAATCCAATAACCGATATTGGATTGGGCCTGATATTGACCCTGGTTGGCATAGCAATCTTGTTCCTGCTCCCCCTTGCACATCAAAAAATGATTAATGAACCGGTTAAACATGCACCGGATTCATATCAGAATGTAATTAAAAAACAAAATCTAACCCATGAATATAAACGCTCTGCTTATATCTTTGCCGCCCTGGCGATTTTGTCTGTTACCTGGGTCTGGTGTGGCATCAGCCCTATGAAAGTCTGGGAAAACCGGGGCAATGCAAAAGAATATCTGTTTGGCAGAGAACTAAACCAAAGCGATCTGGATTATATCAACGAACAAAAACTAAGGGCACCCATGATTGAAGCCTCGGGCCGGGCAGAAGAATACATGTCCAATAAATACAGGGGCGTTCCGTTCTCAAAACAACCCAGTGCCGATAAAAAAGTAAAAGAACGGCAGCAATTTGCCGCAGCCGCCCTTGAGAAGATGACCCAAAAAGAGATTCTGCAACTTCAGAAAGTCATTGAAAAAAATGCATTAAAACAGAAGGGGGGGGGATATTTCCCGCCTGAAACCTCTTTGATCAAAATAAAAGGATATTTGATCGCCCTGGTGGAGACCATTGCCATTGCAGTATGGGGAACTCTGCTGGCCCTGATATGCGCCATACCGGTCTCAGTTTTTGCAGCCAAAAACACCCTAAAACTGATTATCTCTTCCGATGATATAAAATCAATATCCATGCGGACCAGTATCGCTTTTGGGGTCCGGCGGTTTTTGGATTCCTGTCGGGGATTTAACGAATTTGTCATGGCACTGATCTTTGTTGCGGTTATCGGACTCGGCCCCTATGCCGGAATTCTTGCCCTGTGGATTCATACCTTTGGTATCCTGGGCAAGGTTTTTTCAGAACAGATCGAGGCCATTGAATCCGGCCAGGTGGAGGCATTGACCAGCACCGGCGGCAGTGCAGCCCAGGTAATTGCTTTTTCAGTCATGCCCCAGGTCCTGCCGGGCCTGGTCTCCTATACCCTTTTGCGATTTGAATCCAATGTCCGCAGTGCTGCTATTTTAGGCTTTGTGGGTGCCGGCGGGATTGGGTTTCTGATTTTTGACAAGCTCAACGGCTATCTTTTCAGGGAAGTCTGTACCATGATGATCATTATCATTATGACCGTGAGTATTATTGACCATTTTTGTTCTAAAATCAGAATGAAATTTATTTAAAAGGAAGCTATGATATGACAACCATTGGCTGTAAAATTGATGAAGTGCGAATTGATGGATGCATGGAAAAATTGAATACGGATCTTGAAAAAATCAGGGGTATGGGAATCGAAGCTGTTGAACTGCCCGCCCATGGCCTGGATGTCATTTTGAACGGAAAGCTGAACCACCGAAGGACGGAGGAAATCCTGAGCATTTTGAGACACTATGACTTTCAAACCTCTGTTCATTCCCCAAATCCCATTAACCTGATGGATACAAGTGATGCAGGCCTTCATACCGATGTGCTTCTGGCTTCCCTTGAATTTGCCACACAGGTGGGGGCGCGGGCAGTGGTGTATCATGCCGGACGGTTCATACCCGAGGAATCATTTACCATTTTTCCCACCAGGAGTGTGACCCAGAAAGAAAAATCAATTCTTCTGGAACGAGAGGCTCTTTTGCTGCAGTCTGTTGCGCAACAGTATCCGGATGTAACCATTGCCATTGAGAATGCACGACCATACCTGAGCCAGAGTCCGTATTCCTATGGTGAGTTTATCAATGATCTCAAGCAGCAGGTCACACTTGTCAATCGGCATAATGTCAAGATCAACCTGGATTTCGGGCATTTGTTCATGACGTCAAATTTCTATGGGTATGATCCTCTGGATGCAGTTATCAGCATTAAAAACCTTGTGGCTCATACCCATGTCCATGACAATTTCGGAGGGACTGTCCACCATTGGGAAAAACAGCAGACCCACCAGCTTCCTTTTGGGAAAGGGGATTCCCACATGCCGGTCGGCTGGGGCAGCATCCCGATTAAAGACATCCTTGATATTCTTTTGCCGGACTATAACGGATTGCTCATGATGGAACTTCGCAGTCGGTATTTTAACTATATTGAAGAATCCAAGCAAAATCTTGAGAATCTAATGCTTTCCTGATACCTGTTTTTTTATAGTCAATGCAGGATAAAGCCGCGCAGCAGTATACAGGATATCGTCTGTCCATATGCCATATAATCTTAAAAATGAATAGAATATAAAATGTTTGAGTCCATAGATAACGACTGGATATCCCGGCTGTCAAAAATAGATTATGCGTTTCAGCCCATTGTCAACATTCATACAGGAAACGCCTTCGGATTTGAGGCATTGTTACGGTGTCACTCTGAAGCCGGGTTTTTTATCCAGAATATGATGATCTTCTTTTATTGGGTCTTTCTGATTCTGAGCATACACGGCAAACCGCATATGCCTGAACGGCTGCAGCATCTGCCTGACCTGGTCACGGTTTGCAAACGGCAGGTAGACAAGAACAAGCGCCGGGTCCATGGTATCTGATGATGTTACGCCATCCGGAATAACCGGCGGCACAATGGATTGATCATACACCTTGTCTGTATCACAGCCGCTGAAAATCACGTCAACCGTTATCTTGCGCCTTGGCAGGCAGTCAATAATCCGGGTGGCACGACTGACATGGCCATTACCGGTTCCCTGTATGCCATATAAAATTCTCATATTGTATCCTTTTTCTGCCTCCTTGTTTTAAAGAAAAAATATGAGAATTGAATTAAGAAAAGATTTTAAGTGTGTAAAATTTGAATTAAGAATATTCCGATTAAGCTTAACTCCAGAAGAGGCTTATATTCAAAAAAATATATTGACTGGAATATGAAAGAATGGCTCCTGACAATGTGTTTGGTACCAGTGTAATTCAGGTACTGAACATGTTGTGCCTGTCCCCGGCTGGGGTCAATGTTTTGAGAGTCTAATAATTTTTCATACTTTATATAGGAACATTAATATAAAAACTGCTATAGTTTGACAAAAAGCAAGTTTTTATCTGTGTATCTGTTGTATTATCCTGCGCTCTGATATTAATTTTAATTTTTTTCTGTAGATTATCAAATATTTAGCAATCCTAATTATAAAAGAACAATATCCTAATTTTTTCCTAACTCATTTCTGTGAGTATATTCCAGCTGCTTTATTATGCGACTTGAATCTTTTGTGAATAAAGAGACTCTGATCAATTTGCATGCAAGATTCAGTTATCACTTTGCCTATAAGGGGGTGATGATCTCTACAGAGATGCAAAAACAGTTGCAGAAAAGAATTTTTTAAACGATTTAATATTTTTATTAAGGGAGAGAAAACAGAT
>JBDRQO010000015.1:0-70352 GCA_043826275.1 Pseudomonadota bacterium
GATTTTTTAATGGCGTTACATTATTTTGTAACTCTGTTGATTTTACGACTTCGTTGTAATCTACTTGATTTATAGGAAAATTAATCATTACGGGCAAAATATTAGGAGGCAAAAACCGTTACACTATTTGAATCTTAGCAAGCCATGAATAGTAAAGGCCTTAAAGGAATTATGCCGGGTCGAATAAGGAATGTTTTTATAATTTTTTTACTTGCCTTGTCCTTCTTCATACGATAAGCGGTATATAATTTGTATTAAACGTCTATATATGCTTATTGAGTTATCATTTTACTATAACGGGCAAAGGAGAAAATTAATGTCAGGCATAAAGGAAATGAAAAAAACGGTATTGAACAACAGCAAAGGGTTTACCCTGATTGAAATTGCTATTGTTCTGGTTATTATCGGGCTGATTATTGGTGCTGCAGTTAAAGGCAAAGACCTGATTCAATCCGGCAAACAAAAAAAGTTTTACACCAATGTGATTAAAGCATGGGAATTGACGGTTGTCAGTTATTATGACCGGACCGGAATGCTGCTGGGTGATGGTACTGTAAACGGTGGGACTGCTGCCGCACCCAATAGCCAGTTTGATAATATCTGGGGCAACGCATTTGATAATGCCAATGGTGTTGATGCAACGATCCAGAAGGTGGGACTCACCCTGCCTACTAGCAACACTGCGGAAAGCGGCCAGAACACCTATAAAGGAAGCTACGGCGCAGTTCGAACCATCAACATGCGTTTAGAATATGCCGGGGGAACGATTGCAAGCAATTGCCTCAGATTCAATACCATGCCTGTAGACCTTGCCATTGCCATAGACACCATGGTTGACGGACAAATGGATCCCCAGGCCGGTAATTTCAGGATAGTAGGGGCTGCAACTGCCTGGCCCGATGCATCTGCCGGCGGCACTGCCAACGTTCGATACCTTATGGATATACCATAACCATGAAGAAACACTATCTGATAACAGGCCTCCTGGCTGTGGTGTTTTGCATTACCGGCCATTTTTTTATGGCGGCATACACGGACTTTTGCATCAACCAGTCACGACTGGAACTGCTAAGGAGCCAGGAGCGGTCTGTTAAATATCAGATAGCAGCGTATCAGGAAAAATTAAACCAGCTTGAACAGGTCAATGCCTTTGTCAGGCAGACCAGCCGGCTGGGGTTAAAAAAAAAGCAATGGGATAATTTTTTTGTTAATCTCAAGGATGAGCCCCTGTCCTATTCAAAACTTGGGGTCATACTTGGCCAGACCCAGAATTCCAGGCACTATTTTTTTAAACCCGGCAGGCTATCTATTAAAACAGGCACAGCAGCTAAAACAGGTACAGCAGATCCGGAAACACCAGCTGCTCAAAGCAGCAGTGATACAATTTCCCAGCTCAAAGAAACCGCCCAACCGTCTTTATTGAAAGGAACCGCTTCCTCTGAAACTGACGTAACCATCAGCCTGGATGGCCGTTTTCTTGTCAGACGCCAGGGGGCTGGATGAAAAAAAACTATTGCATAGAGCTGGATTCCCAGGCTTATCGTTTATCAGGATCCGCGCTTACAACCTGTTCTGATATCCACTCGGTTTTTGGTTGTAAATTCCTGGTCTCTGATTTTGACAAATCCATCTCACGGGTTATGCAGATTGAAGCTGACATAAAGTATGCAGAAGCCCTGGTGGTCAGAGCTCTCCAGGATGAGGGCGAATTTGATGAACCCGTTTCTGTGATTACCCACTGGAAAAAAAAGCGCGGAAAAAAAAACACGGAAATCTTTTTCACGGCCCTTCCATCAAGGATCTATCTTCAGTATATTGATCTGATCAATGAGCATGATGATTTTTTAATTCTGATCCCGGTATTCTCAATTCTTACCAACCTGATCAAACAAGTTGCAAAAAATGAAACCCTGGCAGTTGTTTTCAGGCATGACCGGTTTGCGGATATAGTCATTGGAAACAGCAATACTTTTTATTTTGCCACCCGGTGTGTGGGATTTGATGCCAGTGACGAACAGATTGCCTCCCTTTGGGAAACCGTTTCACGGGAAATTTCCACGGCTGCAGAAGATAATGCCATCCGGATCAACCGTCTGATCTCGCTTAACTGGATCAATTCCAATGAACAGATCCCTTCTTTGCATCCCCTGGAAATAGAGCAATTATGCTTTAATGAAGAAACCATTATCCATGAAAACAATAAACACTCTGTCTCTTTTACCAGTGCCTTGCGGATCTTTCCGTCAATGGAAGGGATCGCCCCCCAGAAAGGCAAGCTGCTTCACTATGCCAATAAGTTATCGCCTGTGGTCATGGCCTTTTTCATCATCACTATCGCCATTCATATATGGGGCACGGTTTCTTTTCAATCAAAAGCCAAAAGCCTGGAAAGCACGGTTATTTCGCTGGAAAACCGGATCTGCCGGTTGAAAAAACAGATTATCCCTCCGCCTGAACAGTCCGAGTACATGATGGATTTAAAATTTGTGGACGCTCTTTTTCACAACCGGCATCTGCCATCGTATAATGATGTGATCAATGATATCTCTCTGGGCATTTACCCGTCCACCACAGTGGAGCAACTGGATATTGAATATGCCTCAAAACAGATAAAAATCAAAATGAACGGAAAGATTATTGCTGATTTTGATACGGCTTATAAAAACTACCAATACCTTTTATCAAGCCTTGAAAAAAGCGGATATGTTATTGACGGCAATCAATTTAACACCCGGATCGATTCTTCTCAATTTGACCTTTCTTTTGTCTGGACAATCCAATGAAAAGCAAACATCAGGGACTTGTAAATCTTATTATTTTTGGTGTTTCCATCGCTCTCATGGTTGTGTATGGTATTTACCAGGCCAAGCTGCTCAAAGGCAGCATACAGATTTCAAGTCCTGCTATTCTTCCTCAAATCAATCTTCCGGATCCAGCCACCCTGGCATATATTGATTTTTTAAATCAGCACCTGCCTGATATTGCCCGGTTAAACAAAAACAGTTCCCAGGTGGACTTAAGACTGTTCGGTTTTGATTCTTCGACCGCCCCAAAAGAGAAAACCAGGCCGGACACACCCTACAAGACGGAGGCCGCAGATTCAAACAGCCTGTTATCCTTTTCATACAATTTAACCTTATGTTTTGCTTCTCCTAAAGGCAGCTTTTGCTCCATTGACGGAAAACTGTATAAAGAAAAGGCCATCCTGCCCGATGATGCCAAAATCTTAAAGATAGAAAATAACCGGGTATTGATTTTAAAACGAGATAAAAAAGAATGGATCTATCCCATACACGGACAGATGATTCCCAAACCAGAAAACGAGGAAAACAAATGAAGCAGCGTGGGTTATTCAGGATCTTTTTAGTATTGTTTTTATTGGTGCTGGTAGGCTGCCTTCACAACACCACCCAACCGGCAAAAGAAAAACCATCTGTTGCATCCCAGATCGAAAAAGATTCCCAGGACCTTGCTAAAAGGCAGGCAGCCCGGGCTGCTTCTCTTGAAAAAAGAAAACAAAGAAACATTGATGTCTCACCCGTGCTGCCCAAGTATGATCCCCTTGACGATCATAAAATTTCTTTTTCCATGATGGAAGAAAAACTGGAAACCGTTCTTTATCTTCTGGCCGACACTGTGGGAATGAACCTGATGCTGGATGGTAAAGTGGCATCTGCACAAAACAGGGTAACCCTGAACTTTAACCATGTCTCTGCCAAAACCGTGTTAACAGAGCTAACCAACCAATTTGACCTGGATTATCGCATCCAGGGAAATATCATACGGATCAGCACTGAAGCGGAACAATTTTTTTCGTTAAATTTTTTAGATACCAATATTGCCATGGCCTTTGATGTGGGTGGCGATGTTCTGGGTGGCGGCGGTACGGAAACTGTCACGGGTTTGTCCGGCAGTGTGACCATCAAGGGCTCGGGAGCTGAAAAAGCAAATCCCTATGTGATTCTCGAAGAGATGATCACCAAAGTCAAATCCGAAGCCGGGATTTTATCCATCAACAAAGTATCAGGCACGCTGTACATCAAGGACAAACCCTCTGTGGTTAAAACCGTGGCCAAACTGATTACCCATTTTAAGGAGATGCTTGCCCGGCAGATCCTGATCGAAGCCAGAATCATTGAAGTCACCCTTTCCAGCGGATATGATTACGGGATTGACTGGGAACTGCTGGCTGCCAATTCTACTGCATCTTCCATAGAATTGTCCGAAGTTTCCTGGGATCTGACCAACGGCCTTGTTCTGGATGGATTTAATTCAGCATTCACCTTCAGTTCCATTATCACTGCCCTGGAAACCTTTGGTACAGTTAAAATCGTGTCCAATCCCACCATCCGGGCCAAGCACGGCAGTCCGGCCATTATCAGTGTGGGTGACTCCATTTCCTATTTAAAGAGTGTCACCGTCAACAAAGAAACAAACGATGGTGTAGTAACCGAAACCACTGAAGTAGAAGCCTCCACTGTATTTGACGGTCTGCTTTTAGGGGTGATCCCCTTTATTGAAGCCCATGGCAAAATCAACCTGTTGATCAATCCGGTAAAAAGTGACGTAGACACAGACTCTATTGAACCGGAGACTGTGGGCACGGGTATTGAGATCTCTCTTCCAAAAGTCGGAATCAAGGAGATCAGTACGGCCATCTCCATCAATGACGGGGATACCATTGTTCTGGGCGGACTGATCAGCAGTGAAGATGTCAAACGAGATAAAGATGTCCCGTTTCTATCCAAAGTGCCGGGATTGGGAATGCTGTTTAAAAATGATTCCCAGAGCGAAGAACGCAAAGAACTGGTCATTATTTTGAATGTAAAAATCCTTTAGGGAATTCATGAGTATTATCTTTGAAAAACTGAAGAACCTGAGAGACAGTTCGGGTGAATCAAACTTTGAAAGCCAGGGGCTTGCCCAGGGACAAAACATCTATACATTCAAAAAATTGATTTTTTCTCCTAAAGGTTTCCTGTTCGTTTTAACCGCTGTTATCGGATTCGGTTGTATCAGTTTTTATTCATTAACTTTTTTAAAAACCATGCTGGAATCAGGCAGCAAAAATGCCATTGTGGTTCAGCATCAAAACACTTATCCAAGGCCGGGCGATGATGAGAGGCCTCCTGAGGATGATCCTTCCGGCGAATCACCCGGTATTGACGGCGCCTTGTCTGAATCAAATAAAAAAAAAGCTGACACGCCCAAAGAAGAAGAATTCAAAGTCCCCCGATTCTTTGTTCTGAAAGCCAACCCTGAACCGGAACAGTCTGCAGATTCTTCAGATGACCTGTTGCCTCAAACCCAAACCGTCCCACAGGCCATTCCTGCCCAGGACAAGACCCCTGCCCGGACCAGGCCCAAAAGCATCTATGAATTTGATCATCTGGCACCATCCAACCCGATAAAGCCTTCCCCCTCCGGGACAGGGACTCCAAAATATATGGCAAAGCTGTCCCAGCCGGACAGGCCTTTAAACACAACTGATCAAGCCAAGTTGCCTGCAAAAGCCGCGGTATCCCTCAAAGAGCAGGTCCTGGAAAAAGAACTCCTGAAAAAAAAACAAGCCCAGGCCCGAATAGAAGCTGCGCGGATCTTACAAGAAAAGAAAACCCAAAAGATATCCGCTATTGCAGGCCTTGCTGCTGATCTGGAAGATGCCGTCGGAACCCGTGACAAAAACCTGGCAGACACACTGTTTGAACAGCTTGAAAATTCAACAGATAAAACCAGCAATTATTATCTCAAGCTTAAAGCCTTTCAACTGATCCGGGAGAAACAATATGACCAGGCCAAACGATATCTGGAAAAAGTGCTGGAAAAAGACAGCACTGACTTAGAGGCCGGAATAAATATGGCCATTATTGAAATCAAGGAGGGTGCGCTCAAACAAGCAAAAAAAAGGCTGGTATGGCTCAATAACCGCTATCCTTCAGATAGCACTATTAACAGGCTGCTCAATCAGCTATAAGATGCCGGAAAACTAGTATACCTGAAAATATCTTACCAGGAGATATAATGCCGGGATTAGAAAAGACGTCTAACTTTTTAACATCCTTTTTTATTTATGTTCTGATTACCCTTGTGGTGATGGCCGTCGGTTTTAAAGCGATTCACTATTCAGCCCACTTAAAATTTTATACCCGGTATCTGCAACAATGGGAGCAGTCTTTAACTCAATTGGCTGCAAAAGATACCGGGGGACCGGAATTTACAGGCAACAACCATGTCCCATATATGGAACAGATGGTCCGGCACATGAAAACCCTTGCCATACCGATTCCTGAATCCAATACTGGTAAATCTTATGTATACAGTATTCCCAAACGCGGACTGACCGAACAACAGGATATTTTTTTATTGTGTTTCGAACAAAGAATCGTTCTTTTTGGACTTTCCAAAACAACATTTAACATGTTAGATAAAAACATTGACAATAAACTAGATGAAAAAAATGGGAAATTTACAGGAAAACAGCAAAAAGACAATGCCGACTATACCGCCATCTGGAAGCTATAATCCCAATGACTACTTAAGGTTTTTGGGACTGTCCCACAACCCGTTTCCCATGGCGCCGGACAATACTCATTTTTATATTTCCAAGCATAATGACACCATCATATCCAAACTGACCCAGGCTATTTTTGCCAGAAAAGGTTTTATGCTGCTCGCAGGTGAAGTGGGCCTTGGAAAAACAACCTTAAGCCGCCGAATTATACAAATTCTTGAACAGCATAATGTTGAAACCTGCCTGGTCCTTCAATCCTTTTACCAGGGTAACGACCTGTTAAGAGAGATTATCAGAGATTTCGGCATGTCCACTGAAGAGATCAGAAATGAGCTGCCCCCGCTGATGAAACTGCTCAATGATTTTTTGTTAAAAAAAAATAATGCCGGGATCAATTGTGCGATTCTGATTGACGATGCCCAGAACATGACCATTGAAAGCCTGGAACTGATCCGTCTGATTTCAAATTTAGAGGCAGACAGGGAAAAGCTGGTTCAGATTTTGCTGGTAGGCCAACCTGAATTATTGGTCACACTCAATTCGAATGAACTTCGACAACTCAAAAGCCGGGTCACCATCAATCAGGCTCCCATTCCTTTGCATGAATCCGAGCTGGGAAAATATATTCAATTCAAACTGAACAGGGCCGGTGATACAGGCAAAATCATTGTTGGCGACAAAACCCTTAAAAAACTGTTTCATCTAAGTCATGGAAATATCCGGAGGGTCAATATTCTCATGGATCAATCCCTGCAATACGCTTGTACGGATCAAACATTTACCATCACCCCTGCCTACATTAAAAAAGCCAGAAAAGAGCTTGCATTTAAATTGAGCAGCCCGGACCAAAGCTATTTCTCATCCTGGATTATTTTCTTTCTGATCCTGGTCATCATTGGCATGATCAGTGGAATCGGATTTTTTTATTATACCTCAAACAAAAAAGTCGATTTATCGGCCCAGCATGACAAACCAGTCACCCGGCAAATTGCCGAAGCCATTGTGGCTCCCAAGCCGATACCTGTCCCGCCCGAAGTCCGACCAGCCATTTCCATGTCCCAAAAGGGGACCATTGCACAAAACCCGGTCTCAGATTCCGTGTCCTCGTTCCTGTCTGCATATGGGCTGATATCATATGGTCTCAAATTCCAAAAAGCCTTGGACAACAAATCAGACAGCAGGTCACTGGAAAAAATCAAAGTTCAGATTTTTGATTCTACCGGATACGACCTGGTCAAGCTCTTTGTACTTTCTGACGCCATCCGGGGAAAATATGATATTCTTTCCAGTGTTAACCACCAGACAGGTAAAAAAGAGTTCTATCTTTTCTGGAAGCCGATGTTGAAAATTATCAAATTCTATTCCGGTTACAAAGGCGAAGAGATCAGTGATCTTCAGGCCCTGCTCAAGCGCAGGAACCTGTACCAGTATAATATTGATGGTATTGTTGGACAAATAATCATGAAGAGTGTAAAAGACTTTCAAAGGGAGAAGAACCTGCCGGTCACGGGTTTCCCGGATCCGGCAACTGTCTTTTTACTGACACATACACAATGATGAGCATCAGCCGGCTTTATAAAATTTAAGGATTTTCACCATGGATGAACCCAAAAAGAACAAACCGATTGGAATGTTACTACAGGAAAAAGGGATTATTAATGAAGCCCATATTCAATTTGCTTTAAAAGAACAGAAAATCACAAAAGAAATGCTGGGTGAAGTATTGGAACGGCTCAGTTTTGCCACTGAAATGGATGTTGTTTCAGTTTTGTCCAAACGGGGAAATGTGCCTTATCTTGATGTAGATGAGGTCCTGCCTGATGAAAAGCTGTTAAAGCTGTTTACTAAGAAATTGTGCCTGAATAATGTTTTTCTCCCTTATAATGTGGACGATCGATATGCGGATGTTGCCGTAAGCAATTTTAATGACCCCAAAATCGGCCAGATGGTTTCAAGAAATACCGGACTGACCCCGCGGTTTTATATTGCTGAAAAAAGCAAGGTCATCAATGCCATTAATAAATTCTATTATTTTCTTGAAAACCCGGTTGAACAAGCCATTGAATCCGAGATTAAGCTGTTGAGCCACGACACGGAAATGATCAGGGGAATGGATAATTTAATCAAGCACATTCTCCATTTGGCCGTAAAAATGCGGGCCACGGATATCCATCTAAGACCCATGGAACAGACTTTGAATATCGGTTTAAGAATTGACGGGGTAATGCAGTCTGTCCTGGCTTTTCCCTCTTCCATCGGACGGCTGGTATCCACCTTGAAAATGAAAGCCGACATGGATATTGCCGAACAAAGACTTCCCCAGGATGGACGGTTTTCCGAATCCGTTTTGAGCAACCGGTATGAATTCCGTGTATCAACAGAAGTCTCTCCCTATGGTGAAAACATGGTGCTCAGGGTCCTGCCGGTGGGCCGGTCCTTTCTCGGCCTAAAAGAACTGGGATTCTTTGATCAGGATATTGCCCGGGTTAAAAAAATGTTTAATGAACCCTTTGGAATTATTCTGTTAACCGGTCCCACAGGATCTGGTAAATCCACCACCCTGTATGCCGGTATCCGTTGCTTGAACCTGCTTGAAAAAAATGTTCTCACGGTTGAAGATCCCATTGAAGTCAACATGTCGCTTTTAAGACAGACCCAGGTCAATGAAAAAGCAGGCTATACCTTTTCCACGGCCATCCGCCATTTTTTAAGACATGACCCTGATGTTATTTTAGTCGGTGAAATCCGGGATCCTGAAACAGCCGGTACAGCCATTTCCGCTTCCAGTACCGGACATCTGGTCCTGTCCACTCTCCATACCAACTCTGCCATTGGTGCCATTCCCCGTTTAAGAGACTTAGGGATAAAGTCCTATATGATTTCTGATTCTCTCATCGGTGTGGTCAGCCAGCGCCTGATCCGGAAAATCTGCCGGTCCTGCAAGGAAGAATACACGCCAGAACCATGGGAACTGGACTATTTGCAAGACCCGACGGTTACCGTACTCTACCGGGGAAAAGGCTGCAGCCTGTGCAATAACTCCGGATATTTCGGCCGGACCCTTGTGTATGAATTTTTAGCCATTGACAGAGAATTATCATTGATGATTGAAGCGGAAACGGGGTTAAATGAGGTCACGGCAAAGGCCAAGGAAAAAGGATTTCAGGACATATTTACCATCACGGCCGAAAAAACCAGAATGGGCGTGACCAGTATTGAAGAAGCTATCCGGGTAATCGGCAACCTTAAACAGGCTTAACAAAATAGTTCAATGGCCGTTTTCAAATATAAAATGATGACCCCCACAGGAGAGGTAGAGGGTGGTATGGTTGACCTGCCATACGAAGATGTGCTTTCTGCCATCTCCTATATTGAAGGCAATGAAAACACTACTATTTTTGTTAAAAAAATGGGACCTCTGCTTTCATTTGCTTTCAAATTTCTGAAAAAGACAACCCGCAAAAAAGTGAAACGAAGTTTTCTTGCTGAATGGTTCAATAACCTGTCCATGATGGTCAAATCCGGCATGCCCCTCGCCACCGCTCTTGAAGAATCCGCCCTGGGTTCCGACCAGAAGGGCTTTCAAAATGATGTCGAAGATATGATCCTGTCCATCAAGAGAGGCAGCTCATTTTCAGCCGCGGTGGAACGTCAAAGCCACCTGTTTCCCAGAACCGCAATGCACCTGATCAAGATCGGAGAAGAATCCGGTACCCTGGATGAACGGCTCAAGGATGCAGCCGATCATTTAACCCGGATCCAGGCCATTATCTCAGATACCAAACAGGCCTTGCTCTATCCCATGTTTGTATTTCTGACCATGGGGGGAGGGATGATTTTCTGGTTTTACTATGTGGTCCCTAAAATTGTGGCCCTGTTTGATGACATGGAGGTCACCCTGCCGCCACTCACTCTCTTTGTGATCGGGGTATCTGAATTTATCCAGGCCTATATTCTCGAACTGATCGGGGGCACGTTTCTTTTTGTTGCAATCATGGTTTTTTTATACAAAAGCGTTAGACCATTTAAAAAAATCATGGATATCATTTTCTTAAAAATTCCTGTTGCCGGAACCCTGATCCAAGCCTCGGCAATGGCCTTTATTACCGAGTATTTTTCTTTATTGTTAAATGCCGGCATTGATATCGTCCAGTCGATGAACATCCTTGAAGAGTCGGTGGGATCTGAAGTCTATCGTGACAAATTAAAAGAGATTAAGAACAGCCTGTCAGCCGGTACCCCCATTTCTGAATCGTTTACCAAAGCCGGGGTTTTTCCCAGATTTATCTGCCGGATGATCAACATCGGAGAAATGAGCGGTACTCTTCCGGACCAGCTCAACTATATTGCCAAAGATTATAAACAAAAACTGACGCTTATGGTATCCAGCCTGGGTAAAATCATTGAACCGCTTGTCCTGGTCGTGGCAGGCGTCATGTTTGCCATCATCATGGCGGGTCTGTTTTTACCCATTTACGATCTGGTGGGCAATATCGGCAATACCATGTGACCTTTGACCCGGTGGCCTGCCCACAATGACAACCCTTTCTCTGGCTTAAAACTTGGCTCGCAACTCACCGATCGACATGGGACGAACCAGATCATCATAATCCAGGGACTGGATCTTATTGTCTGCGTTAAATCCGGCACCTGCTGCCCCATTGCATAGATCAAAATAACCATTGATCCCATCCATATCTTTAGGTCCGCCACTGGCGATCACATAGGCCTGATTAAGCCGATTTCCCCCGGCACAGGTATCAGAGTCGGTCACATACACAATGTTCGGATTTAAAGGCGTAATGGCTGCAGCATTCATATTTGCTATAAATGTCTCTGCCAGGGTTGTTGCGGGTGGTTCTATAATATTTGTCGTCAAATTATCCGCACCAGGATTTACCCCATAAACAGCATACTTGACCGGCTGTCCCCAGACATCATTGCCATGGGTCAAGCCCAGGGTCCGATAAGGCAGCGTCCCGACAAACACATTGTCCTCAAGACCATCACCATTGTTATCTGCAAAAGGCAACCTGTTATTGGCCAGGGCATACCCCTGGAGCACATAATCATATTTTGAAAGCACAGCTCTCGCCTCTTTGATCTTGCCGGTTTTAAGCAGACCGGGCATCACCGTCATCATGATAGAAATAACAATTCCCATAATCACCATGACCATGGACATTTCGATCAGGGTAAAACCGCTTTCATGTTTTTTTTTCTCTGGTTGCTTAACTCGGGTTGCAGGCATCATGAAATTATGAAGTCCTTTTAAATTATTATTTTTTATTCCTATGATTTGTAAACGTATCTGTCAAGAATTGATATGTGCAAACCAATAAATTCAATGATCTTTTTAAACACTGGAAGCAAAAAAAATAATGATTGATTAATTAGGGTTTTTAAAGATATAAATCAACATCTTGATTTCTTAAAAATCAACCCGCAGGTTGGCTTTTGTCCATGCAAAGGAGAAAATATAATGGTTCGGGATGTAAAAGAAAAACTCTTTGAAATTGACAGTAAAAAAATTGAGCTGGATTTTTTACAAAAGCAATTTTTAGTTGAATGCAAACGATTTGCTGCCCAGAGCATTGAAGGGAAAGTCCGATCAGCCATTTCTTCCAATCCCAAAAAAGCCATGGCCCTGGGAAAAGAAGGGCTAACGCCTATTAAAGACCAGATCAACCAGATGATGGACTCAGTCTCGGATCTAGTGGAAGCCACTATTAACCGGGATGAAATCTGGCTGCATTCCTCTGAAATTCTGGAAATCAAAAATTTTCCCAAAGATCACTACGCCACCCATGCAACCCAGGGACCGAAAATTCTTGAAACAGCGCTTAAAACCCTGCTTTCTCCCACAGGTGAGCTGCTGCTCGCCCATGGCCTTGACACTGATCAGAACTGGAAAAAAGTCAATGATGCTGTTTTATACCGGCATCCGCTTGACTGGAGTGGCGAGATGAACCGATGTATTGAAAAATATAACAAACGGTTCAATGAGCTTTCAAAGCTGGTAGAAGAATATGAAGCCTTGTCAGAACAGACGTCGGGAAATGATGCCCTTGACCTCTGGGACAGCATCTGACTTTTTCAAACTGCGAAATTTTATACTTAGGTTTTTATGTCAGATGATCTTCGAAAGAGAATTTATCTGACCGGTACCCCTTTTGTCCTGATAGATACAGATGAAAACTTGATAAAGAAGCTGCAGTGACAGTGAATTTACCCAGCTTCTTGTACTTGCACTGATCCGGCCGAATGGTATTGGTACCATATACAATCCGAAACGATCAATGATCCTTAAGGCAGGAGACATACTTGTTTTGCAGGCAGATGTTGAATCTTTAAAATTATTCAGCCAATATCATGCCTGAAGTGGTCTGGACAAAATATTGGTTACCATCCACAGTTCCAGCCTTTGACTTGTTGGAGCTGATTTTATTAACTTGAAGGTTACACCTCAAATAGAATTGATCAAAATGATGTGGAAAATACTGTTATATGCTTTAATCGGATATACAGCATTGTGTGGGATTGTTTTTATATTTCAGCACAAATTGCTGTATATGCCGGATCATACAAAAGTATCAAAAGTCCAGGCAATGGATAATGGTTTGAACTTCTGGCCGTCGTTTGATAATTTTCAAGGATTGATCACCCAGACAGGGTTGGTTGAACCAAAGGGAACAATCATTGTATTTCATGGCAATGCAGGAACAGCCCTTGACCGGAACTTTTATGCCAGTGCATTGTCCCGACAAGCATATCGGGTGATTCTATCAGAATATCCCGGGTATGGCGGGCGGTTAGGAAAGCCAAGCGAGAATGTATTGGCAGAAGATGCCATAAAAACCATCCATCTAGCTTATCAAGCTTATGGAGAACCATTAATTTTGTGGGGGGAATCTCTTGGGTGCGGGGTGGTTGCAAGTGCGGTGCAACAAACCCGTATCCCGGTAAAAGGAGTGGTTTTGTTCCTGCCCTGGGATTCATTGACAAACCTGGCTCAAACCCATTATCCGTTTCTTCCGGTAAAATGGTTGATTAAAGACAAATATGACAGTGTGGAAAACCTTAAAGGATTCACCGGGAATATCGGGGTTATTCTTGCTGGAAACGATGAAATTATTCCAGTAAAACATGGGAAAAACCTGTACGAATCAATAAGAGCAAACAAGAAATTATGGGTGTTCGACAATGCCACTCACAATGAAATGCCGGTTGCACCAGGGCTGCCATGGTGGGAAGAGGTTATCTCGTTTATATCTGAATAAACGTATGGTCACATCCATGGCTCATTTTGTAAAAACAGGTGATGTTATCCATTATGATGGATATTCAGTACGGCTCGCCTGCAATTAAGAGAAAGGATGTAGTGAAAAAATGGAAAATAGGATCTGGATGAAAATACCCAGTATTGATAATAATTGTTTTGGCTGCGGACCTGACAATCACCATGGCCTTAAAATGACCTTTGAATCCAATGGTGAACAGCTTCGCTCAACTGTAACGGTTCCAGATCATCTGCGGGGATGGAGTAACATCGTGCATGGCGGGGTGCTGTCCACCATATCTGATGAAATCATGGCCTGGGCTGCTATTCATTTGTTAAAGCGGTTCATTTTAACAAAAAGCATTACAACCACTTTTCTTAAGCCGGTATTCATCGGATCAACGCTTGAAACCTTTGGATATATAAAAGAATGCCTTGATCTTAAAAATGTGGTCATGGCCTGTAATATTTTTAATGAAAAAAAAGAAATCTGTGCAAAAGCCATAGGAAACTTCGCCCTTTTCACACCCCAAGAGTTTGAAAAATTTGATTTTATTCCTAAAGATCTTCTTGAAAAAATGGCTGGTGTTTTTGATCAACGGTTTGAATTGTAAAATCCGAAAAGAAAACAGGCCAGTGAGGCGAGCATACATCCTCCGGATACCAGGCTGATGGCAAATATTCCTGATTGGGTCCACAGGATACCGCCGCTGAAAGCCCCGATCATACGACCCAGTCCGGCAATGGCATAAAAGGCAGACATGGTGGATGCCCGCAGTTCCGGTACCAGCTCTGTGGAGAGACTCATGGCTGTGACCATGGTAAATTCAAAGGTAAAAAAGATCAGAAAAAGTCCTGAAAGAACATAGCCCAACCCGATATCCAGTATGGGTAAAACAAAACAGGAAAGGCTTGAGAGTATTATCCCAATGAGGATGGATGGTTTTAAGCCTATCTTGTCAGAAAACAGGGCAGTACATCCTTCGCCCAGGATTTCTGACAGGCCGATGATGATGGTGCCGAATCCAATGGCAACAAGGGAGAGTTGATAGGATTGTTCCAGCCATACGCCGTAGATGACAAAAAGATTGTCATTGGCAATGGACATAAAAAAAACAAAACACAGAACGGCCAATACTTTTTTATTTTTAAGAATTTTTTTCCAGTTTGACACCATGGCGGTTTTAGGAACGCCGGCAGGTTGGCCTTGACCGGTTTTAGGCATGAAGATCAACAACAGGAAAAAACAGGCCAGGCTCAAACCTGAGATGATAAAAAACGGGGTTTGCCAGGAAAACCGCTCAATGACCAATCCGGTCAGGGGAATGCCGACCAGGGTTGAGCCGGCCCAGGCCAATTCGGTTATCCCGATGATTTTGCCTCTTTTCTCAAGCGGGATAAGGCTGCCGATATAGGCCTGAAGGCTGGTATCAAATATAGTTTTGGCAAGTCCGGTTAAAAAAAAACAGACCATGAGCATGGAATAGATGGGAATCAAACCCAGTGCAAAGGTCCCGATGGTGAGCATGGCAAGGGAGATGAGCATAAACAGCCGGTATCCGTATCGGTCGGCAAAACCGGCACCTACAGGTCCTAACAGCCCTGTGGCCTGGTTAACGGCAATCACCGATGTGATGGCGGACAAATCAACATTCAAGCCTCTGGCGAGTTCGGGTGCAAAAGGATAGATCAGGCGTTTGGCAGTATTCAGCAAGAGTTTGCTAAGCGTTGTCGTGCTGATAAAGCGTGTAAATTGTCTGGGCATGTTTTTCATTGAATGTCAGTCGGGTTTGTTTAGAATGAAACTGTAAAGCCAAATTTATTAAAGATGAGCAAAAGGCCGATGGAAATCAATAAAACCCCTGTTATTTTGTTGAGCACGCCTAAGTATTTAGTCATTGTTTTAACCATATCAAGGACAGATGAAATAAAAAATGCCATAACTAAAAAAGGAATGGAAAATCCGGCTGAATATACAGCCAAAAGGCTGATACCTTCCATCACACTGCCTTCTTTTGAAGCCAACACTAAAATAGTACTGAAAATGGGTCCGATGCAGGGGGTCCAGCCAACGCCGAATGCCATGCCAATGACAAAAATGCCCATGAGATGGAAAGGCTTTTTTCTAACATGAATTTTTTTTTCAAAATTGATGGCATTAATATTGATGATACCCAAAAGGTGAAGACCAAAAACAATAATAATGGTACCGCCTATGTATCGAAATGCCCATTCATATTCGGCCAGAAAATTGCCTAAAAAAGACGCTGCCCCGCCAAACATGATAAAGGTTGAAGAAACACCCGCCACGTAGAAAAGAGTGGCCAGAAGAACTTTATTCCTGTTTTCTGCCTTATCCTGGGTCAATTCATCAAGGGAAAGGCCTGTGATAAACGAAAAATAAGCCGGGATCAGGGGCAGGATACAGGGTGAAAAAAAAGAGAGCAATCCTGCCAGCAGTGCCGCAGAGTAGGTTGGGTTTTCAAAAAGCACAATATCATCCTTAAGTTTTAGATTAACTCGATTAGTATTACGCTATTTGTGTTTTTTTGTCCATAAGGATTGAATGGTTATTAAAAGCCATGCGATATCTGTGCAGGGGCTCAATTTTCCTTGCCTAAACCCTGAGAAATTGTTTGAATGTGCCCTATGAAAATTATCAATATGAAAATAATTAAGGCAAGATCAAAAAATCTGGTGATCAAAAATTTTGAAGTTCAACACGGTCAGTCCTGGACGGTCATTGGCACAAACCGTTCGGGTATTCGTGATTTCTTTGATTTGATCTGCAGTAAGCAAAAAGATGTGACAGCCGATCTTTTAACATTGCCGGATAATTTAGGCTGGGTTTGCTTTAAGGACCAGCAGAAGATCTATGAACTTGAATTGAGAAAAGATGATACTGATTATCTTGACCGGCTGGACCCGGGAACATTGGCCCGGGATTTTTTAAAAAATATCGACAATCATCTGGATCTGATTGAAAAATTCGGCATGACAGCCTGTCTGGATAGAGGATACCGCCGGTTAAGCAATGGCCAGTCAAGAAAACTATTGATTTTATCCCAGATCACCCAGGGAAGATCCGCCCTTGCCATTCAGGCACCGTTTGAAGGATTAGACCCTGACAGTCGAAAAGAAGTCAGTGAGGCACTCCATTATTTGCAAAGCCAAAAGGTGTTGGTTTTGCTTTTTGTCCATAATATAGAGGATATTCCTTCCTGGTGCACACATGTGGCCTTGATAAAACAGGGTGAGCTTTTGATTCAGGGGACGCAAAAGCGCATATTCGCACAGGTGGAAAAACAAATGCAGTGTGCCTTGCCTGATTTTCAGGTGTCTGCCAAAGAATTTTATGCGGATAAGACAAAACCGTCCAAAAAGAGAAGGGCCGTGTGTGAAACAGACGGATCTGACCTGGTTTGTTTGAAAAACGGGGCAGCCGGGTATGAAGGTGAGCCGGTTTTCAAAGAACTGTCACTGACTGTCCGTAAGAAAGATCATACCCTGATCACAGGACCGAACGGTTGTGGAAAATCAACACTCTTGCATGTGATTACAGGAGACCATCCTGCCTGTTATCAAAATGATTTGAAAATTTTTAATATCCAGCGGGGGTCGGGTGAATCCATCTGGGAACTGAAAAAGAAAATGGGTATTGTCAGCCCTGAACTCCATCGCAATTATTATATTCCCGGTTCCACCATCAATTGTATTATCTCAGGCCTGTTTGATTCCATTGGTCTGTATCAGGCTTACAGTCCTCAACAGGAAAAGCAAGCACAAAAATGGCTGGATCATCTGGGAATGACTCATAAAGCAAAGATACCTTTCAGAGATTTGATCTATGCCGACCAGCGGCTGGTCCTGATTGCCCGTGCCCTGATCAAACAGCCTGAACTGCTCATTCTTGATGAGCCCACCCAGGGTTTGGATGCAGCCAACAGAAAGGCGTTGCTTGATTTTTTAGAACAGATGACCCGGCAAACCGATTGTACCATCCTGTATGTCAGCCATCGTGAGGATGAATTCCGGTCGTTTTTTGTAAAGCACATAAAAATGTGATCAACAGGATGATTTGAATCTGTTCATGCCGGCTGGATTTATTTGTTGACGAGAATACACTATTTCATTAATCTGATCCAGGGTTTGCTAGGAACATGTTCGCCGGACCGTAACTTCTTTTTTCCATTGACCGCGCACAGAGTACGTTTTAAGTAGATTTTCAGCCCAAATTGGGGGGGTATGAAACAAGAAAATTGTATCAATTGGCATCTGGTGTTTAACGCCATTACCGACATGACCATGATACTGGACCGGAACCATGTCATCCTTGAGGTAAATCCTGCTGTGTCAACCATTACCGGGCTGGAGAAAAAAGACCTTGTCGGCCGGTATTGCTATCAAATTTTTCATTGTTCAGATCATCCACCTGAAGGATGTCCCCATGAGCAGCTGTTATCCTCAGGCCGGGACCAGACCCTGGAAATGGAAATGGAAGCCCTGGGCAGAAGCTTTCTGGTGACGGTTGCCCCCATATTTGATGATGACGGAAAAATTGGTAAAACCATTCATCTGGCAAAAGACATCACCCCAATAAAAAAAATTGAGCAGGAACTCAAACGGAAGAACCGGGCTCAAACTGTTTTGATTTCGTGTAATCATGCAGTTGCCCGGGCAACAGACGAGAGCCAGATTATTCATGATCTCTGTCAGATTCTCGTCATGGACGGCGGGTATCGGCTGGCATGGGTGGGGTATGCTCTGGATGATACAAAAAAAACGGTAAAACCCATGGCTTCCTGCGGGGTTGATGATTATTACGTGGAAAATGCAAACCTTGTCTGGTCAGACACGGTAAGAGGCCGGGGACCTGTGGGGACCGCCATCAGGACCGGCAAACCTGTTGCATGCCGGAACATACAGACAGATCCCGCACTTGAACTCTGGCGGGAAGATGCTCTCAAGCGGGGGTATGCGTCCCTGATCGCCCTTCCTCTGATCCTGGGCAACACCTGCATCGGCAGCCTGAACCTTTATTCGATTGACCCGGACGCCTTTGATCCCGAGGAAACAAGGCTTCTGGTCGAACTGGCACAGGACCTGGTTTTCGGCATTGCCACACTGAGAACCCAGGCAAAGCTGATGCTTTCGGAAACAAAATACCGGAAATTGATGGAATCCTCTTCTGATGCCATTTTCCTGGCCGACACAAAGACCGGAAGGATACTGGAGGCAAACCGGTCTGCAGAAAATCTGCTGGGACGTCCCATGTCGGAAATCATCGGCATGCACCAGACCGAACTTCATCCCATGGAAGACCGGGAACGATACCACAGGATTTTTCAGGAGCATATAAAAAGCGGCAGCGTGATCACTGATGTCTTTGAAGTGATGCAAAAAGACGGAACCCGTATCCCGGTAATGGCAAGTGCCGCCACTTTCAAAATCAGAGACAAAGAAATTGTCCAGGGCGTTTTCAGGGATATCTCTGAAATTGCAACTGCAGAGGAAAAACTTCGGCAATCCCAGAAAATGGAGGCCATCGGCACTCTTGCCGGCGGCATTGCCCATGATTTCAACAATATTCTTTCCCCCATCATGGGGTACACAGAACTGGCAATGCTGGAAACCGCTGAAAACACGATTGTCCAGTCTGATCTTTCCAGGGTCATGGCAGCAGCTGCACAGGCAAAAGAGCTTGTTCAGCAGATTCTGACCTTCAGCCGAAAAGCCACGACTGAAAAAAGACCGGTGCGTATCCAGATAATTATCAGAGAGACTGTAAAATTATTACGGGCATCCATTCCGGCCAGCATTGATCTCAACGTTGACATTGATACCCAATGTGATCCGGTGATGTGCAATCAGACTCAGGTACAGCAGATATTGATGAACCTGTGCACCAACGCATACCATGCCATGATGGAAAAAGGCGGAAGGCTGGATATTTTTCTCAAGCCTGTTGATCCTTCCCTGCTGTTGATCCCTGAATTTAATGACTTCCCTCAGAAAACTTATATCTGTCTGAGCATCAGTGATACCGGTGTGGGGATCGATCCTGAAAACATGGAACGGATTTTTGATCCGTATTTTACCACGAAAAGCAAGGAAGAGGGGACAGGTCTTGGCCTGTCCGTTGTTCACGGCATTGTTGAAAGCTATGGCGGTATCATAAAGGTTAAGAGCAAAAAAGGCCTTGGAACTGTTTTCAGGGTTTATCTTCCGGTTATTCCAGGTTCCGGGAGTATACAGGAAAAAGTGCCGGATGCCGCCGCTCTCAGGGGAGAGGAGAGAATTCTGCTGGTGGATGATGACGCGAATGTGCTCCAGGTGACGCAGAAAATACTGATAAGCCTGGGATACCGGGTAAACGCCGTATCCGACAGCAGTGAAGCGCTGAAGATGTTTATCCGCGATCATACCGGGGTTGACCTTGTTATTACCGACCAGACCATGCCCGGTCTTCAGGGAACTGATCTGGCTCAAAAGATGATGCAGATCCGGCCCGGCATTCCCATTATCATGTGCACCGGCTATAACAGGCAGATTTCTCCTGAAAAGGCTGCGCAGATCGGTATCAGGGACTTTCTGGTAAAGCCGCTGTCAAGAAATGATCTTGCAGTATCCATCAGGCAGGTCCTTGATAAGTGACGGGTATGGCTTTTGCAACCTTGGGGTATATTTACAATCATCAGAAGAATCCTGGATCATCAGGATTGAGATAAGCACCAGTCCTTTGCTTGTCAGTAAAAAAGAAGATTCAAATCATAGTTGACAGCTTGACCAGTTTTTGATCCAGTTTTTTGGCAGATATTTTGCCATGGATTTTTATCTCCTGGGCAAACAGGGAAATTTTATATTCCCGATTGCACCATCCTGTATGTCAGCCATCGTGAAGATGAATTCCGGTCATTTTTTGTAAAGCACATAAAAATGTGATCAACATGATGGTTTGAATCTTATCATGCCGGTTTAAAAAGCTACGGTCCGCGAAGAAACCTTGTCATACCAAAGCTATGTGCCCTGATTTTGACGATTCAGAACCGCAAGATTGTATTTGTGCCAAACAGTCAGTTCCATCCAGTGCATCTGGAGACGGATATCGGCAAAATTAATGGCCAGGATATCTTCATGAAGCAGGCAGAACCTTTCCTGCCAGTCTCTTTGCACATCAAAAGGGTTGGGTGAATCTATCAGAAGACCATCCAGATGGGACAATGTCTTAAAATCCTGTTCCTCCGGCAGCTCAGCCCTGTCCCAGAGATATACCTGCCGTTTCATCTCACCTTCAAAGAACCGATCCGGGTTTTTTGTGATCATGGTGAACTGGATAGCCCTGTTCCCGGGTTCCGGGTAGAGGTAGCGCAGATCCTGATCCAGAAAATGGGGCCGCCGGGTTGCCATGGCAGAAAGGATGGCGTTTGTATCCGGGGTGTTTCCCGGTTCCATAAAAACAATCTCCATGGGAACAAAGGGATTTTTTCGGGAAATGCAGTCCATCACCGTTTCCTGATATGCCCTGTCTGTTGTGGCAGGGCCAAAGAAAACCTGGAATGATGAGGTGATCTGTTCTGCCAGGGATTGTATTTCACGGATGGGTCGCGGGGTTGTCAGGATCAGCTTTGAAAGGCAGGGCGTACCCTCCAGGGTGACGTAAAGATCCTGCCCGGTCACAGTTTTGAAGGAGACTTCAAGATCCGGGAAAGGGCACAAGGTGATGTCAAACAGATCTTCGGCAGAATCCAGGGCCAAAAGCATGTCATTGGGTGTGAAAGTTGGAGTGCTGATCAGGGTATAGGGCGGCTTGGGTTCATAGGTAAGCCCCAGCTGCCGGCTCTTTTTCTTGAAATCGGTTCCTGGCAGCACCAGCAAAGGAAACACCTGGATGTGGTCGAAGAGTTTGTTCTGGTGCACAAATTCCAGGGTTTTTTCAAAATCTGCCAGGGTATCGCCGGGCAGGCCGAAAATCAGGTCCACGGTGGGGGCAATGCCCACTGCCTGAAGCTGTTTTACCCCGCTTAGAAATGTCTTAAGATCTGTTGGCCGGTTCATCAGTTTCAGGGCAAAAGGATTGGTAGTCTGAAGTCCCACTTCAAATCCTGAGAACCCGGCTTTCCGGAACAAATCTGCCAGTGGCTTGTCTATGGATTCGGCGCGGATTTCACTGATCAGTGGGATTTTTTCAGAATGGTTCAGGTCTTTAATTTTCCTGAGCAAATCCAAAAGATCCGGCCTTGAATTCAGGGATGGGTCCAGGAGATAGATTTCTTCAACCTTATTTTCAATGGCCCAGGCAATGCCGTCCAGAACTGTTTTGTCATCTGCAATGCTGCGAAATTTCCTGGATTTGTTGTAATAGCAGAAGCCGCAACGGTAAGGACAGCCCCGCTGGGTTTCAAGAAGCATGAGGTTCTCGAATCCGGGTGCAAGATACCCGTTCACATAAGGGCTTCCCAGGGTAAGAAAACATTTATCTGAAAGGCTTGACGTCTTGCCTTCCTGCCAGAAGGCATCGGATTTGAGCAGGTTGATAAATATGGCCTCCCCTTCTCCAAACGCATAAAAATCAACAGCATCGGAATGGGCAGGCATATTATCCGGGGTGATTTCAGGACCGCCGAAAATTACTTTTACAGGGATCTTGAGCTTTATCTGTTCGGCAATATACTGGGACCGCTCAAGGTTCCAGGAAAAAACCGTGAACCCCAGAATTTCAGGCCTTTGTTCAGTGATATGGCGGATCAGGGCGTTATCGCCTGCATGGGAGGAAAGGTTTTCAGGGACAATGTCGACACAAACATTACTGATTCCTGCGGCTGCCTGTTTCAGGCAGGCGGCACCCAGGGGGATATTCCCGGTCTTAAGACAAAAATTTAATCTGGGTATGGGAAGCTGAACCAGAAGAACCTTAATCATGATGACAGATTTATCCTTATTTTTAAGTCTGCCTGTGATCCCGCCCTGTCTTGGACAGATAATATTCGTAATCCCCCTTGTAGTCGGTCAGTTTTCCCTGGCTGATTTCAAACACCCGGTCCACAAGGCTGCGCAAAAAATAACGGTCATGGCTGACCAGGACGAGGGTGCCTGTAAATTTCTGGAGAATGGAGAGCAGGATCTTTCGGGACTGGATATCCAGGTGGTTGGTGGGTTCATCCAGGATAAGCAGATTCAGTGGCCGGCCCAGCAAAGTTGCCAGGACCAGGCGACTTTTTTCCCCGCCTGAAAGCTGCTCAATGCGTTTTTCCACATCATCCCCTGGAAAAAGAAAGGCAGCGCAAAGATTCCTGATCACCCCGATTCCTTCGAGGGGCCGGGCATCCTGAACCGTATCAAATACGGTTTTTTTGGGATCCAGGACATCCATGGCATGCTGGCTGAAATAGCCTGTGCCCACATTGGCCCCTATTTTTACAACCCCTTGAGAGGGTTCTGTAACCCCTGCCAGGACCTTTAAGAAAGTGGATTTGCCTGCGCCGTTAATGCCCACCACCGCGATTTTGTCCTGGCGGTTGATCAGGCCGGAAACATTCCTGAACACGGTTTTGGGCTCCCGGTCAGTGGTTAGCCAGGTTTTTTCAAGCTTGTCCATGACCACCACGTCATCACCTGACCTTGGAAGTTCTGAGAATTCAAATTTAATGGTCTGCTGGTGTTCCGGCAGTTCAATGCGTTCTATTTTTTCGATTTTCTTAATACGGGACTGGACCTGGGATGCATGGGATGCGCGGGCCTTGAACCTGGCAATGAAGTCCTCTTCCTTGGCCAGCATTTCCTGTTGACGCCTGTGGCTTGCCAAAAGCTGGGTCATCCGGATTTCCCGTTCCTTGAGATAAAAATCATAGTTCCCGCCATAGGTTGTAAAGTTCTGGCCCCCGACTTCAACGGTTCTGGACACCACCTTGTTCATGAAATCGTGATCATGACAGGTCATCAACAGTGCACCCTTATAATCATTGACCAGCCAGTTCTCAAGCCAGATAATGGATTCCATGTCCAGATGGTTGGTGGGCTCATCCAGAAGAAGGACATTGGGGTTGATGGTCAAAATCTTTGCCAGGGCAATCCTCATTTTCCATCCGCCGGAAAAAGATTCCACAGGACGGTTGTAATCGGCAGGGCCGATCCCCAACCCGGTGAGAAAGGTCTGGGCGCGGTTTTCAAGATCATATCCCCCGCAGTTTTCAAATTCTTCTGCGGCTTCTCCGTATCTGGCCAGAAGTTCATCCAGGGCGTTTTCACCCATGGGCAGGGCCATGGCCGCTTCCATCTCTTTCATCTGTTTTCCCAGCATCACCACATCCTGGGAACCGGACATCACTTCTGAAAGGGCTGATCTGCCGGACATCTCCCCGACATCCTGTGAAAAATAACCGATTTTTGTTTTTTTTGAGAAAGTGATTTCCCCGGTGTCCGGGTAATCCTCTCCTGTGATCAGGCGGAAGATGGTGGTTTTACCTGTACCGTTAGCACCCACAAGTCCCATGCGTGAGCCGGGCAGGATCTGAAGGCCGGCATTTTTAAACAGTATTTTTGACCCGTGCTGTTTTGATATATTGGTCAGGTGAATCATTTTATCGCTCCAAAAAAAAGACAGAATTACCACATCTATGGATTATGATGCAAGAAAAGAAAAACCCCCTGGTGTCAGATCATGCCATCAAATCATAGTTGATAGTTTGATCAATAACTGATCCAGTTTTTTGGCAGACACTTTGACAGGGGTTTTTATCTCCTGGGCAAACAGGGAAATTTTATATTCTTCCAGCATCCAGAAAAAAGATTCAATTTCACTGGATTTTTCGGCAGAGGATTCCTGGGACAAGGATGCCAGAAGATCATCCAGCCTTCGGGTATATTTTAATAATTGAGCAGCATTTTGTTCTTCCTTGAGCGGGTTGTCCACAGCTTTCTGGGCCCTGATCCTGATGCCGGCCACATATCGATGAAGATGAATGATCCGGTCGTATTCGTATAGATCAGCAAAATTGGGGGGGACAATATTTTTCAAATCCTTGAAAAGTTGGGTCAGTATTTCAAATGCTTTTAATTTTTGCTGGTATTTGAAAGACAATTTCTGGATTAAATCAAAACAAGCCTGGTATTCTTTGCCCAGGGCCACAATGGTTTTTATAAATGTCTGACCGGTATGATATAACTGATCCAATTGTTTTTTCGCAAGGGTTTGGAATTGTTTTTTTGTCCGGATGTTTTTTTCAAATATAGTTTTGACAACAAGATTGAAAACCGATGTTTGAAATCGGGCCTGGCCATTGAAAAACAAGGCTATTTGTTTGAGCTCGGCAGATCGGTTAATATCCTTTTGCAATGATTTGAAATCATCTGGAAAACACAGTTGAAATAATTTTTTTACTCCTTGTTTATGGGCAGTGATGGCTTTTTTTTCCGACCTGAAGAGCCTTAAACAAAGATGTTGAGTATTTGTTTTTGGATCAATTTCATTTACCAGAGCCGGATATCCATTCTGGGTGAACTCGTTTTCCTGTTCAATAGGGATAAACTCATCAAGGTCGTTAAAATCCCAGGTCATAATATCATGGCGCTCATATTTTTTTTGGACCTTATCAAAAGCATTTCCTTCTTTTTTGGATCGGGCATGTGCATATTCTTTTAAAACCTGTTTGTTTCGGATGGCTTTAATCTCCTTGCCATGGTCATCTTGAATGGAAATTCTCATCTTTAAATGATCCGGCAATTCGGCATCCGACCATTGATTGGCTGGAATCAAAAGATTGAATCGATTTTGGATAAAAGCGGACAGCATGGAGAACAAGGGCCTGTCTTCTTTGGGCATATGTGTTGCAATAATATGGGCTTTTTCAGAGACCGGCACCAGTTTGACGCGGTATCTTTTGGGAAGAGCCTTGATCAGAGCAGCTATTTTTTCTTCAAATAACCCCGGCACCAGAACGTCCAGAGAATTCTCAGACACCAAAGATGCGCTGGCAGCCGGAACCTTTATGGTAACTCCGTCTTTTTTTGATCCCGGGTTAAATTCATATCCCAGCTTGAACTTGCCTTCGGCCATGGTCAGGGTATCCGGAAACAGGGCCATCTCCTGTTCATTGAACTCGGCTTTTTGAAGGTCTTCCAATCTCATTTTTAAAAAATTCGGGTCATTCTGGTCTTTTATGAATTTTGAAAACGATTGAATATTATAAAACGGTTTGGGCAGTCGGGATTGATAAAATTCGAAGATATCTTCCTCTGAGGCCAGGATGTCTTTTTTTCGGAGTTTGTTTTCAAGGGTTTTCAGGTTTTCGATCAATTCATGATTATGGGCCATGAATTCAAACTTCTGATGGATTTCACCCTGGACCAGGGCATGACGGATAAAAATATCACCTGATTCAACCGGATTGATATTACCGTAAGCCTTTTTTCGGTCATTGATCAAAACCAGCCCAAACAAAGACACCTGCTCACTGGCAATAACCCGGCCCTGTTTTTTTTCCCAGTGGGGTTCTGAATATGTGTAGGTGCAAAGTTCTTTTGCAATGGGTTCCAGCCATTGAGGATCAATATTGGCAACTGTTCTGGCAAACAATTGGCTGGTTTTAACAAATTCCGCTGCCACAATCCAGTCACCGGCAGAGTTGAAAAGGCCGGAACCGGGAAATATCATGGCTTGCTGCCCCTTTGCCGCAGTGAAATTATTTTTTTCTTTTTTATGGGCAATATTCGCCAGGTAGCCGGATAAAAGCGCCTGGTGAAGAGCGATATACAAAGGACCGCCGATCTCGAATTCTTTTGCCTTCATCCCTTTTGTACCTGTTTGGACCTCAAGGGTTTTGCTGCCGTCAATGCCATGGTCGATTAATGCTTTTTTGATCTGGACATGAATGTCATTCCATTCTCTCATACGTCTAAAAGATAAAAAATGATCCTGGCAAAACCGAATCAGTTTGGCCCGGGATTTTAAGTTTTGTTCAGCATTTTTATAGGCATTCCAGATGTTTAAAAGGGTTATAAAGTCTGAACTTGGATCTTTAAAGAGCGCATGTTTTTGATCGGCGACCTGGGATTTATCAGCCGGCCGTTGCCTGGGATCAGGTATGGCAAGGGCTGTGGCAATGATGGCGGCTTCCTTTAAACAGCCCATGTGATTGGCTTCAATTAAAATCCTGGATAATTTGGGGTCCATGGGAAGCTTTGCCATGATTCGGCCCATTCTGGTTAACCTGTATTGTTTTTTTTTGAGGGCACCTGTACGGTTGGGCCTTTCTGTTATGGCACCCAGTTCAATCAGGGTTAGAAAACCGTCCTGGATGCTTTTTTGTGACGGGGCATCAATAAATGGAAAATTGGATACATCACCAAGATTTAAAAAAATCATCCGCAAAATAACTTCGGCCAGGTTGCTTCTTAGAATCTCAGGGGAGGTGAAAAAAGGCCTTGATTCAAAATCCTCCTGATCATACAAACGAATACAGACCCCGTCTTCAACCCTGCCGCACCGCCCCTGACGCTGGTTGGCCGAGGATTGTGAAATCGGGCTCACAGGAAGGGCCGTGGTCCGTGTTCTTGGAGAGTAGTTGGGAATTCTGGCAAAGCCTGTATCCACTACATATTTGATACCCGGAATCGTTAAAGAGGTCTCGGCCACATTGGTGGAAACAATCACCTTTCGTCCCACGTGTCGGGAGAATATTTTAGACTGCTCTTTGGCGGATAGTCTTGCAAAAAGCGGCAGGATAGCCACACCGGGTGGAGCTTTGCCTTTCAGTATCTCCATGGTTTCGCCGATATCCTGCTCAGTGGGCATAAACACCAGGATATCGCCTCTGCCTTTTCTTGAAAGCAACGTACTTACGGCCTGGGCAGCCGCCTCAACATAGCCCTGGTCCTCGATGGTCTGTGTTTCGTTCTCCGGGTTTAAAAAAGGCTGGTACAGGGTTTCAACCGGAAATGTCCGCCCGGATACCTCAATCACCGGGGCATTATCAAAGGCTTTTGAAAATTTTTGGGTGTCAATGGTGGCTGAAGTGATGATCAGCTTTAAATCATTCCTTTTTTTAACCAGACCCCTTAAAATACCCAGGGTAAAATCAATGTTTAAACTTCGTTCGTGGGCTTCATCCACAATAATCGTATCATAGGCTTTTAAGAGACGATCAGTCTGGGTCTCGGCCAGAAGAATGCCATCGGTCATCAGTTTGATGCAGGTATGATCAACGGTTTTATCTTCAAATCGAATTTTATATCCCACGGACTGGCCTAGTGGTTGATGCAGTTCCTCGGCAATTCGCCGGGCCACAGTAATGGCTGCTATCCGCCTGGGCTGGGTACATCCGATGATGCCTTTTCTTCCTTGTCCGGCTTTGAGACAAAATTTGGGGATCTGTGTGGTTTTTCCAGATCCTGTTTCACCTGAGATAATCACCACTTTATTTTTTTGAATGGCCCTGATAATCTCATCTTCTTTGACCGTGATGGGTAAATCAGGCATGCTTATTAATAGATTTGGCAACAACAATTTATTTTTTTTATTTTTATCCCGAGGTTTTTTGTATGTTTTTTGTTGGTCCATAACCCCACGAGTGTAGCGAGAATCCATTTAAAAAGTCAAATTTTAAGATTAAAACCTTTAAACAAACATAGCCTGTAAAAAAAGGTGAATCAACTTTTTTAACTGATTGCCTATGAAGCATAATTGTGGTAATGATTTTTCATTATGACTCAAATTATCAGTATAGCAAACCAGAAAGGCGGTGTGGGTAAAACAACCACAGCCATAAATCTTTCAGCCGCTCTGGCAAAAATGGGCAAGAAAGTTCTTCTGGTGGATTGTGATTCCCAGGCCAATGCAACAACCGGCATGGGTATTGATAAGCCGTCGCTAAAAAACACTTTATACCAGGGAATGATCGGTGAAGCCGGTATAGAAGATATTATTATACCCACGGTTTTACCCAAGCTGATGATGATCCCGGCAAATATTGATCTGATTGGGTTTGAAATTGAAATGGTTGCTGCCAAAGACAGGGAGAAACAACTTAAAAATCTTTTAGCCCCGGTGGGAGAACGATTTGATTATATTTTCATTGATTGTCCGCCTGCTTTAAGTCTTTTAACATTGAATGCATTTACTGCATCCCACTCTGTTATCATCCCCCTTCAAAGTGAATTTTATGCTTTAGAAGGCCTGGGTCAGCTGTTAAATACAATAAAACGAGTTAAGTCATCTTATAATCCCGGATTAAAAATCAAGGGAATCCTTTTAACCATGTATGACCGGCGAACAAATCTATCACAGAATGTGGTGGAAGATGCTAAAAAATATTTTAAGAACATGGTTTTCAATACAAAGATACCCCGCAATGTAAAACTTGCAGAGGCCCCCAGTTATGGGCTGCCGGTTATTTTATATGATAAATTATCACAAGGATCTAAAAGCTATATTGCATTTGCAAGGGAACTTTTAAAAAGATGACAAAAAACAAAAAGAAGAACACTGGGCTTGGCCGGGGAATATCCGCACTTATCCCGGATTTTGACACTCCTGAAAGCAGTCCTGATTTTTTGATGTGCCCGGTTGAGGATATTGCTCCCAATCGGTATCAGCCCAGAACAGTATTCAGTCAGGAAGAACTGGACCGGTTGAAACAATCCATTGCCCAGCAGGGAGTGCTTCAGCCGCTGCTGGTTCGTCACATAGATGGTTCCTATGAACTGATCGCCGGGGAGCGTCGGCTTCGGGCTGCCAAAGAAGCCAATCTGACCCATGTGCCGGTCTTTGTAAAAGACTTGACCGATGAGCAGGTATTAGAAGTTTCCATTATTGAAAATATCCAGAGAGAGAATCTAAATGTCCTGGAAGAAGCTGAAGCCTACTATCGGCTGATTAATGAATTTTCATACACCCAGGAACAAGTGGCTAAAAAGATTGGTAAAAACCGGTCAACCATTGCCAATCTTTTGCGCCTTCGAAGTTTGCCCGAAGCGATTAAGAAAAGTTTAATTGATGAAGTCATATCCATGGGTCATGCCAGAGCACTTCTTGGTGCAGGGAGCGAAGAAAATCAACTTTGTCTGTTGGAGACTGTTTTGAAAAAAGAGCTGTCGGTAAGGCAGACGGAACGGCTGGTCAACCAGGCAAAAAAAGACCCTAAAACCCTTCAAAAGCAAATATCAGCAGCTGAAAAACAATTCTTGGATGACACCAGCTTAACAATCTCTAAACAGATTCAATCTCCGGTCAAGATTCAAAAAAACGGGAATAAGGGAAAAATAGAGATCAAATTTAAATCAACGATTGAATTTGAACGTCTTGTTGATCTGCTGAGTCATATTTCATGAAGATTGCGGTTGCCAGGACAGCCGGATTCTGCATGGGCGTCCGGCGTGCCGTGGATATGGTCCTGGATGCATCAAACCTTTCAAACGAACCCATCTATACCTATGGACCGCTGATTCACAATCCCCAGGTCCTGGAAATGCTTGAAGAAAAACAGATTTTCAAAATTGAAACCATCCCTGAACAAGGCAGCGGCATTGTCCTGATCCGTGCCCATGGCGTGCCGCCTGAAGACCAAAAGGCATTGGCAGATGCAGGATATACGGTTATCAATGCCACTTGCCCGCGGGTGGTCAGGGTTCAGGTGATTATCAATCGATATGCTAAACAAGGGTATTCCACCATTATTATAGGAGATGAGAACCACCCTGAAGTGATAGGCCTTTTGGGTTATGCTCAAGACAAGGGGCATGCGGTAACTTCCATGGAGGCTTTTTGTGCTTTACCCCTTTTTGAAAAGGCGGTTGTGGTTGCTCAGACCACTCAAAATACAGCATTCTGGAATGATATCAAGGCATGGTGTAATCAGCAGGCTCCCCATTATAAGCTGTTTGATACCATCTGTGGATCCACTGAAAAACGCCAGGCTGAAATTCGAGAATTAGCCCGGATGAACGATGCTGTGATTGTTGTGGGGGGCAAACAGAGTGGAAACACCAGGCGCCTGGCCCAGATTGCTTCAGGTGCAGGAAAATATGTGATGCATATTGAAGATGCCACCGAAATTGATTACAAAAAATTGTCATCTGTAAAAACCATCGCTATCACCGCAGGGGCATCAACCCCAACCTGGATTATAAATGATGTCTACAGGAAAATTAATCATAATTTTCAACACCAACATCCATCCAAAGTGTTTTTATTTTTACTCAGGGACTTTTTGATCAAAACCAATATAATGGCAGGTGTTGGTGCAGGTTTTCTGGCCTACACCTGTTCCATACTTCAGGGTGCTCCCAATGGTCGAGACCATGCCTTAATCGCCATGTTCTATGTTTTGAGCATGCATATCATGAATAATTTGTTTACGGTCAAGTCGGATAAATATAATCATCCGGAGCGGGCTTTTTTTTATCAGGAAAGCCGCAGGTATCTTTGGGTGCTTGCTGTGGTGTCCGGTACCCTGGGGCTCTACTTGAGTTCAATGGCTTCAATGGTCTCTTTTGGTGTGCTTTTGGTCATGAGCCTTTTGGGATTGTCCTATAATTTGAAAATTATTCCTGGTTTTATCGTCCCGAAAGGGCGATGGTCACGAATCAAGGATATTCCCGGTTCAAAAACCATATTAATTATACTTGCATGGGGTACGGTAACCTGTCTTTTACCTGCCGTAAGCAGTCAATGCAACCTGGTCAGTGTTGTTGTGGTCTTTTTGTTTGCCATAGGCCTTGTCTTTGCCCGAACCGCTTTTTTTGATATCCTCGCTATCCAGGGGGATCGGATTACAGGCAAAGAAACGCTTCCCATTCTTTTGGGGGAAAAAACAAGTTTTAAGATTATTAAATATGTGCTCATGGCTGATATGGGCATCCTTATTTGGGCAGGTTTCAGCGATTTGTTGGTTAAAAGGGCTTTCCTGCTTGCCTTTATCCCCTTTATTATGCTTTTATTAATAAGATTTTTTGAAAAAGACAGTTTGATTTCAGGTGTGCATAGAGAATTTATTATTGAATTTTTATTTGTTGCCGCAGGTTGTGTGGCAGCTGTAATCTAATTCTTGCATGGAGAGGATATGGCAAAAGAAAATGATGGAAAAGCTAAGATTCCGCTTATAGGCCTTTTGGCAGTCAAAAATCTTTTGATTACCAAAGAAGAGCTTGAAAAGGGGATGGCCCAGTGTGTTGGCTCAGACGACCCTGTTCTTGCTTTAAAAGAATATCTTTTATCCAACGAATTGATTTCTTCAAAAAATATGGGACGGCTGCTGGGGGCAGCAAAAGCGCTTGAAATGCGACAAAAAGAATTTCAATTTGGAGCCATTGCCATTCGACTGGGATTTATTAATCAGAGCGTTTTAAAACTGGCCCTGGAAGAACAGAATAAGGACATTAAAGATAAAAAAAAGGTTCGGATGATTGGCGATCTGCTTGTCGATGCCGCCCTGTTGACTGTCAAACAGCGGGACTATATTTTAAAACTCCAAAAAAGGGTTCGTCAGGAAGTTGGAAAAGTTGCTCAGGCAAAAAAGGCTTTTGATCCATCTGAGACTGTAAAAACCGCTGAAGAAAAACAATTGGTTCCTGGTCAGGCAGTGCCGCAAAAAACAGATGCGCAAGCGTCTGAAAAGAAAATTCAAACACAAAACGCCGATGATGATGAGCAAGATGAAGGTGGCTTGATGGAACCTGAGATTATTGATGGCGGTATTAAGCTTGAAATCGCAAAAGATTATATGTCAGCATTTATAACCAAAACAGATCATTTTGATAAGGATATTACGCCGGTCCAGATTAAAGAAGTCCTTTTTGATAAAGGCATTGTTATGGGTATTGTTGAAGATAAAATGATTGATGGATTCATCCGTTCCGGTGGATTCAAGACAAAATCTTTCATGGTGGCCCGGGGGATTTCACCGATTCAGGGTAAAGATGCCAGGGTAGAGTTCTTTTTTAATACGGATTATTTAAAAGCCGGCGGTGTGACCGATGATGGTTCCATAGACTTTAAAGATAGAGGGGAAATCCCTCATGTTGAAGAGGGAACGGTTCTGGCGGAAAAAATACCCATGATTGAATCCCGCCGGGGTCACAGTATCTTTGGCGATGAAATAGAAACAACCCCTGGAAACGATATTACCTTGAAAATCGGTAAAGGGGCTAGAATTTCCGAAGATGGTTTTAAGATTCTGGCAGCTGTAAAAGGATTTCCCAAATATTCGCTTTCCGGTCATGTCTTTGTTCATCAGGAGTACGTTTCTGAAGGAGATGTGGATTATGAAACCGGTCATATCGCTTATGATGGAAATGTCACTATCAAGGGACGGATCAAAGCCGGGTTCAAGGTTAAAGGCTGTGATGTCCAGGCCCTTGAGATAGACGGTGGCGAGATTGATGCAGACGGAAATATAAAAATTGCTGGTGGTATCAATGAGGGAATAATTTATTCAAGGGGCAATGTTTATGCCAAATTTATCCATAAGTCCCAAATCATCTGCATGGGGGATGTGATTGTGGATAAAGAGATTGTTGATTCAGATATTGAGTGTTCCGGGATTTGCAAGACTGAAAACGGAAAATTGATTTCTTCCAGAATAACTGCAAAAATGGGGGTTAAAGCAAAGAATATCGGAACAGAGACGGCTGAGCCCAATATAATAAAAGTGGCTTATGACATATTTTTAGAAAAAGAGCTGGAAAAAAATCGAGAACAGGTTGAAGGTTTAAAAAAACAGGTTGAACAATGTCAGGCAAAAAAAGAAGAACTTAAAGAACAAAATGTGTTACAGCAAAAACAGATTACCGAACTTGCACATATCCAGGATAGATCCCAGCTGGAAGAACGGGAATTGAAATCAAAGATCGCTTCTATGGAAGAAACCGGGGAGGCTCAAGCCCAGATCAATGAATTTAAACTTAAGATTGATCAATTGAAACTGGCCGCTCAAAAGGCAGAGCACGGTCTGGATATCTGCTTTGATAAGTCAGAAAAAATAGAGGCGCTTATTGAGCAGGAAGACAAGAAAATTGAGGCATTGGATCAGCAGAAAGATTCTTTTATTGAAGAAAAAAACAATCTGCTTGAGTGGGCCAAAGATAATCCGGGAAAAGCTGAAGTTATTGTTGAGGGCGCAATCATGCCTGAGAACCTTATCCGTGGTAAGCATTGTGAAAAAAGAATTGCCGAAGTCATTCGGCATGCAAGGTTTTTAGAAGTCTTGTGTACCTCTGGTGACGGCAAGAGTCTTAATATCTATGAAATACAGGTGGGCAGCATTTAAAAGGAAACTGCACTGGCCATCACTCTTGGCTTTTTGTCCATTTAATATCTCTGTTATTGCTTAGTATAAAATAGGCGCCATCCGCATTGTTTGTATAAAATAACACAATATTCATGGCAAAGTTTTGCCGGGTTGAGCAAAAAAATGTCCACTCGATATGTTTGTCTTTTCTGTTCTCTGTAATTTTTTTTATCTTAAAAATGGTTGGGGCCTCAGCTCCTGTCCCGAAAATCAGATCGGTTTTGTTGAATTGGATATATCTTTCTTCAAACCGGTGTGTCTGGTTGCCCCATGTTCCTAAAAGGTATTCGGGCATGGGCGCCATAGTTGCATTTGAGCAGCCCATAACCAGCATCAAATACAAACTGAATATAAATAAACCGATTGTTCTTAGTTTCATTTTGATTGTTGTCTCCTTTATTCTTAAGATGGCCGTTAAAAAGGCATCAACTCATTTGGGTTATATAGGAATTTACTTTTAGTCAAGAGAAGTATAATTATATAGGAACTTGCTTTTAGTCAAGTATAAAGGTCTGTGCCTGCCACATGGGTACTTTGTGTGCCAAACCCAACTTTTCCAGATAGACCCGGTCAAGTCCGGCCGGTTCCATGTCCGGACCACGGCCCTGTTTTTCATGGTGCTCCAGAAGATCTGCCACATGGACCAGTCCGGACAATTCGAAATTGTTAGAAACCACCCGGCCCGGGCGATGATGAAAGGCAATACCTTCAATGATGTCGCGGGGCAGGCCCCACAATCCGAGAAGATAGGCCCCGACTTCTGAATGGGTCACCCCGAATGCGGCTTTTTCCGCATGGAACATGGCCATATCTTTTTCTTTTGCCATGTCCACAGCCTGTTTGTATTCATCTGGAAAGTTTTCTGCCAGCAGCAGTTTTCCCAGATCATGAAGAATAGCGCAGATCATTGCGTTGTCAGCTGTTTTGGGTTCCATGTTTTCAAGCAGGGCTATCTGTTTTGCCATGATGGCGGTTCTGGCGCAATGATCATGGATCTGATTAACACTAATCACAGACAAAGCCCCGTCAAACCTTGAAAAGACCTCAATGCCCAGAATCAGGGTTTTAACTACGTCAATCCCGAGCAGGATAACCGCCTCATTGGCACTGGAAATATGCCTGGGCATTCCGAAGAATGAAGAATTGATCAGCTGAAGCACCTTGGCTGTCATGCCCATGTCCTTGGCGATGATGTCTCCCACGCTGGCAGCGGAGGCATCTTTTGAGGAAAGTTCTTTTACGATCTGTCCATAGAGGGCGGGAATGCTGGGCAGATTTTCGATTCTTCCCAAAAGTCCTTTTAAAACCCTGCTGTCAAGAATACTTTTCAAAGAACAGGCCCGGGTGATTGAAAAAACCAGGGTTTCTCTATCACAGGGTTTGGGCAGGTATTGCTGGGCTGATTTAACGATCATGTCCTGACCTGAACGCTCGCATAAAAGGATCCTGACCATTGATGGATATCGACTGCATACCACATCAAGCAGTTGTGATCCGTCCATACCAGGCATGACCATATCTGATAGAATTACATCAAATTTTTCTTGCTCTAGCAGTTTAAGAGCGGTTTGTCCATTTTTCACAAAGGCCATATACCAAAGGTCTGCCATGGGTGTTAAGCTTTTTTCCAGCCCGTTAAGGACATCGGTTTCATCATCGACAAATAAAATCTTTCTTTTTTCTGTCATACCGGACCATCCTTTGGGAAGATAAACGGCAACGCTTTCACCTTTGAGTTTTGACGCATTCACATCAAAACAGTCCCCTTGTTTTTGTCAGCAAAGCATTACATGAGAATCCTATAGCGTCAATAAAATTTTACAATTGCATTTTAATGGTTTTTATTTTTTGATCCTTTTTCTGCCACAAGTCATTGAGCCAGATGTAAAATTCTTTTTTATCGGCAGAACTGTTAAAATAGTCGCCCTTTATAGAGTCGGTGATGGGTAAAACCTCAAAATCAACAATGATTCTATGAACTCTGCCACAAGTAAAATCCAGGAAGGTGGGAATGCCGTCAGGGTAAACAATGGTGATATCAATGAGTGTATGAAGATAGTCTCCCATGGAGTTTAAAACAAAGGCGATTCCTCCTGCCTTTGGTGTTAAAAGGTGGGTAAAGACATTGTTTTGTTGTTTCTTTTTATCAGGCGTAAAGCGTGTTCCTTCCACAAAGTTAATAATTGAAACCGGTGTATGTTTAAATTTTCCACAGGCTTTTTTTGTGCTGGCAAGGTCTTTGCCCTTAAGATGGGGCTTTTGCGCCAATTTTTTTTTTGAATACCGTCTCATGAATGGAAAATCCAGGGCCCACCAGGCAAGTCCTAAGAAGGGGATCCAGATCAATTCTTTTTTTAAGAAAAACTTGAGCATGGGTATTTTTTTATTTAAAACCGTCTGCAAGACCAGAATATCAACCCAGGACTGGTGATTGGAAATCACCAGATACCATTCTTTTGATTTTAAATTTTTAAGGCCCCTGATGTCCCATTCAATGCTGCAGAATAATTTAGTGTTGATTGAATTAACCTGGATCCATAGGGTGGCCATCCATATGAGCACCTTGTCGATAAAGATAATAAAAGCCTGGTTGGGAATGAGGAATTTAAAAAAAGAGGCAAAGATCAAAGGGACAGTTATAACAATCGTATTGATCAGGTATAGTGAGATGGATAATAATCCTTTTACCAGAGGAGGAAGAAAATGGAACATAATCACCTGTTGTTCTTATAATTTATAATGTGTTTTTTAATGGTTCGTCGGTCCAGGCCGGTCTGGTTAGCTACTTTTTCATAGGTACCCAGTTTGTCGTATAATAAAGAACAATATCCGGATATTAAATCGGGAACACTAATGGTTTGATCGACAATTCCCTGCCCAAGTTCCTCGGCCAAAGATAGCTGCTTTTGTGGTTCTGGTTGTTTACCTTTATAATTTCTGCGTAACAGAACGCTTCTGACGCATTGTTCAAGTTCTCTGACATTTCCCGGCCATTGATAATCCGCACCAAGGCTTTGATCAATAATCTGTTTGACCTTTTCAATCAGTTTTTCCGACCGTGTGCCGGTCATCTTTTCTATGGTAAAATCTAATAATTCATCCAGTTCAGATGCTTTTTCCCGGATTCGGATTCGTAAGGGCGGGACTTCGATGATATCAGAACAGAGTCGATAATAAAAATCATCCCTGAAAACTTTACCATTTAGGATATCTTCTTTTGGCCGGTTGGTGGCTGCAATCACTCGTCCATTGAACCGTGAGGTCTCATGGGTTCCCACCGGGGCAAAATGCCGTTCCTGGAGAACCCGTAATAATTTGATCTGCACATGGTTGGGAATTTCACCGATTTCATCCAAAAGAATGGCGCCGTGGGCGCTGCATCGGTCAAATACTCCCTGGTGATCTCCCACAGCACCTGTGAAGGCTCCTTTTGTATGGCCGAACAGTTCGGATTCCAGGAGGGTCTCAGGATACTGGGAAAGATTCAATGATGAAAATGTCCGGGTAAAACTCTGGACAAATCCTTGTTTTTTTTCATCAAAGGGGATATAACCGCTGCTGCCGATGGCTTTGGCTGCCGTACCTTTTCCCGTGCCGGTTTCTCCCAGAAGAAGGGTTGAAAAATCTTCCATCTTGTTCCATAAAAATTTATTATACAGATCCATGTTGTAGGTAAACACATTATACCATAAATGTTTTTTAAGCGTTTTCATGCAGGGACTGGTCCCTACCAGAGCATGGGAGATAAAATAAAAGGCCCGCCTGAGCTGATAGGAAAGGGCAAAATAATGGGTAATTTCTTTGTCGCTAAATCCCTTTGCATGAAGCATCTGCATGGCTGATTCGGCAAAAGAGACTTTAACGAAAGAATCCTGGGCCTGGATTTGATCTTTGATCAATCGGTCAAAATCATCCCTGAATTTATGAAAGATATCAAAAAGGAAAACAACTGTGACAAGCTCCTTGTCCCGTCCATGATAGGCATTGATATCGGCACGGCCCTCTTTTTCCAGATGTTTAATTCGAAGGTCAATTTCATGGATGCACTGGTCAATACTTTCCCGTCTTGATGCTTTGGGAAACAGGCCGGCAATTTTGATATCCAGTTTTTCTCGAAGCTGGCTGAAGGGGTTGGCAAAGGCAGCATTGTATACGGTCTGAAAAAAAAGGTGTTCTTCTGAACTGAGTCTTGCTTTTTTCAATGGGTTCTCCAAAGTAGTGTAAGCTATAATGTACAATTTTGTACAATCAGTGTGCCAAGAATGCAAGCAAAAAAACAATACACCTATATATCAATGGAAGAGATATTTTAAAAACAACACCATTTCAGTGACTTGTGTTATTCATACGCTCTGGCACGTTATTTGTAGTATATATCGGTCAACGATCAGCGATGCTGATATGACTTTTTACAGCAAAAGGTAAAAGGCAAAACAAA
The DNA here is from genome assembly GCA_043826275.1 of Pseudomonadota bacterium. Lineage (GTDB taxonomy): Bacteria > Desulfobacterota > Desulfobacteria > Desulfobacterales > Desulfobacteraceae > Desulfobacula. Next base: position 38,508 of record JBDRQO010000015.1, read on the forward strand.
AACAATTATGGAGAAAAACTTATGATTAGACGAATACTGAATTCAAGACTTCCTTTAATGGTGGTAACCCCTGTAAAGGTATTTGATGTAAAGTATTTTAATGCCATCTACACTGCCGGCGCCCTTCCGGTGTTTGATACGGAATTTTTATCCCATGAAAACATACTCAAAAGTCTTGACGTATTGTCGCAGGAAGAGTGTTGTTTCGGGGTTCGGCTGGCTGATCATGATAACGAATTGATCCAGAAAATCAAAAATCAACATATCATTAATCTTGACCTGATTGTTGCGCCGCTGTCTGCAAATGATGTGCCTGCGGATTTTGAACATTTTTCAGATACAAAGATTGTGCTGGAACTCAAAGATATTGGTATCAACGAAAAGATTGATGCAATCGGTCCCCACGCAATCGTTCTCAAAGGCAACGAGGCCGGTGGAAAAGTGTCTCGATATTCATCTTTTATCCTTATGCAATGGTATTTAAAAAACTCTTCTTTGCCGATTTTTATTCATGGCGGCGTGGGTAAGTACACCGCAGCCGGTATGCTGGCCGCAGGCGTATCCGGTCTTGTCATGGACAGCCAGTTTCTTATGACCGATGAAGCCCCGGTATCAGAACCGTTTAAAAAGCTTCTGGCCATGGTGGATGAAAGTGATTCCACAGAAATTATATATAATGAAAATGATATTTATCGGGTCTTTGCAAAACTGGGGACCAAGATTGTCAAGGATTTAAAAATTCAAGCAGTAGAACTGATAGATGATTCCCAAGGCCACAAAAAAGTTTACCAGGCGATTTGCGATAACATGGCTCAGTTTGATGATGAAGATACTCAGTTTATCCAGTCTCTGTTCTATCTGGGTCAGGACGGTGTGTTTGCCAAAGATTTTATCACATCTTCAACCAGCATCATAGATATTATCCCTGAGTTTTTCAAAACCATAGGTAAAAATTTGGACCTGATTGATGCCCATGACCCGGTAAAACCCGGTTCTGAATTTGCCAAAGACCAGGGAACCCGGTTTCCGCTGATCCAGGGCCCCATGGCCAATATTTCCGATAATGCCGATTTTGCCAATAAAGTCCTGGAACACGGAGCCCTGCCGTTTTTTGCAGTGGGCAGTCTTCCGGATTTTCTGGCAGAAAAAATGCTCAAAGACGGGTCTGAAAAAGTGGATAATTTCGGTGCCGGACTTGTGGGTATTGAAGCCTTTAACCCCATGGTTTACAAACATCTGGACCTGGTGAAAAAATACAAGGTTCCCTATGCGCTTTTTGCCGGCGGGATTCCTTCCCAGGTGGCGGAACTGGAAAAGGCAGGCACCAAAACCTATTTGCATACCCCGTCTGTATCCATGATGGAAAATGCCATTAAAAACGGTTGTAAACGGTTTATTTTTGAAGGGGGCGAGGCTGGCGGTCATGTCGGAATGCTGTCGAGCATGGTTCTCTGGGAAGATGTCATTGCCACATTGCTCAACAAAGACTATGACCTGTCCGAACTGTATCTGGTTTTTGCCGGCGGTATCTCCACTCGCTTTGCATCGTTCTTTATTTCCGGCATGACCTCGTTTTTAGCAGCCAGAGGCGCCAAGATAGGTATTCAGGTAGGAACCGCCTATTTGTTCAGTAATGAGATCGTGGACAGCAAGGCTGTGAAAAAACAATACCAGGATATCATTATTCGTGAGAACAAGACGGTTTTAATCGGAAGGACCCTGGGGCTGGCGTCCCGGACCGCACCAACCAACTTTGCACGGATGATGGTGGAAAACGAATATGACATGATCAAAAGCAAGGAAAGCCTGGAAAAAAGAAAACGCGCCTTTGAAAAGAACCAGATTGGTTCTCTGCTCATCGGTGCCAAAGGGTTCCTCCCGGATTTTAAAAATCCCGGAGAAGAAAATTATACCTGGTTTGAAGATGATGAACATGCCCAGAGAGGCAATTTTCTTGTGGGGGACAGCCTGGCATTTTTTGACCGGGGTGTCACCATCAAACAGATTCATGATAAATATTTTCAAACCAAATCCGATCTTTATAAAAATCTTAATATCCTTGAAATTTTCTCAAGCCCGGAAAACAAGATCAACGATGAAATTGCCGTTGTGGGCATCGGATGTACGCTGCCGGATGCCAATGACCCGGAAAGCCTATGGGATAATATTTTAACAAAAAAGTATTCCATCAGCCAGATGCCAAAAGAAAGATTTAATCGTGATCTTTATTATGATCCCGATCGGAGCGCAGAAGATAAAACCTATACGATTCTGGCCGGTCACGCAGATGAATTTGAATTTGACCTGGATCGGTTTGGATATACAAAAAACAAGGCAAAACAATTGTCGCGCAGCCAGAAAATGGTGTTGCAGACTGCCTATAAAGCAGTTGAAGATGCAGGCTATTTAGGAGAAGACAATCGTCTGATTTGTGATGACCCTGCACGAACCGCCGTGATTATTGCCACCTGCCTCTCCAATGAACACGGCAATGATCTTCAGTTCAAGTATTGGTATCCTGAAGTGGTTTCCATTATGGAGAAGACTCAAGAATATAAGACCTTGAGTGATGAGGAAAAAGACAGTGTTAAACAGGCCCTGAAGGAAGGCATGGAAGGGGAAAATCCCGGATATGACCCGGTTCATGGGATTCTATTAAATATTGAAGCCTCAAGGATTGCTCATCACCTGGGTGTCCGGGGAGCCAATTATATTATTGATGCTGCTTGCGCATCTTCTGTGACTGCTTTGAAGGCTGCTACAGGAGAGCTCTTGTCCGGCGAACATGACCAGGTGATTGTGGGTGGGGTCAATACTCACCTGGCACCAGAGTCTTTTATTGGTTTTGCCAAAATGGGAACCTTGTCAGCCAAAGGGTCTTATCCTTTTGATGAACGGGCGGACGGTTTTATCCTGGGCGAAGGATCGGTTGTTTTTGTTCTTAAACGAATGAAAGATGCTTTAAGGGATAATAATAAAATTCTGGGGGTTATCAACTCAATCGGTTCCAGTTCCGATGGCAAGGGAAAGGCGATTGCCGCTCCTAATCCAAACGGGCAGGTCTTGAGTGTTCAGCGCTGTTATGAACGTATTCGACCGGACATCAAACCCGAAGATATCGGTTTTATTGAGGCTCATGGGACCTCGACAATCATTGGTGACCAGGCAGAACTTCAGACCTTGAACGCCATTTATAAAAAGGCAGATGCCGGGATTTCTTCGATTAAATCACAGATTGGTCATCTTCTGGGATGTGCAGGGTCTGCCGGGCTGTTAAAAGCATTGCTGGCAGTAAATAAGGGGATAATACCGCCTAATGGTCAGTTTGAAACCCTTTCCAGAAATCATGATCTTAAAGATTCAGGCCTGTATATTGTTAAAGATGCAAAAGAATGGCCGGTTCAAACCAATGTTTCCAGAAAAGCGGCTGTTTCTTCATATGGATTTGGTGGAATCAATTACCATATTGTTGTAGAACAGATGACGGACAGCTATAAGCCCGTTGCCCGGCATATTTTTGCTGATCCGTCTTATGATTATAATGATGACAGGATTGTGGTTGCGGGCCTGGGTGTTTTTCTGCCAGGTGCAAAAAACACAGAAGAATTCTGGGAAAAATTAAAATCAGGCGAAAAACAATTGTCTGAAATTCCAGCACAAAATTTTAATAATGAGGCTTATGCCGGTCTGGGTAAAGACTCTTTTTATCATCTTCCAAAGGTCAAGGCGGGTGTGGTCAAAGATTTTAAATTTAACAATCTTAAATACAGAATGCCACCAAAGATGGTTAAATCCATAGAACGGGGTCAGATCTTTGGATTGGAAGCTGCCAATGAAGCGCTTGAAAGTTCAGGCCTGTTAGAACAATTGGGAAATGGCAGCAATCAGGTGGGTGTTATTTTAGGGACCATTGCCGGTGAACGCCAGAGCAAAAATATTGTCAGGACCCGAAAGTTGCTTATCGGTAATGTTTTAAAGGTCTGTTCCGGTGTGGATGCGATCAAGAGTGAAAAAATCTCCCAACAGGTTGTGGATGCCATTCGAAAGACGATTCCGGAAAATAATGAAGATACCACGCCAGGGCTTTTATCTAATATTATTTCCGGCAGGATTGCCAACTATTTTGGACTCAACGGGGCCAATTATGTGATTGATGCGTCGTGTGCCTCTTCTTTTATTGCCATGCGGAATGCAGCAAGGAATCTGAAACATAAAGATATGGATTTTGTCCTTGCCGGTGGTGTGGATACCAACCTTTATCCGGCTGTTCTTATGGCATTTAAGCGGCTGGGGCTTTTGTCGGAAGGTGATTGTAAGTTCTTTGACTCCAGGGCTGACGGATATGTCATGGGTGAAGGTGCTGCCATTCATCTGATGACCACCTATAAAAAAGCAAAAGAATATAATTTGGAAATCTTTGGCGAAATTAATGAATGCTCAGTACGTTCCAGTGTACCGGATCATCTGCTGGCACCATCTGAACATACTTTTGTGTCTACCATTAATGAAGCATATCAGAAAACAGGTATCCGGAAACGGGATATCCAGCATCTGGACCTTTTTGCATTTTCCAATATTTTTGGAGATATCATTGAAAAACAAGTGATCGAACATTGCTTTGATCATCCCATGCATTGCGGAAATATTAAATCTCAGTTCGGCTATTTTAAAGCTGCCAACCCGGCAGTGGCCATGGCCAAGATGATGTTAATGAGCAAAAAAGGAAACATCCTGCAGGATTTTAACTTTGATCCGGATCATTCAGTTTTGAATGATTCTAAAATCCTCAAACCAGCCCGTCAACTGGTGATCAGACCCAAAGGCCAGCCAGCCCGGTTTGCTTCCAATGTGAACGGTATCGGCGGAAACCACTGCCATATGATCATGGGAACTCTTCCTTTTGTCCTAGAAAATAAACAGGCTGTAGTGGAAGCCGAGTTTAAAGCCGCTTCAGGAGATGATATTGTCATGGTTGACCATGCTTATTCTGCCGATAAGACCGGCAAGAAACTTCGGATGGTTGCCCTGTTGTCCGGCCAGGGGGCCCAGAGAAGCCGGATGATGAAAGAGTTGTTTGAACGTGATGCACATATCCGGCAGATCATGGAAAGAGGAGAGGCCATCTTTAAAGAAAAGAGAGGATACTCCCTTTTAGATATGATGTTTGGCAGTGATGATGCCATCAATTCCACACAGAATACCCAGCCGGCCGTGTTTTTGTCTTCAGCTGCTGTTTTCAGTCGACTGTCCAGGGACGGATTTTCCCCGGATTATTTTATCGGCCACAGCGTTGGAGAATACACAGCATTGTTCTGCAGCGGCATTCTCGGGTTTGATGATGCCATGCGATTGATCATCAAGCGGTCTGATCTGATGTATGAAGCCACAGTCAAGGTTCCCGGCAAGATCATGGTTGTCTTTAAAAATGAAAAAGAGACTGAACATCTGATTCAAAAATCATTTGTTACCAATATTTATATTACCAATAAAAACAGTGAAAAACAGACTGCTGTGTCAGGAGCGGCTGAAAATATTGAAAAATTCTGCAACTATTTGATGCAGGAGGAAATCTTTTATAAAAAGCTTAACCTTACCGGTGCCTTCCATACCCCATTGCTCAAGCAGGCTTCACAAGAACTTCGAGAATATCTGGTTACCCTTACGTTTAAAGAGGTTCCCTATGGTAGAATTATTTCCAATACCACAGCCAAACCCTACCCGGAAAGACCCGAAGAGGTCAAAGATTTATTAGCTAAGCAAATCATTTCACCGGTTGAGTTTATTAAATCCATTGAATATGTGTATGATGCCGGCAGGACCCATTTTATTGAAATCGGTCCGTCCAGGCTGTTGGTTAATCTCTTAAAAAATATTAATATTGAAGATTACCATACCAAGGTGTCTGTGGATGCCAAGGAAGGGGAAATCAAATCCTTTGAGGCATGCAAAAAATATCTGGCAGATCATAATTGTATTTTTGGGACCAAAGCTATTCCAACTATTATGCCTGAAACAGCAGCGCCGGTTCCAACTCATAAAGCTCAATTTGCAGCTGCAAAAGATTTTGAATCTTTTAAAGAGAACAACAGCAAAGTCATTGATCAGATTCTGTTTAAGGAATTTATGCGGCAGAAAAGAGAAAATGCCATAACTGCCATGGAACGGTATAATTTTAATACGGATCGGATTATGATTTCCGGTGTATCTGTTGGTTTACCAGGCAAGGGCCGACGGGTTTTTGCAGCAGATAATTTTGATGCTATTTTAAATGGCGAGAATTTTATCGAGTCCATAACTCCTGAAATGCAGGAAACGTTTATTGATAAAAACATCACCAAACTCTTTAAGCAACCCGATGGTAATGCCCGGTTTGTTCAGATTACCAAAGCTGAGGATGTCATTCATCTGGCCGGTCAATTGGGTTATTTTGACTTGAGTGATGAATACGGCATCAAAGAAGAGTATGACATTGTTATGGGTATCAGTATTGCTGCGGGCATTGAGGCACTCAAAGATGCCAATATCCCCCTGGTCATGCAGTATAAAAAGGTCAATGAGGGCAGAACCCTGATCCCGGACGGTTTTGCCCTGCCCGAAGATATGCAGGAAGATACCGGGGTGATTTTGACGTCTCTGTGGCCAAATGGTGAAACCATCATGACAGAGATTGAAAAATACCTGTATCAAAAATTCTTTCTTAACCCCTTTGAAGAGTTTGAAAGCATTTATTATTACCTCATGGAAAAGGTCAACGATATCGAGATTAAAAATCAGTTGACTGAATGGTTTTTTAAAGCCAAATCCCGTAAAAAAACAGATTTTGAAAAGTATAAATTCGACCGGGATTTCCTGGCCAATGCCTGCCCGTTAGGCTCGGCCCACCTGGCCCAGATTATCAAGGCAAAAGGGCCAAATACCATTGTCAGCTCTGCCTGTGCATCAACCACCCTTGCCATAGGAATAGCCGAGGATTGGATCCGGGTGGGGCGATGTAAGCGCGTTCTTGTGGTGGGGGGTGAAAATGCCACCTCAGCGGCCCAGTGTCAATGGGTTGGATCGGGATTTCTGGCCCTGGGTGCTGCCACGATTAAAAAACGAGTATCAGAAGCTGCCAAGCCCTTTGATGTGGATCGTAATGGAACCATTCTGGGTGCGGGTGCGGTGGGCCTGGTGGTTGAAAGTGAAACCTGTGTTAAAGAAAGGGGAATGAACGGTCAATGTGAGATCCTGGGGACTCATATCGCAAATTCTGCCTATCATACCTATAATATTGACGTGCCCCACATGGCCCGGGAGATGAAAAAATTCATTAACAAAGTCGAAAAACAGAACGACTTGAGGCAGTCAGATTATGCAGATAAACTGTTGTTCATGTCCCATGAGACCTATACTCCGGCAAGAGGCGGCAGCGCAGATGCTGAAGTTGTTGCGTTACAGACGGCATTTCCTGATCATTTAAACAGTATATGTATTTCAAATACCAAAGGATTTACCGGTCACACCCTGGGTGCTGCCATTGAAGATGTTGTTCTTATAAAGGCGCTTCAGAAAAGAAAGGCTCCTCCAATTGCCAATTTAAAAAAGATACCTGACCATTTTAAGGCGCTTAATTTTTCCAGCCATAAAAGAATAGATTCTGAGTATGGGTTTCATCTGGCAGCCGGATTCGGTTCTCATTTTGCCTTCATGTTTGTCAAAAGAGAACAGGAAAACCAGGTTCAAGGCAATGAAATGTATCAAAACTGGGTGAAACAGATCACAGGGTCTGATAACCCTGAATTAAAAATTATAAATAATACCCTTTGTGCGGTGGCAGGCGGAGAATCGTTGCCACAGACAGATAGCAAGGTAAAAAAACCGGGTCAACCTCAAGTTCCGATTATAGCGGTCACACCGGCTCCGGCTGCTGCAGTCGCAGTAGAAATCGTAACACCTGTGCCTGCCTCGGTACCTGCCCCAGACCCTGCACCAGCAGGATTGTCTGCCCTCCAAACCATTAAGACCATCATTGCCGAGCAGACCGGTTATACGGCAGACATGCTTGAAGATGAACTTGACCTTGAAGCTGATCTGGGCATTGATACGGTCAAACAGGTGGAGATTTTTGGGAATATCGCCGGTAAATTTGGATTTTTGGTACCTGATGATTTAAAGCTTCGTGATCTGAACACCATTGCCAAATTGGCAGAATATGCGTCCGCTAAAGTTGATCTTTCAGCAGCACCCCTGGCAGCCGCTACAGCACCAGCCGGAGCCCCGGCAGCACCCCTGGTTGCAGAATCAGCAGCCACCGCGGTTGAGCTTGAATCAGTATCTGAATCTGTTGCAGCCGGTTTATCATCATTGGATGCCATCGCGACGATTAAAGAGGTGATCGCCAAGCAGACAGGCTATACAGCGGATATGCTGGAAGAGAGCCTCGATCTTGAGGCTGACCTGGGTATTGATACGGTCAAGCAGGTGGAGATCTTCGGTAAGGTGGCGGGTAAGTTCGGATTCTCCGTGCCTGATGATTTAAAGCTTCGTGATCTGAATACCATTGCGAAACTGGGTGAATATGTGTCAGGAAAAGCCAGTCTTTCAGCAATTGGAAAGCCAGAGGCTGCATCGGTTGTGCAGGTACCGCCTTTAACCCAGGCTGTTGCAGACCCAGGTGAGGATGTTGTAGCGGTGGTCAAAGAGGTCATTGCCATCCAGACCGGTTACACATCGGATATGCTTGAAGAGAACCTTGACCTTGAGGCTGACCTGGGTATTGATACGGTCAAACAGGTGGAGATCTTCGGTAAGGTGGCCGGCAAGTTCGGATTTTCCGTGCCTGATGATTTAAAGCTTCGTGATCTGAATACTATTGCTAAATTGGCAGAATACATCCAAGCAAAAGCAGATGGTGCGCAAATTGCTCAGGAAAAACCTGCAGCAATTGAACCCGGCCCTATCCAGGCCGCACTTCAGGCCACAACCGGAATGGCCACAACAACCCGGGAAGATGAGTTTCCCGACCCATTGTCACCGATTAAACGATTGATTGTCCGGGCTGAAGAATCAAAAATTTCTGCAAGCCCAAAAAAAGATTTTAAAGGCAAGACAATAATCGTCTCCCTGGATGACCACGGCTTTGCTCAAGATGTCATCAAAAAAATAAAGAAGCAAAAGGGCAAGGTCATTACCATTGGCGGTAAAGGGGCTGATTTTAAATTTGATTTAACTGACGTTAAAGCCACAGAACAGCGGGTGGAAGAATTCAAGGCCAAATATGCTGATCTGGACGGATTCATTCACCTGGCGCCGTTAAATTATTATTTTGATAAAAAAGACGGGATAGCTGATTCTGATGCATCCTTGAACACAACCATCAAATCATTTTTTGTCATGGTAAAAAGTTTGTTTGAAAAACTGGATAAACCCGAGACAATGATCGGGACCATTACGTTTGATTCAGTGGTCTTCCCTTACATGGACGGATGCCAAGATATACATCCCATGTTTGGCGGCCTTTCAGGCATGCTCAAAACCGTGAACAAGGAATTGGCTGATACCATGGTCAAGGTGGTGGATTTTTCTTATAAACAACCTAAAAAATCCATTTCACGGATCACGGATCTTTTTTTGAATGAACTCATTGGCAGCGATACCCGCTGCGAAGTGGGTTACAAGAATAATAAACGATATGTGGTTTCAATGAAACCCTCTGTTGCCGACAGAAACCAGCAGATTATCGATAATGGTGACACCATGCTGGTCACTGGTGGTGCCGGTGGTATTACCTATGAGATTATCAAGAAAGTGGTGGATAAATACAAGGTCAACCTGATCATCCTGGATATCAATGATATTTACAGCACAGATGAAAAATTTCTGGATAAAGCATCCACCCAGCCGGAACTGATGGGACTTTTAAAGCAGGATATGCCGGGTGTTAAACCCGTGGAGATTAAGCGGGCCCTGGATCGATTGATGCGGGTTCGACAATCCATCGACAATATTGAGCACTTAAAGTCCAAGGGAATCACGGTTGATTATAATTGCGTGGATGTCACCAATCTTGAGGCAGTCACCGCAACGGTAAACAAGTACGATAAAATAGATGGTGTCTTCCATGCAGCCGGCATGGAAATGAGTCAGTTTATCGCTAAAAAAGAACTCTGGTCGTTTGAACTGGTGGTGGATGTTAAAGTAAAAGGGATGAGAAACTTGCTCCAGGCGTTTAAAGACAGGGCGTATAAATACTTTTTCACTTTTTCATCAGTGACGGCCCGGTTTGGAAATGAAGGACAGGTGGATTATACCTCAGCCAATGATTATCTGGGCAAGACCCTTTTCAGGCAGAAACAGCTTCATCCTGAAAGAACCTATAAAGTGTATGCGTGGACAGCCTGGGGCGGTGTGGGAATGGCAACCAACCCGACAGTCCGTGCGGTCCTGGAGGAGAGGGGACTGCAATTTCTTCCCATGGAACAAGGCGTCAAGTTCTTTATGGCAGACCTTCTGGATAAAACAGAGTCTGAAATGGTTTTTTCCGGTATTGATTATTCCTTTGACAAAGATGGCCTCCTGGGTGATCCGTCAGATAAACAATTTCCTTTTCTGGATGACCCGGTTGAAAAAAATGGCGATTCAATGACGTATACAAGAGTATTGGATATTGAGCGGGACCTTTTCCTGAACGATCATACCATGGGAGATGTGCCCCTGTTTCTGGGCTCCACAGGAGTGGAAACCATGGCAGAAGCGGCTAAATCAATATCTGAAGATCGGCCGCATTTTGTTGAATTAACGGATTTTCAAATTCCTTATGGGATTAAACTGCTCAAAGGACGGCCCAAGGAATTGTTGATCAAAGGAGAAAAAAATAAAGACGGCAAAATTGACTGTACCATTACCTCTTTGTTTAAAAACCCAAAAGGGCTGGTCATGGGAGATCCCAAGCTTCATTATCAGGGGCAATACAGTTTTGCCAAAAAACCATTAAAACAAAAAAAGATCAAGCTTCCTGAATTTAATAAGATTACCTGGACAGGCGATTTTGAAAGCCTGGTCTATAACCCGAAACGATTGTTCATGTTCGGTTTGTTTGGCACCATCACGGATATCAATTCTTTTGACGGCCAAACCCTGATTACAACCATCAATGATTTAAGTGATAAAGAGTTTTTCAAAGGGGTGAAAGATCCAAATTTTGTGGCTGCTCCCATCCTTGTTGATGCCATGTTCCAGACCGGTGGACTTTTGGAGTTCTTTACCACATCCAGAACGGTTTTGCCGTATCGGATCAAATCCTTGAAATTTTATAAAGATGTTGAGCGCAATACGCCGTATTATTGCATCACCCAAAAGCGGGCATCAGAAGAGGAAACCAATACCTATGACTTAAAACTGGTGGATAAAAAGGGCAATGTGTTCATTGAGATCGATAGTTTTGAAATGGTAAAGCTCAATCAGCTTGATCCGGAAGACCGGATCACAGATCGGGTGAGATTTGCCGCATTAGAGCAAAAACAATCCACAACAGTTAAATAATTGATGAACCAGGCAGCGGTACTATCCTAACAACCGCTGCCCGGTTCTTACTCCATGGGATGACAGTGTATTGACCAGCGACAATAGATAGGTTAAATAGAGTTCATGAAAGAATTGACCATTAATATCAGTAAAGAGTTCAGCAAAATCATCGGTGGAAGGGAGAAACGGATTGCCCAGTTTTCCGGTGAAGACTTTCGGGAGCAATTTTTAGAAGAAAATATTAAAAATTATGACCGGATCACCATAGAATTGGACGGTGTGTTAGGGTATCCAGTGGATTTTCTGGATGAAACCTTTAATAAAATGGTCCAAAGGCTTGGCAAAAAAAAATTCAGAGAAATGTTTACCTTTGTTTCCAACCATACCTATGTCACGGATAAAATCGACTTTATGGTGAATCATGCGAAAAAAGAATAACCCGTCTATTGGGTTTTACAGGTTCGTTATTCCAGGTTTTGACCACGGTCAAGCAGTGCATTGATACTTTTGCCATATTCCATGTTCTGGCATGGCTTTGATATATGATCAATCCTTCCGTCTTTTTGTTTTAATGCTTTAATAGATTCTAAAAATTCAATATTTCCAGAAATAAAGAGGATAGGAATGGTTGTGTCAGTCTTTCTGATATAATGATAAATGTCCATTCCGTTTTGTTTGCCAGGCAGCATATAATCCAGACTGATGACATCATAAATATTCCTTTCTAACAGATCAATGGCCATACTGCCATTGGCAGCGATATCAACTTTGTGATAAAAGGGTTTTTGGGATAAGACCCGATATTGTACATTGGATATGGCTGGCTCATCTTCCACAATCAGGACCCGTTTTTTTGTTTTAGGTTGTAATACCTGGATCTTTTTTACTTCTTTTAGGGTCAATTGCCTGGCCAGAATCGGAAGGCTGACGGTACATTTCGTTCCGGATCCTGGTGTGGAGCTTACCTGGATGTTGCCTTTGTGCTGTTCAATATATCGCTTCACATTGGCCATGCCGTAACCCGTCCCTTTGATGCTTTTAGGATAAAGGCCTGTGATATCTCGGGGGCCTTTAAGGGTGAAGGCAGGCGTGAAAATATGTTCCAGGTGTTCTTTGGGAATACCACATCCATTGTCAAGGATATCAAAACAGATCTGATTATTGTGGCAATAGGTTTTAAGGGATAAAAAGGGTTCCTGGGTTTGGTGCAATGCATGGACACAATTTTGAACCATATTTACCAGGGCATGTTCAATCATGCCCGGATCAGCCAGAAGATCGGGTAAGTCCATATCAAAATCTTTAATGATTTTAATGCCCATAAGATCTCTTTTGAGCAGGCTTAACACCAGATCCATCTTTTCATTTATTTTAAAATATTCCTGCTTGGGCTCCTGGTCCTTGGCAAAGGCCACCAGGTTTTTAGTTAAGATCTTTCCTCTCAGGGTCTGGTCATAAATCAATTCCAGTGTTTTGTATATTTCCGGGTCATTGCAATCCATCATACTCAGCTGGGCATTGCCCATGATAACGCCCAGAATATTGTTGAAATCATGGGCCATTTTCCCGGCAATCTGACCAACAAGGGCATGTTTTGCCTGGTCAGCCGCATATTTTTGGGCGGTTAATTTTTCCTGCTCCGCTTCGATTTGACCGGTGATATCTCTGAGGGCAATAATCCTTATGTGTCGGTTATCCCGCTTAATCTTACGGGTCCTTATTTCACACGGGAAAGTGGTTCCATCTTTCCTGAGTGCCAAAGATCGGTGTGTATCAATGACTACATTCTGTGATTTTGAAAATGCTTTTTCTCTGTGATCCGGGTGAATACCCTCGATAGCCGGTTTTCCAATGGCCTCCAGATCTGAATACCCGAACATTTTTTTTGCACTTTTATTCTGGCTGATACAATGCCCTTTTTCAAACAGGAAAATGGCTTCAAACGTGGCATCGGACAATTGTTTGTATTGTTCTTTGCTGTCTTTTAATTGTTCTTCCATTTGTTTGCGCAAGGTAATATCAGTGACAATGCCTTCAACCGCAATGGGTTTGCCTTTTTCATCACTAATCAGAACGTTTCGCTGGTGCAGCCACCGGATATTTCCGGATCGATGGATGATTTTATATTCAAAAAAAGGGGGTAGATTGCCATGCTCTAAGTCTTTCCAAGCTTTTTTAAAATAGTCTTTAAAGTCAGGATGGATGGCTTTTACAATTAATTGATTGGATTGATATATTTCTTCGGGCGTATATCCGAGTATCTCTTTGCTGGCTGGACTGACATATTCATAATTTCCATCTAAAGCATTGATCCGACATATCATATCAAGGGCATTATCAGCCATTCTTCGATATTGTTCTTCACTTTTCTGGATAGCCTGTTCTGCTTGCTTTAACCGGGCTGTTTCTTTTTCAAGCTCTTTGATCCGTTTTTCCAATTGTTCATGATAGGTGTTTTCGTTCATTTGCTTTTTGCAGTTGTCCTTTTTTATTTTTGCCATTTTATAGCAAGCATTGTGATATCATCGCTTTGGGGAGCATTCCCGGTAAAGTTGACCAGATCTTGTTTGACACTTTCAATAAAAGAATGAGCCGAGTGGGTATAGCCTTTGCGACAACCCGCATTAATGGTTTTAATTAATCGGTTTCGAGAGTAAAACCCTTTGGTCTCGGATCGAGCGTCAGTGACTCCGTCGGTAAACCCAAAAAGTAGTTCGCCCTTTGTCATCTGGACTTTCTTGATCTCATATGATGCATCCTGAACCGGACCCAGGGCCGGGCCAGTGGCATCCAGGGATTGCTTGACCCCATCTTTCCCAATGACCAGTACGGGCTCATGCCCGCCGTTGATATAAACCATCTTGCCGGTGGACGGGTGGATAACACAAAAAAAGAGGGTAACAAATATGCCATCGTCACAATGCTCTTTTGCAATGTATTCATTGATCAAAGCAACAGCATTAAGCGCATTTTTCGGACTGAATGGGCTTGCCAGGGGTGCGATCTGGCTTGTGGGGATAAAGGATCCTGAGAATATGCGTAACAGGCTTCGGGTTAATGCCATAAAAAGTGCGGAGCCAACCCCTTTTCCACTGACATCTCCAATGGCAAAGCCGATATGATCCTGGGGCAGTTCAAACAGATCAAAAAAATCACCAGACAATTTTAATGCCGGGATAAAATGAGAAGACGCCTCACAATTTTTAATTTCCGGTAGATGACAGGGTAGAAAATCTTCTTGAATTTTTCTTCCCTGGTCCAGTTCAGAACGAAGTGCATTTGAATATTTTTCAATGGCATGACCCGCCTGTTTAAGCTTTTTGTACAATTGGGCATTCTCAATGGCAATGGCCATCTGGTTGGCAGCTTTTTGAATGACTTCAACGCAGATTGTATCAAAATGAGCTGGAATGGAATGCAGCAACGTCATGATGCCAAAAAGGGTATCATGACGGAGGATAGGGACTGCTAAGGCAGAATTGACTACATAGGACTGATCCTTAAAAGTGACCCATCTGGGATCATTATCAGCATCGTCCACAAGACCGACCTGAAGATTGTTTTTAACCCAGCCAGCCAGTCCTGAGTCCAGAACTTTTCCGATTAAACTGAATCGTTTCTCACCGTGTATCTGGTTGCGGGTCAGAATGCTGTCCGTAACAACCCCATGAGTATCCAATAAAAAAATGCTTCCCATTTCAGCATTCGACATCTGGGCTGCGATATCCAGCGCATTCTGCATGGTGGCTTTGAGTACCTGCTCTTCAGAAGAAGATCGTGCCAGATTGATGAACATTTCAAATAATTTGTTCTGGGCATCGTGGATTTTTTTTTCGCGTTTTAGAGCATCAATCTCTTCTTGAAGTTTCTGGATTTCCATAGATGTTCTGCCTGGCCCAAAGTGCGGTATCAATTAATAACTTGTCTGTATTTTTGGTATCTTAGAATGCGGTTCCAAGTGATGTCAAGCATCAATAACAATATAAAAAAAAGATCTATTATCTTTATAACGGTCTGTGAAACAGGCCAGGCAGCATGATTTCTTCTAATTGCTGTATTTGACTTTCAAAAGTATTATTCGGATCCGGACGAAAAAGGATTTCATCTCCAAAAGTGAGTGTGACTTTGGAAAATGGTTTGGGCAGCATAAAACGATCCCAGGAATTAAAAAACCAGGCTCTTTGGGCATGGACATAGAAAGGAACAACAAGGGCGTTTGACTCATGGGCCATCTTAATGACACCGGCCTTGATTTTTCCCATGGGGCCTATGGGACCATCCAGAATATGGGTGCCCAAACCATGGGTTTTTAAATGGTCGATCATGGCTTCCAATGCTTTTTTCCCGCCGATTGAAGAGGAACCCCTGGGGGTATGCCAACCGGTTTTGTTGGCCACACCAGCAATTAAATCGCCATCCCTGCTCTGGCTGATCATCAGGCCGGGATTGAATTTTGAGTAGGTCCGAAAATGTCGGATAGCTGCGAAAAATTGCTGGTGCCAGGTACATAAAAGGATGGGCCGGCCTTTTTTCAATAATGCTTTCCATTTGTCTTCGTTGACAACCGTCAGCTTAAACGTAAGGCTGTACAATTGGATGATATAATAGACCAAAAAAGTACAGGGTCGCGTATAAATGAGAAATTTGAATTTTTTAAACATAATAGATCTCTTAATATCAAATAAACGTCAAGAACTCTATCAGTTTTCAAAAAGAACGCAATTGCTTTGTTAATTTTTATGAAAGCTTATTTAATTATCATGGTTTCCGGCATTCTAACAGCAACCACACGGCCTTTGGCACAGAGAGTATCTCCTGCAATGACCCTGGCATCAATCACGGCTTTTTTATTAGTGACTTCAATGACTTTCCCCCGTATTTCAAGTTCAATACCCATTGGTGTCGGTGCAAGGTAATCAACTTTGAGAGAAGCGGTAACAAATCTGAGAATCGGTTTTGATCCCATTTCACGATTCTCGTTGCGATAGGACGCAGCAGCAGCAGTGCCGACACAATGACAGTCAACAAGGGAGGCGATCAGCCCGCCGTAAACGAATCCAGGAAGCGCAATATGGTGGTCACTGGGTATAAATCTGCAGACACTGTCATCCCCATCCCAATAACTTTTTATTTGCAGCCCGTGATTGTTTAAACTGCCACAGCCATAGCAATGACTGAAATCTTCCGGATAATAGTCTTGAAACGCTTTTTCGTCCATGTTGAAAATCTCCTGTATGCAATTTAAGAGTATGAAATAAAATTGTATTGTTATCTGATTAATTGTATTTTTAAAATACTTATTTTTTAAAATACAAAAAAGAAAGGATCGATTGATCAGTTAATAAACAGATTATACATCGGCATCCAGGATAAGGCCGGTACCACTTTTAATATGCTGGACCAGATTTTCAACCTCAGCATGGGAGATGTCATGTTTGAAAACCTGACTGGTTTTACCGGTATGGTCAATGGTCACAACATCGATATAGATATCCTCCCCTTCCTGATAGATGCATAAACGGAAGGGGGAGTTATTGCTTTCCAGTTCTCGATGGGTTTCTTCGACTAATTTTGACAGCTCATTAAAATGTTTTTTAACGTTACGTTTTGCTTTTTTTTTGTTTTGCTTTTTTTTATCAAAAGACTTTTTGTCCGGTTTATCGGATTGAACTAACTCGGTCTGATTAATTTTTGATATATCTTCCATAATATCACCCCAAAGGTTTTTTATATGTTTTGTCTTTAAGCCTTTACTATATATATCGTAATATACAGGTAGAACTTAAATATTTGATTTCAATGAAGATATTAAACAAAGCAAAAGAATGAATCAGTATTTACTCTTGAATGATCCATTTAAAATAAAAGTGCGTATCTGTCGGTGTACTAAAGGGTCGTTCATAATGAACGGATGGGATTTGTGCACGATCACAAAGTCTTTCATTCCCGAAAGCCTGGCCCTTTCAATGGAAACCTTCCCATCATCAATACCTGGAATGAGCCAGGATAAAATCGGATTGATTGACCGATCACCGGCAATAACACCAACCTCATACTCAGGGAAGCCCAATTGGTTGGGTACACTGCCTGGGTCTGTTCCCAGTTGCAGGCCTGCAGGACCGTTCAACCATTTAAACAGGGTCAGCCCTTTTAATTTATCCACCACTTCACTGCCTTTGTTGGGTGGGCTGAGCATGACAATTCGGCCAAGGTTGGCTATGGTGTTGTGGGCAAGATAGTAACGGACCAGAATACCGCCCATGGAGTGGGTGACAAAATGTATCTTGTCGGCATTGTTTTTTTTACATATTTTAAGCGCTGCAGGTATGACGGTTTGAGATAAAATTTCAATGGGTTTTTTTCTTGATGGATAGCCCATGTTAACAACCATGAATCCGTTTTTTTCAAGATGGCTTTCAATTTTGGACATGGATGCTTTTGTGCGGGCCAGTCCGTGTAAAAGAATAACAGCCTCATGCGTGTTTCCAAAACTAGTCGAATGAGTAAAAATAGATGACCTACCCTTTTAAAAAAACGGCTTTCAAGATGACACTGCCTATATTGGGGTTTTCTTTAATTCTGCGGGTGCAATATCCAAACCATTGTTTTCCAAAAGGGATGTATACCCGCATGTGATGACCTTTTTTACGGATTGACCTGCGAAGAGAAGGTGTGACACCGTACAGCATTTGAAATTCATACTTGTCCGTTGGGATCTTATATTTTTCAATCAGTTTGTAAGCACCCTCTATAATCGGTTTATCATGGGTGGCAATGGCTGGAATCATTTTTTCCTGAAGCATGAGTTCAATGTCTTCAAGAAAATGCTGATTGATCTGGTCATGGTTCTGAAAGGCAATGGCAGAAGGCTCCACATAAATTCCCTTGCACAGACGAATGTTTAATGGAAGATCTTCGCTGTTCAGATCCTTCAGGTTCTTAATGTCCTGATGGGTGCGTTTAAGGTATGCCTGCAAAACAAGCCCGACATTTTCAGGAAACTCAGTTTTCAACCGTCTGAATAATTCAATCTCCATGTCAGTGCACGATGAGTCCTCCATATCGATTCTGACAAAATGATGGTACAAAGCAGCCTTTGCAACAACCTCGCGGATATGCCGGTATGCAATCTCTTTGTCTATCAGAAGACCAAAAAATGTGGGTTTTAGACTATAATAGCCATTAATCTCTTGTTTTTTTACTGCCTCAATAATGTCAAGGTACTCATTTTTATTGGCCCGGGCCTCATCAAGGGTTGTGATAAATTCGCCCAGCAGATCAATGGTGGTCATGATGCCCTCTGACTTGAGTTTTTTTGCAGCATTTATTGCATCATCAATGGTTTCGCCGGCAATATATTGTTTTGAAATTTGCCAGACCAATTTTTTCGGCATGTATGCCAGAGTATTTGATATGAGTCGGTTCAGCATGGCCTTTTTTATTCTGTTTTTCTGGTTTTATTTGTAAGCAATTGATTAATGGCGTTTATATAAACAGTATTCTGGCAGGGCTTGGAAAGATAATCAATATTCTCATCTTTTTTCAATTGATCTATAGACTCTAAAAATTCCAGATTCCCTGAAACAAATAGTATGGGGATGGTTTTATTTTTTTCAATTATTTTTTTATACACATCCATGCCGTTAATTCTGCCCGGGAGCTGGTAATCCAGGCTGACCAGATCATATTTATTTTTATGAAATAAATCAATGGCCATGCGCCCATTTATGGCAATATCAACTCTGTGATTGCAGGGATCTTGTGTTAAAATTCTGTGTTGCACATTTGCAATTGCGGATTCATCTTCCACAAGAAGAATATATTTGCCTGTTTCAAGCCGGGATCCTTGAAGCTCTATCTTTTCTTTTTTTGTTAATTCTTTTCCAATTACCGGCAGGCGGATGAAAAACGTCGTACCCGCATTGACTTGAGATTTAATGAAAATTTTTCCTTTATGCTGTTCTATATATCTTTTTACATTGGACATTCCATAACCGGTTCCTTTAATATCAGTGATATAGGAAGCGGTTTTATCATTTGTGCCTTTTAATGTAAAAGACGGCTCAAAAATATCCTGAAGATGCTCTTCGGGGATGCCACACCCGTTATCTTCTATTTCAAAACAGATCCGGTTGTCTTTATAGAACGTTCTGATGATTATTTTTGGATTCAAGGTTTTGCTTAATGCATGGATAGCATTTTGTATGAGGTTGATAAGGGCATGCTCGATCATTCCCGGATCAGCTATAATATCCGGAAGTCCTTGTTCATACTCTTTGATCAATTCAATTTCTTCCATGTCTTTTTTTAACAGATCCATGACAAGATCTATGACATCATTGATCTTTAAAAATTCATGTCTGGGCTCCTGGCTTTTTGCAAAGGCGGTCAGATTTTTTGTTAAATTTTTACCCCTGATGGTTTGATTGTATATTAATTCCAGTGTTTTACTTATTTCTTGATCTGTGCAGTCCAAAAGTGCCAGTTCCGCATTACCCATGATAACGCCCAGAATATTGTTAAAATCATGGGCCATCTTGCCTGCGACCCTTCCCACAAGGGCATGCTTTTCCTGTTCTGCGGCAAGTTGATTGCCTCTTTTTCTTTCTGTTTCTATCAGTTTTCTTTCAGTAATATCTCTCCATGTTGTATGAATGACTTGATTGTCCTGTTCAGTTGAAATCGCAGTCAACAACACTTCAACCGGGAAAATTTCTCCGTTGGCTCTGACATGGTCCCATTCAAACCTGTGGCTTCCGTTCTCCAGGGCAATCTTCATCATTTCATTTGCTTTTGAAAATGAATCTTGTCCATCAGGCTGGAAGTCCGGAGAGAGCTTGGAAGGGTGGGTTTGCAGCAATTGTTCTTTATTCTCAAAACCCAACATATCCACAGTTGCCTGGTTGCAGTCAACAAAGATCTGATTATTAATAATGAGTATGGCATCCTTGGATTTTTCGAACAATGTTCGATACCTGAGTTCACTTTTATGCAGTTTTTCCTGTGATTGTTTCCGATCAATGGCCACTGCAATCTGATCTGATACAGAGGCCAGAAGAGCCAGCTCTTTTTTTGTATAACACTCTGGGCTGGTATAGCTATGGACGGAAACAACTCCAATAATGACATTATTAATTCTTAACGGGACCCCCAGCCAGATAGCAGGTATCGGTCCCCAGGCAATGGTTTTTGACGTAATTTGCCGCAGCTCTTCTTTTTTGATTAATAAGGGGGATTCTTTTAGAACCACCAATCCTGTTAAGGAATCTGTATTGTCAAAGTTAGGAATGGATTTGAAATTATCATTTTCAGTATCTACATGATATGGAAAAAATAATGTTCTCTCTTTCCTGCTTACAATGGCAATATTAAAATTGGTAACATCCATGACCCGGGCCAATGAATGATGAATCGCCTGATATAGATCGCTAAGGCTGTGCGTGGTGTTAACAGCATTGGCAATGTCAAAAAGGGTTTGTGTAACCTCGTTGGCATGCAATAACTCATCTAATTTTGTATTTTTTTTTTCTCTTATCATTGAATGTACTTAAGAAGATGTGTTTTCGATAATAGTTTTATCAGGCTTCTTTTATAATAAGATCAATATCAATCAAACATTAAAAAAGCAAGACTATTTAAGATCGTAAAATAACGATTCACATTATTGATCGTACACTTTGGTCATGATCAAACCGCCTGCAATACTGCCGCAGCTGTCAGCAAGAAAATCAAAAAAAGAGGCGCATCTGGAAGGGACAAAGGCCTGGTGGATTTCATCAGATAATCCGTATATCATGGAAAAGAGAATAGCTGTCAGCGCTATTTTTTTTAGAGACCGGAAGGGTTTTTCTTGTCGAAGATCTCTGACGGTTAAAATGGCCAGGACCGCATAGATGATAAAATGAAACACTTTGTCATCATGGGGGAACAATGGTTTTACAAAAGAAAGGGCATATGAAGACTGCCAGAAAATCAACCCGCAAAGGGCAATTACCGGCAGTCTGTAAAAAATCAGGTGCTTAGAAGACATCCCCGTCCAGGGTTCTTTGATTGATATGATGGAGGACAGATTGAGTGAATTCTTCCAGAGACAGTCCCATTCTCACTTTTCCGTCAAGGGTTCGTATGGACAGGGTGTCGGTCTCCTTTTCCTTGTCTCCAATGGTAATGATCATGGGAATATAGTTGAGCTGGGCGTCACGGATCTTCTTTTTTAAGGTTTCGCTTCTTTTGTCTGTTTCGCATCTGATTTTTAAGGCATCCAAATGGGATTTGATCTGATCGGCATAATCGGCCAGATCCTGGTTGATCGGCAGCAGGATCGCCTGGACCGGTGCCAGCCAGAGTGGGAATTTGCCGGCAAAATGTTCAACCAGAATACCTAAAAATCTTTCAAGTGATCCATAAATGACGCGATGAATCATGATGGGTCGATGTTTTTCATTGTCAGCGCCTTTGTAAGACAGATCAAAGCGTTCGGGCAGAGACATGTCCAGCTGAACCGTGCCGCATTGCCAGGTTCTTCCCAGGGCATCCTTGATATGGATGTCTATTTTGGGGCCGTAAAAAGCACCGTCGCCTTCATTGATAAAGTATTCCTGACCATAATCATCCAGGGCTTTTCTAAGGCCGTTGGTGGCTTCTTCCCATTGCTGATCAGACCCAATGGATTTTTTCGGCCGGGTGGATAATTCCAAGTGAAAGTCCAACCCAAACCGGTTGTACATTCGTTTGGCCAGTTTGAGAACGCCCAGAACCTCTTCTCCGATCTGGTCAGGAGTCATGAAAATATGGGCATCATCCTGGTGAAAGGCACGGACCCTGAAAAGACCGGACAGGGCGCCGGATAGTTCATGACGGTGGACCAGGCCGACTTCACCGGCTCTTAATGGAAGATCTCTGTAAGAGTATGACTTTGTTTTGTACAGCAACATGCCGCCGGGACAATTCATGGGTTTGATGGCATATTCTTCGTCATCAATAACCGAGGTGTACATGTTTTCTCGATAGTTTTCCCAGTGGCCGGATTGTTCCCAGAGTTTTTTATTGAGCATGACAGGGGTTTTGGTCTCCACATAGCCGGCTTGTTTATGTTCCTCACGCCAGTATTCTAAAAGTGTGTTCCAGACATCCATGCCTTTGGCGTGGAAAAAAGGCATGCCGGCAGCTTCATCATGAAAAGAGTATAAATCGAGTTTAGTGCCCAGTTTTCGATGATCCCGTTTCTTGGCTTCTTCGATCAGGTGAATATATTGGTTGAGTTTTTTCTTGTCAAAAAATGAGATGCCGTAAAGTCGCTGGAGTTGTTCACGGGTCTGGTCGGCCCGCCAGTAGGCACCTGATATTTTTAACAGTTTTACCCCTTTGATCATGCCGGTGTGAGGAATATGAGGGCCCCGGCACAGATCAATGAACCCGCCGTTCCGGTACAAGGATATTTCTTGATTTTCATCAAGCTCGTTGATCAGTTCTATTTTAAACGGATTGTCCTTGAAAAGCTCAAGAGCCTCCTGTTTAGAAACGACTTTGCGTTCAAACGAGTTTTTAGCCTTGATGATTTTGTTCATCTCAGCTTCAATGGGTCCAAAATCTTCTTCTGAAATCGGGTCCATATCAATATCATAATAAAAGCCGTCTTCCACAACCGGGCCGATGGTCAGTTTTGCGTTTTTATAGATGTTTAGTACGGCTTCAGCCATGACATGGGCGGACGAGTGTCGTAAGATCTCAAGTCCTTCATCATCATTAGTGGTAATAAAGTTGACAGCGCAGTCTTGTTTAATATGCATACCCAGATCTTTCAGCTGGTCATCTGTTCGCATGGCCACACAATTTCTGGCAAATCCTTCAGAAATACTTGTGGCAATATCCATGCCTGTGGGGATATGTTCAAAGCTCTTTATACTATTGTCCGGAAGTGTTATGTTAATCATCTTGTTTTCCATTGTGTTTGATTACCTGTTTTAATATAAGGAATGAATTTTAGAAGAAGTGTTGTAAACAATCAAGGGAAAAAATATTGAAATACACGTTTATAGAATCTGATGACCAATTGCAGAGCATCTGTAATGACCTGTTCGACCAGAAAGTGATCGGTGTTGATCTGGAAGCTGATTCCATGCATTGCTTTAAAGAAAAAATCTGTCTGTTGCAGATTGCCACTGACCAGGAGGCTTATTTGATCGACCCGTTTGTTGTGAAAAATATGATACCGTTTGTCCATGTGCTTGAAAATAAAGATGTTATCAAGATTTTTCATGGGTCGGATTTTGATGTGAGAAGTCTTGATAGGGATTATAATGCCCGTATTCATAATTTATTTGACACGGAAATTGCCTGCCGATTTTTAGGGGTGAAAGAAAGAGGCCTTGGCGCATTGTTGAAAGTGCATTTTAATGTCACAGCCGACAAAAAGTTTCAAAAGGTTGATTGGTCTCAACGCCCGTTAAAGCAGGATATGATTGAATATTCCGTGGAAGATGTGGCCCATCTGACAAAATTGTATGCGATTCTTAGTCACAAACTTGAAGAACGCGGCCGGTTTGACTGGGCAAAAGAAGAATTTGAAATCCAGGAACAGGTTCGGTATGAGCACAATTGTGATTTGCCATTGTTTCTCAAATTTAAAGGGGCGGGCCGTCTGGATAACCGGAGTCTTGCCGTGCTTGAAAATTTATTACAGCTTCGGATAAAGATTGCGCAAAAAAAAGATCGGCCGTTGTTTAAAGTGATATCCAATGAGGCCTTGCTGATCATGGCTTTTGAAAAACCGACCCACCTGAATCAGATGGTAAAAATGAGAGCCTTAAGTCCCAGACAGGCAGAAATGTACGGTGAACAATGCAAAGACGCCATTGTGGCAGCCATTCATCTTGCGCACAAGGACTTGCCCTCATATCCACGAACACATCGGCCTAAAAAAGATACTGACGTGCTGAAAAGAGTCGAGCGACTTAAGGAGATGCGTGAATCGTTGAGCGCATCAATGGGAATGGAATCCGGGATCTTGTTGAACAACTCAGCCATCACAGCCATTGCTGTTGAGAATCCGAATACGCCCGAGAGTCTTATAAATATTGATTCCATCCGTAGGTGGCAGGTTGAGGCATTGGGTGAAACCATCATGACCACGCTGGGTCACAGACAAAGATAAGGGTAAAACAGATATGGATCTTGAGTTTATCAAAATGGAAGGAATCGGCAATGATTTTATCATTATCGATGACAGGGCCCAGACCATTGAAAAGAAAAAGCCTTATCCTGATCTTGCCAGACAATTGTGCTCCAGACATTTTGGTATTGGTGGTGATGGTCTTCTTTTGATTCTCCCCTCAAATGACCATGATTTTAAGTTCAGAATCTATAATTCTGATGGATCATCGGCTCAAATGTGCGGGAACGGGATTCGTTGTGTGGCTAAATATGTCTATGAAAAAAAGATTGTCCCCCATAAAAAAATGCGGGTGGATACTTTGGCAGGTACGGTGATCCCTGAGGTTTTTATAGATGATGAAAATATTGTTCAATCTGTCAGGGTGGACATGGGACAGCCCATATTAATGTGTTCACAGATTCCTTTTGAAAGTGTGAACAAAACAGCGATTGATGAACCTTTGGTTGTGGGAGACAATACGTATTTTGTGACCACGGTTTCCATGGGAAATCCCCATGCCGTCATTTTTGTGGATGATATTGAAACCATTGATATAAAATCAATAGGAACGGCCATTGAAACCAATGAACGATTCCTGGAAAAGACCAATGTTGAATTTATTCAAGTGATGAACAAGAATGAACTGAGAATGAAGGTCTGGGAAAGGGGGGCCGGGATTACCCTTGCCTGTGGTACGGGCGCTTGTGCTTCGCTGGTGGCGGCTAAACTGACTGGCCGGTCAGAAAGAAGCGTTGTGGTCCATCTGGATGGGGGTGATCTTGATCTTTTCTGGGATAAAGAGAATAATCACGTGTTTATGGAAGGACCTGTCACCCTGACTTTTACCGGTCGGGTCAGGCTGGAATAAACCCTGACAGTGTGATATCCTTTAAATGCTCTTTTATTTTGTTTTTCGTTTAAAATTCTATAGAGTTTGCCACCACTTCCACAATACTTTTTACCTCGTAATCCAGGTCATAATTTTGGGCAATATCCCGGATCTGGTTTTTACAGTTAAAACAGCCGGTGATAACTGTTTTTGCCCCTGTTTTTCTGATTTGTTCCGCCTTGATTTTTCCCATCCGATGACGGATATGGCCCAGGTCTCCGGTTGATGCGAGACCTCCCCCACCACCGCAGCAATAATTGTGGACACCTGTGGGGGTCATTTCAACAAAATGGCTGGTCAAGGCCTTTATTACCCGTCTGGGTTCATCAATGATCCCGCCCCGACGACCTATATTGCAAGGGTCATGATAGGTGACCGGGCCTTCAAACAGATCTTTTTTAAGCGTTAGCCGGCCGTCTCGAATATACTGATCGATCAGTTCCACAAAGGTATATATGTCAAAATCAAATCGCTCTCCCTGGATTTTTTCCATTTCATGCTTTAATACCCGGTAACCATGACCGCAGGGCGCAAGGGCCATGGATTTTGTATTGAGTATTTTACGGGCTTTAAGAGGGTTGCTGGCAACCTGTGCTGCATTTTCTTTGCTGCCCTGGTAAAAGGCATAGTTGGCCACGTCAAACCCCTGGGTGGACAGGGTGAAGTTTTCTTTGGCAGCGGCCATGATTTTGAGTTCATCCATGAGCAAAAAGGGCAGATCCCTCAAGGTCAGCGGATGGGGAATATACAGAATATTGGCATCCTGAACGTCAATGGGGAGTGTAAAACCATCGCCCATATCTTCTTCCATCTCTTCGGCCAGCCATTCAATGGTGTCTATGAAGTCTTCCTTGGACAGGCCCAGGTAATTGCCGGTCTCAAGGGTGGTATTCACCGGACCAATCAGGCCGGAGGGCAATTTGCCCAGACCAAACAAAAGGGCGCGGCCCATATACATGAGCTCGCCGGTATTGATTCCCATGGGGCAGGCCATGGCACAATTGCCGCAAATTGTGCAGTTTTCAAAAGCGGCTGTATAGAGGGTATCAAATTTGGGGTTGGTCATGGGGTCTTTGGTGCCGGCCAGCCCAATTTTTGATTTAATGGGGTGGAAATACTCATTTAATACCGCAGTTAACACCTTGATCCGGTTGGCCGGGATATGCCGGGGTTCCGGCTCAGAACAATAATAGTGACAGGCTTTTGCGCAGGCCCCGCAATTGACACAGGCATTGATCATGGAGAAAAACTTGGTGCTGGTATATTTATCATAGATGCTTTTGAGTTTTTTAATGGTTTGAGAAGCAGTCATTTGGGGTTCAGTCTGGGTTGAAGGTATTTTTGAATCGGCTTGGGCGGTCATATCATTTTTTCCTTAAAGAATTATTTCTTGTGGCACTCACCACAGGTTGTGGGACCGGCTGTTTTTTTTGCTTTTTTTAATGTCCGGTGACAGCTAGTGCAACTGGCATGATTGGCATCTCGAAAAGATAAAATTTTATTGTTCTTTTTTTCCAAATGGCATTCAAAACAGGCCATTTCTTCGCCTTCTGAGTAAACCAGTTTATTCTGGTTTTTATCCAGTACATGATGACATTGTGCACACCCGGTTTCGCCAAGCGCATCTTCATGCCGGGTATGATCAAATTGGGCTGCCGGTCTTTTCTGATTTGAGAAAACAGTTAAGGTTGAAGTCTCAGGTTTTTCCTGGGTGGCTAAAAGAGGAGCCTGCCATATAAATATGAGCACAAAACAGCTCAGTAAAATAATGGGTAGGGTTATCTTGTGATTCATTTTTTTAAAAGTCCTTTATGCAATACGATTGAATTGTCCAGTGCTTAAGTTTTTAACTGGTTTTTTATTTTTACCAATCTTGTGTTTTCATGGGCTGTCCAAAATCTGCGCCCATGTAGTATCGTGAAAAAGGATAAGCAATCATGTGCCAGAGTCTTGAAAAAGGGATCATGACAATAAGGATTTCACTGGACAGAATATGCCCGATTAACATGGGCCGGTAAGGCCCCCATTGGTGAAAGGCCAGAAATCCGGTAAGAAATGAGATAAAGATCAGGATTAATATCAGAAAGTCTGATGCCTGGCTGACCATTTTAACTTCAGGGACCATCAGTCGTCTGATAAAAAAGAAAATGCAGCCAAAAAGAACAAATATAGTCATGATGTCTGAAAGCCCATTTGAAATATTTTGCCAGAAAAGACCATAAGATTCAAACCAGAGTACAGCATGTGCCATGAAAAACAACGGAACCAAAAGTACACTCAGATGAAAGAATACAGTGATGATGGTAAACAAAGGCCGTTCTCTCATAAATCGAGTGCCAAAGGGAATAAGGCCTGTGACAACGGATCGACAACCATTGGTTAAATTTTCTTTGGGAAAGAGCATTTTGGGGTTTGTGCCCTTGGTATAAAAGCTGATCAACCTGAAGCCGATCCCCAAGATCAGCACGGCAAATGAAATCATTGCCAAAGGTCCGCGTACCAATTCGTAAAAATCCAATTTTTCCATCCTTTTACAGTTACAATTTTAAAAGATCAGGTGACGCGACTTAGGCAAATCGTTAAAATCCAATGGGTTGAACTTAAGTTTTTTTAAACTGACAGCCCAAGGCGTGTATACCCGCTTTAACAAAACGATTATTTGTAGGAAAACTTGGCTCCTAAGTCAAGAAAATTGAGATAAAAGGCTGAGCAAAGTGAAAGCTTGTGTCTGGATGAGCACCCATGGTTGATCAGGCAGATAAAAAAGAAAAGCCAACAATTACAATGGTAATGGATAGAGCAATGCCCTCTTTATATTTGAACAGGAGCATTCTGTTCAGAGGAAAAAACAGGATGCCATAAAAAAAACCACTTAAGAAACCAAAAACATGGGCCCAGATATCAGTGTTCTCTCCCTGGCTGAACAGGGCAACCAGAACAGCTCCGGCAATGATAGGCATGATAGGTTTCATGCGAAAGGGTGTTGCCCTTTGGGTCATCTGAAATGCAGCCAGAAAACCTGCCGCCCCCATGATGGCAGTTGATGCCCCTATGGAGAGATGAGCAGTCTGGTGAAAATGGGCATTGATCAGATTGCCGGTTGTCCCGGCCGCAAGGAGCATAAACACACCTGTTCCAAATCCGGATAGCGATATCATTGGCGCACAGAAG
The DNA here is from genome assembly GCA_043826275.1 of Pseudomonadota bacterium. Taxonomy (GTDB): domain Bacteria; phylum Desulfobacterota; class Desulfobacteria; order Desulfobacterales; family Desulfobacteraceae; genus Desulfobacula. The sequence continues at coordinate 67,223 of JBDRQO010000015.1, forward strand.
ATGAGAATGCCGGCCAGGTTTCCAAGAAGGTGGCCTGTGTCTGCGTGTAAAAACAGGGCAGTGATGGCCCTGTATGTTTCACCCTGCAAAATGAACAACGCAGAGGAACCATAGCTCAAAACCATTTGTTCATGGATATTATATTGGAATGCCAATGTATGGATCAAGCAGATCAGAACCATCAGGATAAAAGCAGGATAAGACTTGAACGAGGACAGGGGAAGTTTGGAAAGCGTCTGTCTGATCTTTAAAAATTTATTTTCTTTATAATAAAGATCAACCATAAAAAGGGCATTTTCCCGGTCGCAGGTTTTTGTTATAATGGAAAATCGTTTTTTATTTTTTTGGATGTGGCTTTCTATATTCTGAGAGGTGAGTATCAGGGTAATCAAGTCTGCGTTTTTTGCAGACAGGCTGGTAAATAGTATTTCAAAATTATCTGTCACGAATAAAGGGCCTTGCTCTTTTTTCAATACAATGTTTTTAATATTTATGAATACTTAATTATTCATTTTTTATCAATATATGAATACCAGGGGACAAAAACATGCATATCATACGATTTGAAAGTGATGATAACAAGATATACACAGGGTGTGAATATAAAGATGGTCAGGCAAATATTATCCAGGGCGATATCTATACCAGGTTTAAGAAGACCCGTGTTAAAAAAATAGTTAAAAAACTGTTAACACCGATAATGCCGACTGTGATTTATTGTATCGGGTTTAATTTCATGCCCCATATCAAAGAGACTGGATTTAAACTGCCCGAATATCCCATTCTCTTTATGAAAAATCTGGGTGCGGCAGCAGCACATCTGGATGATATAAAAATTCCTGCCTCGTGTGAGAACCCTCCCCAGGTCGATTATGAGGCTGAACTGGCCGTGGTCATTAAAAATAAAATTAAGAACGTATCTGTTGACAAAGCGCTTGATTCCGTCCTGGGATATACCTGTGCCAATGATATTTCTGCCAGAATCTGGCAGATGCATGGCGGTGGAAAACAATGGGTAAGAGGTAAAAGTTTTGATACATTCTGTCCGTTTGGTCCATGGATAGTGACATCAGATGAGCTGAAAAACCCGGATGATCTTGAGATTGAATGTGTGCTGAACGGCAAGACCATGCAAAAGGGCAATACACGGGACATGATATTTTCTGTTGCCCAACTCATCTCTTTTTTGTCAGAATCAACCACATTGTTTCCAGGAACATTGATATTGACCGGCACACCCAGTGGCGTCGGTTTTACCCGACAGCCACCGGTTTTTCTGGCACCGGGCGATATCCTGGAAACAAAGATTAAAGGGATTGGCCAGATAAAGAATCTGGTGGTACCTGAAAAAGAGCAATAAGTTTTGCCAGATACCAAAATTAGTGAAAACAACTTATATACCGGTGTTTGGGCTTTTTCCTGAATATCAACTATCTCCCCAAAGTTAATATTCTCTTGGCCATGATTTTTTTATTTCAGGTGAAGACCGCACGTTAGAAGGCCACGGTCTCTTTTGGACCTTTCATACCGTACCTAATAGCCAGAAGTCTGGTCTTTGAAAAAAAAATTTCACCTTGATAAAATCAATTTTTAATTTGTGTCCATGATAAAGCCATCAGTTAGAAATATTTGTTGACGATAGGCACACAAAGTATTACATTGGGCACATGAAAAACATTGCATGGAACGATAAAAAAAATAGAGAACTACAGGTAGAAAGAGGGGTCTGTTTTGAGGATGTTGTTACCAGCTTAATCAATAACAAGATACTTGATGTAATAAATCATACGAATAAAAAACAATACCCGAATCAACGAATTTTCATTCTTATAATAAATGATTATGTCCACATAGTTCCATTTATTGAGGACGAAAAAACTATTTTTTTAAAAACAATCATTCCAAGTCGAAAAATGACGAAAAAATATTTAAGCGGAGGTGAATAAAATGGGTATTTCAAAAGACGAAAAAGAACTTTTAAGGACTGTTGAAGACAACGAATGGGAAAGTGTGCCTGATCTTAAAAAAGAACTTAAACGGTATCAAGTAATAGCAAAAAACAGCCTTAAAAAAGAACAAAGGATTAATATTCGATTGGCCTCAAAGGATTTAATGGGCCTTCAAACAAAAGCAATGCAAGAGGGTTTACCCTATCAGACTTTGATTTCAAGTGTTTTGCATAAGTATGTGACCGGCCAGTTAAAATCAGCCAGCGAATAAGGATAGTTCCCATGGCCACGGACAATAGAACCGGCATCGATAATACAAAAAATCCAAAATGGATTTGTGATCCTCCCCTAAAAAACTGTACACCCAGTTAAGTTATTTTTATATCATATGGAAGTATTTCAGCGGTTAAGGATTATCCAATTCATGACCTTAACCGGGCTTCAAATGTCAAAGATATCAATTGTAACCTTGAGCATTCTGGAAAAAAAATTGTTTTTCGACTGGAAAATTTCTTCAGCAAGGGGGTGCACTATGTCTATGATATCTCTCTCCAGATGCTGGATTTAAAGGTCCGGACTGTTAATAATAGTCCGGGTCATTAAACTGTAGCCAAAACATTGTGCGGTTGGCGAGCATTTCATCCATCGATAGCAGTCATGACTAATTATCCTATTCCGGAGAATTAAGTACTAAAAATCTTTATGGATACCGACACAAACCTGAAATTATTCTTGAAATACCTGAAAAACAATCCCATATATTTTTATTTGCCGGGTTTTGCATATAATTTTTGACTCGTGGGGAATTATCAAGTACCATTTTAGATATTATATATAAATGAATTGTTGAGGACAAAAACAATGACACAGAATTTATTGGATGAAGCCTTGAAAATGCCGCCAAATAAAAGGATTGAATTCGCTCAATTAATAATGGCCAGCATAGATTGCGAAGAAGATAAAATCCGGAAGTTATGGCTGGATGAAGTCGAGGACCGGAGACAAGCTGTTAAAGATGGGCGCTCAAAGTTGATCGATTTTGATAGCTTATACCATGAAGATTAGAATTCATGAATTGGCAGCAAAAGAGTTTGATGACGCAATTATGTGGTATGATCAGCAGTCTGAAGGTTTGGGAAAACGATTTAAAAAAACAGTTAAAGATAGTATTGAAAAAATAA